>JASLPY010000007.1 GCA_030744755.1 Kiritimatiellia bacterium | reverse complement strand
ATCGCTACGCGGACGGCGGACCTTTCCCGCTAACGCCTAGCGCCTGACCACTAACCACTGCGTTCTGCGCTCACAGCACAAGAACGCTCGCGCACAGTCTCATTGATGGCTCTAGTCAATTGTGATATTATTCCGTCCGCTTTCTGATGAGGTGTTGATGGAGGATTATCTGTCGTGACAACCCGGTATATGGCTCTTGCGATGATTTCAATATGCGCGTCTCTGGGCCTTGCAGCAGGCCGCGGCTGTGCGGAGGAAAGAGCAATGAATTCAAAGGAAAAGCGTGTGGTGCGAAAGACATATGGTGACGGTAAATGGTTTCCGACCGACCGCAGGCAGCTTTTTGAACAGGTCTCTGCCTCGATAAAGGCTGCGGAAGCAAAGCCCGGCAAGGGATCGCTGCTTGGGCTTATTTCGCCTCATGCCGGGTACGTCTATTCGGGCAAGGTAGCCGGATACAGCTTCAAGGTGCTCAAGGACAGGGTTGATGCCGGGGATGCACCGGAAACCGTGGTCGTCATAGGGTTCAGTCACAGGGGCCCATTTGCGGGTGTTGCACTGATGGATGGCGACGCGATCTCCACTCCCCTGGGGGAAACGGCGCTTGATAAGGAGGCAAATGAATTCCTTGCGTCAAAATCGGATCGAATACGGGCCTTTTATGATCCGCATGCGGGGGAGCATTCTGCCGAGAACCAGATTCCTTTTGTTCAAGTTGCGTCACCGGGCGCAAAACTCGTTGTCGCCATCATAGGTGACCACGATGGAAAGACTTTCTCGGATCTCTCTGGAGCATTGGTAGCGTTGTCGAAACAGAAACGTATAATCGCCGTTGCCAGCACGGATCTCCTTCATGACCCGAATTACGATCTGGTGACCAGGACCGATAAGAATACGCTTGCGAGAATCGTCTCCATGGACGGTGAAAAGCTGGCGGCTTCCTGGACGTACAGAAACCAGGTGTGCTGCGGTATTGGACCGGTGCTTACGCTTGTTGAGTTTGCGAAGGCGAAAGGATGCAAGGAAGGCGTGCTGCTGCATTATCGAAACAGCGGTGATGATTTTCCGGAAGGGCGTGGTAATTGGGTCGTGGGATACGGTGCGGTATCATTCTCCATTCCCAAACCTTGACAGTTTGTGTGCCAGCGTGGGAACATCCTCGTCCTGGCTCGAAACTTCGAGCCACAACTTGGAGACGCATTAATGGAACTTACGGAAGATCAGAAAAAGACTGTTGCCCAGTGGGTGTCCGAGGGAGACGGACTGTCGGAAATACAGAAGCGCCTGTCGTCAGAACTAGGGATAACTCTCACATACATGGACGTCCGTTTTCTCGTGATTGACCTCGGTCTCGAGCTCAGTACGACCGAGGAAGATGAACCCGGGGACTCGCAGGAAGAGGATGCGGTGCCGGCCGTTTCTGACGAAAGCGGAGGCGGAATGGCGGCCAATACCCCCGGCACCAATGGTGAATTGCTCAGTAGCGGCGTGACGGTGGATGTCGACCGGATAACGAAACCGGGAGCCATTGTCAGCGGGACGGTAGGCTTTAGTGACGGCGTTTCTGGAAACTGGTCGGTTGATCAATTCGGAAGGCTTGGGCTGAGTACGGGTTCGCCGGACTACAAACCGAGCCAGGAGGATCTGGAGGCTTTTCAAGCGGAATTGAAGCAGTCCCTGGCATCCCGCGGGTTGGGGTAGGTGGAGCGAAATACCGAGATAATGGAAGACATCCGCTTGATAGCCACGGATCTGGACGGAACGCTTATCGGCAGTGCCGACGAGTTTCCCATGTACTCCGAGTTCCGTGACCGGCTAATGCGCATGCAGCGTGAGAATGATACGGCTTGGGCCGTTATTACGGGAAGAACCTTCAGGAGTTTTAGAGAATTCTTTGCACCTTTGAAGGTCATGGGTCTGACCCCGGATGTAATCATTATCCGGCATGCATATATCTACACCCTTGGCAAATTCGGCTACAAGCCGCACGTGTTCTGGAACCTTCGCATTCTCCTGCTCCTCTGGCTTGATAGAATGCAGTCCAGAAGGGCGATTGCCGAGTGGCATGCGGTAATCACCCGTGTTTCCCACGGCGTCAGGACCGTCAAGAGGAAACGCAACAGGTTATGGCTTCGTTTCAATACGGAGGAAGCAGCGGCTTTTGCGGCTGCGGAGCTGGGAAGGAGAGTGGACGATTTTCACCATTTCAGGGTGTTTCATTATCGTAAGGAAGTGGATGTCCGGTCCGTCCCGTTTACCAAGGGCATGTCTCTCTCCGAGATGGCAAGGCACATGGGTATAGACAGGGAGAATATCCTTGCGATAGGTAACGGGCATAATGACATCTCGGCCCTGGACGGATCGGTAGCCAAGTTCACCGGTTGCCCTGCAAACTCAGAGGCAGAGGTGATGTCCGTGGTTCACGAGTCCGGAGGTCACATAGCCGATCACCCGTCTCTCAGGGGGGTGGTTGAGATCGTGGATGCGACGCTGGGCGGGACTGTAAGCAGCAGTCTTCCTCCATCGTGGGAAGATCCGTCGAACTTGGACAACCCTTCTTCAAACAGGAACGCGCATCGTTCACACCGCGGGGAAAAGAGGCGGAGGAATGTGTTCCTGGTGGCGGCCATAGCCGGCACGGTTCTCATCGTCTTCGCCAGTTTTGACCTGCTCCCCGGTTCGGGACTCATAATGAAGCCTGTGCGCATGATTCTGTCGGTTGTCGAGAAAGTTGTGGTCAAAGCCTTTGATATCTGGAGAAACGTATGATGAAGGTAGGTCTTATAGGGGCCGGGAAGATGGCCGAAGCAATTATTGCTTCGCTTATTGAAACAAAGACGCTGGGTGCACACCAGATTCTCGCTTGTGAGATCGATGCGGCCCGGCGCCGCCAGGTAAAGCGTCGATATGGGATCAACGTCTATTCTCGTCCAGAGCACATCGTGGATGCATCGAATGTCATCTTCCTTGCCGTAAAACCGCAGAGTATCACAGACACGGTGAGATCTTTTGCCGATGCTCTCACCGCGAAACACCTTGTGGTTTCAATTGCCGCAGGGAAGACCATTGCCAACCTTGAAGGCCTGATGCCAGCTGCAAGGATTGTCCGCGTGATGCCGAACATATGCAGTGTCGTGTCGCATGGCATGAGTGCGTTCTGCATGGGAACGCGGGCCAAGGCGGCGGATATCAAAAGTGTGAAGGTTCTTCTTTCAAGTTTCGGGAAAGTACTGGAACTCCCGGAAAAACACTTTGACGCGGTAACCGCTTTGAGTGGTTCCGGACCTGCATTCTTTGCGTTCGTTTTGCAGGCCATGGTGAAATCTGCCGAAAGAATGGGCTTGTCGAAGGACGCTGCGCTACTCCTGGGCGAACAGACCATGCTCGGCACGGCAAATCTGCTGATGGACAAGAAACTGAGTCCGGAGACTCTCATAGAGGCAGTCACATCTGCCAAAGGTACTACTGAAGCCGGGTTGGGCGTTCTCGGCAAGTCGGATGTGGCCGAGATTCTCGATGAGACACTCAAGGCAGCCGCAAAACGCAGCAAGGAACTGAGCGGCTAATGGCTTTCGCCTGAAGGCGGAACTCAGACAGCTGTTAGCGAGCCATACAGTGAGAACCCCGGCTGGAAGCCGGGGTTCGTTCTTGAAATAAGATTCTCCGGGTACGCTAGTTCTTTCCAGCAGCTTCCTTAATGAGTTTCAATCCTATCACCTCACGCTGGATCTGGTTGGTGCCTTCGTAGATCTGTGTGATCTTGGCGTCGCGCATCATCTTCTCGACGGGATACTCCTTCATGTAGCCGTATCCGCCAAGAATCTGGACCGCGTTGGTTGTGACTTCCATTGCGACATCTGATGCATAGACCTTGGCCATGGCCGAGATCTTGCTGATATCCTTGGCCCCACTATCGATATAGCGCGAAGCCTGGTAGACAAGGCCGCGGGCCGCCTCAACCTGCGTGGCCATATCCGCCAGCATGAACTGTACCCCCTGGAATGAAGAGATCGGCTTGCCAAACTGCCTTCTCTCGCGGCTGTATTTCACTGCTTCTTCCAGCGCAGCGGCTGCAATTCCCAGGGCTTGGGCTGCAACTCCGGGACGTGACATGTCCAGTGTCTTCATGGCGACAATGAAGCCCATGCCTTCGCGTGCAATGAGGTTCTCTTTAGGAACCCGGCAGTCCTGGAAGACGAGTTCGCGTGTTGTTGAGCCGCGAATGCCCATCTTGTTCTCTTTCTTTCCGAAAGTGAATCCCGGTGTATCCTTCTCGACGATGAAAGCACTTGCCCCGCGTGCGCCCTTCGCCTTGTTGGTTATGGCAATGACGGTGTTGATTTCTGCCTCGCCGCCATTGGTGATCCATTGCTTGGTTCCGTTGAGAATGTAATCATCTCCATCTTTCAGGGCTGAGGTCTGGATGGAACCGGCATCACTTCCCGCGTTTGCTTCGGTGAGACCGAAGGCACAAAGCCTCTTTCCCGCGGCAACGTCAGGCAGGTACTTCTCCTTCTGCTCGTCGGATCCGAAGAGCAGGATGGGAAAGACGCCCAGGCCTGTGCCAAAAAGAGACAGTGCAATTCCAGCACATCCCTTTGAGAGTTCTTCGACCGCCACGGTGGTGTCCATTATGCCACCGCCCATGCCGCCGTATTTCTCTTCGATGGAGATTCCGAACAGATCGGCTTCGGCGAACACCTTGACCATATCCCAGGGGAATTCTTCTGTTTCGTCATAGTGTTCACGTACAGGCTTGATTTTCTCTTCTGCTATCTGCCTGCAGAGATCGCGGATCATCTCTTGTTCTTCTGTGAAGCCATAATCCATGGAGTTTCTCTCCTATCGCTTTAAATGAAGCTGTTCACACTGTGCTACAGCGTTGGGACATTACCACCCATTAGCTTTCGCGGTATCCTATGAGGGGGGGTATTGAAGGGCAAGCAAAAACGGTCAGGCGGGGATGAGGAGATAGGGCATTCTCATGGCTGCTACTTCTGATCCAAGATTTCTATCTCGTGTATTGAGAAGCCCCATTCGCTCCGGACGCGAGCCATCAGTTCTATCTTTATTGCACGGGTTGAAGTCCCCGGTAAGCGTATGGTGTCTATTCGCGGTACCGGTTCGGCACCAAGATCCAGGTAAAGGTAGGCCTTTTGCCATGTCTTGCCATTCGGAGATACGGATACCAGGTACTTGGTCGCACATGCCCGTTCCCAGTGGATGCGGATCCTGTGAATGTCGACACGTTGTCTGAGGATTATCTTCACTTCCTGGGGTTCAACGTAATCGCTGGACCAGCGGGTCGAGAGGTCTCCATCCACAAGCGCCCTGTGGTTGCGTTCGCCTTGTTCGCCCCGGTGGGTTGATGACACCATGATTCTTGCACCGACAGCCTTGTGAGGGGGGCGGCTGTATTCTGCGGGCGCCGTTGATTCCGTCTTAGTTGATTCATCCTTACTTGATTCCGTTTCAGTTGATTCATCGCCGGAAGCCAACAATTCCCCGGCAGCCAGGAAGGATACAAGGAAAAGAGCCAAGGCTGTCATTCGGGTGGCTGGATGCAGGGCCCTTCCAGCTTGCTTCAGGCAACAGCAAACAGGAGTCATTCGTGTTCTCATAACAGTATTGAGGATAGCACTCCGCCGCCGTTTGGGGAAGTTCGTTGTTGAGAATCGTGATTGACAGAACAAAGCCCGGGAAACGTTTGCTTCCCGGGCTTCGATATTTTCCGCCTGTAAGTGAAGGGAATGTTAACCTTCGATGGATGCCACCAGCTCTTTGGCAAGGTCCGATGCCGAAGCCGCGTCCGCAGCGTAGCCGTCGGCGCCGATTTCGTCACAAAATGCCTGAGTGACGGGGGCTCCACCAATCATGACTCTGGCCGTGTCTTTCAGCTCAGATGCCTTGACATCGTCGATGACGCCTTTCATGTTGGTCATCGTGGTTGTGAGAAGAGCCGATACACCAATTATCTTGGCGTTGTTCTCGATCGCTTTCTCCACGAACTTGCTGGATTCAACATCGATACCGATATCAACGACCTTGAAACCTGCGCCTTCCAGCATCATGCATACGAGATTCTTACCAATGTCATGCAAATCGCCTTTAACCGTGCCCACGACTGCCGTGGCCAGGGGTTCCACGCCGGTTTCCGCAAGTTTGGGCTGAAGTATCTCCATGCCGGCTTTCATGGCCCTTGCGGCAATCAGTACCTCCGGCACATAGACCTCGTTGTTCTTGAACCGGGCGCCAATAACGCCCATTCCAGCCAAGAGACCTTCAGTCAAGATCGAACCCGGTTCGATCCCATCGCTCAGCGCCTGTTCCACCAGCTGCTTAACGTCGTTTGCCTTGCCCTTCATGAGGTTTTCAGCAATCTCATTGAGAACGCTCATTCGACATCTCCTTCTGATCTGTATTACACCCGCCTCAAGCTATACCAACGTTCTGCCGGAAACTGGCGGACCACAAATGAGTATCTGCATACATTAGCAATCCATCCCCGATACATTATAGACGATTATTATTGAGAAATATAACGATCTTGCTATTTTTTGAAAAAGTATCGAAAGTTTAGCAGTGTCAATGCTCATAGTCTGGTGTGATATATGGCAATATTGTCGAAAAGGCTGATGTCAGATGTTCGCAAGGCGGTCCTGGAAGAACATGATACGAGCATTCTATTTGTCAACCCGTCGGGCCAGTCCATGACTTCGGGGGACAGGCTCGCGGCCATGTCCAATACCCGCCGCCGCCGCAGCTACGCGATGCAGGAGAGCGTAAACCTGGGTGAGCCGTATGTTTTCGAGGCGGCGCCTGGAATAATGTCCTGGGTAATGGGGCTGGAGGACCGGAGGGTTATTCATGGGGGGGTCGTTGGTGATGCCGTGGTGGTTGAAGACAAGACGCCCATAAGCTCGGACACCATTACGTACATGACAAAGTGCGGAATGGGTGAGAAGGAATCGGGCAGGCTCGTTTCCGGTCTGGCGTCCCTGTCGGCAGACCGCGTCAGGGAGGTAGCTGCGTTTGCGCATCATGAATTCTACCGAATCAGCGGATGGCAACCGGATCTCACCAACGAGAATCGCACCAAGGCGATCCAGAAACAGCAGCTCGCCCAAGCAATCCAGGATCTCAGAAAGAGTGGCGAGGGAGCACTTTATGCTTTCGAGAAGGAACGTGTTCTCCTCGCAAATATCAGGGCAGGGGACAGGAACCAGGCAAGGCGAATCCTCAACGAGATGCTGGCGAGCATCTACATGTCTTCTCCAAAGCTGATCGTGCTTCGGGCCCGCGCAATTGAGATGGTGAGTTGCCTGACCAGGGCCGCCATAGAGGACAACCCGCTGCTCGAGCCATTGATCGAGAGCAATCACCAGTGGACCGAACGCCTTATCAGGGCGACAAGCTTCGAAGATCTGTCCCAGGTTCTGATGTCGGCGCTGGATGACTTCATAGACGGCATATACCTCCACGGTGTGAACCGTTCGAACATGAATGTGCGCAAAGCCCTGGATTTTATCAGGAAAGAGTTTCGCGGCAGTGTCAGCCTGAAAGACATCGCCGGGCACGTAGGGCTCAGTCCATGCCGTCTCGCTCACCTGGTCAAGGAATGTACCGGCAAAACCAGCCTGCAGATCCTGCAGGAAACCAGGATTCAGCATGCCCAGCGTCTGCTCGAGAGGACATCAATGAGCTGCGCGGACGTGGCATACGAGTCAGGATTTGGCGACCAGAGCTACTTCACGAAACATTTCAGGCGCCTCACAGGTTCAACCCCGGCACGTTACCGTCGTTCACGAGGTTGAGAGCGCGCCCCTCACTTCTCGCTTTTTTCTATTGATATCGCAGAGAATATAGGTAGATTACGTTGCTTTCCAAGATGAATGGCGGGCGTAGCTCAGGTGGTTAGAGCACCAGATTGTGGTTCTGGATGTCGCGGGTTCGAATCCCGTCGCTCGCCCCATTCACTGTTTCCCTCAAGCCCCCCAGTACCTTCCATGCCATGACGGAAGCGAAAACACCGGCTGCGTTTGCCGCCATGTCGATCCAACTGAAGAATCTGTTTCCGGGCCACAGTAATGGCTGCAGCACCTCAATTATGAACCCGTAGATGATGCATATCATGAGAGTTGGTACTACAACCACCATGCGTTCTCGATACCGGCAGGGAACGGTCCATAGCACGAGTCCGGACAGGACTCCGTAGGCAACGAAGTGAACAGCCTTGTCGAGGTGGGGGATTGGAACGCCGACGTCTGGTGACGGGGTTAGGGACAGAACGGCTATGAGGAAGGCATTTGAGGCACTTGCGAGTGCTCGTATTGACCTGCGAACGTGCAATTTGATCATGCACGGCATTTAAACACAGGCACCTTACCGGGCAAAGATGTTTCTTGATTCCGGCCCTGCGCAAGCGTTAAAGAGGAAGCAAATCGAAAATGCTTACTCCTTCCCTTGTCTAAGTCCCCGATACCTGCCATTATGAAGGAAACACACTTGTTGTTGCCTTCCGGGGGTGTGTCCCGGCAACCAGGAGATTTTGCTGATGCGAGGGGTTAGAGCTGTTTTGATAGTGGTTTTCGGACTGCTACTTATTGTCGGAGCCGGTGATGCATACGGCGCTGCCGATACCACGGTAATCAAGAAGGGTGCGCAGAGATATACGATAGAGATATCTTCTCTGAAACAAGTCGGGGGGGCATCATCGCAGCTTTTCCTGAGAACACTCGAGAAGGATCTTGTCTATTCCGGCTGGTTCACCGTTGTTCCCCAAGGAGGTGCCCTGAAGGCGGCAGGTACATGCCAGGATTCGGCTGGAATGCTTAAGGTGCAATGCGCGTTGCAGGGAGTCACGGCGGGAAGAACGTATTTCCGCCGGACCTACACGGGAGCGTCCAACAGGGCAAGAACACTGGCCCATGAGCTTGCCGATGCCATTGTGCTCGCGGTAACCGGTAAACCGGGGATTGCATCAACAAGGATTGTCATGATTGGCAAGCGGAGCGGCGGCAAGGATCTGTATATCTGTGATGCCGACGGTCAGAACATGATGCAGATAACGAAAGACAGGGCGGTTTGCCTGTCCCCTGACTGGGGCCCGGACGGTGCTTCGCTGGTCTATACGTCATTTCGTGGCGGCTACCCGGACGTATACTACGTGGATCTCAGCAGCGGCAGGTGGAAACGCATCGCGGGATATCCTGGACTGAACACCGGCGCAGAGATATCACCGAATGGCAGGGAAATGGTTCTCACGCTGTCGAAAGATGGCAATCCGGATCTTTACGTCATCAATCTCAGTAACCGGCGGCTTACCAGGCTGACCAAGACTCCCCACGCGGCGGAAGCCAGCCCGAGCTGGTCTCCGAAGGGAGACAAGGTAACTTTTGTTTCCGACAGGTCTGGGGCTCCGCAAGTCTACGTTGTGAATAAGAATGGGGGGAATCAGAAGAGAATCACGTTCAGGGGTACCGAGAATGTGTCTCCTGACTGGGGGCCTGATGACAGAATAGTGTGCAGTAGCCGGCGTGCGGGAAGATACCAGCTCTCAATTGTTGACCTTGTGGCTCGTAAGGAGAGCCAGATAACGTCTGAATACGTTGACCATGAGTCTCCTTCATGGGCGCCTGATGGTCGTCACATTGTTTATGCGCGGGCAGAAGGCTACCAAACAGAGGTCTATGTTCTTGACACTATGTCTGGGCCTCCGCTACGTTCCCTGCGTTTGACAACGCTACAGGGTGACTGGTACGCGCCGGCATGGTCTCCGAAATGATAACGGTGTAAGGCCGGTTGAAAGTTCTGGTTGGGTTGAACGATTTAATCTTTGGCGGAGAACAACATGCTGGTCGCCTCGGGTTTGGTGAGCTAGGATTCTAGAATTGGTATAAGGAGAACCTTTAAGAGGGAGATGAAGTTATGATTTTCTCGCGTACGTTGAAGTGTGTTGCATTGTTAACGGCCTGCGTGGTTATTGTCTCGGGCTGTCGGACTCCGAGTACCGATCTCACCGACGAAGGATTGCTTGGGTTTGACGATATCGACGCGGTTGATGGCGGAGGTATTCCGCTGGGAGCAAGGTTCGAGGACGGAATTCCCATAACCGACGTTCATTTCGAAAACGTTCTGTTCGGCTATGACAGTTTTGTAGTGGAATCTTCCCAGGCGGCCAAGGTCGAAGCCGTTGCCGATTACATGCGCCGGTCACCTGAAGTACGACTGGTTGTGGAGGGCCACTGTGATGAACGTGGCAGCCGTGACTACAACATGTCGCTCGGCGAAAGCAGGGCGCTGGCGGTCCGCGCGTACCTGGTCGGTCTTGGTGTCGACGGGGGCCGTGTTCAAACTCGAAGTTTCGGCGAAGAACAGCCACAGGATTCCGGGCATACGCCGGAGGCATATCGCCTTAATAGGCGCGGTGTATTCGCCCTGTTCCGGTAAGCCCCTGATATGAACGTATCGCTCCCGGTAGCATTCCTTTCCGGTTCCCCCGGTATGGGTGAACTACTCTTGATCTCTGCCGTCGTCCTTCTCCTTTTTGGCCCCAAGAGGCTCCCGGAGATAGCCAGGATGATTGGTCGTGCCCTGGACGAGCTTCGTAAGGCATCGCAGGACTTCCGGGATCAGATCATGCAAATCGATGACGGCGTCACCAGTGAAGTCGTGGACGAGTTCTCTGACCTGGCCTCCGGCTATGGCGATGACGATTACATGGACGTCGATGCGGAGGAAGGCAGCATGGACGAGTTTTCAGACCAGTATTCATCGGATGAAGACACTTTCGTCGAGGATGGCTTCGAAACTGTCGAGACCGGCGAGGATTCCTCTTCACCGGAAACGGTTGTAAAGGAACCCGATGATCCGACCGAGGTCCCGGCTGACCCCCCCGTCGACAATGATGAGGTCGCCGAGGAAGAGGGAGAAGAAAAGCATGACCTCGCCGGATGAAGCCACGAAGGACCATACCAAGCCATTCGTCGAACACCTGGATGACCTCCGCAAGACTATCTTGTGGTGCGCAGTGTCCCTTCTCATAGGCATGTGCATTGCCGTACCCCTTGCACCATGGATCAAGCACGCTCTCGAGATTCCTGTGATCAAGGCCGGGAAGAACCCGGCAGAGTATCTCAAGATTCTCAAGGTGGCCGGCGGGTTGCAACTGGCGCTGAAACTCATCTTCTGGTCGGGCCTGCTTTTCAGCGCCCCGTTCATCGTTTTTGCAATCGGGAACTTCGTTTTTCCCGGGCTCACGGCTCGGGAACGTAAAGCTATCCAACGTTCATCGGGCTTCGCGGTAGCCCTGTTCGTCGCAGGCGTTTCCATGGGCTATTACGTAACCCTGCCGGTGGCGCTACAGGTTATGTTCAAGATCAACGCCTGGCTGGGTGAAACCAGCGAGTTCGTCGAGCTGGGTGATTACGTTGCATTCGTGCTCAAGCTGCTGATCGCATTCGGACTCACTTTTCAGTTACCCGTGATTCTGCTTGCGTTGGGAAGCGTTGGGATCATCTCGTCAAGACAGCTTCGCGAGAAACGAAGGCATGTGCTGGTTGGCCTGCTCGTAATAGCCATGCTTCTGACCCCGCCTGACCCTCTAACACAGCTACTTATGGCCGGCCCCATGGCACTTCTCTACGAGGGCTGCATATGGATGATCTGGCTCAAGGAACGTCGCAGCGAAGCAGATGAGCCAGATGAAGCCGATGAAGCTGATGAAGCCGATGAAGCCGATGAAGCTGATGAAGCCGATGAGGCCGATGAAGCTGATGAAGCTGATGAAGCCGAAAAAGCAGAAGAGTAGCGTCTCTTCGCAGCCCCTTGAGCCTTCTAAGAGGAGCCTTATGTCTCCCCGTGGCCGCGAGCGCCAGCTCCTGGAGGTGAGAACTGAACGTCCCGCAGCTTCTTTTTCCTACGCATACAGCGGGCCGAGGGCCTCGCAGGCGCGGAAATCGTCTCCTCCGAATCGGTCCCACATCGTGGGTCTGAATATACGGTCTCTTGGCACGTTGTGCAAATCTACCGGGATCCTCAACATGGCATTGATCGTCAACATGTCCGCGCCGATGAGACCGAAGGAGTTGGCGTCGTGGTTCGGTCCTATTCGCGACATATACTCGAATGACGACATGTCCCTGGGCACCCAGTAAGATTCCGGCCAGGTCGGGTCGGTGACCTTGCTGATGTGCTGCGCCACTTCGCCGGGCAGTTCAACCGTCTCGCCCTCGACCACCGAGGATGTGACCAGGTCTCCTACAACGTTGTAGCGATAGGCCGTCATCGGCACAGCGCCCGGCGTCGTGTAATGGCTGGAAAGGCCGTCGCCAGGGAAGTACGTCAGTTCGGCATTCATGTACGTTGTGCCGTCGATCGCTCCCTTCATGAGCTTCTTCTGAAGTGACTTGCTGGACTTTATCCTGGCAGCCACTTCCTGTATGGGCATATCCTTGCCGCCCGCCACCAGTGCTGGTACGTCTATGGCGTAGTCCAGTGCACCGGCCCCGGAATTCCGCTTGTCAATCAAGCCGCGCGGAACGATCTTGGAGACATCGACGCCGGTAGCGGCCTCAATACTCTCGGCTGTCCAGTTGGTACGGATGTCCGCGAAGAGTTGCGGCATTCCCGTAATGAGCGATGCAATCATCATGCCCATGGCGTTCTTGCTGTCGTTTTCTGTTGCAAGAATCATGGGTGCCCGGAATCCGTTCCAGTCAAACGAGCTGTTCAGAATAGACTCGGTGATATCGAAATTGGGGTAGAGGTCCGTCCATTGGCGTTGCCCCTGGATTCCTGCAGCAATGGCGTTAGCTCCCTGGGCGTACTCGATATCCGCCTTGAAGCCCTGGGCCTTTCCGGCACTCTTGCTGGCCAGCACGGGGTTTCCAACCATCAGATCTCTGACTATCAATGTCATCCTGATGCAGTCGGCGAGCAGTTCGTCAGGCGGCTGCGGCCGGGTGCCTTGTCCGAACTGGAATTCGAACTTCTTTTTCATGAAGCGGAAGGCTTTTTCGAATTCCTCGTGATCGTAGAACCTCTTGTCCATGCGCCCCTTGATTCCTACCATGTCATAAGACACCGTGCCCATACCCAGGTAGTCCAGGAAGGTGTTGCGGCGTACGTCGGAACCGATTATGCCCATCGATACGCCTCCAAGACTAAGGTAGTTCTTGCCGCGGATCTCTGCCACAGCCGTGGCACAGCGGGCAAACCTGAGGATGCGTTCGGCCACGAAGGCCGAGAGCGGTCTGTCTTCGTTCTCCAGGTCCGCGCTGTAAATGCAGAATATCGGGCGCTTCTTCTCGTCCATTGCCGCCGTGAAGGCCTTGAGCCAGACGGCTCCCGGCCGGTCAGTCTGGTTCAGCCCGTATGCGGCCTGCTGCCACTCGGAGGAACCGATGCCCTGGCAGGCGCTCATGAGTTCATCGCTGTATGCCCAGGAACGGCTTACCCATATGTTGGCGCTTACGCCTTGTTTTGTATAGTGTGCCTGCGCGAGCGCCCCGGTGCGAGGGCCGTAGACGATCTCGGGCGCCGTCACTATGCGAACAGGTGTGCCGTCCAACATGGTCACGTTCTTTGCGATGAGATCATGGACTTTCTCCACCATCCGCCAAGTCTTCTCAAGGTTGTCGTCATAGGCACCGGCACGCCCGTCGGCTACCGGTGTAATGGCAATAGTTGGAACGTGGCCGACGAGTTGCCTGGGGGTCGTCTTGAAGCGCCTGGGTCTAGTCTTTGTTGCTGCCAGACCCTTCCTTTTGGAGTTCGCTCTGGGGCTCATAATTGAGGTCCTCTCATGATCTTGAGTTCGCCTTTATCGAGAATACGTGATGGCCAAAAGGCATGCAAGCAAGGAAAACGCCTGGTGATGGGGAGGGGGTGGGTGGGTCGATTTGACGGGACTTTTTCGCAAGAAACAGCCATCCCGGCAAATCGGTGCTTTGCTCTGCGCTCTGTGCTCTGTTAGAATGGCTCGATTTTCCGGGATGAGCCTCAAATTAGCAAGGGAGTCTGTTTTTCATGACGACTACAAAATCTGATATTACTGAACCTCTTTTCGTTGGTCTTGACTCGAGCACGCAGGGCCTGAAGACGGTGATCATCGATGCCGCTCTCAACGTCACTGGGGAATATGGGGTCAACTTCGACGAGGATCTGCCCGAATTCAAGACAGAAGGCGGGGTGCATCATGATGAAGATGGCCTGACAGTAACTTCTCCGCCATTGATGTGGGTCAAGGCCCTGGATCTGCTACTCAGGAAGATGGCAGATGACGGCTTTCCTTTTTCGCGCGTGGCCGCCATATCAGGTTCGGGCCAGCAGCACGGAAGCGTTTGGTTGAACGACAAGGCCCGTAATGCACTGCAGGGGTTAAAGGCCGGGTCAACACTGGCCAGCCAGTTGCGCGGAATTTTCTCGCTGAAGAGATCGCCCATCTGGATGGATTCCAGCACGACAGCTCAGTGCGAGGACAGGGAAATGATGCTGGGTGGCGCACAAGCCGTTGCGGAGCTTACCGGGTCCCGTGCCTATGAGCGTTTCACGGGCAACCAGATTGCCAAGATTTACCAGCAGGATCCGCGTTCGTATGATACTACCGAGCATATTGCGCTGGTGAGTTCGTTCATGGCTTCACTGCTGATTGGTGATTACGCACCTATAGACACGAGCGACGGATCAGGCATGAATCTTATGAGCATCCGCTCCAAGCAGTGGTCGTCCGGGGCACTGGATTGTACTGCCCCGGGACTGGCCTACCGCCTGGGCGAAATCGCCGCTTCTCACGAGCTCGCGGGTAAGGTGCAAGGCTACTTCGTCGAGGAGTTCGGATTTGATCCCGGATGCGATGTCGTCGTGTTTTCCGGCGACAACCCAAACAGCCTTGCGGGCCTGAGACTTCAGCACACGGGAGATATTGCTATCAGCCTGGGTACGAGCGACACCGTGTTTGGTTCGCTGGCCGAACCCAAGCCGTCTGCGGATGAGGGCCACATCTTTGTGAATCCCGTGGATCCGGATGCCTACATGGCAATGATCTGTTACAAGAACGGGTCGTTGACCAGGGAATATGTCAGGGACCTCTGCTCGGTTGAGTCATGGAAAGAGTACGGGGATCTCGTGGACACGTCACCCGTTGGTAATGAGGGCCAGATTGGTTTCTATATCCGGGAGCCGGAGATTACTCCTACGATTCTGAACACGGGTGTTCACCGGTTTGGCGGCAACGGACAGGAAGTTGACTCGTTCTCCGAAGCGGCGGAGGCACGCGCAGTGCTGGAAGGACAGTTCCTTTCAATGCGCATTCACGGTTCAAAGATCGGACTGGCGCCGGCTACGATCCTGGCAACCGGTGGGGCGTCTGTTGACCCGACCGTCATACGCGTCATGTCCGATGTTTTCGGTGTTCCGGTGTTCGTGGGTGAATCGGCGAATTCTGCCGCGCTCGGAGCCGCATACCGTGCAGTTCACGGTTGGACATGCGGAAAAGAAGGCAAGTTCATTCCGTTTGCCGATATCCTCGCCACGGCTCCACCATTCCAGAAGGCGGCTGATCCGGACATGGATGCCCACGCACTGTACACGGCTATGCTCGACCGCTACGCGGAATTAGAGAACGGAATTGCCGGCTGAGAAGATCGAAAGAAGTAGGTGCGGCTCTCCAGAGCTGCACCATGAGATGATCAGCTCTGGAGAGCCGATCTACTGAAAGCTGCAAAGAGGGTGACTTCTCAAATTAGAATAGTTCGCCCTGTCTCGCTTCGGGTTCTTCGTGTCCGGGCGCTGTTGCTTCGACTCCCAGCATGTCGAGGAGTCCGGATTCACTGATGGTGTCGACGCCGAGCTCTCCGGCTTTCTGCGTTTTTCGCGCGCCGGTGTTTGCTCCGGCAACCAGGTAGGTTGTCTTCGAGCTGATCGAGGAAGTCACTTGTCCCCCGAGCCGGCGTATGTGATCCGATGCCTCATCTCGCGACATTGCTGTGAGAGTACCCGTTAAGACGAACGTTTTTCCTGACAGCGGTTTCGATTCGCCGGACGACTCACCTCGTGCGGTTCCGCCCAGGGGGTGAATGCCGAGTTCGGCCAATCTCTGGAGTACCTCCGCGCCCTGCTGAGAATCGAAGAAGCTCAGCACGCTACGAGCGACGACGGGGCCTATCTCCCCGCTGAAACCCGCATCTTTTACCGCATTCTTCATTGCGTCTATCTCGTTCCGGAGGCGATTGAACTCGGCTTCTCTTTTCTCTCGTTCAATCGTTTCTTGCTCACGAACTTCGGATATCATGTTCCGGAGGTTCTCGTACTTCGTTTCGCGGCCAAGGCGTTCGTTTTCGTCCTCGGGAGGATTGTCCTTGGCTTTCGGGTTGATCTTCTTCGCCTGTTCCTCGAGGTCCTTGCGTTTCACCGTTGCCTCGAGTGGATTCGTTCGGGACTTCGGGTTAACACTGCGTGCCTTCTCCTGGATCTCATCCAGATCCAGCACTGTCTGCAGAAGGGAGGATGTTGCTACCTCGGCGAGGTCGCCGTGGGCCTGGGCAACCTGGTAGGCGATTGTCTTTCCAACAGTTGGAATCCCCAGTGCATGGAGCCAACGGGCCAGTGGAAGGTCCCGGCATTTCTTCAGGGCCTCCAGCAACTTCGTGGCGTTCTTGCTGCCGAAAACCCGTGGTTCGGTGTCAGTACCAAGGTTCAAAGTCGATAGCTCACCCGGTTTCAAACCAAACAGGTCAAGCGGATGTTTGACAAGGCCCCGCTCCACGAGTTTTTCAGCAACGATACCGCCAAGGCCCTCTATATCCATGGCACTGCGGGATGCGAAGTAGTTCAGCAGGCCGACTCCTTGTACGGGGCATTGAAGGTTTTCACACCTGTGTGCCACTTCGCCTTCTCGCCTGGCAACCGGATTGCCGCAGGCCGGACAGGTATCCGGCATTTCGAATGGAATCTCGTTGCCGGTTCTCTTTTCTTTCACGACGCTTATCACGGCCGGGATCACTTCGCCGGCCTTCTCTATGATTACGTGGTCACCGATCCTGATGTCCTTCCTGATGACCTCATCCTCGTTGTGCAGCGTTGCCCTGCGGATGGTGGAACCGGAGACGAAAACGGCCTCAAGCTCGGCAACTGGAGTCAGGATGCCGGTGCGCCCAACCTGGACCGTGATGTCCCTGAGAACGGTTTCCGCCTGCTCGGGTTCGTACTTGTATGCCACCGCCCACCTCGGACTCTTCGCAGTAACGCCAAGGGTGTTATACAGGTCTCGTTCGTTTACCTTGATCACGCCACCGTCAATCTCGAAAGGAAACTCGTGTCTCATCTGTTCGAGTTCTTCCAGTGCGTCAAGCACCCCGGTCACATTCCCAGCGACCCAGTAACGCGGTACCGTGGGAATGCCGTACCTTTTCATGGTCTCGAGCAGCTCGACATGCGTGTCCAGGGAAGTACCCGCAATCTCTCCCGAGGCGTACAGGATGGCGGAGAGTGGGCGTGATGCAACTACGCGGGAATTAAGCTGTTTAAGGGATCCGGCGGTCGCATTTCTCGGGTTGGCAAAAGGCTGGAGACCGGCTTCCTGTTGCTCCGTGTTGAGCCTGGCGAAACCGTCCTTCGTCATATAGATTTCGCCCCGCACCTCGAGAACAGCGGGTGGGTTCTCGGTTGAGAGCTTCAGTGGCACCGAACGAATCGTCCGGACATTGGCCGTGATGTTGTCGCCGGTTGTTCCGTCTCCGCGGGTTCCTGCCACTGCCAGAATGCCGTCTTCGTACCTGAGGGAAACCGCGACACCATCGATCTTCGGCTCGACCACGTAAGTTGTTTCCGCACGTTCTGCAAGTCGCTCCAATCTCTTTACGAGTTCCTCTTTCGCGTACGTGTTGTCGAGGCTCATCATGGGGATCGTGTGGGTGATGTGGCTGAACTCAGTGAGGGGTTCACCTCCCACTCTCTGGGTTGGGGAGTCGGCGGTGAGAAGCTCGGGATACTGCTCCTCGATACCTTCCAGTTCTTTGTAGAGGGCATCGTATTCCCTGTCGGAAATCTCCGGTGTGGCAAGAACGTAGTACAGGTTGTTGTGGCGGTTGAGTTCGGTCCTCAGCTCTGTGGCCCTTCTCTCTGCCTCTTCCCTGTTCATTGTGCCTGTCCGGTCTTTGCGTTGACTTCTATGCGGAAGATGTTGGAGAGAGGACCGCAAAGGGGGACCAGCGAACCCGCGGCCGAGTAGTTCTTGTCCTTCATGAACAGAATAAACTTGAGCGCTGCTTTCGCTTCCGTGTCTGCCTTACCCATCCACCTCGCACGTTCGCCTGCGTTGAGCTGACTGATAGTAAAAGTAACCGGCGCTCTTTCCCCCGACGACGTTCTGACCATACCCCGTATTTTGCCCGCTGCAACACTTCGGACGAGCACCGTCCTGTTCTGGCCGTTGTGGCGTATTGATACGTCCGTACCTGTGAGGCGCATGAACTCTGCTTCAATGCATACGGGGGTTTTAACTATCTCGGGAATCAAACCGCTGATCTCTAGAAGTGCATCCATCACGGGCTTCGGATGCGGTTTGCCCAACTCGGAATCAATGGCGCTCGCTGCTGCTGTGAAGTCCTCGTTGTAGAGTTCCCTGATGGCTCCCCGGGCGGCATCGTAAAGCGCGTAGGTGACCTCAGTGTTGTTCTGCTCCCGGGTTTCTGGATTCCCATCCACGACAACTCTGGGAGGCGGGGGAGGTCGTTTCCGGGGGTCGACCCTCGGTGAGGTGGTACTTGGCTTTGGGGTGGTAGACTCGTTGTTGGACGATTGTGTCTCAACGCGCCGGGGCGCGTTGACCGTTTTCTCTCTGAGAAGTCGGAAAGGAGGGAGTTTCATCCTATGGTATGCGATCACTACCCATATAAGTACCACGGTGCCCCACAAGGCCGCATGAACGCCGAGGGGCAAGCCTTTGCGGCGTTCGGTCTTTCTGCCTCCGAGAGAGGGTGGGGGACGTGTGGCGGTGGTCGAGGGGGAAATGGTGCTGTCGCCCTGCTGGGGATCCTTGTTGATAAGCAGGCTCCCCGCCGCCACCTGTTTGATGGCCTTTACAGCATGTGCCCAGTCCTTGTACCTGTCAGAAGAATCCTTCATCATCAGCCTGGCTATGAGCTGGGCAACTCCAGGCGACACGTCAGGGGCAATATCGCGGGGATTGGGAAGGTGTCCTTTAACCTGCGCCTCGAGGGCTTCGCGCGTGTCCATGTCTGCGAAAGGGAGGCGGCCGGTGACCATGTGATAGATCGATGCTCCCAGGCTATACATGTCCGTCCGGCAGTCGATCTCGGCATCGCACCTGACCTGTTCGGGCGAAACGTAGTTGGGAGTGCCTACCAGAACGCCTGTCTGAAGCTGCGTCGACATGTTGGCGCCCACCATTCTGGCCAGGCCGAGGTCCGATAACTTCACCGTGCCATCATCGTCGATGAGGATATTGTGCGGCTTCACGTCACGGTGGATGATCTTCTTGGTGTTCCATGCGTGTTCGAGAGCCCTTGCAACGGGAAGAGCCACCTGGAGCGCCCTTTTTTGCGGGAGCCTGCCTCTCTGCTTCAGCAGTTCGCCGACAGAGGGACCGTGGATCATCTCCATTACTATGTAGAAAGTGCTTTCGTGTTGGGCAATATCGATTACCTGTATGACGTTGCCGTGCTTGATTGCAGCGGCGGAACGGGCCTCACGAACGAAGTCCCTGACTTCATCGAGATCCTTGGAGAATTCGGGCTTGAGTATCTTGATGGCAACGTTGCGGTCCAGCGACTTCTGGTGCGCTTTCCATACAACGGCCATTGAGCCTTCGCCCACTTTTTCCAGCAATTCGTACCCTGGTATGTTCATTACAGAATCCTTCTATCCCTACTTTCTAACATGAACGTCCGTCATCCATCAACCATTAGGAGCGTTCTGCGCTCACAGCGCTGAACGCTCATTAGGGATTGATGTTTGCCGCGGTATCTTTAAGAAGCTACTCTTTCAGGGCTATGAAGGCACTGCTGATACGCTTCGTGTCTGTTGTTTTATAAGGGGAGAATCCAAGGTGAAGGTTGCGGTTGCATGTGGGGGTACAGGGGGGCACGTGTTTCCCGGATTGGCAGTCGCGGAAGCGCTGAGAGATCGCGGCCACGATGTCGTGCTGTGGTTGGCAGGGCGGGATGTGGAGAACGTATCTGCAGGGGATTGGGATGGTGCGACGGTGCGTATCAAGGCGAGGGGTTTTCAGACCGGTGCCATACTTGGTGCCGTTGGTGTTGCATGGCGCCTGGTAAAGGCCGTGGCATGCAGTTACGGTGAAATGCGTAAGAACCGGCCGGATGTGATCCTTGCCATGGGAAGTTACGCATCGGTTGGCCCGGTATTGGCTGCCAGGCTTCTCCATGTTCCAGTCGTTCTCCACGAGGCAAACGTAGTTCCCGGGCGCGCAATATCTTTTCTGTCACGCTTTGCGAGGGTGGTGGCCGTGGCATTCCAGGATGCATCGCTTCACATATCCAGTGATAATGTTGTTGTTACCGGCTTTCCTCTGCGCCGACGTCTCACCGGCAGTTTCGATGCCGGTCTCCTTGACGAGGATCTTTTCACCGTGCTCGTCATGGGGGGGAGCCAGGGAGCACGAAGGCTTAACGAGGTCGCTACCGAGGCTCTCTGCGCGCTGCACGCTAAGGGATTTCCTGTCCAGGTCGTGCACTTGTCGGGCCGTAACGATGAGACCGGTGTGAGGAGGCAATACGAAGAAGCGGGCGTTCCATCGCTTGTTTTCGGGTTCTTGGATGAGATGGGAAAGGCCTACGCCGCCGCCGACATCGCCATCAGCAGATCCGGCGCGGCAAGTTGCACGGAACTGTCGGCCTGCGGGGTTCCATCCTTGCTGGTGCCCCTGCCCTCGGCTCGGCGTGACCATCAGCGCTTTAACGCAGAAGTGCTCCAGCGGGCAGGCGGTGCAGATGTCGTTACCCAGCCGGAACTCACGCCCGAGTGGCTGGCTGACTATATCGAGGACTGCAGGCAGAACCCGGAGAAACTCTTAAGAATGAGGGAAGGGTTGTCACAAGTGGCCGTTCCCGACGCAACGCTGCAGTTAGCAAACCTCGTTGAGGAGACGCCCCGCAGGCCATCTTCGCACTAAACCGATCGTCAGGAGGTGCAAACATGCCAATTTATGAGTTCTACTGTGCAGATTGTCACACGATCTTTAATTTTCTGAGTAAGGCCGTGAACACCTCGAAGAGGCCCCCATGCCCCAAATGCCGCCGCAAACTGGAACGACAGGTTTCGCTCTTCTCCATGGGCGGGAATTCACAGGAGGGCGGCGATCTTGATGAACTTCCCATAGACGAATCGAAACTTGAGAGGGCCATGATGGAGCTGGCAGGGGAGGCAGAGAAGATAAACGAAGACGACCCTCGCCAGGCCGCAATGCTCATGAGGAAGTTCTCCAAGATGACGGGAATGGAGTTCAATGACGGGATGGAATCGGCACTTGCCCGCCTTGAGGCCGGCGAGGATCCGGATAAGGTTGAAGCGGAGATGGGTGATGGCATCGATAATGAGGATCCGTTTATCCTGCCAGGGAAGAAGGCTAAGAAGCGCACCCACCAACGCCCGCCCAGCAGGGACGATAGGCTGTACGAGATGTGAGGTGGGTGGTCCACCGCTACGAGGTGGACGAAAGCGCATGTTGATCAAACGGAGCGTAATGTCAATGTCATCCCGAGGTTTTCGAGGGATCTCGTGTTTCGCTGAGCAACCAGGATTCGTTCCGCTTCAAATACCTGTACCTTCGGGCGGCACTCGGATTTCGATGACCGAAGAATCCGGTTCTTCCGGGGTTATCGTATAGTTGTCGGCAATCGCCGGAACAAGGCACGATGTCCCCGCGGCGATGCTCTCGCTGCAGCCTGCGATTTCCACTGTGAGCCGGCCTGACGCTGCGAAAAGAACGGCGAAACTCAACCCGTCCTGCTTAACCGTCTGTGGGTCATTGACGTCGCGTCTCCACATTCGGAAGAACGGGCTATCGATGAGCTCCCACAGGGTATTCTTTCCTTTTCTCAACAGCATTTTCGGTTCCGACGCTTCTCCAGGCTCTCCCTCCCAGTCTATGACCTGCAAGGCCTGTTCCATGTGAAGCTCCCTGGGTTTGCCGTCATGACCGAGTCTGCCCCAATCGTAAACGCGATAAGTGGTGTTCGAATTCTGCTGAACCTCCAGGAGGAGGCAGCCTTCGCCTATCGCATGCAGGCGGCCGCCCGGAATGTAAATGGCTACGCCTTTCTCAACCGGGATGAAATTCAGCATATCCTCCACGGTTTCATCTTCAACTGCCTTTCTGAATGCGCCTGGAGTTGGCGCTTTCTCGAAACCTGCATACAGGCCGGAGCCCTTTTCTGTATCGAGTACCGCCCAGGCTTCAGTCTTGGCTTCGCCTCCGTACAGCAGCGCTGTTTCGTCGTTGGGGTGAACCTGGAGGCTGAGGCGCTTCTTTGCATCTATGATCTTTATTAGCAGCGGAAAAACAGGGGAGGTCACGGAGCTGCCAAGAAGGTCGACCCCCCAGTCCTGAACAATGTCGTGGAGAGTACGGCCCGCCAGGGGACCGTTACTGACAATACTCATTCCTTCCGGACGGTCGGAGACCTCCCATGACTCGGCGCAGATTTCCGGCGTGTCATCACGTCCGTATGTTCCTGCGATGCTCGATCCTCCCCAAATGTAGTCCTTATAAACATGATCGAAGAGAATCGGATATGGAATGTTTGCCATGCTGGATCGAGCCTACTGCCGGTTTCAGAAGGGAACAAGAAGAAAAACGGGTGCATCAAAACGGAAAATGCTGGAGCCCCGGGGGAGGAGCGTGGTACGGTTAGCTCGCTATGAAAATGGTAAGTGTTTTTCTAATAATGGTGTTCCTTTCGCTGTCAGGGTGCAGTACGCTTGTTTACAACAGGCGCGATCAGGAAATGCGTCGTAAAGCCGAGTTGGCGAGAATGCAGAGAGAGATCGCGCAGTTGCAGAGCAGGGTCGCCGATATGTCCGAAGGTCAGGACAGGGTCTTCTCGGATGTAGAGACGACGAGAACGTCTTCTGATCAACGGAGCCGTGTGCTCGAGGACAGGCTCACGGCAATCGAGCGGACACTGTCGGCACAGCCGGCGGAACGCGAGAAGCTGCGAAAGCAGATCGTGGATGATCTTTCCCGCAAAATGGGGCAGATTATGCGTACCCAGGAAGCCCAGGCTGTAAGTCAGCGTTCATCATCGGGATACGAGCACGTAGTGAAGCCCGGCGAAACGCTGTCGGAGATTGCTGCTGCCTATGGGGTTACGGTGACCGTGATTGTCCGCGAGAACAAACTCAAGAGCGCGGACGTGATACGTGTAGGTGACAAGCTGTTTATTCCGGAATAGGAACACGCCAGGCTACTGATTGGTCATAACCCTTGGGCATGATCGACAGCGTGAGTGTTTCTCTTCTGCCCCGGCCGCTACCCTCGCCGTATGGAGCTTCGGGCGGTGCCGCAACATCAGTAACGTTGGCGGTATCCGGCTCTCGCATGGACCTTCTGACTTCCGCAACCAGCGAAGGAATCCTCTCGTTTTGTTCCTCGATGCTCTTGCGAAGTTCACGGTTGTTGGCGTGAAGCCTGCCCATCAGTTTTTGCATTCGGGTGACATCGTTCTCGAACTGCTTTGATTTCTGGCTGAGGTCCTGCCTTGTCTCGGCCGATGACTGTCGCTCCTTCGCCAGTTCTTCCCGGAGGCGCCTGTCCTGTTTTCCAAAGCGATCCAGCATGCCGTCAATCCGTTTTCTCGAGTTTGCCGTAGCGCGATCGAAAGCGTTGATATCGGACTGCATGTTCCGGTAGTTGTCGTGGATGGGTCTGAGCATGGAAGCTCCGATAAGTACTCCGCCTACGACAACAACCAGGAGCACAACACTGAATGCCGTCGAAAGAATGATGATCCGCCGCCTGGAACGGATACGTTCTGCCTCCAGAAACTCCTGAAATGCTTCGAGCACAGGCAGTGACTCACCTTGTGCGGCCAGTTCGGACGATTTGCGGTGGGCCAACGCCATGATCGCATCTTCGTCAGCGGTTGCGTCCGATGCTTTCGCGGGTTCATCCCAACTTCCGGTGGGGTGTTTGTCACCATGCTCGTGTGTGCTCATAGACTTACCGTCACTGTCTTGTCATCCATTTCTTGAGCTCGCCCTGAACCTGGTTCTCCAGGTTGACCAGCGGATGAGCGCGTTCGCTATTTGTCGGTCTCTCTCGTTCTATCTCGAGCTGCTTCCTGACTTCATCTGTCTCGGCCAGCGCGGCTTCGCAGTTGGACTGCAGCTGATCGATCTTCTTCTGGAGCATTCTCTCTCTCGAATTCCACGCATCAATCTCTTGCTCATTGAGCTTTAACCGTTCTGCAAGGGTCTCGTCCAGTTCTTTTTCTTTCTTCAGTGCTTCAGACAGGCGGTTCTTGCTGTTGGTTTTCTCCGCTTCGAGGGCTGAGCGTGCCTCTTTCAGGGCGGCGTCTGCGTTCTCTGCCTTCAATGTCAGCTCGGCCAAATGCGCCTCGAGAACTTCTCTTGTCTTCCGGTTGGAGTCGGAAAGTTCCGAATACGAGGCTTTCTGTTGTTCGAGTGCCCCTTCGAGATGTGCTTCGCGCCTGGTTGCTTCAGCGATGGTTGTCTCTTTATCCTTCTTCTCCGCCTCAAGAGCTTGTTTGACCTGCTGGATTGATTTAGAAAGCTCTGAGTAAGCAGCCTGTTTCTGTACGAGCGCCTCGTTCATCTCCTTCGCGCGTTCAGCTGCTTCAGCGAGGTGTTTCTCCTTATCCTTCTTCTCCGCTTCGAGAGCTTGTTTGACCTGCTGGATTGATTCAGAAAGCTCTGAGTAAGCAGCCTGTTTCTGTACGAGCGCCTCGTCCACCTCTCTCTCGCGTTCGACTGCTTCAGCGAGGGCGGCCGCTGTTTCCTGTTTTTCTGCTGCGAGCGTCTTCTGTGCTTCCTCCAGGGTTGCGTTTGTGCTTTCGGCCCTCGCGGCCAGTTTCGCCAACTCCACCTCAAGAGATACTTTTGCTTGTAGGGCCGATTTCAGTTCGATGGCTGCTCCCGACAGCTCCTGTTGGAGTTTGTCGCGTTCAGCTGCAATCTTATCCTGGGCGGTCTTTGCCCCTTTTTCCTGTTTTGACGACTGTGTTTGCTGTTTCTTCAGAGAGCTCGCTGTTTCCTTTAACTCTTCCTTCCTGGCCTTGAGCTGTTCTTTGAGCCTTTCGGTCTCCTTCGACCTCTTGCGCAGCTCTTTTTCGAGTTCGCGAATCTTGAGTGATAGAGTGCTGTCTTTTTTGGCTGGCGGGGTTTTCCGGACGGGGGCGGGAGTTCCGAATATATCGGGTGCCCGTTCGAGCGGTGTGCACTCGGTATTGTCGCGGACATTGCGGACATGGGAATCCCACAGAATCGTGCCGTCCACCAGGAGATCTCCGAGTGCCCTTATATTAAGAGGCCCGAACGTTTCTCCGGAGGGGAATGTAACTCGCCAGTCCATGGCAAGCCTATCCATTTCAGGTGCCGGCCTCCACTGCACCTGGTCGCGCGAGACCTGGTGTTCTGGAGCGATTCGGCCGTCTTCCGCCCAGTCCCTGAGAGTAGCGGCATCCACTGGTCCAAAGACGGCTCCGTCAGGAGTCTTGAGGTACCACGTGGAAGATTCAGCGTGCATTTCAGTCAGCCTCCGTTCCACTGACGCCGTTTAGGCTTGGGTTTGAGGCATGCCTCGGGAGTCACCGCAACGTACAGGCCACGTTCGCCGAGCTCCTGTTCCAATTCCTGAACCAGGTCTTGGTTTGGAAAGACGCGGAACGATTTGTCGGTGCGCACGAAAACTTTTTCGCCTGAGGGGAATTGCATGCATATCACAACCGGCACGACTCCCGGGTGCATTCGGAGTATGTCCTTTACCTTGCCCAGTTTCTCGTCGTTCAGAGTGGCCACGGGAACGTGGAGACTCACCCGCTGGGTGAAGTGCCTGGGAGCTTCGGCGAGCGGGTATATTTCCTGGGCTACAAGCTTGGCCTCCTCGTCCCGCCGCGACACTTCTCCGCACACCATTATTGCCCCGTCCTGCTGAATCACAGAGCCGTAGCGCTGGTAGGCTTCCGGAAAAACGAGGACCTCCAGGCTGCCGTCGAGATCCTCAAGAGTGAGGATGGCCATGTTCTCTTTCTTGAGCTTCGTCACTCTCTTCACCATTTTGGAGACAATACCCCCAAGACGGGTCTCGGTCTTGTCGGAAAGCTCTGAGAGCCCTGTAACCGTTGTGAGCTGGTAGCGTTCGAGTATGGGCGCATACTGGGTAAGCGGATGCCCTGTCATGTAGATTCCCAGCAATTCACGCTCCCCGGCGAGCAACTCGTTCTCGTGCCATGGATCACAGTCGGGAAGCTCGTCTTCGGTGATGCTGCCGGTATTGTCTTCCATCAGGCTGAAAAGACTGCCTTGCCCCGATTGCCTGTCTCGCTGCAACGACGCGGAGCGGAGCATGGAGAAGTCGATGCCATTGAAGAGCCTTGCCCGGTTAGAATCAATGCAGTCGAAAGCTCCCGCCCGCACAAGGTTCTCCAGTACCTTTTTGTTGGCGAGCTGGCCTTCCGCCCGGGAGCAGAAGTCGACAAGGCTGGTGAAGGGGCCGTTGGTCTCCCTTTCTTCGACAACGGCCGCGGCAGCCCCCTCGCCAACATTCTTGATGCCCGCGAGGCCAAAACGTATGGCGCCCTCCTCCGGAATAAAGCGTACCGCGCTGGAATTCACATCGGGAGCGTGTATCTCAAGTCCCATCTCTC
The DNA here is from genome assembly GCA_030744755.1 of Kiritimatiellia bacterium. Taxonomy (GTDB): domain Bacteria; phylum Verrucomicrobiota; class Kiritimatiellia; order UBA8416; family JADHWI01; genus JASLPY01. The sequence goes on along the minus strand of JASLPY010000007.1, from coordinate 91,865 downwards.
CGGCTTCAACGATGAAGACAGGCAGCTTGTCGAAATTACCTATTTCGCAAGAGAGGACCGCCGACATGAATTCCGCCGGATAGTTGGCCTTCATGAACGCGGTCTGGTAAGAGATGATTGCGTAACCGGCACTGTGGGCCTTGTTGAATCCGTAACCGGCGAATTTCTCCATGTTGTCGAAGATCTTGCCTGCCAGCTCCTTCTTGATGCTGTTGATTTCGGCACAGCCATTTACGAACTTTGTCCGCTGCTCCTGCATTACCTCGGGAATCTTCTTGCCCATGGCGCGCCTGAGAATATCGGCTTCGCCCAGCGAGTAACCGGCGAGAACGTTTGCAGCCTTCTGTACCTGTTCCTGGTAGACCATTACGCCGTAAGTCTCCTTGAGAATGGGTTCAAGGAGGGGATGGTCGTACCTTATGGCTTTCTTCCCGCTTTTGCGGTCCACGTAGTCCGGCAGCATATTCATCGGGCCGGGCCGGTACAGCGCGATCATCGCTATCAGGTCCTCGATCCGGTTCATGCTGATGCGCCTGATCAAGTCGCGCATTCCGGAGCTTTCAAGTTGGAACACTCCAATCGTGTCGCCGCGACTCAGCAGTTCGTACGTCTTCTTGTCGTCCAGGATGAGTTCTTCAAGATCAATCGAGATGCCTTTGGTTTCTTGCACCAGGTCAACTGCTTCCTTCAGAACTGTGAGCGTTTTGAGCCCAAGGAAGTCCATCTTGAGGAGGCCGACATCTTCTACCGGGTACTTGGAGTACTGTGTGACGGGTTCCTTGTTCTTATCACGGCATAGCGGGACAATCTCAACCAGCGGTTTCTCGCCGATGACCACGCCTGCGGCGTGCGTCCCGGGGTTTCGGTAGAGACCCTCAAGGACGAAACCGTAATCCAGTATGCGTTTGCAGTCCTCGTCAGTCTGGTACGCGTTCTTGAAATCGGGACTTTGTTCCAGAGCCTTCTTGAGATTCATTTTCAGGTCATCGGGAACCATCTTCGAGATGCTGTCGCATTTGCCGTAGGGAATCTCCAGCACACGTCCCACGTCGCGAATAACGCTTTTTGCGCCAAGGGATCCGAAGGTGATGATCTGGGCAACATTCTCGCTGCCGTACTTCTTCTTTACGTAATCAATGACTTCATCACGCCGGTACATGCAGAAATCGATGTCGAAGTCAGGCGGCGATACACGCTCGGGATTAAGAAAACGTTCAAAAATAAGGTCATAGTGAAGCGGATCTATGGCGGTTATGCCCAGGACAAAAGCAACAAGGCTGCCACCTCCTGATCCCCTGCCCGGGCCCACGGGAATCTTCTGCTCCCTCGCAAAATGCATGAAGTCCCAGACAACAAGGAAGTAGTTTATGAACCCCGTTGATTCGATCACACCGAACTCATGTTCAAACCGCTGCAGGATCTCGCGTTCACGGGCATCCGAGGGGTTCTTCGGATTCTTGACATGATAATGTTTCTGTATGCCTTCGAGAGAGATCTGCCTCAGGTATTCCCTCTGCGTCATGCCCGGTGGTACCTGGAAAGTGGGAAAATGGGGCTTTCCGAACTCTATCTCTGCATTGCACTTGTCTGCGATGTCGAGCGTCAGGTCGAGAGCACCGGGAAACTCTCTGAAGACCGCTTCCATTTCTTTCCTGGTCTTCAGGAAGAACTCCTTCGTGCTGTAACGCATTCTCTTGGGATCGCTCATTACGGTTCCCGTCTGCATGCACAACAGTATTTCGTGAGCGTCGGCGTGCGGCTTCTTGAGGTAATGAACGTCATTTGTCGCCACGATAGGGAGAGATGTGCGTCGTGAAAGCTCCGGCAGCAGCTTGGCAACCTTGCGCTGCTCGGAGATGCCGTGATCCATTACTTCCAGATAGAAATTGCCCTCACCGAAGATGTCTGAGTACATTCCGGCGGTTTGCACTGCGGCGTCCATATTGTCATCGAGAAGCGTCGAGGCGACTTGGCCTTTCAGGCAGGCCGACATCCCGAGTAGTCCGGCGCTGTGCTGAGCGAGGAGCTCGTTATCAATCCTTGGCTTGTAGTAGAAACCCTCCAGCTGGGCCGCGGACACCAGTTTTACAAGGTTGAAGTAGCCCGTCTCAGAGGTGGCAAGTAGAATAAGGTGGTGGAGTCTGTCGCCTTTTGCTTCATCGCCACGGCTGAACCTGCTGCCGGTAGTTATGTAGGCTTCGCAGCCGATTATGGGCTTGATGCCCTTTTTCTGAGCAGTCTTGAAGAATTCCACGGCACCGTACATCACTCCATGGTCGGTCATGGCAACGGCGGGCATCTCGTTTTCAACGGCCGCGTCGATCAGCCGGTCTATCTGGCAGGCACCGTCAAGGAGGCTGTAACAGGTGTGCAAATGGAGGTGGACAAAGGGGTTATTTTTCACGGTGAAGATGGTATACAACTGCGCCGGCAAAATGAAGCTTTTTTGGCCGGGATCAGTCCTCACCGTGAGACGCGAAAGCTCGGCTTGATTTGTCGTAGTTTTTTGGCGACACTCAGAGGCATGAGAAAAGGTTGCCAAGTAGGGAGAAAGCGCTTTGAGTAAGGATCGTCTGAGCGAAGCCATCAGGGACAGTTCCCGTACAGTTGAGACATTGCTGGGCCACGTCGATGAGATTGACGCGATTAATGCGCTGGTAATTGATGCTCTCCGGGCCGGTGGCAAAGTCATGACGGCTGGCAACGGTGGAAGCGCAGCCGAGGCGCTGCACATGTCTGAGGAACTGGTGGGCCGGTTCAGGGGGGATCGAAGATCTCTTCCCGCGCTGTCACTTGCCGCCGATCCTACTGCTCTGACCTGTATAGGCAATGACTACGGTTTCGACGCCCTGTTCAGCCGCCAGATCGAGGGCCTGGGGAAGCCCGGTGATGTGCTTGTACTGTTCAGCACAAGCGGAAATGCAGCTAACCTGCATGCCGCCCTCGAGGCAGCGCATGCTGCGGGTGTCAATACAGTGGCTTTCCTTGGGCGTGATGGCGGAAAGCTTGCGGGTCTGGCCAGCCATGAGATTGTGATCGCCGGCACCCGAACTGAAAGGATACAGGAGGCTCACCAGGTGCTCGTTCACCTGGTCCTTGACGCCGTAGAGGAGGCTTTTATCTAACAATGAGACATTCCCCGTCAGCATTAACCGTCTTCCTGTCCGTCTTGGTCGTTGGTGTTTGCCAGGCCGAACCGAAGATGATCCTTAAGCTAGAGTATGGTTCATCCCTGAGGTTCGAGTCTACCCATGCGTTCCTTTCGATCTACAACGACTCAGACGCCCCGCTGAGAATCTGTGGCGACACGGTGGGCTGCGCTGAACTCGACTTTCAGATAGAGCGCAAGAGGGATCAGTGGCTGCCTCGGCTGGGGAAGGAGCCCTTGATCAGGAACGCCAAGCTGGAACCGGGCGAGCAGAGAGATATCGCCATAGACCTTTCGCGCCGCTACAACCTGGGCGGAGTGGGCCGCTACCTTGTCAGGGCAGTCATAAAGCACAATAACAGGTTCTACATGTCCGATAAGGTGATGCTTGACGTGGTAGAGGGAATAGAGGTTGCCAAGACCGTGAGAGGGGTCAGAGGTTACGAGGATACGACGAGGAATTATAGCCTGCGCTATTGGAAGCGGGGCAAGCACGAGTACCTGTTCCTGACGGTTGACGACAATCCTACGCGCATCAACCAGGGAGTTTTTCAGCTTGGCCGGTTGCTGAGGGTTGATACACCCAGGATTACCGTGGATCGTAAGGGCAACGTGATGATCCTCCATCGAAGTTCGCCTGACTGTTTCATTCGAACGAAGTTCAAGTCGGATGGTGAAGGAGTCCGCTTCATAGACCAGACCTACGAACTGCCTTCGGGTGAACCGTACCCGAACCTGCGACCCAAGAGCAACCTGGCCCTTCCGAAGCGGTGACTCTCCAGTTAGTTTCCTGGTGCCGGAAAGTCTATTCATCTTTGAGACTGTTCAGTATGGATTGCAGTCTATTCCTTATCTCCTGGGAACCCGCCGTCTTTTCGACGGGCGACTTCTCAAGCGGATCATTGTTCATGTTGAAGAGTTTGCCTTTGCGGTACAACTTCCACTCCTTGGTTCGGACCCAGGCTTTGCCGGAGTACTCGGTGTAGATCCACTCCCTGGGCGTGCCTTTCCTTCCCAGTAGTTGCGGCGCAAAGCTGGTGCCGTCGATCTTTACGTTTGGCAATTCCCCCCCCGTGAGTTCAGCGAGGGTCGGCATGAAATCGCTGAAGTCTACCAGGTCTTCGCAGGTCGTGCCGGCCGGCGCAGTACCTGGCCAGTTCGCTATCAGCGGTACGTGAGTTCCGGTATCGGTAAGCCCGGCTTTGCCACCCCTCACCTTTATGTCTCCCATGAGACTGGTGACATTATTCGGTGAACCATTGTCTGCCGTGAACATTATGAGGGTGCTTTCCCTTAGCCCCAGGTCGTCCAGGGCAACTACCAGCCGGCCAACCTTCTCGTCCATGTTCTCAACCATTTCCCCGAATTTCTCCCATTTGCCGTTTGGCCCCTTGGGTTCATCTTTCTTGGGCCAGTGCGTCAGGCACATGGGGTAGTAGGCCAGGAATCGCCTGTCTTTGCTGGTCTCCATGAAGTTCACCAGGAATTCGGCGAATACATCCGGGCCGTAACGGTCTGATACGCCGTTCATAATCTTGTCGTTTCGATACAGCTTGGGCTTCCAGTAGCGCGGGCCCTCATGCCACGCCCACACGCAACTTTCTTCGAATCCTTTCTGCGCAACATGAGCAGTGTTGTTCTTGAGAAGTGCCAGCTGCCATTTGCCTGCCAGCGCCGTCCTATATCCGGCGGAGGCCAGTATCGAACCGAAAGTCACTTCGTCATTCGGGATGTGTCCCCATTTGGTGGTTGTGCGGAAGGTATACCGGCCGGTCATTATGGTGACCCGTGACGGCGAGCATTTTGGCGTGCTGTGGCAGTTCTCGAACCGGATGCCGCCTTTCGCAAGTTTATCGATGTTGGGTGTCGAGTAGGATGTCCCGCCGTAGCAGCCAAGGGTTTCGTAACCGAGATCATCGGCCATGATTAGAAGAATGTTAGGTCGTTGCCCCGTCTTCACCGTTGCGGCAGACAACTGCGTGGCTGCCAGACCAACTACTATTGCTGCCCGAACAATCTTCATTAACCCCTACCGCTGCCCCTCCCATTGCACCGTCTTTGGGCAAGGCCGTTTGCGATCTTGAGAAACCTTAACGGTGTGGATTCTCGTACCAGAACAGGCCAAGACCCTTGTTCTTGTGGCGTTCTTCACATGTCATTACGTCGAGGTCACCGTCCCCATCCAGATCTACCAGTTCTATACGATCGAACTTGGTTCCTTCCGGCCCGCTGATATCATGGGTAGTCCAATTCTCGTCGGTTGGTTTGTCGCTGTAGCTTAGCCACACTACTCCTCGCCTGGGAGGGCTTGCGTTCTCACAGGAGTAAACGATGTCTAGCTTACCGTTGCCGTCTATGTCGCCCACACGAACCCCTTTTCCGGTTCCCATGCCTTCGGGGTATTTGACCTTTATATTCTGGCCGGGCCATGGCTTCGTTGGATCGACCGGTTGTTTGAACCAGTGAATTCCGCTCTGTTTTACAGCAGCAACGACATCCCTGCGGCCATCGCTATCCAGGTCGACCACGTCGAGAAACATGATTTCGAGCGAGGAAGCGCCAATGCGGTGTTCGGGCCAGTCGCCCTCTGCGGCTTTCGGTCCCGGGTTTTCCATCCAAAGGGCTCCAGAGGTCTTCCCTTTACGATCAGAAATGACGACGTCGAGATCGCCGTCGGAATCAACATCGACCGGAGCCAGCGACATGATCCAGCCAGCGCTGTAGAGTTGCCGGAGCTTCCACGCACCCATCTCACGGGGGTCGGCAGGCGCCTGCAGCCATGCGACCATGGCACCCTTGCTTTTCGAAGCTATGACTATGTCGCTGCCATGTTTTCCATCTATCTGCATCGGAAGCGCAAACATCCAGGATGTCTTGTTCTTCGTAGCGGGAAATGCATCCATCTTCCATGCATCGGGTCTCAGGTAGTCTGCGGGCTGTTTTGGAGCCCAGTGAACAAACACGCACTTTGTTCCGCCCTCGCAGCTGCTGATAACATCAACGGCGCCATCGTTGTCCAGATCACAGAAAACGGCATCCTCGACAGATTTCGTCTGGCCCACTGTAACCGCCGGCCAGTTTTCTTTCACTTTCTCGTATCCCGGATGAATGTATACACGAGTAATGCCGCCCTCTTCCCATCCGGTGGTTACGTCAAGGAGTCCGTCCTTGTTGACGTCCTGGAGCCTCTCCCCGTCAGCACCGCGCGAGGAAGCATCGATGATGTGGCGGTTCCAGGCCTTCTCCTCCGTCCCGCTGTCTTTTGCAGAACAGTGTGACGCTGCAATCAGCGCACATGAAGCAATCGATAGAAGCAAACCATGGAATTCAGTATTCATTACATCTTCTCCCAGACCCCGTTCCTATGAGCGGCGCCAAGGTTCTTTGGCTATGCCGTTGCGCTCAAATGTGATGCCCTTCCAGGTGTCCCGTCCTCCGGAAGCTGTTGTTCGCTAACCCTTCTTTTTCTTCTTCACCGTCTGCAATCCGGCCGGTCGCGCTTTCTCGTAGCTGTCGAGGGCCTTCTGCAGCATGGCGCGAATCCGTTCCGTTTCCGCAGACAGATCGTCCAGAGGCTTCTTCTCCAGAACATCTCTGCTGATGTCATAGAACTGGCCGCTGCGATACAGCTTGTAGCGCTGGTTCCTTGTCCAGTCCCTTCCACCCTTGCCGTCCCTGGCATACCAGCAGTAGATCCATTCGCGGGGGTTGCCCTTCTTTCCCTGCAACTGGGGGAGAAAGCTCCTGCCGTCAATTTCAAGTTCCGAGGGAATGGTTGCACCCGCGGTCTCACACAGCGTGGGGAGGAAATCACTGAAATCCACCAGGTCGTTGCAGACCTTGCCTGTGGGTGTGACTCCCGGCCAGGAAGCGATGAATGGTACGTGAGTTCCGCCATCTGTCATGGAGCCCTTAGCTCCGGCCACTTTCCGGTTACCCATTTGGGAGACAACGGGCTTATCCGTTCCGTTGTCGCCGGTGAAGAGTAGAAGGGTGTTTTCCCTGATGCCCAGTTCGTCAAGCTTGGTCGCAAGCTTGCCGATAATCTTATCCATGTGCGTGACCATGTCACCGAAGTACTTTGCGTCTCCTTTGTAGGATTTCGAGCCGGGGCTTTTCGGATCCCAGTCCGCCGAGTCCGGCGTTGGTATGAACGGGCAATGTGTCAGGATCATGGGATAATAGACCAGGAACGGCTTCTCCTTGTTTCTCTCCATGAACTGGCAGATGTAATCGCTGACGACATCCGGGCCGTACTCGCCATTGCTGTAATCAACCGGTTTGCCGTTGATTTCCAGTTGCGGATTAGGATAGCGCGAATCGTGCCCATTCTTGCCTGCGCGACCACGCAAGTGCTGCCACAGGCAGGATTCGTCGAATCCAAAGTGATTTGCGGCATCAAGATCTCTGCCCAGTTGCCATTTGCCGGCCACGCATGTTGTATAGCCATTTTTCTTCAGCAAATGCGCAAACGTCGTCTGTCCTCTATCCAGAAGGCCGAATCTCACGTAATTGCGCACATTGTAGATCCCAGTCATAATCTGTACGCGAGAAGGAGTGCAGAGGGGCTGTGAATAGCAATGGTCGAAACGGACCCCGGTCCTGGCAAGGTTGTCCAGAACGGGCGTCTTGTAAGACGTCCCGCCATGGGCTCCGATACACTCGTAACCCAGATCGTCCGCCATGATCAGTATTATGTTCGGTTTGGCTGTTCGCTCGGTATCTTCTGCCATTAGGGGGCCGGTGAGGGTCAGCGCCAAAGCCAGTACCGTAGTCCTTTTCAGAAAGCTGCTGCGTTCGAATTGATTCTGTTTCATTGTTTTCCTGTTCCTTACTTCTTCTTGGTTGGAAACGCTTCGGATTCCGTTCGTGAAATCTTCAGGTAGTCATTGATTCTGGCGACGATGTCCGGGTGATCTGCGGCCACATCCTGCGTTTCACCAATGTCCTCTGAAAGATCAAACAGTTCCATCTTACCCTGTCCCGGTTTCTTAACGACACTTTTCCAATCGCCCCAGCGCACGGCTTGCTTAAATCCACCTTCGAAGAATTCCCAGTAAAGAAAGCGTTCCGCTAGATTCTGCTGATTGCCAAGGAGTGCCGGGGCGACGCTGACTCCATCAATCCCTGTCGGAGCGGTCGCGCCAGCCAGTTCCGCCAGTGTCGGCAGCACATCGGCGAAATACCAAACCAGATCGCTCTCGGAGCCCGCCTTAATTCGGCTGGGCCAACGTGCTATCATCGGCGTTCTAATTCCGCCTTCGTACATATCGCGCTTGTGGCCCCGCAACTCGCCACTGCTGTCGAATCGCCCTTCCCATCGTCTGGCGGCGCCATTGTCCGAGCAGAAGAAGACAATCGTGTTCTGATCAATCTTCAGCTCTTTGAGCAGGGCCATCAGGCTCCCTATGTCCCGATCCATCCGGGTCACCATGGCGGCGTGAACCTTCTCGTCTTTCTTCCATGGCCTGTCGGAGTACGGCTCCGTACTTGGAATCTCGTATTTGGCATGTGGTATGCAGTACGGCATGTACAGGAAGAAAGGCTTCTCATGGTACTTTCGGACGAATTCCAGCGCAAACTCCGTGAACATGTCGTGCGTGTACTGTGTCTTCTCTTTTCCGGTGTTTCCCTCCAGTGGAACGCGTTCGCGATTACGCCATATGAATGTTGGGTAGTACGTGTGTGCGCGTCTCTGGTTAAGGTAGCCAAACCATTCATCGAATCCCTGGCTGTTGGGTTCGCCAGCTGTCCCCGGCTCACCAAGTCCCCATTTTCCAGTCATGCCGGTCACGTATCCTACTTGTTTAAGTACCTCTGCGACAGTGATGTCGTTCTTGTTCAATGGAACTCTGCCTGAGCCTCCGCCCAACCCTCTGACACCGCCTTTGCCGAAGTTTCCACGTACAGTTGTGTGACCGGTATGTTGGCCTGTCATGAGAACGCTGCGGGACGGTGCGCAGACGGTCGATCCCGCGTAGCACTGAGTAAAGCGCAGTCCTTCCTTCGCGAGCTTGTCAATGTGTGGAGTCTGGATGAGTTCCTGGCCGTAGCAGCCTAGATCTCCATATCCCAGGTCATCGGCCATGATGAATATGATGTTGGGGCTTCCGGGAACCGGGGCAGCCGCTGAGATTCTGATGGAGAGGGAAAAGCATGTAGCGCAGAACAATGACGCAAGCAAAGCATATGTTGTCTTCTTCATTGAATTCTCCTAAAAGCTTTCCTCGGCGTCTGCGGGCAGCGAGGCCCCAGCACCAGAGCAAGCACGGTGCCGGGCAGGCGCTACCCCTCCCATTCTGACTATTCATTCGCCAATACAGTATAGATCGCCGAGTGTCCTTATATAAATGCGGCTCCGGGTTATTACAGGAGTTGCGAATGCGCCATAGGGAAGCTTGTTTTCGGCCAGCAGTTCATATTCCCGGCCAGTCTTCATGACAAAGCATGACCCTTTCTTCCTGTCGAACACATATATCTTGTCACCCACCAGGACAGGTGAGGAATAGAAAAGGGTTCCAAGCTTCTTCTCCCACACCACCGTTCCCTCAGCCGCGTCGTAACACCGCATCAGGCCCTTGTCGGCAGCGGCATATATGAACCCGTCGTGATACAATGGTGAAGGAACGTAACCCGCTTTCTTGTCACTCTTCCATACCAGGTGTGTACCCGTAACATCGCCTGTACCATCCCCACGAATAGCCATAAGCGCCCGTTCCGGCCATCCACCGGTCGAATAGACTGTGTCCTTGCTGAACGCTACGACAGCGGTGTTGAACTGAGCCGGGCCTTCGCATTCCCACAGGGATGCTCCGGTGTTCGGATCGTAACTCCGTGTCTTGTCCGGGCCAATGATAATGAGCTGGTCGCGTCCCGCAATGTTGGCAACGAGGGGAGATGCGTAAGTCTCGTGATCGCCGGGCCGTGCAACGCGCCATATCACTTCTCCGGTCTTGCGGTGAAGCGCCGCGAGACAACTCGGTCCCTTGGAGTCCGTGCTCACGATAACCGCGGACTTGTATATGACGGGGGACAGGGAAAAGCCCTGTACGGTGTAGTACCAGGATATCTTCTCGTTCCAAACGACCTCACCGTCCATGTCCATGGCGATCATCATGACGGCGTCATCGGTCTGGTAAGGAAAGAAGATCCGATCGCCGTCACAGGCAGGGGTTGACGACGCGGAGGAATTGTCATCATGCAGTTTCTCGGCAGTATTCCCCTGAGTCACCGTTTTCTGCCATATCTGCTTCCCCGTTTCGCGGTCAAGACACAGCATCCATATCAACTGCTTCTTCCTGTCCCCACTCGGCACAAACATCCTGTCGCCGACAACGCAGGGAGTCCCATGCCCACGCCCGGGCAGTTCCACGCTCCACTTGATGTTCTCCGTTTCACTCCACGTCACCGGCGGATCCTGGTCGGCATTTGCCACATTGTTGAACGTAGGCCCGCGCCACCACGGCCAATCGTCTGGATCAGCTTCAACAGGATCAAGATCATCCCACCCCTCTTTGCCGGGGACAGGTACGATAGGAGCAGGCTCATCTTCCACAATTGCCTTCTGATCGTCTTTGACTTCCTCTTTCCCTGGTTTTGCCGGCTTCTTGCTCCCGCACCCGGAACATAACCCTATTATCAAAGAAGAAGCCGCAAGCATCAGAACAGGCCTGAACGTAATCGATACGATTCTATTCACAATCAATCTCCGCACATGTTTTCAGTTCAGAATATGGGGACAGGTAGAAAGTTGCAAATCCCTTTAGAAATGTCGATCCCTGACTCCTCGGTCCCAGGTAGCGGGATCCGTGAGGATTCCGAGGTGTGAAGGGGCCGAGCCGATGGAGTCTGGATTCTGGCCTGCCCGCAATGCTACGCATAGCGTTGTAGGCGCACGAATCCAGCGTACGGGAGGTGTTCTGGGAGCGTCATCTATTCACTATCTAGACCCCATCCGAAAGGGTTCTGGAGCCCGGCGGGCCTCCGCCGGCCGCGCAATGCCAGTGCGTTTGCATGCGACAGTGAGAACTTCGTTCAATTCTGTCACGTTTATTCACATCTTTTACTCCATAGCGGCGGAGGCCCGCCGCACTCCAGCGAGTGTTTCCAATCATTTCAGTACTTCACCCCTTTTTGGACAGGGTCTACCTACCTGTCCCTTGATCCGTCGCTTTCCGTTCTTCTCAACAACGACGGCCAGGCGCAGGGGCTGCTCCTCCGGGGACTGCGCCGCCTGCGTGATAGTTACGGCCGACAACGCCCACACAAGCATCACAAGGCTCAGAGCTTGCGTCATGGTTGTCGACTCCTTTGGTCCGACGTTAACTCTTGTCCAACACCTCATCGATCCAGCTTAGCGTCGCGGCAACTGCGGGAAAGCCGATTGTGCTGCTGAGAAGGATCACAGCATGTCGGATTTCTTCTAGTGTTGCACCTGCCTCAAGGGCCCGTCTCACGTGACTGTGAACAGAGCCCTCTGAGCGATTCGTGGCTGCCCCGGCAAGCTGGATCAGGTGCCCCGTTTTGAGATCAAGAGGACCAGCTTCCCGTACTGCCGTACCAAGCCCTTCAAGTGCAGCGCATACCTTCGGGTACTCACTCCTCAAGGATACATAGTGCCTCGGAAGTCTCTTTTCGTTTTCTTCTGTCATTGTTCTTCCTTTCTTTTAGCTGTGTATCCATTCAGACGTCAGGACTCCTCCTGCAAAAGCCTCTCCTCTGGAGATACTGTTAGCCGCGGCGTATGGGTGTCAATGATATATTCTACTCAGACGGCACTTGGAATGCGAAACTGCGCCGTCGACATCAGGACGCCCCGCCGTGATATCCGACACGTATCTTGACTATGGACATCTCTCAGTCATGCCCTATGATGTGACCGGCTGAAAAACCAGGGGTATACGTTGCCAAATCGGCAACTGGAAGCGGTTCAGTCTTGTCCTGTAACCGTTTTCCTAGTAATGAAGCAGGTTCAGCATCCAGTTTGGTAGATCGGGACCTTGCCTGACCGCAATATGAAGTACATCAGCAAAGCAAAATGGAGGCACCAGAGCATGACATCCAGAACAAGCAGGGTAATCGTTGGCGTGATGGCCATGGCGACATTCGTCTTCTCAGCTGTGTCGGCGCCAGAGAAGAAAGCAGATGAACCTGACAAGGCCAGACCGAAAGGTTATGACAAAACGAAAGATATCGGCATCGTTGCCCCGCAAGGCGCGGACGAACCGTTTGACGGTACACAGAAGTCGATCGAGGACAATTGGGAGATGTGGCCTGACGGCACGAGATCAATCACTTGGTCGCTGGTCGACAGCCCGACGGGCGGCGGTAAGGTTCTGATGACCAACGGCGGCAAACGCTGGGGCACGCATGATCTCGTCACGAAAAAGAAATACACCGACTTCGAAGGTCATGTTGAGTTCGTGCTGATGGGTAAGCGCGACGACGGCAAGTCTGAGGGATACGCCAACAGCGGCGTGTATCTGCAAAACAGGTACGAGATCCAGATTGAATCACCCAAAGGCAAGGATGTGGCTGATCCCTACAACTGGAAGATCGGCGGGCATGGCATAGGTGCGTTCTGCATGGAGCACGTGCCGGATGCGAACGCCTGGCGCCCGAACGGCGAGTGGCACGCATTCCATTTCATATTCATTGCCGCGCGCTGGGAAGACAACAAGTGCATCGAGCCGGCACACGCAACCGTCTGGTGGAACGGGGTCAAGGTACATGACAACGTCCCGATAAAGAAAGCGAATGGAGGAGTCAAGGTCAGCCCGAGCCCGGAGGGTCTCAAACTCCAGGAGCACGGCCAGGATGTGCGTTTCCGGAACACCTGGATCCTCGAGCGAAACTCCAAGTGAAAACATCTGCCGCTTGATGCAAAACCTGCGCCTGAGGGTCTCTCAGAGGGCGTAACGCTTTGCTAGCGACTGAATGTCAACACCTGCCGACGCGGACCGTCGACCTCGGAAGATCAATCCCGACACGGCGCGAAGCGGGCGTTGATGGCGGAGGCCCAGCGCTTCCAGACCGGCGGTTTCAACACCTCTTCATAGACGCGAATGGTTCGCTCATAGTCGCGTGGCGTGTCGAAGTCGTCCGTGTAGTCATCTATCCGGTGGAATATCTCGCCCTCGACGCGGTGTTCGTCCAGCGGAATGCCGTTCAAGGCGCGGTAAAGCTGACAGAGCTTACCCCGTCCGCCCTTCTCGGCATGGCGGATAGCCGCTCGCGCCGCGTCGACGATTCTCTCCGCCGCGCGCTTCCTGAAGGACACAACGAAGATTTCCCCCCAGCCGCTACTCGATTCAGGGTGTCGGCCGAGCTTTCCGTGAACCCTGACGTTCTCCGGCGCCGCGAGCGCCTGAGATATGGCCTGCGGGGAGTAACAGACATCGCCGAGAAAAGCCACGGTGCAATCGTCCCAGAGGGGTCGCGTGGAAAGCAGCGTTTCGGCGACCCATCGCCTTTCGATCGGCTCGAACACAGCACAGCCCTTAATGGCAAGACGCTCGTCCGCGGTCACGATCGTAACGCGCCCGACGCCGCATTCCTTCAGGAGCCGCGCCGTTCGAGCCAGGAGCGTCTCCCCGTTGATCTCGATCAACTGCTTGGGAATGCCCAGGTAGTTGTTCCACCCCTCCCCTTCGCCCGCGCACAGAATTAGAGCGTGAACGTTTCTCATGAGTCATCCTTCCCGGCGCGGTTGGCGTCCCGGCCGATACACATCCGGATGCTCTCTCTTGAACCGTAATCGAGATTCATCAGAACTTTCATTCGCACCTTACCGTCGTTGACCTGGATCTCGGTATCCTGGTACGCCATGTAGGCCAAGCTGATGTTATACGCGACGTTATGCTGGATCCACCCCTCGGTCCAACCTTTTTTGCCGTTGGGGTCATACGGGTAGTGATCATTCCTGGGTGATCCGTCCAGGACAAAGCGAACGCTTTCCAGCTGACCAATCCCGCCTTTGAAGACGCGGAACCAACCGGCATCAGCGCCTTCGATCTCTCGGAGAGCATCGAAGAAGAAATGGCGCTCTGCCTCCTCAAGCGAGCTCGTTCCAGCTAGTATGGCTAGAAAAACTATCCTTAAAACCAATTGCATATGGTCCTGTCTGGTCAATTAGGAATATTCTCTGGCGACCTGGCAGAACCATCCTGGCGAATCGCGTAGCCCCTATCGAGGTGCCCGAGCCAGACGTATGTCGCCTTTGCGTCCTCCGGCGGACCTTCCTTGTAGTGGATGAACCACTTGTTCGGCTGCATGCCCCCGAAAGCCGCCGGACCCGCGCTCAATAGCAGGCGCTTCACCAGGTCTGGCCACTGATTCAGCATCTCGTCGTGTACCTGCCATTTTCGCTCCACCGGGGAGGCGAACTTGTAGTGATAAGGCACAAAGATCTTGCCGCGTTTCCAGTCGGTCACGCCCAGGCGGACGCGGATATAGGGAGTGTCGTCCTCGCCTATTACTATTCGCGTGGGCGCGGTAAACTCCTCGCCGCTGTCAACGAACATGGCGTGCCTGTCGCAAAAGGTCTTGTTCACCGGCAGATCGGACATCGCCGTCCCGTCGGCAGCAACCCACTGTCCCTCGACACTGCGCTTGGCGTAGTACATGTTGTAGCGGTAGACGGCTTCGTGCATTCCCTGGTATTTACGTTTGTTGCCGCGAGGGTTGTCGTCTTTATAGACCCAGAAACAGTGGACGGTCCTGTAATCGGCCCCGGGAACAAAAGCGTTGTAAGAGCATGCTTTCTTATCCGGGAAATCGCGCCGCATCTCAATGATAGGTTGCTGCTTGCTCCAGGACTGTCCGTCGTCTTTGCTGGTTCGCATCGACCAGGGAGCCAGGTGTCCACCGGCACGATAGAAAAGGTAGATGCTGCCGTCAGCCATGCGCATCGATTGCGGATACGTGGCGCGCTCAGTAGGACAGGTCATCTCTTCCCATTTGCTGATGTCGTATGGAGTCGCTGAGCGGACATGTTTCATTGCCCTTCCGTGGCAACCGAAGAAGACGTGCAAATGTCCCTTTGCATCGATGGTGATGGATGGGTTTCCGTGCGTATCACCGCCCAGTCCGCTGTTCGAGGCCCTCACCGGTCCGAGCCAGGCCTTCTTCCTGGTATCATACGCGTCAATAATCGGACGCCCCTGGCCATCCTGGTGGGCAGTGAAAACGATGTCCTTCGCCAAAATCGCGTGGGGAGCGATGTAGTTGTTGTAGAAGGTCTTGTAAGGCTTGCCGTTCCTCTGAACGGAGGCAAACGCGGCCTTGATGCTCGGTCCAGTCGCCTCATCCTCTGCCCCATGGCAGGAAAGGGCAACAAGTAAAGATGCGGAAAGAGACACCATGGTAAACAGTTTCTTCTGCAGGCATTTCGTCGTAAGTATACTTTTCATTTCAATCGCTTTCCTCAATGCAGACAACCGAGCCGTCTACGTCTATTCTTAACGTCCTTTTATTCACATCGCAGGCAATTGTTCATGCAATATGCAGGTTAACGATCCGGTTCAATGCTCTGGTCTCCTTCAGGGTTCTTTGTCGTTATACTCGCATAGTACCTGCCGCAAGCGGTGAGGTTACCCTTTCGGTCAAACAGCGCCGAGCTGGTGCCCTGCGGTTCATTCTGCCCGAACGAAAACCAGGCATAGCCCGCGATCCAGTCCTGCCTTTCCATCCACGGCAGAATGTCTTTCATGAAGTTCAGCACTGCCTCGGGTGAGTGGCTGTTCTGAGCAAGGGTCTTTGCGCCCCAGTCAGCCGGGGCGAATTCCGTTATAAGCAGCGGTCGCTTACCGTACTTGTTGTAAATCCGCACCAGCTTCTCCTTGAAAGAGGTCGCACCTGTTCCGCCATACCAGTGAACCCCGGTGTAGTCTACCCTGTAGCCGCGCTTGTCCGCTTCGCGCATGAAATCTCTCATCCACGTACCTGTAACGCCCTGTACCGTGTCATCGTCGACCCCTTCAGGATTGGCGCAGGCGGGACTGCACAATGGCACACCCAGCTTCTCAAGTATCGGCCAGTACTTGAGCGCGTTCTGGAATGACATGTTGGCCTGTTCACGTTTATCGGGTTCGTTGTACCCCAGGAAGCGCTTTACTCTACCCGCTTTGATCTGGGGAACGACGTATTTCTCAAGGTCCTTCTTCAACCCCTCATTGGACCAGGCGCCCCAGGCCATCGGAACAAACTCCACATTACTCGGCTGTACGGGTGCAAGCTGTGAGCCCCACGTGTAATTCCAGTATGGCTTGACAGCCTTTGTCCTGGGAAGGTGTTCTTCCCAGGTACCTTTTTCTCCCTTCGCGGGATCCCGCATGGTCAGGCATATACCCTTCTTGCCGGGCAGCTTGAGAGAAGCCTTTAGCGGGGCGGTCTTGATTGTTATTTCCTGCTCCGAGCTGGGGTCCAGCTGGTGAATCTTGTCCTTGGCAGCGCTGGCGGGGCCCCACCACCAGCCTTCAGGATCCCAGCACTGGCCATACTGATAGTCGGAGATAAGTTTCCTGTATGCAGCAAGGGCGCCTCGATTGTCGCCTTTCTTCAGTAACGCGTCACCCTTGAGCATGGTGATTGTAGCTAACTCGTTAAGGTTCGCGTACTGCTTGGCCGCGTCACCTTCTGGATAGGACCTCAATCCATCATTCATATGTCTGGCCAGGGCGCCCCATTCCCGCTCGGATCTTTCCGCCAGCTTTACCACTTCGTCCCAGTTCTCTTCTCCGATCGCCTTCCATGCTTTGCCTGTGACCTGCCACGCCTGTTCACCGCCAGCCGGTTCGGGTGTCTTTTTCCCCGTCTGGAGTTGTGTGATCTTATCCCTTGCGGCCGTGGCCGGCTGCCACCACCAGCCCTTGTTGTCCCAGCACTGGCCATACTCGTAGTCCGATACCAGCTTGTAGTAGGCAGCAAGAGCGCCGTCCTTATCGCCTTTCTTCACCAAGGCATCACCCTTGAGCATCGTGATAGTGGCAAGCTCATTGAGGTTCGCGTACTGCTTGGCCGCTTCGCCTTTTGGATAGGAACTCAATCCATCATTTGTCTTTTTGGCCTGGGCGCCCCATTCCCGTTCGGATCTTTCCGCCAGCTTTACCACTTCGTCCCAGTTCTTTTCTTCGGTCGCCTCCCATGCTTTGCCTGTGACCTGCCACGCCTGTTCAGCCAAAGCGGCCTGCACCACTGATAGCGTAAGACTCAACGCCAGAATACCTTTTACAGCTCCTGGTAATCTCATTTATTGCCTCCCTTTATTTCTCTTCAGCCAATATACAACACATATCTTTTACCATTGTCCCGGATTGGGGTCAGCCCTCAATTGCTATTCTCAGGTTTGCTTACCCCGATGTTCCAACGTCGTGACCAATGCTCCATAGGTACACCGCTTCCGGCTGATGATCTCAGTATCGGTGGAAACCGACCAGATCCTGTCATGGTTATTGGGGTTTCTGCGCGTTGTAACGCGCATTATTCAGAACGCTTTGTGAGCGTGGAATCAGCATTCACTTTATCCATCCATACTCTTGGTGTATGAGAATGTTCTGCCCACCAGATTCTTTAATTGTTTCAGGGCCCTTCAAGTAAGGAGACCCTGGCATCAGACGATACCCCTCAAGCTCTTTCATCGTCTTAAGGTCTATAGCCTCTCCTGCTTTGCCCGGACGCATGAACCTGGGCTCTTCGGTTTGAGCCTGTGTGTCTGATTCGTGAGGGGTTATGTTGAAGTAGACATTATTCCTGAAGGTTGTATTGATCCCTTTGGCATTTCCCCCCCAGCTTCCTTTTCCCTCAAAGTAGAATATGTTGTTTTCAAAGGTGGAGTTAATGGGTGTTCGATCCTCGGCAAACACTCTGACGTTCAAACCAGCGCGCACATAGTGTGTATTGTTGTAGATGTGAATGCTCTTGGCCTTCTTCTCACCCTCGAAGCCATAGAAGTAGATACCTTCTCTGTCGTTCTGACTCACATTGTGCCGGATGATGACATTGTGGTTCGGCCTTTTCATAATCCCACAAAACCAAAGGTTGTCGTGGCTATAGTTGTACTGGATGTAGGTGTTCACGCTGTTGTAATCGGCGTCGAACCCGCCACGATCTTTGCCGCCTGTCCCAACATTCCCATACGCTTCGTTGTACTGGATCTTTATGCCATCGGTATTGAAATTGAAAATGCTATGCCCGGTACTGTACCGGCTGCTGTTGGCCAGGGTGTTGCGCTCATAAACCGCATCTTTGCTCGCTCTCGCGATGATGCAGTTTCTTCCCGTATGATCAATGAAGTTGTCCGCTACATACACCTTTGTCCACAGATTGCGGGTCTGAACTTCTCCGCCTTTGTTGATGATAACCTTGCCGCAGGAGGAGTCATTCCCAATACCGACTCCTCCAATATGAGTAATCCGATTGTTGGTGATGCGGAGGTCATGGAACCTTGCGTTTTCGAGGTCCTTGATGTGAACGTGTATCCCGCCGCGCCGCTTTCCGGCCACTTTTCCGTTAACATCGTGAATGAAGCAGTCATTGATATATACGCGTCTAAATACACGTTCCGATTTGTCGGCCAGTACGTAAATGCCAAACAGATCCCCTTGATCTGCATCTGTCCCGTCTGTATTCGTGAGCTCGAGACCGTCTACTTCCCAGAAAGAGGGATCCTTCAGGAGAAGTCCTGCCGGGTGCAAGCCGTTTGCATTGATAAGCGGCCGGGATCCTTTCCCATAGGCGCCAATACGTATCGGTTTTCCGTCTATTCCATTCCCCTGTGGACTGAACATTCCGGTGAATTCTTCTCCCCGTTTGAACAGGATCGTATCTCCCGGCTGCAAGACGATTGATTGCACCTGGTCAAATTGCTTCTGAGAATCAATACGATAGTCTACGGCCAGAGACGACATGCCGGGAGAGCAGAAAGTAATGATAGAAACCAAAAAGGGGATGCATGGGTGATTCTTCATATCCTACTCGTTCTCATTTTACTCAAAGTGCTTTTCGACTGACGACCGCATTTTCTGGATGCTTCCCGCTTTCTTTTTCATAGTTGAGATGCCGTATTCCCTGAAATGCTTAACAATGGCATCGCTGTCTTTTTCGACGCCTTTGTCCTTGCTGGATTCAATCCATCCCGTCATTTGCTCCTTGAGTTCTTTGTGAACCGCATCGAAACCCTCGTTACCAATGAGGTTAACCGTCTCGTATGGGTCATTTTGAAGGTCGTACAATTCCTCTGCCGCCAGAGGCTTCAGAAGTTGAGCCTGAACAGGCGTCAGCATATTCTTATCTCCCATGATGCTCAACAAATGGTAGATCGGATGCTTTGCCCGTCGATACGCCGTCGTGCATTCATTGATAGAGCCGGGCGTCTTGAAGTTCCGGATGTACTTGAACTTGTCGCTTCTGACGGCCCGGCTGCAGCTGTCAATATTCCCGATGCGATCTGCAGCGGTATGGATATAGTGTCGCGGCCTGGAATCCTTTCGGAGGAAGCTCCTGCCCTGCATCCAGGCGGGAATCGTGCCGCCGGCCATGAGAACGGTTTCGGCCACCAGGTCGATGGCACTGAGCAGTTCTGAATGCTCCTTCCCCGCTTGATACCCGTCAGGTTTCTCCACGTCCTGCGGATAGTAGATGATGAGCGGAATCCGCGTTCCACTGTCGTACAGCCAGTTTTTTCCGCGAATCATCGGTCTTCCGTGGTCCGAAAAGACAAAGACAATCGTGTTCTTGTCAAGCTGGTCAGTTTCAAGCCGTTTCAGAATTGCACCGACCTGCTGATCGAACTTGTTCACGCTCGCGAAATAGCCGGCCCAGTCATTCCTGGCAACCGGATGATCAGGGTAATAAGGAGGGATTTCAATTTCCTCTTTCGAGATACTCCCGGGGGAAGAGAACCCTCGATGCGATTGCTTCGAGTTGATTTGAGCGTAGAAAGGCTGATGTTTCACCAAGTCGCCCCAGGAGTGGGTGTTCCAGGATCGTCCTGATACTTTGAACTGCCAGTCATCCTTTGCCGTTCCCGTTCCACAGATCTCCTTGATATTCCCCGTGAAGTAGCCATTCTCACGCATCAGTTCAGGTAGAACCTTGATTGGCTTGGGAAGGGCCGGCTTAAGCTCATCGCTGTAGCGCATGTGGTGGGCACCGAGTGTCGTCTGGTAGACTCCTGTGGCAAGTGCAGTCCTGCAGGGAGAGCATGCCGGGGCAGTGGTAAAGACACTGTTAAACTTCATCCCTCCAGCAGCCAACTGGTCAATATTCGGGGTTGTCACGACCTTGTTGCCGTAGCAACCGAGATCAGGAGACATATCCTCAGCAATGATCCACAGGATGTTGGGGCGACTCTCTTCTTCGGCAGTCAGGCTCCTTATTGAAAGCAACAAGATAATGATTGCCGCCGCAAGATGCAGTGTGTTGTGCTTATTCATCATTCATTCGGCTCCGCAGATAGCAATTGAATTAAAGACCGGTTGACGATTCCATTCTTGCTTCGGGGTCATTCGGGTTTCGGCGCCTTGTAGGCCTCCACTTCCCAAACCAGCGCGCCCCTTTGGGGCCTCCGTCATCGTCACTCGAAGGCGGCTGGTCGCGACGGGGTCGCGATGTCCAGTCCAGTCGGGTTGGCGGTTCGGGAAGGGGAACGAGTGTGGAAGTGGCTTCTTTCATGCTGACTGTGTTTCCCATGAGCTACATTAAGTCGCTGATGCGCTGAACAGGGGCGTAATAGCCTACGTTGATCATGAAAGCGAGAGCTTTATCGGCATCATCCAAGGATAACCCACCCGACAGACAGCAGGCTTTGAGGATTCCGATCGTTCCAGTGCATTTTACATTTCTCTCGATACAACATTCCCGCGCGGTCCTGTCATCTGTCACCACAATAGCACCACAGCTCTTCGCATAGGCTATACAGGATGCTTCGCCCGAACCCAGAATTCGCAGCAGTTCGCGATAGGTATCACGCTCAGCGCCGGAAGAGCGCTGTTTTGCCACTCCGAACTTATTGGAGGAAACAAGCTCTTCGACCTCATGAAGCTGTGGATAGCCGGCAACCACCCCATCTGTTATCTCGTCCAAAACCTCGCGGGTAATCTTTAGGAGCTTCCCATAGCGTGACACCAGCAAGTCGAGTCGCCCCGCCATGGCGAAGTTACTGAGAGAAACCGTGTCAAAGACGTAATCACTCTTACGGTCAGGCATTACCTACGTCCTCGCTGCCAAACGCGGTCTGTTGAGCGATCCCATGTTCATCCAGCCACGTCCTGACTTCAAGAACATGCATCCCCATCACCTTCGCAAGCTTGCCAATACTGATATACCCGCCCTGGTACGCGGCGAGAGCCTGGCTCTGCTTGATTGGAAGTTCTTCAAGCGATGCCTGGTAGCAGGCCGTAATAGCTTCGCGGACCAACTGCCCTTTGCTCTTGCCCTTCTCATACGCCAGCTTTTTAAGACTCTTGTCCGTCTTGCTGTCCAACTTAACATGTAAAGTCGCATCCTGAGCCATAACAGCCCCCTTTCAGTATGTACCTAATCTTATACATATATACAACATATTGGAGATACAGTCAATAGAGATCACTATGGAGCGTTCTGCGCTGTGAGCGCAGAACGCAGTGGTTAGGCGCTAGGCGCTAGGCGTTAGCGGGAAAAGTCCGCCGTCCGCGTAGCGATGCGTGCCTCGTGTCCCACTCAAAACCGTGGGGTCGATTTGCGCCGTCCCAGAATCCTAGCTACTAACACCTAGCGCCTAACCCCTTGCGCTGTGGGGTAAACAGAATCTCGTACCCCCGTTTCACCCTGCCCCCGTTGATCTGTTTCACAACGCAGATGGCTCCTATGGAGCTTTTACCGTTGCGAGGAGTTTAGACTTGGGATGAGCGCGCCCCGCAGTGGCGGGATGCAAGCAGATGGTCACGGATATCAGGAGTGTTTTGACAGAATCTACAGGATGGGAGGTGTCATGAACTTGGCGCTGGTTTCAGATGCGCTATAGTTCACCTTTCTTATGGCATCCTTGCGCGAAACCAGCACCAAGTTCCTGCCACGGCTGGCAATGGATAGGAGAAGATCAGAGCATTTCCTTCCCCATCCATAGCAAACCGTGGCAGGAATTTGATGGTGGTTCCTGCAAGTAACCGTGAGATTGGGTAAATGCAAAGTGCAATGGGAACCACCATCAGATTCATGCCACAATCCCATCCTGTAGATTCTGTAGATCCTGTCAAAAAACTCTCTACCTATATGACTTCTCTGGTTTTCGCATACCTAAACCGCCATTGTTCGTGGGGTCAATGTTTCGGAATCTCTCTGTTTCTTCCTCCTTCCTGCTGCCCCCTGTTTCTTTTCCCGGGGTAAAGAGATTCTTCCACCTCAGTCTCGGCCAGCTATCATTGATCGAAATCACTACGGTAATGGCTCCTATGGAGCGTTTTCCGCAGTGGCACATTTCTGTAGCGAGACATCAGGAACTTCACTGTTCTATTCATGTGTCTGCGCGAAATGCTTGCCGAAGAACCTCTCGAGATGATCAAGGGCGAGTGCCTGGTGAGGGGAAAACAGGATAAAACCGTGAGAGGCGTTGATCAACTTGAGTTCGGCGAGGTCTTCCTTGCCGGCCTTCTTGATGATCTCCATGGTGTCGGCTCCCCAACGACGGTCCTCGTGCGTGACAAGACCGTCGATGGACGGGCGGGGAGCGGGCTTGATGGATGTGGAATCCTGGTCGGGATAGTGCTTGCGCACTTTCGGCCGTATTTGGTGACCAGGTACTTCCGTATGTTAGCCGCGGACTCCTGATAACTTTTCTCAGACCGGAAAAGGAGCCCTTGTGGATTTCGCGTGAGCTTGATCTTAGTGCGGGCCTGGCGGTTGGGGGCTGGCGGAGGGAAGCCGGCGGCGTAGGGAGATTCCTGTGCGGCGAGCTGCGTGGCGCATGCCAAAGTCAATCCGGCAGATAGCCGGATGAAATTATGCTTCGTTACTCTCGGCAAGTTCATTTCTTGGCTTTCCTGTTTTTCGTTGTGACAAAACGCTGATCCGACCATGCGCCATACAGAGTCGACAGCTCCTTTACTTTTTCAGGAAGTGCTGCTGCCAGGTTGTTCAGTTCGGTTCGATCCGTCTGCATGTCATAAAGTTCCCATGGACCGCCTTTCACGGAAATGAGCTTCCATTTGCCCTTCCGCATGGCGCGGGAACCACCCAAATTGAAATAGATCGGGTTCTCACGGCTGAAGGTTCTTCCCTCCAACAAGGGCCGCAAGCTCTTTCCCGCCATGGGGATGATCTGATTACCCTTGTATGTTTCCGGGTACTCCCCTCCTGACAGATCTACACAGGTGGCCATCAAATCGATGACGTGTGTTGGCTCAGTGACAAGTGTTCCGTGAAGTTCGGGCGGAATACCCTTCGGCCAATGTGCTATCAACGGCGTGGCAACGCCGCCTTCATGAAGCCAAGCCTTGTATCTTCTAAACGGCGTATCACACACATTGGCCCAGCATTCGCCATATTTGACATGTGATTCAGCGGTACCGCAGGTTCCTTTTCCGGTATCGCTGCCCGTAACTCCACCGCCGGCGTCACCACCATTATCGGAGAGAAAGAGAATCACGGTGTTCTCGTAGACGTCCAATTCCTTCAGGCTTCTGACGATCTTGCCGATATTCTGATCAACGCAGTCAACCATGGCGGCATAAGTCGCCATCCTCAAATCCTGCTTCTCCTTTTCTGCTTCAGACAAACGATTCCATGCAGGAATCTTTCCTCCTCGAGGTGACAGCTTGCTGCTCTCGCCAATAATGCCGGTTTTGACCAAGCGCTCGTAACGTCGCTGCCGAACGTTATCCCAGCCGACCTTGTATCTTCCACGGTACTTGGCGATATCTTCCGGCTTTGCTTTAAGAGGCCAGTGCGGAGCATTGTAGGCAAGATACCACAAGAACGGTTTCTTCATATGAACAGCTTCTCGTACAAACCTAATACCCTCTTCTGTCCACGCGTCGGTGGCATACCAGCCTTTGGGGGGATCCCTTTTAATGTCGTAGATCACCTCCGTGTCTCTGGCAATCGAGCGTTTCATCGAGGGTTTCCTTCCCATGTTCTTGTAAAACGCGGATGGGGCGAAGTAGACCCCGCCTCCTTCCGGACAGCCATACGAATGATCAAATCCGCGGCCAACGGGCCACATTGACTTCTTCCTGGAACCAACCATCCATTTACCCGTATGGTAGGTCCTGTATCCTGCCGGGCCGATCGCCTCAGCCAATGTTACGCTATGCTTGGAAAGTTCTTTGTTACCGTTTGAGTTATTGCCCGTCTGTTTCGCATGGAGGCCGGTCAAAAGGCTGACCCGAGTTGGTACGCAGACACCTTCGTTATAGAACTGTGTGAACCGAAGGCCCTGCTTCGCAAGCAGGTCAAGGTTGGGAGTCTCGATCTCACTGCCATAACAGCCAATATCCGAGAACCCCATGTCATCGGTCATGATGAGGATGACATTGGGTTCTGACTGGTTAGGAGCTGCAAATACCGAATGAGATATTGTGGCAAGGACGACAACAGTGACGAACGCTGTCTTTATAAGGGCGCGTCTACTATAATTCATGGTGTTTGTCCCACTATTTGTACTCAAACTGCGCCGTGGCGGTGCAGCTCTTCCCGGCCTTTACCCTGATCCAATAGGCGGAAAACTCGTCCGGAAACTGGTGTGCGGTTTGTTTCTCTGCCTGGACCTGGAACGTCTGGTACGGCACCCACAGCCCCGTACCGTCGATGTCAACTTCCACTTGGAACTCGATGGTGTCAGCTCCAGCGTGTGAAAGGACCATGGACTTCTTGTCGTATGCCGTCATGAGATACGGATCGGACGGCAGGTTGGCCTTGACGGTTGAGTCTTTCCAGGGGCCGCCCTGGCCGCGGGGTTTGCCGAGTCCCCACAGGTCATCAATGACCCCGGCCCAGACGGCGGCCTTGCCGTCATCACTTGCGATGATGTGCTCGTTGCCCGCCTTCAACGCTGCGGGACTGATCCCGGTGAGCATCATCATACCGCGATAGGAGCAGTAGTCGTGGATGGCCAGACTGTGGCTGGCGACGGGGCGGATCTTTGCGAAGCCCTGGGCGTTGCGGGCCGGGAGTTCGTAGAACGTGCCATGGCAGTTGAACAGGTCCCGCTCGGTAGCGACTTCGCGACACACGCGTGCAACATTCAGGCCGCCGGCGGTCTCTGCGCCATACCCCACGCCTTTCGGAATGCGGTAGCGCTTGCCGTCTTCGACGAGGATCACAGAAGCGGCATCAACTTTGAAGACAGCAGCAGGGGGTGCCGCGTCCGCGACGAACGCCTTTCCCGCGGCGTCATCCGATTTCTTCAAGTTCAGATCCGCGTCGAGTTCGTAGTAGGCGCCGGACGCGCCGGACTCACGGTCGACGGCAATCAGGCCCATCGTTCGTTTGTTGCTCCCAAGACACCGCATCACACCGCCGGTCGCCTTGGTGTTACCAACGGTCGCCATGCCGGCAAACATCGCGTCAGACGCAGTTGAACGCGGGTCACGGTTTCGGTAGTGGAAATGCGCGTTGACCTTGCTCGCATCTTTGTCGGTGCTGACGCGGATCCATGCGCCGATTTCGGACGCGGCGAAGACATGATATTTCGCGCCGTTGGCAGGAACATCGATGGAACGGACTGTGGCCCACGTTCCGTTGCCTTGACGATCGACTTCGAGCGTGAACGTCACGCTGCTGCCCGTAGCGTGGGAAAGCTGGATCATCCGATGATCATAGCCGGAGAAGAGGAACGGATCGCTGGGCTCTTTCGCCGCGACGTCATCACGCAACCAGACTGAGCCGCGCCCAATCGCGGTGCCGAGCTTGTCGAGTTTGTCCGGCGAAACGAACCAGAGATTGGAGTTGGACTGTCCCGGCGCGCCCTTGGTGCTCTTGAACGGGCGATGGTTGAGAAACTCTTTCTTTGCGGAGTCGTCGCAGCCCAGCACGACCCGGTCATTCCAGCGACAGAAGTCGCCGATGACTTTGAGGTAGTTGCTGCGCGGCTTGATGCCGGCGCTGGTCCTGGTGCCGAAGTTCCTGGGAAACCGCCAGAAGCAGCCGTGCATGGTCATCATCAGGTCGTTCTCACCGATGTCTCGAATGCGCGGCCACTCGGTGTTCCAGCCGTGCGCACCGTCATAGGAGTGGCTGCTCTTGGGCAGGCGATACGCGTGCCACTTGCCGTTATCGAGGAGCATCAGGATCAGCGACCGGAAATCCCAGCCGACGGCCCAGACAGGGTCGGTATCCGGATTCGGATTGCCGTGGATTCCGCCGGGGCCAGTCACCTCGGTGAACTGGTTGCGTCGCACGAGCTGAAAGTCACCTTTGCCGAACCACTGCCCAAGTGAACCTGAAGGCACGGTGGGATTGGTCCGGACGTTCCTTCCCCTTTCGCCATTGTTTGCGTAGATCACGCTACCGTGACCGCAGTAGAGTCCCTTGCCGTGATAGCCGGGAAGCTTGCTCTTAATCCCATCCCCTACGCCTTTCTTGAAATTTCCGTCGATAAGGTGTTCGACGACTTTGAGCGTTTTCACATCGATCGTATAGAGTCCCTCTTCCATGGTCGCGTAGTAGATCTTGTTCGCGGGATCGGTGAGATGCCGCGCGTTACCCGTGTGACGTCCCGGCATCCGGGAGTAGGGGATTGCCCGGACCTTGCCCGACGCGCCGATGGCATAGGGGCCGATGAAGAGCTGTTGCGATTCCTTGTGGATCATCCGATTGGCCGGGGTCCCGCCAATGCTCTCGGGATGGATGGTCTGTTCCAGGTCGGCGCTTATGGAGTAGAGCTTGTCCGATGAACCCCGCGGCAAGTGCGGGCCATAGGTGATCACCCACAAACGATCCGCCCAGGGCACAACGGCGCCTGTGCCACACTCCGACTCGTTGTTGTACATCGTCAGGTGCGGGTATATACCGGAAACCTGCTTCGGCTGTGCTGAAACAGGCAAGATCCAATATCCAAAAAGGAATATCCAACTGAGAAAGATAAGAGCTGTCTTCATTTGACCATGTCCTCTTTACTGTCTTGTTTCACTACCATCCCATAAGCACTGATATTGTCGCAAGAACACTCGACTGCGATAAATGCTTTGTGATAGGAAACTCATATGAATCACAGAACCGAAGTAGAGGCCCCTCTAAAGTCAGTCAGGATCACTGATGGCTTCTGGGCTGAGCTCGTTGAGCGCAACTGCACGGCGACTCTCCCGCATGCCCTGCAGCGATGTAAAGAGGAAGGTGACATAGAGAACATCAAGATAGCTGCCGGTCACAGCGGCGGAGATTACAGCGGGGGTGCCGATCGCGACTCCGACCTCTTCAAGGTGATGGAAGGCGCAGCGTATTGCCTGGCCATCAAGCCGGATGAAGCACTGGATGCCCGGCTCGACGAACTGATCAGTTTGATCGCAGCGGCACAGGAGGCCGATGGCTATCTCCAATCCTACTTCACGTCCCAGGCGCCGGACAAGCGCTACGCCGACATGTCCCGTTGTCACGAACTCTACTGCTTCGGTCATCTCATCGAAGCTGCCGTTGCCCACTTCGAAGCGACCGGGAAGCGCTCTTTTCTCGATGTTGCTCTTCGGGTTGCTGACCACGCGGATGAAACGTTTGGTCCGGGCAAGTTCGAGACCACGTCCGGCCACCAGGGGATCGAACTGGCGCTCATGAAGCTCTACCGGGTGACGGGTGAAAGGAGACACTTCGAACTGGGCAAGTATTTCGTGGACGTGCGCGGCGACACCGAACGCGTGAAACGCGAATACTCCGGCAAGCCCATCCTGGAAGGCGATCGACGTCCCGGACGCAACCGCCCGCCAGCCTATCGTCAGGACCATCTGCCGGTTCTTGAACAACGTGAAGCAACTGGTCATGCGGTCCGTGCGGGTTATCTCTATACCGCCATTGCTGATATCGCAATGGAGAGTGATCTACATGATTATGCCGTCACGGCCGAAGCCATCTGGGAGAATATCGTCAGTAAGAAGCTCTACATCTCCGGTGGCGCCGGCACACACCAATACGATGATGAGGGGTTCGGTGACGAGTATCTACTGCCGAACGACGGCTATTGCGAGACTTGTGGCGGAGTGGCCATGATGCTCTTCTCCCAACGTATGGGGCTGTTGACCGGTGATGCGAAATATGCCGATGTGGTTGAGACGATCCTGTACAACCACTTCCTGTCGAGCACGGACCTTTCGGGCTGCCTGACCTTCTACCGCAATCCCCTGTCCTGCAGCGGTCCGCGCGAACGCCTCCCCTGGAACTATCCGGCCTGCTGCCCGACCAATGTGGTCCGGATCATCCCCCAAGTCCCGGCCTTGCTCTACGCCACCACCGGCAACGACCTTTATGTTGATCATTTCGCCGGCAGCGCGGCAAACATCCATCTGGGCACCGGTGGCGTGCAGGTCACGCAGGAAACAGAGTATCCATGGAAAGGCCGGGTCACGATCACCGTCGAGCCGGAAACGGCGTTTGATTTTGCTATGCATGTCCGCATTCCCGGATGGGTGGACGGCAGGCCGGTGCCCAGCGACCTGTACTCGACTCGCGGTGGCAGTGCCACCCCAACGATCAAAGTCAACGATGAGGCCATCGACACGACTGCTCGTGTCAAAGGCTACTGCGTGATCAACCGCACCTGGCAAACCGGCGATCAGATCACGATCGACTTTCCCATGCAGGTTCAGCGTGTCTACGCCCATCCCAAGGTCGAGGCGAACCAAGGCCGTGTCGCGCTGATGCGGGGGCCCCTGCTGTATTGCCTTGAAGAGACCGACCTGGGGACAGATCCCGAAGAGGTCGCTCTTCCTCCCGAGGCTGAACTCCATGCCAAGCACCTTCCCGACCTGTTGGGGGGCGTGACGGCGCTAACCGATTCCGCCGGAACGCTGCAGGCCGTACCCTTCTCCCACTGGAACAACCGCGAGCCAGGCAGAATGCTGGTATGGGTGAAAGAGAACAAATAGTTCCACTAAGATACCAAAGGCAACTCAAATGAACACGATCAAACTCACCCCCAATGGGGATGGCGGACAATTTAGACACAACTTCAACAAGGTGATCGGCTCCGGACACCTGGGTCTGGCCCTGTATGAACGGACGCTTAAACACCTCGAGATGGCACACCGGGATCTGGGAGTAGAATACCTGCGCTGCCACGGTCTTCTCTCCGGTTCACCGGACCTCTGTTCCTGGGCTAACCAGGGCAAGGCGGGGCTCAATCCGGAACTGGGATTCGATACGGACCAGTTGGCCGGTGAAGGCGACGTCATGGCCAACTACGCGTTCATCGACCTGATCATCGACCGCCTGCTGGATATCGGTATCCGCCCGTTCGTGGAGATCGGTTTCATGCCGCGCATCCTGGCCAGCAGTCGTCATAGCCTGATGCGCTGGGACGCCTACACGTCTCCGCCGCGTGACTACGGCCTCTGGACAGAGCTGATCGAAAACCTGATGCGGCATTGGCTCAAACGTTATGGCAAGAAGGAGATGTTGAACTGGTACTACGAGGTCTGGAACGAGCCCAACCTGGACGGTTTCTGGTCGTCGACCATGGACGAGTACCACAAGCTCTACGCGCACACCGTGAAGGCCGTGAAGGCCGCCGATGCCGGCTTCCGCGTCGGTGGCCCGTCCACCGCCGGTCGGGTCAAAGCCTACATCGATGAGTTCCTGACCTTTTGCCACGAAACCAACACACCCGTGGACTTCGTGACGTCGCACTCTTACTCTGCCAACACATCTGCGCGCAAAGGCGAGTTCTCCTACCACCAGGTTGCAGAACCCACCTTCCTGCCAAACCGGTTCCAACAGATGCGTGATGAGATTGACCGCTCGCCCATCCCCGATCTGCCGCTCCACATCACCGAGTACAACAGCACAACATCGACGCACGAGATCATCCACGATCTGCCGTTTAACGCGGCCTATCTGGCTCGGACGGTGAGCGAAGCCCAGGCGCCGGACAGCCTCTCTTACTGGGCTGTCTCTGATATCTTTGTCGAAGAGACAATTCCACGGGCTGAGTTCCATGGCGGCTTTGGCATGATCAATATCCACGACATTCCCAAGCCGACCTATCACATGTTTCATTTCTTCAGTCAACTGGGGGTTACGGTCCTCGACCGCACACCCAATTCGCTCTTCACGCGCCGTGACGATGGACATGTCGTTGGCGTCCTGTGGAATCCCAATGACAGCAGTCGTGATGCACAGCAAGTCAACTACCGGATCAAGTTACCTGATAATGATACACCGTACACAGCCCGAACACTGCTTGTCGACGAGTTGAACGCCAACCCTTACCGTACCTGGGAGATGTTGGGGCGTGAGCGCAACCCCTCCCGCGAAGATGTCGAACGCCTGCGTGAGTCGGCCCAACCAACCTGTCACTATCATGATCTGCAAAGGACGGAAACGTGCCTCCACCTCGACCTGACGCTTGAGAAGAATGCCGTCGTGCTGGTCGACCTCATTCCGGTTGAAGATCATTCCGGTGAATACTATGAGCTGGACCAGCAGTTCTACAGTAACCTGAGCCTTTCGGAGTAACTCACAAAAGCAGAAATGCTGAGTGGTTGTGAAAGCAAATGCCCATCAGTGATAGATGATAATCATCTAGTAGACGAAGAAGTGACAATGAAGAGATTCTCGATAGATACGCTTGTTGCGGCGGGTGCCTTCTTGCTGACAAGCCTATCAGCGCCGCTGGTGCTCTGCGCCGCGCCGCCGGAGGCCAAACCGACGAAGACCTATACCTTTCCGCCGGTAGGCGAACTCCCGGTGCACAGCGGCATGCCCGATCCCTTCGTCAAGTCTGACGGCACTCGGCTGACGACCAAAGCCGAGTGGCCGGCACAGCGCCACTATCTCAAGGCGATGATGGCATACTATCAATTCGGCGAACGCCCGCCCCTGCCGAAAGATGTCGGACTGGAGAAACTCGAATCAAAGTCGGTATTTGCCGGCAAGGCCTTTCAAGAACGCTACGCCATCAGCCTGGAGCGAAATGGGAAGAAGGCGACGGTCCGCTTTGAACTCATCCGACCGAACGAACTCAAGCGCGTGCCGGTAATCATCAAGAACACCTGGGCCTTCTTCGCCTCGAACAGGTATGACAGGGCGGCAGCAGAAGAGGCAGTCAACCGCGGGTACCTGCTCTGTCTCTTTATGCGCACCGACATTGCCGATGACAAAGCGAACAACCGCAACAAGGGCGTGTTGGCGCTCTACCCTGATTACGACTGGGGGACGATTGCCGCCTGGGCCTGGGGCCACAGCCTAACGATCGATGCGCTGGACAGGCTCGAACTCGTGGACATGGATAGTATCGTCGTGACGGGGCATTCCCGTGGCGGCAAGACAGCGCTGTGCGCCGGTATCTACGATGAGCGTATTGCCATAACCGCGCCCAATTCATCGGGCACCGGTGGCACGGGCAGTCTGCGCTATTTCGAAGAAGGCCAGAGGCAGCAGCGACTCATCCTGCACAAGAAGCAGTTTCCCCATTGGTGGCACGCCCGCTTCTTTCAGTTTGGCGGTAAAGAGGATCGCCTGCCCTATGATGCGCATACCGCCAAGGCCCTCATCGCACCCCGCGCCATGTTCAACGCCCACGCCCGCCAGGACTACTGGGCCAACCCCTATGGAACTGAGTTGACCTACCGAGCGGCGAACAAGGTTTTCGACTGGCTCGATGCCAAGGGCAAACAGGGGATTTCCTGGCGCGATGGCGGCCACGCCCAGAAGGGAGAGGACTGGCTGGCCCTCTTGGATTTCGCCGACTGGATATTCTACCAGAAGAAGTCGAAACGGAGTTTCAGCGCCCTGACCTATCCCGAAGCGAAATTACCCGTTGACTGGGCTGCACCATAGGACTCTTCCCCCTCCTCCGCATCAGGGACGCCGGCAAGCGGGCGGCTTCGTAACCGTTCTGTTCATAGCCCAGATCGATACTCGACAGGGTCGGGAATAACTGCAGTACCGGGTTGGTGACTATCGTTTGATTTTCGTCATCATTGACGACTGCGTCCTGATCCTCAGAATCCAGGAGAGGTCTAAGCGCCTGCGCGAACAGGGCGGATTTATCGTATCGGCAGAATTCAAAGGGGGACGAGTGGTATCGGCAACGCAGAAAGCTCAAATATGTTGACTTTATTACAGCTGTACTATATTTTATTACAGGATAAAGAGAGGTGTTTGTATGAGAAGTACGATAACCATAAGCGTTCCTGAACAGATGAAATCAGAACTCGAGAAATTGTCACGGGAGGATGGAGTCTCTAGAAGCGATATCGTTAGAGAGTCTCTTCGCGACTATCTATTCATTCGCCGATTTCGATCTATGCGCAAGTCGATGATGAGCAAGGCTTCCGCAAACGGAGTCTATACCGATCAAGATGTGTTCGATCGCGTATCATGAGACTAGTGATAGACACAAATGTTCTCATTGCCGCGTTCATTTCTCACGGTGTATGCAACGAGCTTCTTGAGCACTGCGTACTCAATCACGATGTTGTTCTTTCAAAGTTCATACTCGACGAGCTGAAAGACAAGCTAACCGACGAATTCAAGTTTACAGCGCGAGAAGCTCATGCCGCTGTCAGCCTGTTGAAGTCACGTTGTTCAATTGTAGCCACTCAAACTCTTCCTTCTCCTGTTTCTCGAGATCCAGATGATGACAATATCATTGCCACGGCAATGTCGGGAAATTGTGAATGCATCATTACAGGAGATAAAGACTTGCTTGATCTGAAGAAGACAGGAGACATCTTGATTGTCTCTCCCACTCACTTCTGGGCGATCGAAGCAACGTAGGTCGAATATGCACTTATCTCCCTCCAAGCATGTGACCTACCGTGGTCCGACCCCTATGGACCTTATCGCTCCAACTGCCGCTTTTCCCGATACTCGGCGGGGGTCATGCCGTTGAGACGTTTGAAGACGCGGTAGACTTGTGATTCGGAGCCGAAGCCGGCCTGCGCACCGGCCTTTTTGAGCGGCATGTCGGATTCCACCAGCAGACGCTTGAAGGCCTCGATCCGCAGGCGGATCAGCTCCCTGTTGATACTGTGGCCAATATGACGGTTGAATAGCCGGTTGAGGTTCTGCCGGTTGATGCCCGCCACTGCGGCGACGTCACCGACGGAAATCTCGCAATGAGAGTTGTCGGCCAGAAAGCGCAGCGCCCGGGAGACCCTTGGATCGGTGACCGCGAACACGTCGCTGGTTTGGCGCAGAACCAATTCCTTCGGCGGAACCAGGATCGTCTCCTCCGGCGGAGCCTTCCCGAGCATCAGCTCCTCCAGTAAACGGGCGGCTTCGTAACCGTTCTGCTCATAGCCCAGGTCGATGCTCGACAGCGTCGGGAAGAGGTTACAGCAGTGGATTTCGTCGTTGCCGGCGGAGATCACCGCGATGTCCTGGGGCACGGACCAGCCGAGCTCTTGTACCTCGGTAACCGCGCTGCGGCCAAGGTGATCCTCAAAGGTCGCAATACCGAGCGGCGCTTGCCAGTCCTGCGCGGCCTTGGTCAGCGTTGCCACGAACTGCCTTTGCTGAAGAGACGAGCTCCAAAAAATGCGGTTGACGTAGAAGCGACTACAGGCGCAACCCTGTTCCTTGGCTACGGCTGCGACCCCCTTGCAGTTCTCATTATTGGCCAAACTCCCGCGTATGCTTATGTAGACGATGCGGCGCAGTCCACGGGCAATCAGATGTTCAGCAGCCATTCGCCCCGCCTTATAACTGTCAATCAGCACATGGGGCACCCCTTCGACGGTAGAGGATTGGATATGGGTGTTTACCACGGGGATCCCGGCGGCGCGAGCGGCGGCCAGCGTCTCCGCGCTGATGCGCCCAACGACTCCGTCAAAGCGTTTACTGAAGTTCTTGCGCGCCTCAGGATAAGGGCCGATGTCAAGCTCCCAATTGTCTTGAGCCTCGGCAAATTTCTGAACCCCGTGAATCAGGTCATAATGTTTGCGCAAGGGGTAAAACTCCGTAGCAACAGCGATCCTTTTCTTCTTTCTGGGCATGGCTATGTCCTCTTGTCGACTGTCGTTGTCTAACATACTCCATGATCAACTGTAGTCGACAGAATCCAAATTGCGATAAGAAAAATCTGAATCACTAGTTGCCTAAAAGAACCAACCGGCGCAGAATACACAGTTGAAAGGGAGGGTTTGAACAGTACAGGGCTGCCCTTGCCAATCGGGAACCTGTGAGAGGACCAGATGTTTGCTGCATACACACAGAACGCCGCACTAGAAAGACCGCCCGCCATTTGGCACGTCCCTAGCTCTCTCTCTCTCTCTCTCTCTCGACTGAGGTCTTCCCTCGGCCTCGGGAGTCCGGCGGTGAGTGGGGCGGCCGACAGTAGGCACGCATCCGAGGCGTGCCCCTCCTGCGACGTCTCCGTCTTTGCTTCGTTTCGCCGCGACACGTCGGAGATACGTCGCTGCTTCCTTTGCGACCGTTCAACCTCGTCAACCGACCGGAAGACCGGTGGACGATGGCGGGTCACGATTGGGCCCCCGCATGCGACACCCAACACACGAAACCCTTTCTCTTCTACCCCCAACTCCGAAAGGAGGCCCCTGCCTATGATCAACTGATGCCGGATATCGGTTTGCTCGCGTGAGCGGGCTGTATTGCACGCAAGTTAACAGAGCAGAAGTAAGATCAAGATTGGAGCAAAGAGAATGAAGAAATCAATAATCATTACAAGAAACCGAACCAACATCGTAATGGCCCTCGTCGCCGTGGCGATGGCGACCCTAGTTCTTGCAGCCACCTCGGCGAACGCCGACGTCTTGCTTGAAACCGGATTCGACGGCACATCAAACGACGGTTCTACGCTCAGCAATATTACCTACACGACTGAGAACAGTCTAACCGGTCCGTCTTCTCTGAGCGGCGCCAGCCAGAGCCCTACCCACTCGCTTTTCACGACGCCGAATGCGACCGGCCACTATGCCCCGAGCGTTAACATCAATAACGGCGAATGGAATGTTGACATCCCCCTGACCGTGACTGGCGCGGCCGTGCAGATTTCAGATGTCATTCTGGGTCGTCAGCACTTCAACGGCAGCGGCAACTTCAACGGCACCTACCTTAATAGGTCCTATCCAATTATCGTGACGTTGAGTGGGGCAAGTGCCGGGCAAGTCGGCCAAGTAACGCTCGATCCTGGGGCTGGGGATTGGGGCGGCCCTGCCGGAGTAGAGACATTCTCTTTCGGAACACCGGTTACACTCACCAGTAGCGATACCTGGACTCTCAACTTACAGGTCGGCGACGGAGGAGGTATCGGCGGCGGAATCTTCGTCGGTTTCGACGGATTCGCGGTACAAGGCACAGTCGTCGACCCCGCCACCTCTGGGACGTTGATCTACGGGAAGTAGGCCTTCGGCTAGCTCAGGTCCGGCCGTTATTGGCCGGTTATCCATAGGGGTCGGACCACGGTAAGTCACATGCTTGGAGGGAGATAAGTGCGATGGGAACCTGCTGTATGGGCGCTATACGCCTCCGGCGAACGTGGAGGCCAACCGTGTCACGATCTCGCATAGCGGCGACTACCTGCTTATTGCGGAAGTCCGGGCGGCCAGCCTTTCTGCAGCGGCGACTCCCGGAAAGCGATTGCTTATCAATTCTTATAGGGACTGATGTTGCGGGTGGAGCCTTACTGCCAGAGCAGAAGGCCGGGAACGGCGTTGAAATGTTCGTCGTGAGTGACGAGGAATGCGCCGGCTTCGGTCGCGTGAGCGGCGATCCAGACGTCGTTGACGGGAATGGGTGTTCCCGCTGTTTTGAGGCGATGCTTGATCGTCCCGAAGATTTCCGCGGTCTCCTGGGTGACGTGCAGGATCCGTACGGTTGGCCGACTGTTGAATTCTTCAAGCTCTCCGCGGTTCACGGCCTCCTTGCTTCCCCCCTTGAAACCGGCGTGCAGTTCCCCCAGTACGATGGCGGACATAAAGACCGTTTCGGCTCGTCCCAGCACATCCAGGATGCTTTCATCGCCGCTCCGCAACGCGGTGTATGCATTTGTATCCAGAAGCACCTTCTTCATCGCCAGTCCTCTGCGTCTACTGTTTCCATATCGGCCACGCAGCGGTTGAACTCCTCGAGGTCATGCTCGCTCCAGGTTCCACAGAATGGCGCAAAGTCATCCCTATGAGGCGGCTTCGCCGGCGTCTTGATCCCAAGGCCTTCAGCCAGAACGCGTTTGGCGAGCTCATTCATGCTTATCGACATCTCGCTTGCTCGACGCCTGATTTGATCCGCCAGTTGATCATCCATCGCGTGTAGCGTCAATGACTTCATTTTGGCCTCCTTGTGGTTCGGCATATGGGTCACACCTCGGATCATATAGTATCACTTACGGATCACAGGTCAAGCCTTTTGGGTAGAGAGCGTTTTGCGCTGTCGCGCAAATCGCAGGTGTTAGGCGTTAGTTTGCTAGGGACTAGCAGGACCTAACCACTAGTTGCCTAGCGCCTAATACCTCATGCTGTGGGGTAAGGAGAATCTCACGCGTTTAGATCTCACTGGCAGCATTGATCTACATCGCTTCGCAGAAGGCTCTTGCCGTGGTCCGACCCCGTAGGAAAAATCCTTATTGGCTATTGGCCCCTTTTCTCTGCGCACTAGCTCGCTTCAGAGGGGGGGGGCAGGTCAATTTCGCTTGCCTTTTATGCCTATTCTTGTAGTATTATGTCCATGGATCGTGGACATAGCATGCTGAAAATGGATTAGTAAATGCGAACTATTGGGCAGATAAGGCAGCAGATTGACAGAGAGGTCTTTGACTATCAGAGGCTTCTTCAGTGCCTGACCACCTACGCAAAGCCACGCGATAGAGTCAAGCGGCTACTGGATGCGGGCGATATTGTCCGCGTCAAGAAGGGCCTCTACGTCTTTGGCGATGCCTACCGGCGCGCTCCCGTGAGCCGGGAGCTTCTGGCCAACCTGATCTACGGCCCCTCCTACATCAGTCTGGACTACGCCCTCGCATGGCACGGCCTCATACCGGAACGGGTGACCACCGTGACCTCGGTGACCACCGGGCGTTCGCGCAGTTTCACAACGCCGTTCGGAATCTTCACCTACCGATCTCTCCCGGAACCACGGTACGCGACGGCGGTGTTGCTGCAGCAGGGCGAGAATGAGTCGTTCCTGCTCGCATCACCGGAAAAGGCCCTCGCCGATAAGGTGTGGGATGACAAGCGCTTCTCTGGAGCGACCGTGGCCGCATACGAGGACTACCTTGCACATGATCTGCGTGTTGATATCGAGCGCCTCCGGTTGCTGGATGGGGAACGGCTCGAGGCTGTGTGTGTAGCCTACAGCTCCCGGAAGATTGACCGACTGATCCGCTATGTCAACACCCTCAGGGAGCCCGCCCGTGCATGACGCCGTAAAGACAATGCTTGATGCCTACAATTGCCGGACTCGCGATGACTACGAGAATGCGGCGCGTGAGATCATCCAGGAAGTTGCCCTGCTCGGTCTCTGGCGGTCGAAGTTCTTCGAGCACGCCGCGTTCTATGGCGGTACGGCCCTTCGGGTGCTGTATGGCTTGGACCGTTACTCCGAGGATCTTGACTTCTCCCTGCTGGCCCCGAATCCCGACTTTCGCCTCGGCGCATATGGCGACAGTCTGCAGCGCGAGATCCGCAGTTTCGGCTTTCATGTCAATTTCGAGCAACCCACACGCCCCGCCGAACGACAAACAGCGATTGAGTCGGCATTTCTGAAGACGAACACGCTGCGCGAACTCATGGTGATCGAAGCCGATCCAGGCATCCTGAAAGGCCTGCACCCGGACAGGCAGCTGAAGGTGAAGGTCGAGATCGATACGGACCCGCCGCCGGGCTTCCAGACGGAGAACCAATACCTGCTTCAGCCCATTCCGTTCTCTGTCCGCGTCTACGCGCTCCCCGACCTCTTTGCGGGGAAACTGCACGCTGTTCTCTGCCGCCGGTGGAAGACCCGGGTCAAGGGGCGCGATTGGTATGACCTGGCGTGGTATCTCGGCCGGGGGACACCGCTGCATCTGAGTCATCTTGAAGCAAGGATGCGCCAGTCCGGCGACTACAGCGATCCCTCTCCGCTGAGCCGCAAAGCCCTTGTTGACAGGCTTGGCGACGCGGCAGACGAGCTCGATGTTCCCCGGGCCCGCACGGAAGTGGTGCGGTTCCTGCGGGATCGCCGTGCCGTGGAGGTCTGGTCGAATGACTTCTTCCGCCGGATTGCCGATCGTATCGAGGTTGTATGACTCCTGGCCCGCGGGCGATGGTGTGTCCCACGGCCGGCAGCAGATTCCGGCCCTTTCCGGCTTCTGAACTTCGGTTTCGGACAGAATATCCCCCGCTAATCCCTGAAGTGCCCTCTTGTCGATTGTCGTTGTCTCACCCAGTCAATGATCAACTATAGTCGACAGACTCCAAATGGCGATAAGAAAGACCCGAATCGCTAGTTGCGGAAACGCAACCACTGGCGCAATATTAGGAACCTGTAGTCGTAGTCGGGTTGACCGGAGGGTCGGTCAAGAGAAGAAGTCGGCGAAACCGAATTCCTCTTACAGTCACGGAACACACGGATAGGAGTATCTGGGTCATGAAGATAAACCACTATCGTACGTATATAGTCTGCATTTCAATGGTTGCCGCGTTCTTCCAGGCTGCCATGCCGGCTGTAGCGAAGCTGGAGCTGCCGCGCATTTTTGGAGAGGGTATGGTCATGCAGCGCGACAAGCCGGTAAATGTCTGGGGCTGGGGTGACAAGGGCGACTCCATCAGCGTCGAGTTTGGAGGACAGGCAGAGAAGACGACCGTTGACGATAACGGCAATTGGACGCTGACCCTCGAGCCAATGCCCGTGAATGCCAAGCCTCGGGAACTGAAAGTCAAGGGGAAGAGGGAATTCCTGGTGTTCAAGAATGTTGTCGTCGGTGACGTATGGCTGTGTAGTGGACAAAGCAACATGGAAGCGGAGGCGGGCGGGATCTTCGATTCGGATATCGATATGCCGCGGGCCAACCATTCGAACATCCGCTGCCTCACCATTCCGCTTCGCTCGACCCCCACACCGCTCGACAACTTCCCGATCGAAGAGCGCAATCCGTACTACGTCGAGCTGAAGGGCGTTTGGCGAACCAGTACGCCCGAGAACACGCGTCAGTTCCCAGCCGTCGGCTATCGTTTCGCGAAGATCGTGCATGAGACGACCGGCGTCCCGATCGGATTGATCGACAACTCGTGGGGTGGAAGCGCCGTCGAGACCTGGATTTCGCGCGAGACACTTTCTTCGATCCCCGAAGCGGACGAGCTGATCAAGTATTACGACAACCTGGCCGCTAGCTACGATCCTGAAGTGGAGCTCGAACGGAGGATGGGCAATTGGCGCCGTCATGCGGAATCTATGAAAGCCAAGGGGCACAAGCCGTCGGCCAAACCGGTTGTACCGGAGACGTACAAATATACCCAAGGTTTCCCGGGCGGTTGTTTCAACGCACTGATCGCGCCGATCCAGAAGTTCTCAATCAAGGGCGTGCTCTTCTATCAAGGGATGAACAACTCGGTCGGCAAACAGGCGAATCCCAACCTTGGTATGAAGATGTATCCGGCACTGATTCCCGATTGGCGAAAAGCGTTTGGCGACAAAGACCTGCCGTTTTGCATGATCCAGATGACCAGTTGGGGCTATCCCAATGACGCGAACGAGCCGGAGTTCTTTATGCTCTCAAAGGCGGCCGGCACTCGTGAAGCACAGACGAAAGCACACCTTGAAAACGAAAACACGGGCCTGGTTTGCACCTACGACCTGGGCCATATTCAAATGCACTCGCCGAACAAAAAGCCGATCGGCACCCGCGCCGCACGCTGGGCGTTGGCCGACGTCTATGAAGTCCCGGGGATTAAGTACATCATCCCGATGCTCGAGTCCTGGGAGGTCGAGGGCGACAAGATTGTGCTTTCGTTCATCAAAACCAGCTATCCGGGTTGTGTTTATGGCAGTCGCGTCTCACCGAGGGGATTCGTCATCGCGGGGAAGGATCGCCACTTCTACCCGGCCAAGGTCGTGCACGTAGGGGGTAGCACGTACGCAGCCTCGAGCGAATTCGTGAAAGAGCCGGTCGCCGTCCGTTATGCGTGGGGCGTTCATCCGCAGGCGAACTTCGGCAACCGGGCGGGCCCCGCCGTGCCGTTCCGCACGGACGACTGGCCCGCCTGGAACGACACGTCCATGATCAACGCGGTCGTCAACCCCGAGGTCCCGACAGGTGACGATGC
Organism: Kiritimatiellia bacterium; assembly: GCA_030744755.1. Classification (GTDB taxonomy): domain Bacteria; phylum Verrucomicrobiota; class Kiritimatiellia; order UBA8416; family JADHWI01; genus JASLPY01. The sequence goes on along the minus strand of JASLPY010000007.1, from coordinate 51,338 downwards.
GAAACGTCAGGCCTGGAAACGCAAAGCCGAGCAGGCCCGCAAAGTCCTCGAAGAATACGAAGCGTGGAGCAAAACGCAGAAGTAGTCCCCCATGAACACGAAAAACCTTTTGCTAACCAACCTGGAGTAACTACCGATGCGAAGCTATCTACAATGTTCTCTGATCGTCGCCCTTGCTATTGGCGGGGCGTTGGCGTCGCCCGGCTTGGCGTCGGCTGCAACCTTGGAGTCTTATGTCGAGAAGTTCAACGCCGAGGACAACGAACTCTACTCGAATATCAAGAATGCTGACGCGCTTGACTTCCTCAAGCGGAACATCCCGCGACTGGAGTGCCCCGACGAAGAGATCGAGCGGGCGTACTACTTTCGTTGGTGGACGTATCGCAAGCATGTGAGGTTGACGGACGACGGCTATGTGGTGACCGAGTTTCTGCCCGACGTTCCGTGGTCACGCAAGCACAATACGATCTGCTGCCCGGCCGGCCATCACTTCTACGAAGGGCGTTGGCTGCACGACCGGAAGATTATGAGCGATTACGCCCTGTTCTGGTTCCGCAAAGGAGGTGCGCCGCGCCAGTACAGCTTCTGGGCTGCCGACGCGATGTGGGCCGATTATCTGGTCCATGGCGACAAAGAACGTGTGATCGAACTGCTGGACGATCTGGTCACGAACTACGAAGGATGGGAGGCTTCGAGATTGTTGCCCGATGGACTTTTCTGGCAGATCGACGATCGCGACGGCATGGAATGCTCGGTCGGAAAGAGCGGTAAGCGAGCAACGATCAACAGCTACATGTACGGCGATGCGGTGGCCATCTCGAGGATCGCAAAGCTTGCCGAGCGAGATGACATCGCGAAAGTCTATGCCGAGAAGGCCCAGCGACTTCGCCGTCTGGTGAACGAGACGCTGTGGGACGACGACGCGAAGTTCTATAAAACGCTGCCTCGCTCGCAGTACGAAAAAACAGAGCCCCGCTCGTCGGCCGACGGTTCGGTCACGCGGATTCACTGGTATGACAACGACCATCGCGGCACGCTCGAATGGTTTCAGTACACCTTTCCCGAGCCTGTCGAAGTCGGCGCCGCCGAGGTCCATTGGCTTGTTCAAAACAAGATCAATCCGCTCCCGGCCGAGTGGCGCATCAGCTATCAGGTCGACGATGTTTGGACGCCCGTCAAAGCGACCACGCCTTACCCGATCAAGCTCGACACTTACTGCCGCGTCGAGTTCGAGAAGCTCAAGGTCAGTGCGATCCGTCTCGAGGTCCAGTCGCCCGAAGGCAAGGCGGCCGGCATTCACGAATGGCGCGTCTTCTCGGGCGATAAAAACATAGCCGGCGCCGCGAAGATCACCGACTCGGTCAACCGACGTCCGAACCCCTGGGGCAACACCACGAAGACGCTCAACGACGGGGCCGATGCTTCAAAGGACGCTTCGCTCGTTGATGTACGAGAACTGCATGGCTACACGCCATGGTATTTCAACTTACCGCAGCCGGGCCAAGGTCGCGAGGTGGCTTGGCGGCAACTCATGGACCGCAAGGGATTCTACGCGAAGTTTGGCCCGACTACGGCCGAGCAGCGTCATCCGGGGTTCAAGATTTCGTACGAAGGCCACGGCTGTCAGTGGAACGGCCCAAGTTGGCCGCTGTCCACCTCGGTCACGCTCACGGCGATGGCGAACGTTTTGAATAACTACGAGCAGAATGTCATCGACCGGGCGGATTACCTCAACATACTGAAGGTTTATGCGTTCAGTCATCGCCGAACGCTTGTCGACGGCTCGGTCGTTTCCTGGATCGACGAGAACATCGACCCGTTCACCGGTACCTGGATCGCCCGCAGGCGGGTCCACGAGCAAAATGAAAAGCGGCGAGAGAAAGGCCAAACCAAGGGCATCATCATCGAGCGGGGCAAGGACTATAACCATTCGTCATTCTGCGACCTGGTGATCAATGGCCTGGTTGGGCTTCGTCCTCGCGCTGATGATACGATCGAGGTCAACCCGCTCGTGCCTGAGGGAAGCTGGGATTGGTTCAAGCTCGACAACGTCTCGTATCACGGGCGGATTCTGACGATCACCTGGGACAAGGACGGCAAGAAGTATGGCGAGGGAAAAGGGCTTCAAGTTCACGCCAATGGTAAAGTAATCAGAAGCCGCCCGACCCTAGGACGTCTAACTGCCCAGCTTCCGAAGAAACAATAGGAGACTACCATGAAACGCAAATCATTGTTTGTATTGTTAATGCTCGGATTCTTCTGGGGCGGCTTGTCTGGGTTTGCCCTTGCTGAAGAGGCGTCGTTGAAAGCGCAGCTTGATGCCATTGAGGCGCGTTGTCCTGCGGACTACGGGCAAACGCTTGGTGCGCCGCCAACGCTTGAAGCGCTGGATAAACTGTCTATCGACCAGCTGGTTAAGAAGCTTAATCACTGGTCACCCGCCTATCGTGTTCAGATCAGCAAGGCGTTGGCTGTAAAAGGTTCGGCGGCGATTCCAGCGATAGTGGTCGGGCTCGACGACCCCAACTACCAGGTTCGATGCGGTGCGGCGACGGCGCTGCGGACCATGTGGCGTTATTACACTAGAGAACTTGATAAGCGAAAACGGATGCACCTTCCTGTTTCCAAGAAGGAAATAGGTGATGTCGAGAAGGTTAAAGCGGCAATCAGCGCGCAGGTGCCGAAGCTGACCGAGTTGCTCGACGACCCACAGCCGTTGATCCTCTACCAGGTGACTAACTTGCTTGGCGATCTTGGAGGCGCGGCTCAGCCTGCCGCATTAAAGATGCTCGAAATATCGGTGACTTCACCCGACTGGGTAGGAGGTCCGTCGATGCGGTTTCTTGACAAGTACATTGGATTTAAGGAGGCCGACCCCGAAAAGGTTCTTCCCCTGCTGACAAAGATGATTCGTCACCCCAAACCCCGGGCACGCGGCCATGCGGTCCGTTCGATCGCGAAGTATGGCGATCGGGCAAAGGTTGCAGTTCCAGATCTTATCTGGTGTATCAATAATCGGGCCATGCGTGACGGAATGTTTGCTGACGGTTCGCGAGTACAGGCACTTCAGATGCTCGCGAACTGGAAGATCAAAGAGGGCATACCGCTTTGTGTTATGGTCGCCAAGGAGAATCGATGGGGGTTCGGACACCGCCTCCCGGCTGCGCTGAAAGCGCTGGGCACCTACGGTACGATGGCCAAACATACAGCACCAGATGTGAAAAAGTTGATCGAAAGCTGGGCAGCCCAAAAACACAAACACGGTGACCACAAAGCCCATGTCAAGCTGGCAGAGCAGACGATCAAGGCAATTACTGAAGAACCGAAAAGGAAGCGATAGATCATGAAGCGGACATCTGCCATATCAAGCATCTTCACCTGGCTGGCGGCGCCCGTCGCCCTTATCCTTATGGTACTGGCGGCCGGCATGGCTGTGGCCGAAGGCCCCGAGGACGCCATTGTCCCCGAGTTCTCGAAGCTCGGCAAATACGAAACGCCGGTCACCTATCCTGTACGTGTCGCTCATATCAGCTGGAATCTGGGGACCACTGGCGCTCGCGGGTGGGTCTTTGGCTGGCAAGGTGACTCCGGCGACAGCCGCGAGGTCCTGATCAAGTCGATCGAACCCGGTTCTCCTGCCGACGGGATTCTCAAACCGTTTGATATCATTGTGGGTGTTGACGGCAAGCGATTTGATTCGGACGCACGCAAATCAATAGGCCGCGCGATAACCGAGGCGGAGTGCAAGGGCCGGCTCGTCGTGCTTCGTTGGCGTGATGGCAAGACCGAGTCTGTAACGATCCCGGTTCCAAAGATGCCGGCCTACTCCAAGACGGCGCCGTTCGGCTGTGCGAAATCAGCGAGGATCCTCGACGATGCCTGCAAGTTCCTGGCCGAGCAAATGCCGCCGGAAGGCTATAACGCAGGGGTGCAGGGGCCGTTGCACGCATTGCTTCTTCTGGCGTCGAACAAGCCCGAGTATCTCGACGAAGTCCGTCGCACGGCCTATCAGATAGGTCCCACGGACCTGAATCTCGAGGGTCGCGTCGGGATGCTCGCCTGGACGTGGGGTTACTGCAACTTGTTTTTGACGGAGTACTATCTCAAGACAGGCGACAAGCACGTCCTGCCCGCAATCCGAGAGTATACCAAGTACATCGCTGCCGGTCAGGGCGTACCTGGAACCTGGGGCCACGGCATGGCGGAGGCCGGCGGCCGGATCGGCGGGTACGGGGCGATGAACCAGGCTGGGTTGATCTGTTACATCTCACTCATCCTGGCCAAAGAGTGCGGCGTTGAGGTTGATCAACAGGTACTGTGGCACTCAACGCTCTTTTTTGGAAAGTTTGCCGGGGTCGGCGGCATCCCGTATGGGGATCACGAACCGGCAACCATGGACAATACCGCCAATGGTAAGAACGCCAGTGCCGCCGTTGCATTCGATCTGATAGGGCGCGACAAGATTGCCAAATGGTATAGCCACCTGGTCGCTGTTTCGTACAACGAACGTGAGAATGGTCACTCGGGCAACTTTTTCAGCTATGTCTGGGGCCCGCTCGGTGCGTTGCGGGCAGGGCGCGCGCCGTTTAGTCAATTCATGCGCGAGCAACAGTGGTATTACGATCTGCTCCGCCGACCCGACGGCAGCCTGATCACGCAACCCTGGCCGCACGGCCGCGAAGGCGATCTGGGCTACGGCAACTACGTCAAGAAAGGTCCGATGTGGAGTACCGGCGGCATAGGCCTGGCCTATGCCATACCACTGAAATCGTTACGCATCCTCGGCGCGCCGAAGGGCACCCGCCCCACGAAGGACATTGCCAAGATCGCCTGGCAACATGGTTTCGCTGAAATTGAGAAGGAACTCAAGGCTGGCGACATCTATCAGGCCAAGCTCCAACTCGAAGCGCTCCGACCGATTACCCCTGCCGACAAGCTGCCGAAGATCGATGGACTGCTCAAGAGGATCGACACCCCGGAAAACGAAGAAATCTTTGCTGCGGCCAAGGGCTATTATCAGGCAGTCAAAGGGGTTACGCGCACTGACGATCGTGGGTTCGAACGATTCGGCTTCCAGCCGAGCTTTGAGAGAAGCCGCAAGACTCTCGCGCATCTGGCGAAGAGCACGAAAGCCGGGGCCTACTCGGAGATGGCGGCCAAAGCCTTAAAGAAGTGTCCGGTGCTGGAGGAGACGGGTAATTGGTCAAAACTCGAACTGGGCCCGTGCAGATTCCGGTCGCTGGGCCAGCCGGTTGTCGCAGAGAAAGCACAAAAAACGTCAAAGAAGGCGGGTGAAACCGACTGGCAAACCGGTTCGCTGCCCATTGGCGATTTGCCGAAATGCAAGACGCGTTGGAACTCGCAGGAAGCGGAGTTCGAAACCAGTTTCGAACTCGACGACCCCTCGGCAATCAAGGCGCTCATGGTCGAGGCCTGGCTGGTCAAACGCGGACAGGTGTATCTCAACGGCGAAAAGATCCTTGATATCCGGTGCGATAAGAGTACGCAAGGCCATAAGAATCAGAAGATTCGCCTGAAACAGACCTCTCTCGGACTGCTTCGAAAAGGAAAGAACGAGCTGAAAACGAAAGTAGCGGCTGTCGAACACTGCGCCTTTGATATGTCGATTTGGGCAGTGGCTAGTGTCAAAAGTTCCATAAAAGAATGAAGACGAGTCTTGCGAGGATCTGAGTGATGGGTAGGGCAACGCAGGGATTAGGCGCTAGGCAACTAACCACTAACCACTGCGTTCTGCGCTCACAGCGCAAGAACGCTCAATATAGGTTGCCGGTATATGAATCGTGTGAGGAACAGTATGAATTGGATTGCTTCTATGAGATACTACGGAAAGATGTTGGGTCAGGCTATTGCCCAGCTGTTGCTGGTGAATACTGTTGTGCGGGCTGAGATTCGGCCGTCGCGCGGGTTGACGGAAGTCGACCACAGTCGCGTGGAGCTGAAAAGTGGTTTCTGGGGGCCGCGGCTGAAGACGCATGTTGAAGTGACCATACCGCACGCCCTGAATTGCCTGGAAGCAGATGGACATGTTACCAACTTCGACAAGGCGGCGGGAGTTACCAATGGTCTGCCGGCTGGACATCAAGCCTTTGACTCTGACCTGCACAAGGCGCTTGAAGGCGCAATGTATACCTTTACACATATGGAAGACACGGCGCTCTTCAAACGCGTGGACGGCATTATCGACCGAATACTGGCTGCCCAGCAGGATGATGGGTTCCTGATATCCTACTTCATGCTCAAGGAACAGCAGTATCGTTGGGACCAGCTGCGGACCGCGCACCAGATGTATAACGCCGGGCATTACTTCGAAATGGCGGTTGAACATCAGAAGCTTACCGGTGATCCGAAAGTGCTCAATTCCGCGAAGCGCTTTGCCGACCACATTGACGGCATTTTCGGTCCAAACAAACGTTATGATGCCGATGGGCACCAGGAAATTGAGTTAGCACTGGTGAAACTGTATCGCGCTACCGGCGAACGGCGCTACGTCGAACTGTCGAAGTTCTTTCTCGATGAGCGCGGATACCAGCACGGGATGGAGCGCAAGCCTTATGATCCCAGTACACCCGTGATAGCGCCTGAATATGAAAAGGACTTGCCAGACCGGGCCAAACGCAACAGGGCACGGGCGCGGAAGCGCGACGGCCGGGCCCAGGACCACAAGCCGGTCGTGGAGCAGATGGAGGCCGTGGGCCACGCGGTGCGGGCCGGTTACATGTACGCGGCGATGACAGATATCGTCCGGTTCATGAAAGCTCCAGGTTACGAGCGGGCGCTGGACAGCCTCTGGGACGATATCGTGGGCCGCAAGATGTATGTGGATGGCGGGGTAGGCACGGCCCAATACGGGGCCGAGGATTTCGGCGACCCGTACCTTCTGCCAAATAAGACCTATTGCGAAACCTGCGCGAACGTGGCGCACGTGTTCTGGCAGTACCGGATGAATTTGCTCAAGGAGCAGAGCAAATATGCCGATGTGATGGAATTGGCGCTGTACAATGGAGTGCTCTCGGGAATCTCGCTATCCGGAAATGAGTTCAACTACAGGAACGAGCTGACCATTTCTGGTAAAAGCCGGAGGTCGTGGATAGGACTGTCCTGTTGTCCGTCGAACATGTCCCGCCTCATACCGCAGGTTGGCGGGTTCATCTATGCGCGGGGTAAGAGCCGGTTGTACGTCAACCTTTTTGCCGCGGGTACGGCTTCGCTCAAGCTGGATGACGGGACGAAGCTGGAACTGATCCAGGAAACGAACTATCCCTGGGACGGCAATGTCCGGCTGACTGTCACTCCGGACAATGAGTCCAGATTCACCCTGTGCCTGAGGATTCCGGCTTGGGCCCTGGGCCGGCCTGTTCCCAGCGATCTGTACCGTTTTGTCGATTCAAAAGTGCCGCCTGTAGGATTGAAGATCAATGGCGAGGCTGCAAAGGCCAAGGCCAAGAGGGACGGGTACGTGCATCTGAAACGTAAATGGAAGGCGGGTGACGTCGTTGAACTGGATTTCCCCATGCCTGTTCACCGGGTATACGCGCACGAGAAAGTCAAGGAAGACGTGGGCAAGGTCGCGTTGATGCGGGGACCGATTGTCTACTGTTTTGAGGCACCCGATTATCCGGACACGGACGTTTTCAAATCGAACAAGAGCCGGAACTCTCTATTCCTGCCGAAAGATGCGACGATCAAGGCGGAGTATCGCGCGGAATTGCTGGGCGGCGCAACAGTCCTCACCGGCCAAGCTCTTTCTGACGGGGAGGATGGACAGCGCCCGGTAAATATGATGGCCATACCTCGATATGCCTGGGGAAACAGGTCGAAAGAAAAACAGGCGTTCACCGTATGGGTTGACGAAAGATAGAAATAGGGGACAGACCAAAATGCGAAGAATACCATCGCGACGTATGATATTCCGTCTGGCAGTTTGGCCAGCACCAAGTGGACGGGCGGCTACATCGACAACATCAGCGTCATCCAAGCACCGCCCCGCGGCACAATTGTTTTAATCCTTTGATGAGTTTTCTGGGGTTCAGCACAGGTGCGTCCCAGCTCAGTGCGCAACAGAAACTAACTAGACGTTGTCAGAAAATGGGTGACACACTGAAATACCTGGAAACACTCACTGGAGTGCGGCGGGCCTCCGCCGCCTGGCGCAAGGGATGTGCATAAACGTGACAGAATTGAACGAAGTTCCTCCGTGCCGCAAGTCAATGCGCTGGCATTGCACAGCCGGCGGAGGCCCGCCGGGCTCCAGCACCCTCTTCGGATGGGGTCTAACTAGAGAGTTGGCTAAAATAGCCAACCGGCGTAGAGTATACAAAGGAGCTACATGATATACCGTCTTACATTACTCGCATTCATGTTGTTGACATCAACTCTCATGGCAAGGCAGCCAAACGTGATCATCATTTTCACCGATGATCAGGGTTCAATGGATATGAATGTCTATGGTGCAACCGATCTCGCCACGCCTAACATGGACAAACTGGCCAAGAGTGGAGTACGTTTCACTCAGTTCTATGCAGCGGCCCCAGTCTGCTCTCCATCACGGGTCGGATTGATGACTGGTCGCACACCACAGCGCGGAGGCTTAAATGGCAACGTCGGCCTCAACAGTGTCGGCATGCCGTCGTCCCAAGTAACGATTGCTGAAGAACTCAAGAAAGCCGGCTATGCCACGGCACATATAGGAAAATGGCATCTTGGGCACTCGAAGGAGACGATTCCCAACGGCCAGGGGTTCGATCACTCCTTCGGACATCTTGTTGGATGCATCGATAACTATTCCCACTTCTTTTATTGGAGCGGTCCGAACAAGCACGATCTCTGGCGCAACGGTAAGGAAGTGTTTCACGATGGCGAGTTTTTCCCTGATCTCATGGTCAAGGAGGCAAGCCAGTTCATCGACAAGAACAAGGACAAGCCGTTCTTCATCTACTTCGCCATGAACACTCCGCACTATCCCTACCAGGGGTCGCCCAAGTGGCTGGAGCATTACAAGAACCTGAAGTACCCCCGCAACCTGTACGCGGCGTTCCTCTCCACGATCGATGAACGTATCGGCCAACTTCTGAAGAAGGTGGATGATTCAGGATTGACAAAGGACACGATTGTGATCTTCCAGTCTGACCACGGGCATTCAACGGAATCTCGAGCCCATGGCGGCGGAGGCTATTCGGGACCGTACCGAGGCGCCAAGTTCAGTCTTTATGAAGGGGGATTGCGCATTCCTGCCATCATCTCATGGCCCGGACATCTTCCTGAAGACCAGGTACGCAACCAACTGGCAACGGGTTGCGACTGGTACCCGACTCTTCTTGAGCTGTGTAAACTTCCGCCTGCAGACCACAAGATTGATGGCAAAAGCCTCACCCCGATCATCAAGTCTGCGGACTCGCCATCCGCTCATGAAGGATTTAACTGGAAATCGGGGAGGTCCTGGGCCATACGCGAAGGGAAATGGAAACTGGTTGTTACTGGCAAGAAAACTGAGCTCTACGATGTCCCAAACGATCCGGGTGAGACAAATAACCTAGCCGGACAATCCCCTGAAGTCGTTACTCACCTCAAGAAGATGAGTCAGGAATATTGGCAGAGCATCACCAAGAAATAGGGCGCTCATCCCCTGGAAAGAGGATCCACTCGGGAAGACGGTCGTCCAGATGATCGGGGCGACTTCTGGGGATGCAGCGGCTACCCCGACTGCAAAGGGACCAGGTCGACTGGGTAGCGCCCTCCTGGAGAGTGACCCCACGAGGATCTTTCCGCGGCCGGGCCTTCGTTCTCCTTCCCGGATCGGCAATCCGAATTGCCATGCAAAAGACCTGAATGGAGAGTTGTCTGGCATAGCCTACCGACGTAGGGTATAGGAAATCCCTTGGCGGTCGCCATGGAGACTGTGCATTGATATCTGAAGTTAGGGCAAAAGTACGCTATGAGTATTCGACTTGTTCTGCCATCTCTGTGGCTTCTGTTGTCTGCGGCTTTTTATGCAGCGGCGGCGCAGAAGCCCAACATCGTCCTGATCCTGACGGATAACCAGAGTTATTATGAACTGAGCGCGCATGGGCATAAGGTGGTGCAGACCCCGCGCATCGATGCCCTGGCCTCCCAAGGGGTCGACTTTACCCGGTTCTACGCGGCGCCCTACTGTTCTCCCAGCCGCGGGTCACTGATGACCGGACGCTATTCTCTGCGCAGCGGAATCCACAACACCATTGGCGGTTTCTGCATTCTGCGCAAGGAGGAGAAGACGGTTGCCGATTATCTGAAGTCAGCCGGTTATCGCACCGGTATTTTCGGCAAATGGCATCTTGGGCATTCCTATGATTACCAGCCGAAGTATCGCGGCTTTGAAGAGGTCTTTGTGCATCGTGGCGGGTTCATCGGGCAGATGCAGGACTACATCGGCAATGGCTATGTGGATGGCACCTACGAGCATAATGGCCGGGACGTCAAAACGAAGGGACATTCTACCGACGTGCTTTTTCGTCGGGGCATGGATTTCATTGAAGCGAATAAGGACCGCCCCTTCTTTGCCTTTATCTCCACGCCCGCGGTACATGACTTCAAGCCGCATGCCGGGTGCCGTGAGCGCATGATCAAGCGGGGCGTGTCCGAAGACCTGAAACATCTGAGTCTGCTCTCGGGTGTTGAGAATGTAGACGACAACGTCGGCTATGTGCTCGATCAGCTCGACCGCCTGAAGCTCACCGACAAAACAATGGTGATCGTGGCAACGGACCAGGGCATGTATGGGCGTGGACATCCCGAGGGCATCAAGCTGAACTCCGCACAAGGCTATGACCCCCGCCATCATGTTTTCTGTATCGTCCGGTACCCACCCTGGCAGGGAGAACGTCACACCTCGAATGCCCTGTCTGGCATGGTGGACCTCATGCCGACCATCCTGGAAGCTGCCGGGGTCCAGGTGCCCGCGAATGTGGATGGTCGTAGTCTGCGTCCGCTCTTGTCGGGGCAGATTGACTGGGCCGACGATCGAAAACTCATTGTTCAGTGTCCCCGCAGCCGGGACCGTAAGAAGGACACGAATGTCTCCGTTAAGACAAGGAAGTGGCGACTGGTCAATGGAACAAAGCTGTTTGATGCAGAAAAGGACTGGCTGCAGCTACACAATGTCGCGGAGGCGCACCCTGAAGTGGTATCTCTCCTTCAGGCACACTATGACGAGTTCTGGAAGTCGCTGCCGAGTGTTGAAGACGTTCGACCGACAATTTTGATCAGCGGACCCGATGTGAACGAGGTCCGGCTGGACACGCACGCCTGGTACAAAGGGGATCAACCCTTTCGCCAGTCACAACTAAAGGGCACATTCAACGGTACATGGGTTATTGAGGTCCCGGAGGATGGTCGTTACCGCTTTGAGCTTCGGCGTTATCCCAAAGATGCGCCCGTGCCCATAGGCGCCGCCAAGGCAAGCCTGACAGTTGGCGCTGCCACAGCTTCAGTGGAAATCAAGACCTCTGACGTCAGTGCCCCAATCGACATCTCCCTGAAGAAAGGCGTCTATGACATGACCACCCGGTTTGATGATGACCCGGCCTGGGGTGCCTACTTTGTATATGTTCAGTTGCTGAAGTAGTCCGCACCGGGCTGATGCCCGGGCCGTTTCGCAATGCGTATTGCCATAGGAGCACATATCGATAATGCGTACAATATTCATCTTAATGGACTCTCTGAATCGGCACATGTTGTCAGTCTACGGCAACGACTGGGTCAATACTTCGAGCATCGACAGGCTGGCGGCGGGAGGGGTTATCTTTGACAGACATTACTGCGGCTCCATGCCTTGCATCCCTGCACGCCGGGATCTACTAACAGGTCGGGTTAACTTTCTTGAGACGGGATGGGGCCCCCTTGAGCCATGGGATGCGCTTCTACCCACACTGCTGAGGGACGAGATTGGTACCTACTCCCATATGATCACGGATCACTGTCACTATTTCAACGGTGGTGCTGGTGATCGATATCAGAACATATTTGATTCATGGGAGTACATGAGAGGCCAGCCTTGGGATCCATGGCATGGTGTTGTCAATCCCAAACCACTACCAGTAGGAGCCCGGAAGTACTGCTATGGCAAGAGGTATCAGCATCAACATTTGGCAAATCTGGAGTACCGGGATACTGAAAAGGATGATGCTTACTCGTCGGTACAATGCATAGAGGCGGCTTGCCACTTTATCGAACGCAACCATGGCGAGGACAACTGGCATCTTCATTTGGAGCTATTTGATCCCCATGAACCATTTGATTGCCCTCAGGCATACCTGGATGAATACGGTGACCAGTGGGACGGACCTCCCAGCACCTGTCCCGATTATGCGCCTTTGCATAGGGACAAGGACACGCCCGAAGCTGTTGAGCATCTACGAAAGGCCTACGCCGCTACGCTAACAATGATCGATCGTAAGTTGGGGCAACTCCTCGACATGATGGATAGATTCAATATGTGGGAAGACACTGCGGTGATTCTGACGACGGACCACGGCTATTTGCTGGGAGAACACGGTCTGTGGGCAAAGAACTACATGATGTGCTATGACGAATTAGTGCACCTGCCTTTCATTGTCCGCTATCCTGGAGCAATCCCGGGGCGACGGCAGGCATTGACCGGTGCCATAGATGTTATGCCAACAATCCTGGATATGCACGGGGCCCGGGATATCCCCGAGTCTGTCATGGGAAAAAGCATCGTTCCTCTCCTCAAAGAGGACGGCCATCACCACGATGGCCTTCTTTTCGGGTACTTTGGCCGGGAAGTTAACATGACCGATGGTAAGTATACCTATCACCGCATGCCAACCCCGAACTCCACATGCGATTTCCACTTCACAGATTTCAGCACAGCACACCCGAGCAAAGTACTGAAAGCAGAGCTGGGCACATACCTCAAACACAGTAACGGAATCCCCCACTTTCGTCTCATACGCCAGTCAGGCCTCCCTCAAGGCTGCGATGGCCAGCACTTGATTTACGATCTTGAGAATGATCCCAACCAGAGGAAGCCAGTTCACGACCACAAACGCGAGAGAGAGTTGACAGAGAAGCTCAGGATACTGTTACAACAGGCAGATGCCCCAGATTGTCAATATGAAAGACTCGCCATTGATCAACCTGCCGGATCGGGTAAGGGGAGTGATTAGCCCCCCCCCCACTCCGCACCTTCTCGGAAGCCCCCGTCAACAACGCTCGTCGCGCAATCCAAACTGCCATACCAAACACTCAAATGGACAGTTGACCGAAATCGCCAACCCGCGCACAGTATATAGTAGCCGGCAAGCCATTCTGCGGCCGAAGACCAAATGAGGATAGGACGCACGGAATAATGTTCAGACGGATTCTCATCATAATGACAGGGATTGTGCTAGGCGGCACAATTCATTGCTTTGCTGCTGTCACAAACGCTGACACCTCGCTCTTGGATCAAGTTAAGCAGCATGGTGTTTCGGACATTGTTTTTGTTGCCCGAAAAACCCATATGGAGAGAGTCCATTGGTACGAAAACTTCAGTTATCATTCGGGAAACCCGGAGAGAACATTTTATTGTGACGGCGGAAAGCTCTGTCGATACAGCATTCACGATAAGAAGCTGGAGGTACTACTCGATGATCCCGCCGGCGGCGTTCGAGATCCGCAGATGCACTACGACGGGAAGAAGATCCTGTTCTCATACCGGAAAGGCGGCCAGCCGTTTTATCATCTCTATGAGATCAACATTGACGGCTCGGGCCTGCGCCAGATCACTCACGGACCGTATGATGATTTTGAACCCGCCTATCTGCCCGATGGCGGGATCGTCTTCTGTTCAAGTCGCTGCAATCGCTGGGTGAACTGCTGGGTTGTTCGGGTTGCCAACATCTACCGTTGCGATGCGGACCCTTCGGCAGAGGAGCTCAGGGCAGGTGGCAAAAACATGCGGGCGCTATCGTGTAATATCGAACATGATAATACTCCCTGGGTTCTCCCCGATGGCCGCATCCTCTACACGCGCTGGGAATATATCGACCGCGCTCAGATAAGATACCACCATCTGTGGACAATGAATCCCGATGGCAGTAACCAGATGGTTTATTATGGGAATATGCATCCGTACACAGTCATGATCGATGCCAAACCTATTCCGAATACGACAAAAGTCGTTGCTTCTTTCTCGCCGAAACACGGAAAAGCCGAACACCTTGGCGTGGTAACGATTGTTGATCCGAGGAATGGTCCGGATGATCTGACGTCAGCGAAGCCCATCTCGGGCAGGAAGCTCTACTGCGATCCGTACCCGTTGTCCGAACAACTCTTTCTCGTGGCTAATGTGAACGATTTCGGCGTGCTTGACTCAAACAACAATTATGAAGCCATCTGGACTCTGCCTGAAGCATGGCAAGACGAAGGCCTGACGGTTCACGAGCCCAGGCAATTGCGTGGAAGAAAACGTGAACCTGTGATCCCTTCGCGTGTTGACGAGTCGAAATCGACCGGAACAGTTGTGTTAGACAATGTCTACAAGGGCCGCAGCATGAAGGGCGTCAAGCCAGGCGATATTAAGAAACTGCTGGTTCTGGAAGCGCTCCCTAAACCGGTTAACTTTCACGGCAGCTGGTGGCCCATCAGCTTTGGCGGCACGTTTACGCTGGAACGTGTTCTCGGCACTGTTGATGTCGAAAAGGATGGCAGCGCTAACTTCGAATTGCCGGCTATGCGAAGCATCTTCTTCGTGGCATTGGACGAGAATGACATGTCGGTCAAGCGAATGCAGAGTTTCCTGACAGTGCAACCGGGCGAACAGCTTGGTTGTATCGGGTGTCATGAAGATCGAACATCGGCACCGGATAGTCCGCGTATAAATATGGCCATGAAGAGGCCGGCACAAAGGATCAAACCGCTGGAGAACATCCCCGGTGTGTTCGATTTTCCCCGCGATATTCAGCCGATTCTCGATAAGCATTGCCTGTCCTGTCACGACTATCAGAAGACCGGAAAAGATGGTCCACGTGCCGGCGGAATAGTCCTCTCCGGCGATCGCAGCCCGACTTATTCACATTCATATCTCACTCTGTTTGCAAAGAACCTGGTGGTCGATGCGCGGAACGGCGATGGTAATCGTGCGCCGCGGGAGGTCGGCACTTCGGCCAGTCCGTTGATGAAACTGATAGACGGGTCGCACTATGACGCGAAACTATCGGCTCACGAGGTCGACATGATCCGTTATTGGATCGAAAGCGCTGCCCCGTATCCCGGCACTTACGCTTCGCTGGGATCGGGTACATCCAGAGGTAGAGTGAATCAACAGGCTCTAGAACGCCGTTGTGGGTCGTGCCATTCAGGTAAAACCACGTTGCACCGTGGTGGTGGGGTTAAAGGCTTTGCACAAGGGCATCAGCTAATCAAGGACGATCCGATGTTTCCGTTCTGCAGAGAGATGACTATCAATCTATCCCGTCCGGAAAACTCGATGATCCTGCTCGCCCCGCTTGCAAAATCGGCTGGTGGATATGGAATATGCCGTCCACTGTCGACGGAGGAATTAGAAAGCTGGCAGAAAGGAGAGAAGCTGACTTCGAAAGCGGTCGGAAATGAAGAGCCGGTTTTACCCGACCAAAGCAATCCTGATTACCAGGCGCTGTTGGGAGAAATTGAAAAAATAAAGAAGGGCTTTGAGAAATTCACCAAACGATTTGACATGCCGGAGTTTCGACCCAACAAACATTACATTCGCGAGATGAAGAATTACGGCGTCTTGCCAGAGAAATTCTCAGACGAAACGTCGGTCGACATCTACGAAACGGACGAAAAATATTGGCGTTCGCATTGGTACATCCCACGCTGAGGCAGTCTTTACCTTTCTTCAAATTGAAATAAAAAGGGGCGGGTTTACATGAAAAGCTTATTCTTCATAGCTGTGCTGCTGTTTTCGGGGGTATCCATGGGGGCTGTGCCCGGCGTTTCCGAGCGGGTGGCTGGTATGCCCAACGTGGTCATTCTGCTCGCGGATGACCTTGGATACGGTGAGCTCGGCTGCCAGGGGAATCATCAAATTCCAACGCCGCACATCGATGCCATTGCTGCTGCAGGTGTGCGTTTCACTTCAGGTTACGTTACGGCACCGAACTGCAGTCCGTCACGTGCGGGATTGCTCACGGGGCGTTACGGCACGCGCTTTGGGCATGAGTTCAACCCGACCGGCGCCAAGAATGAAGATCCCGGCATGGGACTTCCCCTTAAGCAGAAAACACTGGCTGAAGCTTTGCAGAAAGCCGGCTATGTAACGGGCGTCATCGGGAAATGGCACCTCGGCGGCTCCGCACATTACCATCCCTACAGGCGTGGCTTCGACGAGTTCTATGGGTTCATGCACGAAGGACATTACTTTGTTCCGCCCCCGTGGAAAGGCACCTCGACCTGGTTGCGACGCAGGACCTTGCCGGGAGGCGGAAAAGGACGCAGGACGTTCGGAAAAGTAACATACAGCACGCACATGAAGTACGATGAGCCGGACTATGATGCAGACAACCCCATACTCCGCGGGAGCCAGCCTGTTGACGAGCAGGCCTACCTGACGGACGCCCTTACCCGGGAAGCGGTCGATTTCATCAAGCGACACCGTGACAAGCCTTTCTTTCTCTTTCTTGCATACAACGCCGTCCACAGCCCTCTGCAGGGCGCGGACAAGTACATGAAGAAGTTTGAGCATATTGAGGACATTCAGCGACGGATCTTTGCCGCCATGCTTGCGAACCTCGACGACAGTGTTGGTGAGGTCACCAAAACGATACGCCGCGAGGGGTTGGAGAATGACACCATGATCTATTTCATCAGCGACAATGGAGGTCCCACGAGAGAGCTGACCAGTAGCAACCTGCCGCTTCGCGGAGAGAAAGGCCAGATGTATGAAGGCGGCATCCGTGTTCCTTTCATGGTTCAGTGGCCAGGTAGCATACCAAAAGGAAGAACCTATGAACGTCCGGTGGTAACCACCGATATCTTTGCCACAACATTCGCAGCGGCGGGACTGACGGTGCCGGATGCCGGAAAGTTGGATAGTGTCAATCTTCTCCCGTATATCAAGGGTGAAAAGGAGGGCAACCCCCATGACTCTCTATACTGGAGGCAAGGGGCGAAACGGGCTCTGCGAAAGGGGGACATGAAGGTCGTCAGACAGGGGTCAGCGTGGGAACTCTATGATGTATCAGAAGACATTTCAGAGAAGAACAACCTGGCGAAATCGAAACCTGCCTTGCTCAAGGAACTCGTCAAAGAGTGGGAACAGCTCAACGCACAAATGATCGAAGCAGCGTTCAGATGATTATCGGGCTCGCAGAGCAAAACCTTGCAGCAGTATGAGCAGAGAAAGAAGCCCAAAAAGTAACAAGAGAAAACAGAGGGCCGTTGAACAGAATCCGTCTATGGCACAGAAGAGGCGATCTTTGAAAGAGGTCATCAATATCATTGGCCAGGGAGTGAACGATCCGCATATCCATGTTTTCGATGGGCGTGCCTATCTCTACGCATCCCACGATCTGTGCGTGGACAACCCGAAGTTCATCATGCAGGACTGGCAGGTATGGTCGTCTGACGACCTGCTGAACTGGAAATTGGAATCCACCCTCAAGCCGGAAGACACCTACATCGGTAAGCGCATCGATGGCTGTTGGGCCACGGATGCTGTCGAGAAGAATGGGCGCTACTACTGGGCCTTCTCCGAAGTGAATCGTCCCGACGACAAGATCCAGGTCGGGATGGTGGCCGGCGATTCTCCCGGCGGGCCCTGGACGGACGAACTTGGGGAGCCCTTACTTCCCCATCGGTGTGTCGATACGGCCGTCTATGACCCCGCGTTCTTCAAGGAAGACGATGGCACGGTCTACATCCTGTTCGGCGTCTGGAACTACTTCATCGCGAAAATGGCTGATGACATGAAGTCGATCGAAGGGGAGCCGCAGCCGATCACCGTCATCAACCCTGAAGGTCCGTACGGCAAAGGCAAGACCGACGACAAGGTGTCGTTGCACAAGTACAACCAAACGTACTATCTCTCCTGGGGCAGCTACTACGCAACGTCAGAAGACCTGAAGGGACCCTATACCTGTCGCGGCTGCATCGTGGATCCCGACCGCATGGAAGCCCGCTTCCGCGAACGCACCTGGCCAAACGGCCCGACGCAGGGCCGGCACGGCAACTTCTTCGAATGGAAGGGTAAGTGGTACTTTACCTATTGCGAGATGTGCTTCTCCGGAAACCGCTTCTTTCGTGATTTCTGGATCAGCCCGGTTCATTATCGCGAAAACGGCGACATCGAACCGATCTATATCGACTCCGACGCAATCAATGCGGGACCGACACTGTAAAACGAATCCGATCAATACGACCAATCAATCCAACAGGAGCGCACACCACCTGTTCAGAATCCAAATTGCGAAAACAAAGACCTTAATCTTGCAGCCAATTGCAAAGAGCAACCAACTAACGCATAATAGACAGTGGGTAGCAAAGTGATCTGCGGCCGCTGTCCGGGACCACGACGACGGAGAGTACTGTGGACATGACAAGATTCAGTTGAGTACAGGATGAGTAGCGTCCATTCAAAGGAGAGTTGCGTGACAAGATTGTTATCCATCTTGCTGGTGCTGATCTGCATCAGCTTTGCCCTTGTCGGTACCGACAGTGCAGCGGCGGACATGTCCAACTGGCAGTATTCCGGGACCTTATACATCATCACGACGGCGGACGGCGCGGACCTTCCTGCGGCGGCGGTGGAGAACAACTTCCCGCTACTCGTACGGCTGGACAAGGACTTCTTCGACTTCAAGCAGGCACAGGCGCATGGCCAGGACATTCGCTTCACGGACGCGGATGGTTCAGCACTGGCGTATCAGATCGAGCAATGGCAAGCGACGGCGGGCACGGCCAGCATCTGGGTGCGCGTCCCAACGATCAGGGGCAATGCACAGCAGGCCATCACCATGCACTGGGGCCACAGTAAGGCTGCCGGCGAGAGCGACGGCGAGAAGGTGTTCGTGACCGACGAAGGCTTCGCCGGCGTATGGCATCTGGGCGACAATCTGGAGGACGCCACCGCCAACAATCTGGACGGGGTCGACAAGCCCGAAAAGGCAACCGTCAACGCCGGCGGCATCATCGGCGATGGGCAGGAGTTCGGCGTCAATAAACACCTGGTTATTCGTCCACCGAACAGCACGTCGGATCGACGGGTGACGTGCATGCCGTCGGGCAACGAGGACCGAAGCATGTCGGCGTGGGCATATCCGACCAGCTTCGAGGGCCGCAACTGGGCCTCGGCCAGTATCGGCGGATGGGGTGAACCCAAACACCCGCAGAAGCCACACATGGGGCTGTCCTACATGACCATGACCGGCAGGGGCCAGCCGCGCTTTCACCTGTATGGCTTCGATCCGAGATGCGCCACCATTCTGCCGCGCAACGAATGGAGCCATGTCGCCCTGAGTATTTCGCAGAACATGGTGCGCTTCTACGTCGATGGTGTTCTCGAAAAGACGATCGACAATCGCGCCAACGAGGTGACCAAGCTCGGCACTCTGCTGACGCCGGAGTCGACGCCGGTCGACCTTGGTGACCACGGCAACGGGCGCGGCCCGTTCAACGGCGCCCTGGACGAGGTGCGTTTTGAGTCGGCGGCGCGCTCGTCGGCGTGGATGAAGCTGTGTTTTGAGAATCAGAAGCCGCTGCAGACACTGGTCGGGCCGCTGGTCCAGGAGGGGAATGAGTTTTCCGTCTCGGAATCGGTGATGACCATGAAAGAAGGCACGTCTGTGACGCTGTCGGCCAAGGCCGGGGGCGCCCGAAGGACGTCCTGGGTGCTGAAGGATGGGGACAGCGAGCGGATCCTGGCGGTTGACCGCTTTACCCACACTTTTGAGGCTGGCCGCGTCGCCGCTGACAAGGCGGTAACGCTGCAATTCAAGGCCGTGTTCGCCTCCGACACGAAGACAAAGTCAGTCGCCATCAGCGTCCAGGAGGCCATCCCTGACCCGGCCTACAGGCTCAAGGTGCCGAGGAAATGGGACGGCCGTGACGAGCTTGTATTGGCGCCGACTCTCTTCAACCAGGCGGCGATGAAATCCGCCGGCGCGGACAGGCTGAACCAGTCGTGGACGGTCTCCGGCATGGCCACGATCAGCAAGATCGAGGGCGACAAACTGATCCTGAAACGGGCGCAGAACAGCGGTCTCTTGACCGTAGCGCTGGCACTCGACAATGGCGGCGATGCGGTGTCTCAGACCGTAACCATTCCCGTGAAAGAGCCCGGGCGTGACGACTGGGTCGAGCGCACGGCTGGACCAACCGAGAAGCCGATGAACAACCAGTTCTGCGCCCGGGGGGCCAACGATCAGGCGATCCTCCATTACAACGGCACGCTCGAAGAGGCGGCGGATTCGGTTTTTCTCAAGCTTTATGCGGGGGACAAGCTCATCGACAACGATAAGCAGCGAATTCGCGCCGACAAGACATACGCTCTCTCCACCAAGCTGAAGGCGGGACTGGTTAAGTACCGCATCGAGTTCGGCACCAGGCGCGGCCGCACCGAGACCGTTATCGATACGGCGACGAACCTGGTGTGCGGCGACGCCTTCATCATCCAGGGTCAATCAAATGCCGAGGCGTGGACCGATGAGCGTGTCGTGCATCCATATCGTAGCGACTGGCTGCGCAGTTTCGGTACGCCGACGACGAACAAGGAGAAAGCGCGAGACGTGGTCTGGGGCAACGCCCTGTCATTTAACGGCGGTGAGAACCATCACCACCTGCAGATTGGTTATTGGGGTGTCGAACTCGGCAAGATGCTGATTGAGGAACATAAGGTACCAATCTTCATCATCAACGGTGCCCAGGGCGGTACACGCGTTGACCAGCACCTGCGCAACGAGGATGAGCCGACGGACGTGAGCAGCATTTACGGCAGGTTGCTGTGGCGCTTGCGGCAGGCGAAACTGACGCACGGAATTCGCGGCGTGCTCTGGCACCAGGGAGAGGCCGACCAGGGGGCGTCCGGGCCAACGGGTACGTTCGGCTGGGAGAAGCATCAGGAATACTTCAACCAAATGACCGCCGCCTGGAAAGAGGACTATCCAAACATCCAGCACTACTACATCTATCAGATCTGGCCGGGGGCATGTGGTAGTAGGTCGGTGGAGAACGACAGGTTGCGAGAGAGGCAGCGACGATTGCCTCAGCAGTTCTCAAACATGAGCGTTATGTCGACGCTCGGCATCCGGCCGGGGGGTGGCTGCCACCATCCGCCCGAGGGCTATACGGTGATGGCGCAGCTGATATTCCCACTGGTCAACAAGCACAACTACGGCGTCACGCTCCAGCAGCCGGTCTCAGCACCAGATATCAAAGATGTCTACTACACCACCGCCGGCAAGGACGAGATGGCGCTGGTGTTTGACCAGGACGTAACCTTCGAGCTGGAGGCGGCAGGTCGCTTCTACCTCGACGGCGAGGATGGCAAGGTCGTCTCGGGCGACGTGTCGGGCAACATCTTGACGCTGAAGCTGGCAGCGCCGTCGGCAGCGAAGACCGTCACCTATATCAAAGGCGGCGCCTGGCGGCAGGAGGCACCAATCGTCTGGGGAGCCAACGGCGTCGCCGCTCTTACCTTCTGTGAAGTGCCGATTGGCTTCCGACCCCGATAGGAACTTGCGGGAAGAATAGACCATGAAAACTGTAGCCATAATCCACGATGACAGTCACCCCACTATTGCATATGCCATAGTGGAACTCAGATCATTTATCGAAAGAACAGCAAACCTCATATTCATCGATGATGACAACCACGCGGATTACTCTTTCACACTGCGTAGAGACGGCAGCCTGGATGACACCTGCTATTCAGTCAGTGTAACAGAAGCAGATGACCGCACGATGGTAACCCTTGCGGGTCACGATAGCGCCGGCATCCTGCATGCTGTCTATGAGATGCTTGAACAATGCGGGATCTACTTCGATGTCATGGGGCCCGTTCTTCCTGATCAACTCGATCTTTCGGCACTGAAGACTGAAACTCAAGTTATCACTCCATTTGTCAGGAAGCGCGGTATTCGACAACACATCAACTTCACCATGGACATCTCGTCCTATCCGCTTGAGGAAGCTAAGGAATACATACGCAATCTTGCCCGGATGCGCATGAACCACATGACATTCCACAGCTACAACGGGCAATGGTTCGGCTATACGAAGGATGATGCATACCAACACGGCGGGAACTTCTTCTATGGATCACGCTTCTCTATACCAGACAACGAACTGTTCAAACGCAATATCAGAAACCGTTCTGTTTACTGTATCCCGGAGATAGAATCCGCCGTAGATAACCCCGAAGAACGAAGCACAATGGCCACCGAATGGCTAAATAATGTTATCGCAGAATGTCAACTCTGTGGAATGCATGTCCAACTTTCGATTGAACCTCCCGGTAAAACTCACGCCGAGGGCATCACAGCCTGTCGCGATGTTCTTAATCTCTATCCAACAATAGATACTTTTGAATTGATCACTCCGGAATGCGGCAATTCCGAGAGCACAATGTCTGTGGATGAACTCAAAACGTATCTCATCGAACTGTTCGGTGACGAAGTTCTCGACAAGGAAATGCTTGAGTCACTCAAACCCGGCTTGCAGCAGTTGGAGGGCGGGCTGAGACATGTGGCTCGCAACATCAAGCTTCTAGAAGAGTTGCAGTCATCGTCCACGCAGTCCTTACCCGCCCTTGCGATTGGATCATATATCACATGTCCTGACTCACTCCGCATCCTCCATTTGGTCATGCACCGCTATACGCCCGAAAACATATCACTGACGTTCCTGCCCGCACATGGCGCCAGACGGGCAGTAACTAACCTGAAACAAATGAATTTCACCCGTCAAAGCATCAGTCGCTCCATGCTCTACGGTTGGATCGAGTTCGATGGCAACATGTTCCTTCAACAGAACTCCATCATCGGCGCAAAACAGTTATTGGAATTCGCCAAGAATCTGACCGGTGCAACACAGGCCCAAGGCGCGGCACTGAATCACTGGCGCACTGCTGAGAACAGAGCCTGTATCGCCTATGCGGCAAGAGCATTCATGAGGGGCCCAATAACACCGGATGAGTTCTATCTGGAATATGCAACTGTCTTTGGCCTGGAAAGCACGGAACTCTTCGCAACCACTATGCAGGAGCTCGACGACCTGGACGACCTCTCAAGAGAGAAGATGTTCAACATTGGTTTCTGCGTAAACGCATGCTGGGTTCGTCCCGGTCTTCGCTGGACCACGAGATGGGATGACGACGCCATCACAGCCTGCCGTGAACGCTATCAACAGGTCATCAACGAACTGGAGACATGCATTGCATCGGCGACCAGGCCTGCAGGCCGAGATCTCATTCGATTTCTGATCAATCGTGTGGAGTGTACCTTGCTCCAGCTTGACGCAGCCCAGACAATGAAGTCCCTGGCCGCATTCTGTGATCACGACCATCCTGAAAACTTGAGCGACGAACAGAAACTGACCGTGACACAGACATGCGACAAAGCCATGATCTCAGCACAACTCTATCTGGAAAAACATGCCGAGATGATAATCGATCGCGGCTGCGAAGGAATGCTTATCAACTATCAAACTACAATGCCAAACTACATAGATCATATTAGAACAGTCTTTGTTGAAGGCGAAGAGGAATGCTCCCATTTTCTACCACAGTTAGACGAAACACCTGCACCAATGATATGTGGATGACTCTGTAGAAGAGGATAGAGCCGTTTTTTTTCATTCTAAGGCCCCAGGGACGTGCAGATGTAGACGTAAGGGGTTCTAACCAAGAGAGTTATCCGTCGTCGTCTACCCTCTCCCGCGTCTGAAGGATGATTAGCCGCGGCCTTCAGTACTTCTTCATCGTCACGCCAACTCCAGCAGAGTCGACATGCAGGAAGAATGTCTCAAACTCGGGCTTCTTGAGGACAGCGTCGAAGTATTTGTCCATATACTTTCCGTGTGATGTGGTGTTGTGAGCGATGATCAGTCCGCCAGGACGCAGGAGCGGCAGGATCTTCTCAATGTAATCCGGGTAGCCTACCTTGTCTGCGTCGAGGAAAAGAATATCAACTGGGCCCTTTAGCTTGGTGATTTCTTTGTGCGCATCGCCTTCTACAAGAGTCACCAGGTCCTCTACGTCGGCACGCTTGAAATTTTCCCTGGCCAGCGTTGCTCGTTTGGCATCTATTTCGTAAGTGGTGAGTTTGCCGCCCGTCTTTCTCAATGCCAGGCAGAACCATATGCCGGAATAGCCGTTCGATGTTCCGACTTCAACAACGTGTTTGGCTCCTGTCGTTTCAGTAAGTAATCTCAGCAGCCGGCCGTCGGATGTCGGGACATTCATATTGCCCTTGCTCTGGTTCTTGTACATGTCTTCCAGGATATCAATGATCTTCTTTTCGGCATCGTCCTTGGCTGTAATACCGCTCTCCGAAGGAGCGATGCGGCCGCTTTTCGGTTTTCCCCTCTGCGCAAGAGCATTGCTGGATGCAATCATCGTTACGAATAGAGCTGCGACCAATACTATTCCTGTCTTCCTCATTATCATTTCCTCCTTATTGATTCTCCATGTAAGACGCATTGCTATCGATGTTATTGTAGACACTGCACAGGAAACTGCACAAGGGGTATAGAGCTTTTACCGTTGCGAAGAGTTTAGACCGCTGATGGGCGCGCCCCGCAGTGGCGGGATGCAAGCAGATGAGCACGGATAGGGAGAGGTTTTCTGACAGGATGGACAGGATGGACAGGATTTTGGAAGGAACCGGGGTCGACCTTAAAGTATAAATATGGACAGAGGCTTGAGGGGTGTCATGTTGCTGGTATGGCGCGATTGCAGCGATCGCTGCGAATGGATTTTCCCAGTGCGATCCATCAACTGTTGATGTCCAACGCCCAGCACATTCCAATGGACATGCAGCGCAACGCGTTGCAAAAAGTCCTCAAAGGCTCCAAAAACAAACAGGTCAAAAGACAGGCCAACCGCCTGCTGAAAGAACTGAAGTAATTCTTGGTTGATTCCGTTTTGTATCCGTGCCATCCGTGTGATCCGTGGTTCCTCTCGCCTTCTTCAGGGTTGATGAACAGATCAGGCTAAGATAGCCGAAGACGGTACTGTCAAAAGTAATGAAGACGGGGAATCGGTCAACTAGAACGGCGACGAGAGCGGATGACGAGAAAAGAGGATCCCACTCGTCCACCGTTCTCGTCGCCGTTCTCGCGTTGAGAGCAGAAACGAAGCAAGCGCATATGCACACACATTCCTCCCCAGGGCCATTTAGTCTACAGACGCAATTTCCTGTTGTGCAATCCGTTATGCAGAATATCGGAACCACTGAGTATTCAACGCCCAACGCCCAACGCCCAACGCCCGACAACCAACATCCAAATGTGCGAAAGTTGAGAATTGTTAGTCTCTTGACCATCAATTCACCAGAATCGCGCACTTGGATGTTGGTTGTCGGGCGTTGGGCGTTGGGCGTTGAATCCACTACAGGTGACATTAACAGAACGAACACGCTCATACTGAATGGCTTGCAGAGAACTGAATGACCCTGCATTCCTTCTTCTGACAGGGGGTTTGTGCTTGTAAGCGGATTCGGGAATGATCTAAGCTCTGGGGTTTTCTTTTTGGAGAGGTGGAGCTTGTGTGCTTCTGCCGCAATTGATGGTGATTCGTGATGAAGAAAATCGGGGTTGGTTTAGTTGGTTTCGGCACGGTTGGTGCCGGGGTTGTATCTGGTCTTCAACGCAATGGAGATCTGATCGCAGAAAGGCTTGGCGCAAGGCCCGTATTGCGCAAGATCGCCGATCTTGACCTGGACAGTGACCGTGGTGTCACGGTTGATGCGTCGTTGCTTACCAGGGATGCCTCGGAGATCATTGCCGATCCGGAAATCCAGGTTGTTGTTGAGCTGATAGGCGGCACCGGAGCGGCGAAGTCGGTTGTTGAGCAGGCGCTTGCTAAAGGCAAGTCTGTCGTGACTGCCAACAAGGCCCTGCTTGCCGATCATGGGGAGGAGATCTTTGCCCTGGCCAGGGAAAACGGGGCAGGAATCTACTTCGGCGCCAGCGTTGGTGGCGGCATCCCCGTTATTCGTGCGCTGCGCGAAGGGCTTATTGCCAACAGGATAGAGACCGTATACGGGATTCTGAACGGAACCTGCAACTATATCCTCAAGAGAATGGAAGAAGCGGGGCTGAGTTTTGACGACGCCCTGGCGGAAGCCCAGGAGGCAGGTTTTGCCGAGGCCGATCCGACGCTGGATGTCGACGGATACGATACTGCCCACAAGGCAGCAATCATCGCCCGTCTTGCTCACGGACTCAACGTCCCGTCGGAAGGTGTCTGTATAGAAGGTATACGCGGGCTGGCGGATGAAGACATCGAGTACGCGCATGACTTGGGGTACAAGATCAAGTTGCTGGCGATAATCAAACGTGACGGCCAGGATGTCGAATTGCGGATTCATCCCACGCTTGTCCCGGTGGCTCACATGTTGGCTTCTGTGAACGGCGTGTTCAATGCTGTCATGATAAGCGGTGATATGGTTGGAGAGACCTTGTATTATGGTAGGGGTGCTGGACGCGAGCCCACGGCCAGCACAGTGCTTGCTGATGTGTCCGATGCTGTTCTGGACTTTGCGAGTGGAGCAGGGGGAGGACGGCCGGTATCCGGTTCCGGGTCAAATGGTGTCCGCTTAAAGGCCATGGGCGACGTGGAAACAAGGTATTACTTCAGGCTTTCTGTTCTGGATAAACCCGGGACATTTGCCGAGATCGCATCGGTTTTAGGGGCTCACGATATAAGCATCGCCTCGGTTCTCCAGAAGGAAGAACAGCAGGTCGGCAAACATGTGTCGGTTGTAATCGTTACGCACCACGCAAAAGAAAGCAGGGTGGTTGAAGCACTCGAGAAGATCGATGCCATGGGCATTGTTGGCGCGGCCACGATTGTCCTGCGGATTGAGGACTAGCCTGAAACTGCGCTCGTCGAGCTCGCTTGTTTCAGGAACGCCCAACGCTCAACGTCCAACGCTCAACGTCCAACGCCCAGCGGAATGAGGAATGGGGAATGATGAATGGGGAATAGGGAACCCACCCCGGCCTGCGGGCACCCCTCCAAGGAGGGGATGGGTTTTTTGACAGGATGCATTGAATTGATGAGGAAGGTATGAAGGTTTGTAAGTTTGGCGGTAGCTCGCTGGCGGATGCCGCGAGAGTTTCGATGGTCTGTGATATTGTCAGCTCCGACAATGACAGGCGGATTGCCGTTGTGTCTGCTCCTGGCAAGAGGGATGACAGAGACACGAAAGTGACGGACCTGCTGATTACCTGCGCCATGAAGAAGCTTGCCGGCGAGCCCTACGAGGAGGCCGTTGAAAGAGTAGTTGCCCGTTTCAGGGAAATACAGGTGGAGCTCGAGCTTGAGGAAAGCGTAATAGATGATATCCAGGCCGACCTTTTCTCCCGCATGGAAAGCGACAGCAGTGATTCCGGCGAATTCACCGATCTGCTGAAGGCCGCGGGGGAAGACAACTGTGCCAAGCTCGTAGCATCTGCTCTCAGGGCACGTGGATGCAATGCGAAGTATGTGAATCCGCGGGATGCCGGAATGCTGCTGAGCGATGAGTTCGGCAACGCCGAGCTGCTTCCGGAATCCTATGAGAATCTTGCAGGTCTCAGCGACGAAAGCGATGTGATCATCTTTCCCGGTTTCTTTGGGTATACCAGGGGCGGTAAGGTAGCGACCTTTCCCAGGGGTGGTTCTGATATTACCGGGTCTATCCTGGCTGCTGCCGTCAAGGCGGATGCGTACGAAAACTTCACAGACGTTGATTCGGTGTTTGCGGCTGACCCGCGTATTGTTCCGGATGTTCAGCCCATCAAGGAACTGACCTTCAGGGAAATGCGGGAACTTGCGTACGCGGGCTTCTCGGTTCTTCACGATGAAGCAATCGTGCCGGCGGTCCGTGCGGGCATCCCTATTTATGTTAAGAACACGGGACGTCCTTCGCTGCCGGGAACGAAAATCGTTCCCCAGCACGTGGACGTGGACAGCAGGGTTGTTGGCATTGCCTGCAGTGACGGTTTCTGCACGATCTATGTGAGCAAGTACCTCATGAACAGAGAAGTCGGTTTCGGCCGGCGTCTTCTACAGGTACTGGAAGAGGAAGGACTGTCGTACGAGCACACGCCATCAGGTATTGACAGTATGTCGATCATTCTCAGGGAGGATGCCCTGGGTGCGGAGAAAGAGAAGCATGTCCTCGACAGAATGAGGAATGAGTTGGGTATCGACGACGTGGATATCGAGAGGGGCCTCGCCCTCGTCATGATCGTTGGGGAAGGCATGCACTACTCCGTCGGCGTGGCAGCGAAGGCAACGAAAGCTCTTTCGGATGCGGAAGTAAACATCGAGATGATGAACCAGGGGTCTTCCGAGATAAGCATGATGTTTGGAGTGAAAGCTGAAGATAGAAAACGGGCAGTGGAATATCTTTACAGGGCATTCTTCGGCTGAGTAAGTGCTCAGAAACCCTCTGCGGTGAGGAGCGAAATCATGAAAAAGCATAGAATATCGATATACGACACGACGCTGAGGGATGGCGCGCAGGGCGAAGGAGTTTCGTTCTCGGCCATGGGCAAGCTGATGTTGGCCAAGCGTCTGGACGCGTTTGGCGCTGATTACATCGAGGGTGGGTTTCCGGGATCCAACCCGAAGGACATGGAGTTCTTCTCGGCCATCAAGAAAGAGAATCTCTCGCATTCCAGGATTGTGGCATTCGGCAGTACCCGGCGGGCAAGAACGAAAGTCAAGGCCGACCCCTATGTACGCAGCCTTCTTGATGCCGGCACCCCGACCGTGGCCGTATTCGGCAAGACCTGGAAGCTGCATGTTCGCGACGTGTTGCGCACCAGTGTAAAAGAGAACCTTGCAATGATATCCGATACCGTCGGCTATCTGAAGGACAAGGGTAAGGAAGTGTTCTTTGATGCAGAGCACTACTTTGACGGGTACAAGGACGATCCGGAATTTGCACTGAAGGTGCTCGAAACGGTCGAGGCGGCCGGTGCCGACTGTATCATTCTGTGCGATACCAACGGTGGATCGTTGCCCGAAGAGGTGAATGAATTCACGATGGCTGCCGCCGGGCGTGTTGAAACACCGCTGGGGATCCATGCGCACAATGATGGTGGGCTGGCCGTGGCCAACACGCTGTCTGCCGTAAGGGCAGGGGTTGTCCAGGTGCAGGGAACGATGAACGGGTACGGAGAGCGATGCGGCAACGCGAATCTCTGCACGGTAATCCCCGCGCTCAAACTCAAAATGGGACACCCCTGCATCCACGCCCGGAAGTTGGCCCGCCTCCGGGATCTCTCGCTGTTCGTGGACGACATGATCAACCTGAGGCCGGACAGTCGCGCGCCTTATGTCGGTAGAAGCGCCTTCGCTCACAAGGGCGGACCCCACGTTAACGCCGTGAAGAAGAACCCGATCACGTTCGAGCACATTCAACCTGAAAAGGTCGGCAACAAGCGGAATACTTTGATATCCGAACTTTCCGGCGGGAGCAGTGTGCTTCTCAAAGCCGTTGAGCTCGGAGCATCGGGCGCAACATCGAAAGAAGAGGCCAGGGAGATCCTGAACAATCTCAAGGCCCTGGAGCACAAGGGCTACGCCTTCGAAGCCGCGGATGCATCTTTTCGCATACTGATTCAGAAAGTTCTCAAGAAGCACAAATCATTCTTCGACCTGGATGGATTCAGGGTAATCGTCGAGAAACGCGGAAAGGATCAGCCCTGCATCTCAGAAGCCACCCTGAAGCTTCGGGTCAAAGGCGACATCGAACAGACGGTTGCTGAGGGTGACGGTCCCGTGAACGCACTTGACAGTGCTTTGAGAAAGGCGCTGGTACGGTTCTACCCGGAGATCTCGAAAGTCCAGTTGACGGACTTCCGCGTGAGAATTCTCGATCCAGAGGATGCTACTGCGGCTACTACCCGCGTATTGATAGAGTCGTCAGATGGCGACGACAGGTGGGGTACCGTCGGCGTGTCCGAGAACATCATTGAAGCATCCTGGGAAGCGCTGGTAGACAGCGTCGAGTACAAGCTTTTCAAGGAAGAGGAACGCAAAGGTTCCGGGGAAGACTGAGATGGAAAAACGATACGATCCGAAGCAGATAGAGGAGAAGTGGTATAGTTTCTGGACGGAGCAGGGACTCTTTCACGGCGAGCCGGACGGAGAGTCCAATCCATACTGCATCGTGATTCCTCCGCCAAACGTTACCGGTATACTCCACATGGGGCATGCCCTCAACAACACCATCCAGGACATTCTTATTCGCTGGCGCAAAATGCAGGGTCGGAACTCTGTCTGGATACCCGGAACGGATCATGCCGGCATTGCCACGCAGAACGTTGTCGAACGGGCACTGCGAGAAGAGGGCAAGTCCCGTGAAGATCTCGGCCGCGATGTATTCATCGACCGGGTCTGGAAGTGGCGTGAGGAATACGGCAATACGATCACTTCCCAGCTCCGCCGCCTCGGATGTGCGTGTGACTGGGAGCGCGAACGTTTTACCATGGACGAGGGGTTGAGCGACGCGGTTGCCGAGGTCTTTGTGAGGCTCTACGACAAGGGGCTGATACACAGGGCCAACTACATTATCAACTGGTGTCCGAGATGCCATACGGCGTTGTCCGACGAGGAATCCGAACACGAGGACCTGGACGGCAAGTTGTACTACATTCGCTACCCGGTTGATGACGGTACGGATAACCGGTCTTTCATCGTTGTCGCAACAACGCGTCCCGAGACGCTTCTGGGAGATGTTGCCGTTGCTGTGAACCCGCAGGACGGGCGGTACTCGGATCTCGACACCAAGAAGATTCTGCTTCCTGTTCTGAACCGTGAACTCCTGGTGATTCGGGATGACTTTGTGGATCCTGAATTCGGCACGGGCGTAGTGAAGGTAACCCCGGCGCACGATCCAAACGATTTCGAGATGGGCCTACGGCACGAGCTGACGCCGGTCAACGTCATGAACGGTGACGGTACCATGAACGAAGAAGCCGGACCTTACGCGGGGATGGACCGGTTTGAATGCCGGAAGAAGATCCTTGCCGATCTTGAGGCAGACGACCTGATTGAGAAGATCGATGAACACAAGCATGCGGTCGGTCATTGCTATCGCTGCCATACGGTAGTTGAGCCGCGTCTGTCACCGCAGTGGTTCGTGAAGATGAAACCGCTGGCCGAGCCTGCCCTTGAGGCCGTGAAATCCGGGAAGATAAACTTCGTTCCGGAGAGATGGACCAAGGTCTACATGGACTGGATGGAGAACATCCGTGACTGGTGCATATCGCGGCAGATATGGTGGGGTCACCGCATTCCGATCTTCTATTGCGATGCCTGCAATCACGAGTGGGCGGCGAAGGGACGGCCCGAAACCTGTCCGGCCTGTTCCGCAACAGAGATTCGCCAGGATGAAGACGTCCTCGACACATGGTTCTCTTCGTGGCTGTGGCCCTTCAGCACGCTTGGTTGGCCTGGCGAGAACAGGGATCAGTCGTTCTACTATCCTACGCACGACCTGGTGACGGCGTCTGAGATCATCTTCTTCTGGGTAGCCAGGATGATCATGGCCGGTTACGAGTTCATGGGGGATCTTCCTTTCCGAACCGTTTACATTCACGGCACCGTCCGCGACGACGTTGGCCGCAAGATGAGCAAGAGCCTGGGTAACTCGATAGATCCACTTACTATCATCGACGAGTTCAGTGCGGATGCCCTTAGGTTCAGCCTCATGATGATAACGGCCACCGGGCAGGACGTCTACGTATCGAATGAGAAGTTCGAGATCGGCAGGAATTTCGGGACGAAACTCTGGAATGCCGCGCGTTTCATGGAAATGCAGGCAGAGAGCGCCGGTGGCAGACCCGCGGCAAAAGCCGCTGAGGTCGACTCGGCGCTGTTGAGCCCGGACGATCATCACATCCTGGCGCGACTGGCACAGGCGGCGGAGATCTGTGCAGAGAACCTTGGCAAGTACCGTTTCAACGACTACGCGCGTGAGCTATACGAGTTCGTGTGGCACCAGTACTGCGACTGGTACGTGGAGTACTCCAAGGAAGCGCTGTACGGCGATGATGAGGCGAGGCGGGACACGGTGCTTGCAATCATGTACCACGTGTTCTCGAACGCGCTGCGCCTGTTGCATCCGATCATGCCTTTCGTTACGGAGGAGCTGTGGCATGCCATGGGATATGGAGAGGGCAGTGACAGCATAATGACTGCCGCCTGGCCCGAGCCATGTGACGGCATGGGACTGCCGGGGGTCGAAATCGACGGTTCCGCCGCGGACTACGTCGATGACAAGCACGATCTGATACGCGTGGGCAGGGCCTTGAAGTCGGATTACGGAATACTGCCGACGCAAACCGTCGACTATGTAGTGAAGCCGCATAGCAGCAACCAGGCGAAGCGTCTGGGCGCTGACGAGGTATCCCTGAAGGCCGCATTGAAGGCAGGAAGTCTCGATATAGACGTGGATGCCTCTCCCGGCAAAAGTATGCCCGGCGCGCTCAGCAGCCTCGGCAGCATATATGTAAAGCTGGAAGGCGTGATCGATATCGAGGCGGAGAAGCTGAAGCTGACCGGACAACTTGATGAGATAGACGGGAACTTGTCCAGGTGCGAGGCGAAGCTGGGCAACGAAGGCTTTGTTAGCAAGGCACCGGAAGAGGTTGTTGACAGGCAGAAGGCTTTGAAGCAAGAGCTTATAGAACGAAGGACGAAAGTTGAACATTTGCTTGATGTGCTCACGGGTACATCGAGCTGAAGTATGCCGTTATTGCACTGTCACGGGCACGCGCTATTTCAAGCGGGTTCTTGACATGTATATGGGGGTATGATATTTGCGGCGGCCATGTTTTTTGCGAAAAAGAGTATAGAGCTAGAGGCTCCAGCCAAGATCAACCTGTTTCTGGATGTTCTCGGTACAAGGGATGACGGTTACCACGACATCCTCAGTGCACTTGTTCCGGTGTCGCTCTGCGACAAGATCACCATGGAAATGCAGGATGGCGGGATTGAGGCAGCATTCGAGTGCGGTGATGTCGATGACATGGCTGACCTCGAGCGCATGGATTCGGGCAGGAATCTGGCGGTACGTGCGGCGGAAGCCCTGAAGGCTAAGACCGGGCACGAAGGTGGCGCCCGCATAACAATAAAGAAGAATATTCCTGTTGGCGGCGGTCTTGGCGGGGGCAGCGGTAACGCGGCCGCCGTACTTGTGGGGCTCAACGAATTATGGGGGACGGATCTGTCCAAACAGGACTTGATGGAAGTAGGCTCCATGATCGGTTGCGACGTTCCTGCAATGACGCACGGTGGCGCCGTGATAGTGGAGGGAACGGGAGAGAAGGTATCCTCCGTGAACCTGCAAAACGGTGGTGCCGACGGTTGGTGGCTGGTTCTTGCGAACCCCGGGGTGGCGGTATCTACGAAGGACATTTATTCCCGATACAGGCCGTCCTTGACTTCAGCGGACGGAGCCTTTAAGAATATGGTTTTCTCTCTGGAGACCGGTGACGTCTCCGGGGCGTCGCGGGCGCTGTTTAATGGGCTTCAGTCGACTGTTACCAGGAAGTACCCACTCATCGGTATTATGCTCAGTGAGCTAGATGCCGCAGGGGCAATCGGGACCTTGGTTTCAGGCAGTGGTGCCACAGTTTTTGGTCTCGCGAGAGATGCTGAACACGCGCGTGGAGTCGAGGCCGAATTCAAGAACAGGCTTGATGGGGCGGTCTGGACACGCGTTGCAAAAACGATGCCCGATGGTGTAATGGTAGCACACGGCCCTTTGGAGGCCTGAGTCTAGGTTCAAGTCCTAGTCGGGCAACCAGGGGGGCGGAAGGGCTTTGCTGTGTTTTTTGTATGTAGGAACAGGGCGGCATGTTTGATATGAGAATCTTTACTGGCAATGCGAATCCGGAACTTGCGCGAAAGATCACGAAGGGTCTCGGTGTCGAACTTGGTGAAATAGACATCAACCACTTTCCTGACGGCGAAATCTTCGTAAAAGTTAAGGAGAATATTCGCGGACATGATGTTTTCGTGGTGCAGCCGACCTGCTCGCCGCCGAACGAGAACCTGATGGAGTTGCTGATAATGATCGACGCGATGCGTCGTGCTTCGGCGGACAGGATAACTGCGGTAATACCGTTTTACGGGTATGGCAGGCAGGACAGGAAGGATCAGCCCCGGGTCCCGATAACCGCAAAGCTGGTGGCCAACCTGCTTGTTGCTGCGGGGGCTAACCGCCTTCTGACAATGGACCTGCATGCGCAGCAGATCCAGGGATTCTTTGATATACCGGTCGATCATCTGTATGCATCGCCCGTATTCGTCAAGTACCTCAGGCAGAAGGAAATTGAGGATTGCGTGGTTGTTGCCCCGGACACGGGTGGTGTTAAGGCGGCTTATGCTTATGCCCGCATGCTCGAATGTGGCCTTGCGGTGGTTGCCAAGCAGCGCAAGAGTGCCACCGAGGTCGAGGCATTTACGCTGGTTGGCGATGTAGAGGGACGTTCGGCGATCATGGTCGATGACATGACTACGACCGCCGGGACCCTATGTTCAGCGGCTGAGATCCTCACTGAGCACGGCGCAAAGGATGTGTACGCGGCAGTGAGTCACGGCACAATAACGGAAGAGGGTATTGAACGGCTGAAGTCTTCGACCATAAAGGAACTGGTGGTAACTGATACGGTACCCGTTCAGCAGTTCGACGGCTTCCCCGTAACCGTTCTCTCCGTGGCGGAGCTTCTGGGGGAGGCAATGTTGCGGATTCACGAGAATAGGTCGGTAACGTCGCTATTCAGATTATAGAGGTTGGGAGAGAAAATGACGAAGGATGCAGTAATTGAAGCCCAGACACGCGAGGAGACCGGTACTGGTGCCGCGCGGCGTTTACGAAGGGCGGGAGTTCTTCCCGGTGTTCTTGGGAAGAGGGATGGTGCCTCGGTGCCGATAGTCTTGAACCATCATGATTTCGACATGATGTTGAGAGGCCACTCGGGTGAAAGCATGCTGGTTGATATCACGGTTGACGGTGAGAAGCCCTTGAAAGTGCTTCTCTCCGAGATCCAGCGT
The DNA here is from genome assembly GCA_030744755.1 of Kiritimatiellia bacterium. Taxonomy (GTDB): domain Bacteria; phylum Verrucomicrobiota; class Kiritimatiellia; order UBA8416; family JADHWI01; genus JASLPY01. The sequence goes on along the minus strand of JASLPY010000007.1, from coordinate 16,081 downwards.
CACCCGGTAACGGGCCGAACACAGCACGCGGATTTCCTTGAAATCTCGATGACCGAGAAGATGCACCTGGCAATCGCTGTCAAGCTGGTTGGAGAACCTGTCGGCGTCACGACCGGTGGCGGACTGCTGGACCACCTGCTAAGGGAAGTGGAGGTTCAATGCCTTCCCGCGGATGTTATCGACGCCATCGAAATCGATGTCACTGGTCTTGAAATAGGTGATTCGGTTCGCGTAGAGGATCTGGTCGTCAGCGACAAATTGACCATTCTTACCGCCGGTGATGTTGCAGTAGCCGCTGTTGCGGCTCCGACGGTAGTAGTCGAGGAAGAGGAAGAAGAGGCCGAGGAAGAGGGTGAAGAAGGGGCCGAACCTGCCGTAATTGGTGAGGAAGAGGAAGAAAAGGACAAAGGCGAGGAAAGTTCGGAATAACTGTTGTGAAGATCGTCGCTGGCCTTGGCAATCCCGGGAAGAAGTACGAAGGTACCCCGCATAACACGGGCTTCGAGGTGGCGGACGAACTCTCGCGGCTTTTGTCTTGTGATTTTCGCAGAAGCTTGAGGTTCAAGGCGCGTATTGCCTCTGGCACCGGAGATGGGCAGGACGTGCTGCTGGTTAAACCGCAGACGTTCATGAACAGAAGCGGCGTATCGGTTTCCTCGGTTATGAGGTACCGCAAACTGACTCCGGCAGACCTGGTGATAGTGGTTGATGACGCGGACCTTCCGCTGGGGCGGATACGAATCCGGCCGAATGGCGGGAGTGGCGGCCATCGAGGGATGGCATCGATTATAGAGAGTGTTGGAAGCAGCGATTTTGCCCGGGTCAGAATTGGCGTAGGGCATGATGAGCGGGGCAGGGGGCTGGTGCAGCATGTCTTGTCGCGGTTTTCGGCAGGTGAAAGAGAAAGAATAGGCCCGGTAATAAAACGGGCGGCCCAGGCAGTCATGTGCATCGTGTCATCGGGCGCGGAGACGGCCATGAATGAGTTTAACGGGTTGCCGCCGGATCAGGACATCTGAGAGGAGAAAGTCAGTTGAAGACGTACGAAGCGTTGTTCATTTTTTCCAGTCAGCACAAGGAAGCTGAGTTGGACAAGGTTGTTGATAAAGCGAAGGACGAGATTGTCAGGCTTGGTGGTGATATCACCGGAACTCGTGTTCTTGGAAAGAAGACTTTTGCCAGGCCCATGAAGAAACGCGACACAGGCAACTTCATACGCGTAGGCTTCTTTCTTGATGCTTCGAAGATCGATGCCCTGCTGGCACGTTACAAACTCAACGAGGATGTTTTCCGTGTCCAGATTACAGTAGCCGATCCTACAAAGATGGTTGTGGATAAGGTTGAAGACCCGGTTGAAGCAGAAGCCTGAGGGGCACTGCGGAACCATGGTGTTTTGATTCAATTCAGTGGAAAGGGGCAGATATGGCTTCTCTGAACAGGGTATACCTGGTTGGGAATCTTACAAGGGATCCTGAGGTCAAGTACCTTCCGGATGGTACTCCCGTGGCCGATCTGCGTCTTGCCGTTAGCGAGACTTACCGCAGCAGGGCGTCCGGTGAGCAGGTTGAGACAACCTGCTACGTGGACGTGGTTGTCTGGCGGAAGCAGGCGGAAGCCTGCGGGCAGTATCTCTCAAAGGGATCTCCGATCCTTGTTGAGGGCAAACTCCACCTGGATGAATGGGAAGCCCAAGATGGCGGCAAGCGCAGCAAGCTCCGGGTTCGGGCCCAGCGTGTGCAATTCCTTAGTCGTCCCCCCAAGAACGCGGAGTTTGCAGATGGCTCGGCCCCCGGGAACAGTTCCGAGGGCCAGCCCATGTCGGGACCTGCAGTTGACAATGCAGGGGCCCAGGATTCCGCCGGTACAGTGAGTCCCGCCGGCGGAGAGAATCTTGGCGATGATGATAACCTGCCTTTCTGATGGAAGGCGCTGATAACTGGAGGCTGTCGTAAAGACATGCGAGAAAGAAGAAAACCACGAACAGCAAGAAAAGATCGAGATTTCCAGAGGAAACGGTCTCGTCATCTCGAAGAAGTTACCGATATCGGTGTACAGGATTACGATTTGCTTCGTAAGTTTGTGACCGAACACGGAAAGATAATCCCGGCAAGGCTTACAGGTGCAACTGCCAAGCAGCAGAGGCAGATCAAGCGTGGTGTGCGCCGTGCCCGTGTAATGGGGTTAATTCCGTAACCAATTGTTTGTTGGGCGAGACCGGCCTTATGGATGGTCCCACTCGGGCCGCAGTTGCCACGGCACGGCAATTATAACTGCGAAAGAGTGTGCGCGTTCTGGCCCTTAAGAAACCGAAAACCGGAGTGTTGTAAGGATAGTATTATGGCAACTGAAGTTCTTCTCATGGCAGACGTGAAGGATCTGGGTTCCGAAGGTGACGTTGTAAGCGTTGCCGATGGTTACGCCCGGAATTACCTTCTTCCCCAGAACCTGGCGGCCCCCGTAAGCGAAGCTACACGTCGTCGTCTTGCCCGGCTACAGGAGCAGCGCGAAGAGTCCCAGCGAGAGGTAAAGGCTGCAGCCCAGGCATTGGCGGACAAGCTGGCCAAGGTATCCTGCACCATCGCTGTCAAGACGGCCGAAGAGGAGCATCTCTACGGTTCTGTTACAACAGCCGATATCTCCGCGTCCCTGGCAGAACAGGGAATAGAGATAGACAGGCATGTAATCGTTCTTGAGCATCCCATAAAGGAACTTGGCTGTTACAACGTTCCTGTTACGCTCAATGCAAACGTAGAAGGATCTGTAAAGGTCTGGGTCGTTGAGGAATAGCCGGTATGGCAAAGGAATCCGATCCCTATCCGTCCCAAAACCGGATTGACCGGATTCCTCCCTATAGTGACGAGGCCGAAAAGGGTGTTATAGGCTCCGTCCTTTTGGACTCGGTAAAGGTGCTGGATCTCTGCGTCCAGGCCCAGCTCGTAGCAGAATCCTTTCATGTTCCGGCCCATCGTACGATTTACTCGAGTTTGCTTGAAATGCTCAAGGTTGGCGCCGCGATCGACGTTCTTACGCTGGCGGATCGACTCAAGACAGCGGGGAAGCTGGATGGAATAGGCGGCCCGTCTGCCCTGGACCAGATCATTGATTCGACTCCCACGGCGGCCCACGCCGAGTACTACATCGATATCGTGAGGCAGAAGCACATTCTGCGCATGATCATTGAGTGCTCCAGGGATGCCGAGCAGGAGTGCTACGGATCGCAGGATTCGGCCGATCACATTCTGAACCGCACAGAGCAGGCGTTTCTTGATATCACCGAGCGAAAACACGGTACCATGACCCCGTGGGATGCCGCTGTCAAAAAGACGATGGAGAGTATCGAGCAAATTCTCGTGACGCGTCGTGGTTTGACAGGGCTGTCTACGGGTTATGCAAACCTGGACAAAAAACTGCTCGGTCTCCGTGGCGGGGAAATGATTGTCCTGGCCGCACGCCCGTCGATGGGCAAGACATCTCTCGCAATGAATATCGCGGAGAACGCTTCACTTGGCAGGAAAGACCCCGATAGCAAGCCGCATGCCGTGGGTATCTTCAGCCTGGAGATGTCACAGGAGTCACTTGTAATGCGGATGCTCTGTTCTCATGCGGGTGTGTCGTCTTTCGACCTTTCCCGCGGTTTCCTGTCGAAGGCAAACCACCAGAAGCTGGCGAACTCAGCATCGGTCCTGATGAAAGCGCCCCTGTTCCTCGATGATACAGGCGGCCTGGATATCATGGAATTGCGGGCTCGTGCCAGGAGAATGAAAAAGAAGTACGACGTGGAGCTCATTGTTATCGATTATCTCCAGCTTCTTCATTCCAAGGAGTACGGAAGGCAGGGCAGGCAGATTGAAACCGCGAATATTTCCGGCAACATCAAGGCCATGGCGAAAGAACTCAGCGTCCCCATACTGGTTCTCAGCCAGCTCAGTCGCGCGCCTGAACAGCGCGATAAGACGGGGCGCCCGAAGCTTTCCGACTTGCGTGATTCTGGCGCCATAGAGCAGGATGCCGATGTGGTGTGCATGCTTCGCAGACCCTGCAAGTATCCCGATGACGAGGAGCATGATGACGAGACCCTTGCCATTGTCGACGTGGCAAAACAGCGTAACGGCCCCACGGGCGAGGTGTATCTGAACTTTGAAGAGGATTTCACCAGGTTCAGAGATCGCGAACGCGGCGTAGATGGAGTCTCAGAGATGGTCGGTATGCCGGAAGAGGAGGATGAATGATTCTACGCGTCACCATTGCTGCAGCCCTGCTTTCCGCCGGTTCGGCGTTACATGCCGCACCGCAGTCGATTCGTGTAGTCAAGGACGTCAGGGTCGAGAATCGTGGTCCCGGCCGGCTTGATGAAAGCTTCGTTCGATCGCACATAGCCCTCAGGCCCGGTTCCGCACTCGACCGTGTTATCATCTCGAAGGATGTCAAGAGGCTGCTGGACACGGGCGTTTTTTCTGATGTCGCGGTGGAAATCAAACCATTAGCCGATGAAATAGATGTCATTTACGCGTTAATCAACAAGTGGCGATTGGATCATGAAATCGTGCTTGTGGGTGTGGAGCATTTCAGGAAGGGGAAGGTTCTAAAGTGGTTCGAACTGGAACGGGGGGATCTCGTCGATGATCATGTACTGGGCGTCAAGGTGCGCCGCGTTATAGACGAGTACCACAAAGATCATTTCAGGGACGTTAAGGTCACATGGGAGATAAACGAGCTGAGCCGTGAAGAAGGACGGGCGCAGGTTGTCGTCACAGTGGACGAGGGCAACAAGGGCAAGATCAAGAGGATATCGTTTGTGGGTAACGAGGCCGTTTCGCCAGGCGAACTGCTGAAGGCGGTCGAGCTGCCAAGGTGGTGGAGCCCCATGCGGCCGTTCCGTAGGCCAAGCTACGATGTGGCGGACCTCTCGATGTACAGAACTGCAATTCGTGATGCATACCTTCGAAGGGGTTACATGGACGTAGACGTCCGGGAGCCTGAAATCGTCAGCGACGAGAAGGGGCGCCCTGTCATCGTAGTGCGCATCACCGAAGGCAACGTCTATCGTTTTGGGAAGATCTCGATCAGCGGCATTACACTGTTCCCCGAGCAGGATGTGCGGCGAGCCATCCGGGCAGCCTCCGGCGGAATAGCGTCTTCTCTTGCCATACAGGCCACTTCCCAGTCCGTGCGGGATTACTACGGTACAAAGGGTTACATAAACACTGCGGCCCGTCCCGTCCTGGACCCCGACCCGTCGACGCATGTTGTTGATGTCCATTTCGCCGTTGTTGAGGGCACGCTTACCAAGATCCGCAACATCGTCATCCGCGGGAATGACCGGACCAGGGACAAGGTTATCCGGCGGGAACTGCTCGTATATCCGGGAGAGATATACAACGAGGTGAAAGTCCGCAGGAGCGAACGCAGGATCAACAACCTGGGATACTTCGGTAGAGCCCAGAGTTATCCGCTGGCAACGTTGAAAGATGACGAGAAAGATCTGCTCATCGAGGTAGAAGAAAAACCCACCGGGCAGTTCATGATAGGGGCAGGGTTCTCGAGCATCGACAACCTTATTGGTTTCGCAGAATTGTCACAGGGCAACTTTGATATCATGGGCTGGCCGTATTTCACAGGTGGCGGCCAGAAGCTCAAGCTGCGAGGCGAATTCGGTTCCTCCCGCACCGAATTCGACATCTCCTTCACAGAGCCGTGGTTCCTGAATCGAAGGCTGTCACTTGGATTCGACATCTACAACAGGGATGTTGACTATGATGACTACGACCTCCAGACGACGGGTTTTGCGATCAAACTGGGTAAAGGGCTTCCAGGGGCTAACCGGCTTGACCTCCAGTACCGCCTGGAGCGGGATGTCGTGAGTGATATCTCAGATACGAACGAATACGTTGAACTCGACACGGGAGACAGCTACTACTTCAGCAGGGAGGAAGACGAAACTGAAAGCTCCCTGCGTGTGAGTGTCTCGCACGACTCCAGGGACAACCCGTTCTTCCCTTCACGCGGCACTACCGCCACGGCGTTCTACTCATTATCCGGCAGCGTGCTTGGCTTCGACACGGATCTTTATCGCACGGGGTTTAAGGCCAGGCAGTACTTCCCCATGTGGTTCGGTCACGTACTGTCGATGCGTTGCAGGTACGACACCGTGGAGAGATACGGGAACAGCGATGAGGTGGGTATATCCGACAGGTTGTTCCTGGGAGGTGGTCGCACGCTGCGAGGTTTCGAGTACCGGGATGTGGGCCCCAAGGCGATTCCGGCGGATGACGATGCCGAGTTCAGTTCTGTTTATCGTCCGCTGGGGGGCAAGAGCCTCGCAATGGCAAGCGTTGAGTATGCCGTCCCGATCGTGAAGTTCGTGCGCATCGCTGCATTCTATGATATTGGAAATGTCTGGACTGACTCGTTCGATATTGATCTCAATGACCTGGCCTCCAGTACCGGCGTGGGGATCCGTCTTGATATGCCGGGATTTCCCATTCGCGTCGACAGGGCATTCGTTATGGATCCTGATGACGAGTATACCGATGCGGACGACTGGGTTATCTGGATAGGGTACGACTACTGATTCCATTGAGGAGAAAGGTTGAATAATGAAACGTGTTGTTCTGACTGTGCTGTGCCTGTGTTTCTCGCTTCTGTTCGTGGCGGCGGTTAACGCTGAAGACCAGAAACTGAATATTGCCGTTGTCGACTTGACGCGCGTTATGAACACGTATCCCGAGACGAAAGCGGCGGATGCACAGCTCGAGGACCAGGTAAAGGAGTTCGAGGCCGAGCAGAAGGATTTGCTCGATGAGTACCGCAAACTCAGGGAAGAGCTCGAGATTCTCGGGAAAGAAGCCGCCAACCGTGCGCTCAGCGAAGCAGCACGCGAGGAGAAGCGGCAGCTTGCCGAAACCAAGTTAATGGCCCTGAAGGATCACGAGCGCAAAATCCAGGAAACATCCGAGTTCCGCCGCAAGCAGATAAACGAGCAGCGCTTCAGGATGCGGGAGCGCATTGACTTCAAGCTGCGCGGTATTGTTGCCGAGTATGCCGAGAAAAAGGGCTACAACCTGGTGTTGGACTCTGCCGAATCAAGGCTCACAACGCGCAAACCCGTTGTGTACCGTGCAGACAACTTTGATATCACGGAGGAGATACTGAAGATAACTGCGCCCGAAGAATTGAAGCCCAAAGAAACTGAGTAGGTTGACGAACAAAATGAAACTATCAGATCTTGTCGAAAAACTGGGTGGAGTCCTGACTGGAGACGGCGATGCTGAGATCACCGGGCTTGCAGCTCTTGCAGAGGCCGGGGATGGCGATATCTCGTTTCTTTCTAACCCACGTTACACCTCCCAGGTGGCTACCACGGGAGCTTCGGCTGTCCTCGTGGGCAGCGACTGGGATGGGGAGTACGCCTGTTCCCTGGTAAGGGTCGAAAACACCGACAGGGCATTTGCGCAGGCGGGAGCTCTGTTGGGGCCTGAACCAATTGTCTACCCGCGCGTGATTCACGAGACGGCTGTGTTGGCGGATGACGTTGCCATTGGGAAAGACGTGGGAATCGGCCCTTATTGCGTCGTGGAATCCGGGACACAGATAGGTGACCGTACCGTGCTCGTTGCGGGTTGCTACGTTGGTCACGGCGTTACAATCGGTGAAGATTGCCTGCTGCACTCCCACGTTAGCGTGAGAGAACACACCACGGTGGGCAACCGGGTCATCATCTATGACGGTGCCGTTCTGGGAAACGATGGCTTTGGCTATTACAAGTCAGGGGAGAGGTGGGTGAAGATTCCACAGGTTGGCACCGTGGAGATCGGCGATGATGCTGAAATCGGTGCAAACACCACGGTTGACCGTGCAAGGTTCGGCAAGACGATTGTCGCGAAGGGCGTGAAGATAGACAACCTCGTGATGGTGGCTCACAACGTCCGGATTGACGAGAACACGGCCATCGCCTCGCAGGTAGGTATTTCCGGGAGCGCCAGGGTAGGGAAGAATGTTCAACTGGGCGGGCAGGCCGGTCTGGCCGGCCACCTCGAAGTCGGTGACAACGCGATAGTCGGTGCCCAGGCAGGGGTTTCGAAGTCAGTCGCCCCGGCGACCTTCGTATCGGGTTATCCGGCAATGCCCCATGCCGAGGCAGCCCGATTGCGTGCCCACACGAAGCGAATACCGCACATGAAGAAGAGGCTCGCACAACTTGAACAACGTGTTGCAGAGTTGTCTGCGGCTTTAGGTTCTAAGGAAGCCGGAGAAACTGAATGAGAATCCTCGTCACTGGAGGTGCCGGTTACATCGGAAGTGTCACTACTGAGATGCTCCTGGATGCCGGGCACGAAGTAACGGTGTTCGACAATTTCGAAAGAGGTCACAGGAGTGCCATAGACGTGCGTGCGAACGTTGAGGAAGGCGACTTGAGGAACCGTACGCGGATAGCCGAAGCAATGGCAGTTATCAAACCGGACGCCGTAATGCACTTTGCCGCTTATGCGCTTGTCGGTGAGTCAATGGAGGTGCCGGAGACCTATTTTCAGAACAACCTGGTTGGCGGACTCAACCTGGTCGATGCCATGCTGGTATCCGGGTGCAAGAAGATCGTCTTCTCGTCGACCTGTGCCACTTACGGTCAACCGGACCGCGTTCCGATCACGGAAGAAGAGATGCAGAAGCCGGAGAATCCTTACGGGGAGTCAAAGCTGGCCCTTGAGAAGGCCCTTCGATGGTACGAGGAACTCCGCGGTATCAAGGCTGTGTTCCTTCGCTACTTCAATGCTTGCGGAGCTACCGCGAAGTTCGGAGAGGATCACGATCCGGAGACGCACCTGATCCCGATAATTCTCCAGGTCGCCCTCGGGAAGAGAGAAGAAGTACAGATTTTCGGAGATGATTACGAAACACCTGACGGGACTTGTCTCAGAGATTACATTCACATTGTTGACCTCTCGCGGGCCCACATCCTGGCGCTGACGGGCGATCATTCCGGTCCATTCAATCTTGGTAACGGCACCGGGTACTCGGTCAAGGACGTCATTGAAACTGCGAGACGCGTAACGGGGCACCCGATTCCCGCAAGGGTGGCCGCGCGAAGGCCGGGGGATCCTGCACGACTCATAGCATCCGCGCAGAAGGCCCACGATGTCTTGGGATGGCGTCCTGGACTGGACGACCTCGAATCAATCATCAAGAGTGCCTGGGACTGGCACCAGGAACACCCCGAAGGATATGGCGACTAGCACACAGGTTGACCGCACTGTAGAAGAGCGGGTGGGCAGTCTCCTTTCAGAGGAATGTCTTACACTTGCCGTAGCCGAATCATGCACCGGGGGCCTGATCGGACACCGGATTACATGTGTAAGCGGAAGCTCGGGATACTTTGCCGGCGGAGTTATAGCCTATTCGAATGAAGTCAAGGTACGCGAACTGGATGTAGACCAGGGCATCCTTGCTTCCGAAGGGGCCGTTAGCGAGCCGGTTGCCAGGCAAATGGCGGAAGGCGTGCGGAAACGTTTCGCCACGGACGCAGGTGTCGGTATCACGGGCATCATGGGTCCCGGTGGTGACACCCCCGGAAAGCCGGTGGGCCTGGTTTTTGTGGCAGTCAGCACTGCTAAGGATTGCGTTGTACGCAGATTCTGCAATAGTGGGGACCGCGAAGAGTTGAAGTGGCAGAGTAGTCAGTGTGCACTGAACCTGTTGCTGGATGTAGTTAGACACTGAGGAGAAGACAATGGCAAAGAAACCCGACAAAGAGTATCCGACCGAACTTAGTGCAGTACTGGCCCAGATCAAGAAGGAGTTTGGCGACGGCGCTATCATGCGCATGGGCGATGTCGATACATCGATACAGATCCCCAGCATCTCGACCGGATCGTTCTCTCTGGACCTTGCTCTTGGAGTCTGGGGGTTACCCAAGGGAAGAGTCGTGGAGATCTTCGGGCCGGAATCTTCCGGTAAGACCACGCTGACGCTACACCTGATTGCCAGTGTTCAGAAGGCCGGCGGCCTGGCGGCTTTCGTTGATGCGGAACACGCCATGGATCCCGGCTACGCGCAGAAGATCGGGGTTAATCTCGACGATCTTCTCGTATCCCAGCCGGGATCAGGCGAAGAGGCCCTTACGATCACCGAGACACTCGTGCGCAGCGGAGCGCTGGACATTGTAGTGGTCGATTCCGTGGCAGCCCTGACGCCTCGAGCCGAGTTGGAAGGCAACATGGGCGATTCCCACATGGGGCTGCAGGCCAGATTGATGTCCCAGGCCATGCGGAAACTTACAGCTGCAATAGCCACCTCCAAAACGCTTTGCATCTTCACCAACCAGATCAGGGAAAAGATCGGTGTGATGTTCGGCAACCCCGAGACCACTCCCGGAGGGCGCGCGCTGAAATTCTATTCCTCCGTCAGACTCGATATTCGCCGCATAGGTGCAATAAAGGATTCTACAGGTAAGGTAATGGGTAACCGTACGAGGGTTAAGGTCGTGAAAAACAAGGTTGCACCGCCCTTCACCGAAGCCGAATTCGACATCCTCTATTCCAAGGGCATTTCATGGGAAGGATCCGTTCTGGATTCGGCTTTGAAGCAGGGCCTCATACAGAAGAGAGGATCGTGGCTCTCGTTTGACGGCGAACAGATAGGCCAGGGCCAACAGGCCGCAAGGCTGCACATGGAAGAGAACCCTGACCTCACGGAAAAGCTCATAAAGGCTGTTAAGGACAACTTGAACCAGTAAGGAAGACGCAGAGATGAGGCCAGACGAACTCCGAGAGATGTACCTGAAGTTCTTTGAAGGCAAGGGGCATTCGACTATTTCAGGAAGCTCCCTGATACCCGAGAACGATCCCACGGTGCTCTTTACGACCGCTGGAATGCATCCGCTCGTCCCGTACCTTCTGGGTGAGCCGCACCCATCGGGCACAAGACTATGCAACGTTCAGAAGTGCATCCGTACGGGCGATATTGAATCCGTTGGAGATTCGTCTCATCTGACATTCTTCGAAATGCTTGGTAACTGGTCGCTCGGTGATTACTTCAAGGAGGAGGCGATCACATGGTCTTTCGAATTCCTGACTTCCAGCGAGTATCTCGGGTTCAACCCGGATCAACTTCACGTATCGGTTTTTGCCGGTAATGAAACCGTACCAGTGGACGATGAATCGATTCGGATATGGGAGAAACTGGGCATTCCCAGGGAACGGATCTTCGAGCTGCCTATGGAAGATAACTGGTGGGGGCCAGCCGGCAAGACAGGCCCCTGTGGTCCGGATACGGAGATGTTCATAGATACCGGGAAGGCCGAGTGCGGATCCAAATGCAGGCCCGGGTGTTCCTGCGGTAAGTACTTCGAGATCTGGAACGATGTCTTCATGCAATACCGCAAGACGGACTCGGGTAGCTTTGAGCCGCTTTCCCAGCGTAACGTCGATACGGGCATGGGAGTTGAGCGAACGGTGGCTATGCTGCAGGGAAAGGCATCGGTTTTTGAAACGGAACTGTTTACCCCGATAATCGAAGCGATCAGCGAAGGCAGCGGGCGTGACATGCAAGCTGATGCGGACACAGGACAGGCTTTCCGGGTAATCTCAGACCATCTTCGCAGCGCGGTGTTCATCCTTGGTGATGAGAGAGGTGTTGTTCCCGGCAACCTGGGGCAGGGGTACGTCCTGCGCCGCCTGATTCGACGCTCGGTGCGTTTTGCCAGGAACATCGGCATGCAGGAAGGATTCTCAGGTCCAATCGCCGAGCGTATCATCGAGAATTACAAGCACGCATATCCCGAGTTGGAAACTCAGCGGGAACGCGTTCTGTCTGAACTGATGACTGAAGAAGCCAGGTTCGAGAAGACCTTGAACAGGGGAACAGTGGAACTCAGCAAGGTCTTGGAACAGATGAAGGTTCACAACCAGTCTGTCGTGTCCGGCAGGGTGGCTTTTCGTCTTTTTGATACTTACGGTTTTCCTCTCGAATTCACGGAAGAAATCTGTTCAGAGCAGGGGTTGAGCGTGGACCGGAAAGGTTTCGAGAAAGCCTTCAAGAAGCACAGGGAGGTGTCCAAGCAGGGCGCCGAGTCCTTCAAGGGAGGCCTTGGCGATCATTCCGAGGCTACGACCCGCCTGCACAGTGCAACGCACCTGCTTCACAGGAGCCTTCAACTGGTCCTCGGAGATCACGTGCAGCAGAGGGGTTCCAACATTACGCCGAAACGGCTGCGATTCGACTTCTCACATCCGGCGAAAATGACGGACGAGGAGAAGCAGAAGGTGCAGGACATGGTGAACGAAGTTATCCAGAAGGATCTTTCCGTCGCCATGGAAGTCATGACGCTCGGCGAGGCCAGGGAGTCAGGTGCAACAGCCTTGTTCTCCGGCAAGTACGGGGAACAGGTTAAAGTCTACACCATGGGTGACTTCTCGAAGGAGGTCTGCGGCGGACCTCACGTTGAGCGTACCGGCGAGCTGGGGCATTTCAGAATCAAGAAAGAGGGATCGTCCAGCGCCGGCGTACGCAGGATCCGTGCGGTACTGGAGTAACAGGAATAGGGGTCGGCCCTTAACGGCGTGTTGCCCAAATCGAAAACGCGCCTTCGGCGAGATGCTTCGGCAAGCTCAGCATGACAGTTTCTGAGGGAACTCGACAATTCCAAAACTGTCATTCCGAGCGAAGTCGAGGAATCTCGGTTTGAGCAACACGTCGTTAAATTAACGATTAACGCTTGCAAGCGTTAACTGTTAATTTAAGGGCCGACCCCGGATGCGAATCATGAGTGGATTTCTTGAAGTAGCGTGTCCAGCCTGCGGCGAAGAGACTTTCGTCAAGCGAGAGCCAATATACGACGGCTTCAAAAAAGTCGGTGAGAAGCGAGTCTGTGCTTCATGCGGTCACGAGTTCGCTGACGAAGAGGAAATACCCCGGGGGGAACCAAAGAAACCAAGTATCTTTTCCGATGACGACGGGCCCGAAATCCTGAATATCTTCGGTGAAGACGAGAAGCAGAAATGCTGCCGGTACTGCAAGCACTACATTGTCAATCCATTCGTCCAGCGTTGCGGCTTTCACGAGAAGGAAATCGAGGCAACCGACCTGTGTGATGACTTCGAAAGACTCGAAGAAGAGGAGACGGAAGAGTAGGGGGGGGTGAACGGGCCATTCACATGCTGCATTCGACATTTATCGGCTATGTCCACGCTGGCGGATGGCTTCGTACAGAAGGATCGTGGTGGCGGACGCTACGTTGAGCGAATCAGACTGTCCAAGCATGGGGATTCTGACCTTGTAGTCGGCTTGTTCCATCCATGTCTTGCTCAGGCCGTATTGCTCTGTTCCAACCACTATTGCGGTTGCGGCGGTCATGTCCGTTTCGCTGTACAGGTTTGATGCATGAGGGGTGGCGGCGAGGATCTTCATATCTTTCTGCCGGAGCCAGTCCTGGGCCTCACGTGAAGTGGCTTCAACAACCGGCAGGGAAAAGATTGTTCCGATGCTGGCGCGGACAACATTGGGGTTGTTGATGTCGGTGCAGCGGTCGCAGACTATCACGGCATCGACGCCCGCGGCATCAGCGCTTCGGAGGATCGTTCCCAGGTTGCCGGGTTTCTCTATGGCCTCGGCTACTATTACCAGTGGCGAGTCGCCCAGGTCGAGGTCCTGAAGAGAGAAGTGGACTTGGGGTGCCAGGGCAAGAAGTCCGTCGGGACGGTCCCGGTATGAGATCTTTTTAAAGACCGGCACGGAACAGTCAACAAGTTCAGTTCCAGCCTCCCTGGACCGGTCCAGAAGCGCATCGTTGTTCTCTCCCTGGAAAAGATCGCGGCAGTAGAAAAGTTCCTTCGGGAAGTGGGCGTTGTCCAACGCTCGAAGGATTTCGCGGTAGCCTTCGACGATCATGAGGCCCATGTCGTCACGGTGTGAGCGTTGGCGCAGTTTGACAACGTTTTTAACGCGGGGGTTCCCAAGACTGGATATGACGAGCGGATTGTCCTTCATGGCGGGGACAGCTGTTACTCGTGGGTGATCGACACCGTTAAATCGGACTCACCGGACGTCACAGTCAGAAACTGCGTTGCTTCGGTCGTGTTGGTGTCGGATGCGAACGTGCTTGTGTACGTGGTGGACTCTCCACTGCTTGTGGAAATCCAGCCGAGGTCACCGTCCGACAGGGCCCAGGAATATGTCCCGTCACCACCTGATGCGGTGTAGATCTGCGTTTCACCGTCTAACAGGGTCACACCGCTTCCGGGGCTGACTGAGAGGTCCGTCTCCTCCTCTTCTTCCTCCGCTTCTTCACTTTCAGGGCCTACATGCGTTATTACGGCTTCGCCGGACCTGGTCGTGGTTGATCCTGAGTCGTTGGTAGATGTAGATGTGGGCCCGGCCCCTTCAATCGTCGCGACAACCTTAAGCGTCACTGCAACGGCCGTTCCCGTGTCTGGCTCGTACATGCTGGTATAGACCGTGGACCCCCCCGACTTGGTAGAGAGCAGCCCGTAGTCGCTACTGCTGAGGCTCCATTCGTAGTTGTCGCCGCCGGAGGCTGTGAACTCCCTGGATTCACCGGCGTACAGCGTGGCAGACGAAGGTGATATGGATACGGAACTGCTGGAAGAAGATTCCGTTTCGCAACCTGCCATGCAGAGGAACAACGTTGCGATTGTAGAACAGACGACAAATGCGGCGATGGTACGTGTTTTCATAACGGAGGAATTATAGGTCTGCGGGAAAGGGGTTGTCAACGGCGTTTGTACGCCTATACTGTGCGGAAGTTGATGAGGAACCATCGGCGTATTGCATTTTAAACAGAGAATCCAGGAGCGAATCCGGATGCGAGTATTCATCAAAATTGCGCTACTCACAGCACTTCTGTCGGCAGTGCCGGCAGGCATGGCTGAGAACACTATACTCTTCGATGGCGTAGCAGCGTATGTCAATGAGCACGTGATAACAGTGGCCGACGTTCTGGAGATGGTGGGTCCCATCCGCCAGAAGCTCGAAACCCAACTGCACGGAGAGAAGCTCCAGGCCAGGATGAAGGAAGAATTTGCAAGGGCGACCGAGAGAGCCATTGAACGGAAGCTCATGCTTGATTCGTTCGAGATGGAGGGGGGGCAGCTTCCTGAGTGGGCAGTTGATAAGCGGATAGAGGAGATCGTCCACGATCGTTTTGGAGGCGACGAAGCCAAGCTGAAGGCAGCACTGGCAGATGACAGGCTCCTGGAAGAAGATTGGCGACAGTTGATCAGGGAACGGTTGATAGTATCCACGATGCGTTCAACGAAGGTGACCTCCAATATCAGGGTGTCCGCACAGGCCGTAAAGGACGCGTACGATTCTGAGCGGGATGAGTACTTCACCCCCGGCGAGGTCCGATTGCGGATGATCGTGCTGCACAGGGACAAGGTCTCCGGCGAAGACGTTCTAAAGAAGGCAAAGAAGATACGGGATCGTATTACTTCGGGAGGCGAAGATTTTGCCAAGGTGGCCGTCGAAGTTTCAAAAGGAACTCATGCTGCCGACGGTGGAGACTGGGGATGGGTCAAACCTGAGTTTCTCAGGTCCGTACTGGCTGATGCGACAAGAGAATTGAAGCCCGGGAAAGTCAGCGAATTGATCGATACGGAGGAAGAGATCTACATACTCAAGGTCGAGGAGAGGAAGGAGGCCTCGGTTACTCCCTTTGGGGAAGTGCAGTCCGAGATCGAGTCGGAACTACGCAGGGCGGAAGGAGTGCGGCTTCAGTCCGTATGGATTGAGAGCCTGCGCCGGCAATCGTACGTGAAGATCTTCAATGTCGAGCTCTACTAGGACTCGAGATGATACCATGTACCCCTACCGAGGTGAGAGCCGTTCTGCAGGAACGGGGGCTCAGGCCCAGTAAGGCTATGGGGCAGAACTTCCTGACCGATCGCAATATCCTACGAATTCTGTTGGAGACGGCGGAGCTGCAGTCGAATGACAGGGTGCTGGAGATTGGTCCGGGGCTCGGCGTTGTAACCAAAGAGCTTGCAGGACGGGTAAGTGAAGTCCTCTCGGTGGAGAAGGATCACGGTCTATATGCATTCCTGAGTGCGGCGTTCAGCGAATTCAAGAA
>JASLPY010000079.1 GCA_030744755.1 Kiritimatiellia bacterium | reverse complement strand
ATGCCGGACGTAAAGGTGTTGGCGCCGAAAAGCCTGCGTGACCGCGTCTGCGAGAAGCTCGAAGCCGGACTGCGGTCCCAATGATCGGGTCACCATCGGCCGCTTGTTCTGTATGCGGCCCGCAACCCGAGCACCAGAGAATTGACGGAGCAGTCTATGTAGTGGTGCGCCCCCTCATCAGTGGCGATCAGCACTTCAGCCCCGTTTAACGCACCTTTCCGACATGCACTGCCCAGACCATTTGTGCAACGAGTGGCCTAACCAAAAAACGGGCGTACGAAAACGGTCATTTACGACGGGAGAGCAAATGCCCTGAAAAGGTCCTTACTGAGCCAGATAGAGATGCAGTCATCCATCCCGCGGTCGACTTTCTTGACCCTACAAGTGACCGCATGAGTAGCGGGATTGATTGTGCTACAGGGAAGATCGGCTCCAATGTGAGATCTACTCGTTCGGAGCAGGTTCTGCTTCTGGCAGCTCATCAGTGGGGAGCACATTGAAGTAGGCTTGGGGTTCGGTTTCGGGTACGGCGCGTTTGTAATGCTTCATGAATACGCCCAGGCCGTGTCCCATCTGGGCCGTAACGTATGTGGGATTCTCCTTCAGTTTGTACAGGTGACTTGCTGCGCTATGACGCATGATGTCGGCTTGCCAAGCCGTAGTCTCGGAGCGGGTAAACCATCCCGCAATCTGTTGGCCCGATCAAGAGTGTTGTTTCTTGCGGGAGGACGTCCGGTTCACCAGTCGATGAGATGGCTCTAACTCAACTGCACGCAGGCGCTCGAAGAACGCCTGTGTATCTTCCTTAGTCTCGGACGCAATCTGGTCCTTGATCTTCCAGAGTTCCTCCAGAATTTCATCCCTCATGGGGTAGTCCTCCCATTAGCTCTTCCGGCGTGCAGATCTCGGGACAGGTATAGCCGTGAACCGCACAGACAGAACGGATGAGTGGTTTAGCTTCAGCGTTGTCAATGTCACGGCAGTTCCAAGTTACAAGGTACTCAATACTGTGCACGGTAGCGATGGCCACATGTGCCGCATCGTCACGCGCAACGCTTGGTAGCGCGCCATCTGAGATCAGTACATCGACAAGGTCGGCTGCGGATCGGGTCGCTTCCAACACGTCGAATCCGTGCAAGGCAGAAAGTCGTCGTGCAGCCGCGTCAGGGTCACCTCGGCCCGCTTCATCCAAAACCAAAGGGGAAATGTACTGATCAAAGCGCGCCCGGTGGCGATCCCACCATTCACGTGTGATCTGCTGGTGCGCCGCTGCGACCAGCGATGCCGACGGCCGCGCCGTCAGATAGCTGATCACGGATGTCTCTATGTATACGGATGCCATGCACGAACCCTAGCAGAAGCAATGTCTCTTGTCATGCTATTTGCAGACCGAGCGTTCTGCGCTGCGCGCGCAGAACGCAGTGGCTAGGGGTTAGGCGCTAGGCGTTAGCAGGAAAGGTCCGCCGTCCGCGGAGCCATGCCTGTCTCGTAAGCCGTTGAAAACCGTGGGGGCGATTTGCGCGTCCAGAGTCCTAGCTACTAACGCCTAGCGCCTAACGCCTTCCGCTGTGGGGTAAACAAAATCTCACGCGATCAAATCACGCTGACAGTGTTGATCAATATCGCAGCGCAGCAGGCTCAGACCGACATACAGCGTGGTCTCGCAGGATACAACTGTGCAGACTGATGAAGTACTTTCTAAAAAGTCTCTATTTTCAGGAGGTAGCTTGCCAAGCCGTAGTCTCGGAGTGGGGCAAACCAGCCCGCCTCCGCCTTCCTCGCATGCTCGGAAGGTCTACGGCGTGGCAGCCTTCGCTCTGCGCTGCGCTCCGAGCGAAGACTGGTGGGCGAGGCGGGACTTCCGCCTTCGCCAAGGCTTCGGAGGATAAACTTCTCGTCCCGCCTCTTGTGGCGACCGGTTGCGAAAGAGTTACGAGGTGTGGGCGAGGCGGGACTCGAACCCGCAAGCCGTGAGGCACAGGATCCTAAATCCTGCGTGTCTGCCAATTCCACCACTCGCCCGACGAAAAACCGGCAATCACAATGATGCCACGAACGACTCCAGCCTGTCCATGCTCTCGCGGAGCTCGTCCATGCTGCAGGCGTAGGAAAGGCGGACGTGCTCGGGCGCTCCGAACGCAACTCCCGGAACCACCGCCACATGCTTTTCGGTCAGCAGACGCTCAGCAAAGGCAACAGAATCCAGACCAAACCGCGAGATATTCGGCAGCATGTAGAAAGCGCCCATCGGCTTTACGCAGGACACGCCGTTTATGTCGCACAGCCTGCCATGAAGGTAATCACGTCGTTCAGCAAACGCCGTCACCATCTTCGCACAGTCATCGTCGCCACCTTTCAGTGCTGCCACGCCGCCATACTGCGCAAACGTGTTGGGGCCGGAGGTGCTATGGCTCTGCAGTGCTCCTATTGCCTTGGCAAGGAATCCCGGCACGGCCGCATATCCAAGACGCCACCCCGTCATCGAGAAGGCCTTGCTGAATCCGTTGACTGTTATCGTCATCTCCAGGATCTCGTCGGAAAAACTGCCCACGCTTTGATGCACGGCATCTTCGTAGAGAACTTTCTCGTATATCTCATCCGAGATGATATAGACATTGTGCTTCACGGCGACTTCGGCAAGTGCCTTCAGTTCGTCGGGTGTGTAGACAATCCCGCTGGGATTCGACGGACTGTTGATAACAACGGCTTTCGTTCTGGACGTTATGGCTGCTTCGAGGTCTTCCGCAGTTATTTTAAAACCATTGGCCTCTTCGCCCTTGAGTATCTTTGCCTGCCCACCGGCAATCGCTACCATCTCGGGGTAACTCAACCAGAACGGTGAAGGAATAATCACTTCCTCACCTTCACGCAGCAATGCCATGAAAACGTTGAACAGCGAGTGCTTCGCTCCGTCGCTTACAATCACCTGGGCAGTGTCGTAAGAAAGACCGTTTTCGTTCTGCAGCTTCTCGCAGATAGCCTCTTTCAAAGCAGGCAAGCCGACGGCGGGTGAATACTTCGTTTCCCCGGCAGCGAGTGCCTCCGCTGCAGCTTTCTTGATATGCTCAGGCGTATCAAAGTCTGGCTCGCCAGCCGCGAGGCTGCACACCTGCTTGCCCTCTGCCTTAAGAGCCTTTGCTTTGGCTGTAATACTGAGGCTGGCCGAAGGTGGAATTGCACTGATTCGCTGGTTAAGGACTTCTTTCATCGCTGTTTTGTCTCCCGTTTCAAGCTGGATCTATCGTCCATCAAGTTCGTTACTCGCAATGGAGGGTCGCCGGCCCCGGCGACCTGGCCGCGGAGCCCGCGGCCCTCCATATTCCAAACATTCATCCTTTCGAGGAAAACTCAGTCATTCCGACCATAGTACTTGTCTATGACCTCACTGATTGATTCACTGCCTATACTGACAATTTTCATTTCCCGTAAAGCGTTTTCCGGTGAATCTGATGCATGCGCGGCATTTATCATGATATCCGTACCGAATTCCCTCCTGACCGAGCCCGGTGCAGCCTTCGTAGGATCCGTTGGCCCCAGAATGTTTCTAATCTTCTTCACCGCGTTCACGCCCTCATAAACCAGGGCCAGGCACTCTTCCGAGCCGGTCTCGGACTTCATGGAATCCGGGCAGTTAGAGGGCCTGTGTCCTGTCATGAACGCCACGATGGATTCAAACTGATGGTGAGCGAAGAGGGCGCCAAGTTTCTTACACATGGGGCGAGTTGCAGACTCGGGAACGCTGAACCCAAACTCGCCCGACAACACACCCGCCGCCCTACCTGCACCTATGTCGGCAAACTTCTTCTCCAGGACGTACTTCACGGGGCCATAGAAATCCTCTGCCTGGGCCACGGACATGGAGAACTTCCGGACGGCCACGATACGCAAACCCGAAGAAGAAAGTACGTCGATGATGCTCCCCGGACGAAGGCTTGGAAAACGGAAATTGTCCGGCTTCAACATAACAAGAGTCTTCTCCACGTTCGTACCTTCGGGAACGTCCCCGGCATGGTCAATAAGCCCGCCGTCACTCTCGGAGAACTCCGACCAGAGACGCAGTGTCGCTGCCGCCCGTTCAGCGTTCCGCGCAACGAAGACTGCAGGCTCGAAATATTTGACATTGGCGCACTCATCCTGAATGTAATCGCCGTAAGTGTCCCGTATTGTCGAGCCGGACACCTTCCTGCCAGTGGCACTCCCTGTGACTCCCCAGATCTTTCTTACTGCAGATTCACCTTCAAACAGAAGAAGCATAACCCTGCTCGGCCTTCCTGTCTCGGGATCCGGACTGTACTCTCTCGCGATATAGTCGGATATGAGCCGATAGACCTTGGCATGTCTGGGGTCTGATCCCTTTACCAGTTCGGCGTACCTGGAGGCCAGCTCCAGGCTGGGGCCAAACATGCGGGCGCCGACCAGATGGAGATCGGAACGGCTGATAATCCTGGCTATCACTCCACCTGTCCTGGATTTGGCGATTGTGTATGGATTGATGAGAATGAAGGCCAATTCCTGTGCCATTGTTTGCACCCTTTACTGCGTGGTAGTTGTCTTTCTAAGTGAGAATACTGCCAGTACGGCCAATACCATACTCATGACCAGCAGGACCACGGTCGCCACGACCAGTGCCGGACTGCCGGTATCCCCGTCCAAGTTTCTGACAAGAAGATTCATCAGGGCCCATACGGTGATCGCGGTCATAAAGACCATGGGAACGAGAGCCACCCAGAAATTCTTTTTTCGCGCAACGAGCCACAGTGTAACCACAAGCAAGGTCAATGCCGCAAGGAGTTGGTTCGACGCCCCGAACACGGGCCAGATCTGACCCGTATTCCCGCTCAGCGCAAGGTAGCCGGCAGCAAGAACGGCCAGGAGTGTAGCCGTTACCGGATGACCAAACACGCGCCTTGCAGGGCTCACAGCATCGCGCTCATGCCCAGCAGAGGGAAGAAACAGCTCCTGCCATGCAAAACGCGTGAGGCGTGTAGCCGTATCCAGAGTCGTAAGCATGAACGCCGATATTGCGAGTGAGAAGAACACTCCAGCCCAGTCTTCGCGAATGCCCACCGTTGATGTGAACGAGGCAAGTCCGTCGGCAAAAGCTACAATCTTGCCCTCACCGATCAGCTTCTCTGCATAATCGGTCGGCGCAAGCACGGCCACACTGACAAGCGCCATAAGGGCAACCAGGCCTTCCACGAGCATCGCACCATAACTAATCGGTTTCATGTGGCACTCTGTCGCGAGCTGCTTGGCTGTCGTTCCGGACGAAACGAGCGCATGAAAACCGGAGCAAGCACCACAAGCCACCGTCACGTACAGTATCGGGAAGAGAGTTCCGATCCCGCCACCCGGTTTGTCAGCGGCCCAACCAACAAAAGCAGGCATGGCAAACGCAGGGCGCGCCGCGATTATGCCGACGAAACCGGCAATCAACATGGCATAGAGAAGGTAGGAGTTCAGGTAATCCCTGGGCTGCAGCAGCATCCAGACGGGCATAATCGATGCTGCGAACACGTAGAGAAACAGGACAATAATCCAGAAGTTCTTAACCCAGACCGCAGACTGTCCCCACATCGTGACCAGGTCCAGTGGAAGCTCGGTTCCGATCCATATTGACACGAACAGCAGCGGAACGAAGATGAGGCTCGCAGGCAGCAATCCCATCTTTCCCCGATAAACGAGAAACCCGAAGATCGGGGCCATTATAATAAAGAGCAATGATGAAGTAGCTACGGCCGGCTTCCCGACGAATGTTCCCGCAACAAGAAGGGCGAACACCGCCACCACAAGCACCAGTGCCACCCAGCAGAACACGAGGAATATGAGTCTGCCGATGTAACCAAGCTGCTCCTCGATCACGTAGCCGATTGAACGCCCCTCATGACGAATGGAAAGAAAAAGCGCCGCAAAATCGTGAACGGCCCCGATGAAAATGCATCCGAAGATAATCCACAGGGCAACCGGCCCCCAGCCAAGGTAGGCAGCGGCAATGGGACCAACTATCGGCCCGGCACCGGCAATCGATGCAAAATGGTGACCGAAAAGCACGGGAAGCTTGGTTGGAACGTAATCGACGCCGTCCTTTTGCGTATGTGCCGGAGTCTTTCTGGACGTATCTACCCCAAAAAGTCTTTCCAGATATCGACCATATACGAGGTACGCGACTACGAAGAAAGCCGTACCGATAAGAATAAGTGTCATGCCGTTCATTGCGCTATCCTTCCGAATCAGGCCATGAAAATACTTCCGTGATTACCGTATGTCAAACCGGATGTGGCAGGATTATACAGCAAAGCACTCCGACACACGCGAATAATTCAGAGCCTAATCAGAAAAGCGGTGTCGCCTTCCCGCCTTCCAGGCGTGACTCTGCCACCGCACTCCAAATCAAGAGCGCACTCCCAATCTGGAGTGCGGCGGCAGAGCGAAGCGGCGACGACGCCTTTTGGGAGAACCAGGACACTTGCCTGGGGCTAGACATTGACTCAGCACCGCCCTTCGTGTTAGATGACAATCATGAACTATTTGAATCGCGCTCATGAAGTGCTGGACATCGAGATCGAAGGTCTCCAGCGAGTACGTCAGAACCTGGGGGACACGTTCACCCGGGCCTGTGACCTTATTCTCTCTTCCCTCGATAACCGTGGGAAGATTGTTGTTACCGGTATAGGGAAGAGCCTGCATATAGCAGAAAAGCTTTCAGCGACGCTCGCCAGCACCGGCTCTACGAGCGTTGTACTCAATCCCTCGCAGGCGATGCATGGAGATTTCGGTATTCTGTGCGAGAACGATGTTCTCATCGCCCTCAGTTACAGCGGCGAATCTGATGAGTTGGTGGCCCTGATTCCTATCGTCAAGCGCGTTCCCGTTTCAATCGTCTCCATCACCGGTTGTCTGGACAGTACGCTCGCCCAGCACAGCGACGTCGTTATCCCGGTCACGGTCGACAGGGAGGCGTGCCCTTTCAACATGGCGCCAACCAGCAGCACGACGGTAACACTTGCCGTAGGCGATGCCCTTGCCATGGTTCTGCTGGAAGCACGCGGATTCAACAAGGAGGATTACGCGAAGCTTCATCCCGGCGGAGCAATCGGGAGAGCTCTCCTCGTACGGGCATCAGACATAATGCGTACAGGCGATTCGCTGGCACAAGTCCATGAAGATGCGGTAATCCAGGATGCACTTGTGGCCATGACCAAGGCTAGGTCAGGATCCACCGCCGTACTGGACTCGGAAGGGCAAGTGGTGGGTATCTTCACCGATGGGGACCTCAGAAGGCACATATCGGACGAACCCCACTTCCTGGCTCGCCCAGTCAGGGAGGTCATGACCCATTCCCCCATCACCGTCACGGCAAACCAGCTCGCGGTAGCCGTTCTGCAAGTCTACGAGGACCACAGGATCGATGATGTACTGGTAGTGGACGAAGCCGGCCGCCTGGCAGGCGCAATTGACATTCAGGACCTTCCGCGGTTGAAGATTATGTGACAGGAGGGAGAGAGATCAACGTCCAACGTCCAACGTCCAACGCCCAACATCCATCTGAATGATGAATGACGAATGGCGAATCGGAACCCACCCCGCCCTCCGGGCACCCCTCCAGGGAGGGGATTGGGATTAACACCCAACGCCGCCAATAATAAGTCACCCTTCAGTAAGAAGTTCATCATTGGCCATTGGTCATTCAGATGGGCGTTGGATGTTGGACGTTGGGCGTTGGGCGTTGATCCCAAACCGGTGAGTTCCCATTCAGTCTTCACCACTGACTATTCAGACTTCAGATGGGCGTTGGATGTTGGACGTTGGGCGTTGGGCGTTGATCCCTAGCCTTTCCCACAGCATTTTTTGAACTTCTTGCCGCTACCACATGGACAGGGATCGTTGCGACCCAGTCTACCCAGGTTCATGGAAGCAATACGCTCGCGCCTGGCGGCTGCTTCAGCATGTTCACGTTCGCGCCTTATACCGTCCGCAAGCGACTCTATCCCCGGCATGGCGTGGTCGAAGAACTGCAGCCATCCCTCGCACAAAACGCTCAGCTTCGTAGGATCCTTGCCTTGCAACGGCCTGTTCTTCGGACAACACCCCGAGCAGAACTTCAGGTACTTGCATTCGGCACATTTCTCGTTCCACTGGCTCTTGCGGACTCCGAACTCGCGGTACGCCGTCGATTCAAGAAGTTCTTCCCAGCTGTTCTCCATGATGTTTCCGAGCTTGAGATCCGGCCTGACGTAGAAATCGCAGGGGTATATATCGCCATTGTGTTCAACCACCAGGTACTGGCGGCAATCCTGTCCCATCGCGCATACATTCGCGTATCCGTCAACCATCATGGTCAGGAGCGAATCAAACAGCCTGACCGAAACCCGGTGAGTATCCTCGCAGGCTATCCATTCATCATATATCGCACAGAGAAACTCGCCCCATTGCCCGCCGTTAATCGCAAAAGGCATCAGGTCACCGTCCGAGTCAAATTCCACACACTCGATATACTGGTGAAACATGACACCAAGGTCGTCGCGCAGATAGTGATATACCTCGCGCGGCTTCGCAAAGTTGCTCTCACTCACAAGCGTCAGAACGTTGTACTCGACATGGTTGCGCTTCAGGCTCTCCAGCCCTTTCATCACCGCGGAATGCGCCCCCCTGCCGTCCACAAAGACACGGTACTTGTCATGAATCTCCGGAGGACCATCAATGCTGACCCCCACGAGAAAATTGTACCGAGCCAGGTGCTGCGCCCATTCGTCGTTGATCAGGGTGGTGTTCGTCTGGAGTCCGTTCGATACCGCCGCGCCCCGGCGGCCATGCTTTTCCTGCAGAGACGTGACTTTCTTAAAGAAGTCCAATCCCATCATCGTGGGTTCCCCGCCCTGCCAGCCGATACTGTATTGAGGCTGATCGGTGCCGAGGTATGTTTGTATCATAGTCTCAAGTACCTCGTCCGACATGCGATGCCGCCTGGTCCCGGGGTACAATTCACATCTGTCCAGGTAGAAACAGTAACGGCACCGAAGGTTGCAATCCGCGGAGGCGGGTTTTACGAGTAACGAGAAAGGCTTCATTAATGGGAATGGTTAATGGTTAATGGTTTGCCCTCCGAAGCCCTGGCGAAGGAGGGGTGATGCTTGATGCGGAACATCACAGCGTGATCATCGCTTTCAGCTCTGCCAGCCTGGCATTCACGGCATCCGCGGTGAGACCCTTGAGGCTTTCCAGGCTGAATGCCTCGACTCCGAAGGACGCCACGACAGCTCCCGTCAGAAGGGCATCCCTGACGCTGGCGTTGTCGACCGTTCCGACTGACGCCAGGCGCCCCATGAACCCACCTGCGAACGAATCCCCGGCTCCCGTCGGATCCTGCACTTCATCCACCGGGTAAGCAGGCACAAGAAATATGCCGGCTTCGGACAGAAGCATGGCCCCGTGCTCCCCTTTCTTGACGACTACGTACTCGGGCCCCCATTCACGGACAATTTGGGCGCATTTCTTCAGGTTGTGTTCCCCCGTAAGCAACCGGATCTCGCTGTCATTCAAAGTCAACATATTGACTTTCGAGATAACTTCCATCAACGGATCACGGGCAATGTTAATCCAGAGGTCCATCGTGTCGGCAACGACGAACTCGGGTTCCCGTGCAGACGCAAGAACATGCAACTGCAGCTCGGGAGAAATATTCCCAAGAAGAAGAAACGGAACGTCCAGGTACGAAGGAGGCAACTCCGGCTGAAAAGTCTCAAAGACATTCAGATCCGTCGATATAGTGCGACGGTTGATCATGTCATCATCGTAAACACCGGACCATCTGAACGTCTTGCCCGCCTCAGTGACGAGACCATCCAGGTTGATACCGAATTCGCGATACAGGTCCATGTACTCGCCCGGAAAATCATCACCGACAACCCCCACCATGCCAGTCTCAGCGTACATTGCAGAGGCCGCACAGGCGTAGCTCACGGATCCGCCGAGTACATCGATCTGCCTATTGAACTTAGTCTCGATCGTATCCAGACCGATCGAACCAACAATTACGATTTCAATCCTGCTCGTAGAATCCTGCTCAGTCATATGCCCCTTCCAGTAGCATGGCTTATCGCGGTTTGTGCTCCGAAACGATCTCCCTCACGCTCACTTCTATTCGGCGCACCTGGGATATTCCCAATCCGTTAATCATACTTTCTCGTACACGCTGCTGCAGGAGCTCGCAAACTTCGTGTACCTGCGATCCGGCGCGTATCCGCACGCCAACGAGCAGGTCTACAGAATTGCGTACAGGAATCACATCGACGTTCAAGCTCACGATCGACGGAAATTCCGGAGAGAGCTTGCAAACATAGTCGGAGATGGCCACTGTACTGATGCTCACCGTTCCGCCATCGTTGTCGAAAGAAAGATAACGCTCCCTGCGTTTACCCCGGCGGTACCCGGAAAGCATGTACAGGAAGGCCAGGCATACGACCCCGAAACCCGCAGCTATGCCTACGCTTCGTCCAGCCCTGGTCACATCAACGAAGAAGTTCCAGCGCGAAGCCGAAACGCCCATGCACAGAACATACAGACCGCAGCTGAGCATAAGGAGCACGATCAACATTCTTGTCATTCTGTGCAGAAGCGATGTCATTTGCGCTCAGTCCTCCTTCATTGACTGAAGGTACTCAACAAGACCCTCGAGAGCCAGGACGTAGCCCTTACCGCCAAAACCCATGATCTGCCCCACACATGCCGGTGCAGTGAGGCTTGTGTGCCTGAACTCCTCTCGCCTGTGAGTATTCGAAAGGTGGACCTCAACGCAGGGCAGGTCCACGGCCAGCAGAGCATCCCTCAACGCTATACTCGTGTGCGTATATGCCGCGGGATTGAATATCACACCGTCGTAGGTTCCTGAGGCTTCACCAATCCTCGAGACAAGAGCGCCTTCCTCGTTGCTCTGGAAGCAATCCAACTGCACTCCCATCTGTTCAGCAGCCGCTTGCATTGACGACATAATCTCGTCGAGTCCCTGCGTTCCGTACAGGCCGGGTTCGCGCTTTCCCAAGAGATTCAGATTCGGTCCATTGAGCACCAGGATTTTCATTCTCTACTCCCCCGGGACCTTTTCAAACGCGGATTACGCGGATATAGATTGTTGCCATACAACACTTTTCCCAATATCCGTGCCCATCCGTACCCATCCGCGGTTAATCCCTCTTTTTCTTAGAATTTCTGACAGTACCTATCGGTCTCTTGTGACATCTTCCACGGGAACTTCCACTATACGATTATCTTCCAGGCGAAGCTTCAGACGCTGGGCCAGTATGTTTTTGTCGATAACGCAGCCTTTACCATGTTCGCAACACACCTTTGCTCCATCTCTCGGCAACTGCCTGTCCATCTCGTGGTACTGATCGCACTCGTACCTGAGGCAGCATTTCAGTCTGCCACACATGCCGCTGATCGCGTTAGGATTCATCGATATCCGCTGCGCCTTGGCCATGCGGATATTTATCGACTCGAAAGATTCCAGCCACTGCGCGCAACACATCATTCTTCCGCAAGGCCCCATTCCGCCAATGATGCCGGCTTCGTCTCTCACACCGATCTGCTGCATGCGCACGCGAACCCTGAGATCAGTGGATAAATCCTTCACCATCCCCCTGAAGTCCACCCGCGATTCTGAGCTGAAAAGTATTGTCAGCACCTGCCTGTCGAAGCTGTAACGAACCCTGACCATCCGGATCTCCAGCTCGTGCTTCTCGGCTGCGGCAGTGCATTTCTCAATGGCCATCTTACTCATCAGTTCCGCTTCTTTCTCGCGGGCCTGATCCTGCAATGTTACTCGCCTGACGAGTTTAGGCAGCTTGCTTGTGTCTTCTCCCGGAGGCAACGTGTCGAGGCTCAATATGGGGCCGTATTCCAGAACACGGTCAACCTCGACAATACACAAATCCTCTACATGGATGGCCAGGTTTGAAGGGCTGAAACACCTCAGCGGCCTGCCTATATCAAGCTGTACCAGCGCAATTTTTCCCGGTTCTGCATTCATACAAAAATCCTGATCGCCGTTCCTGCCTATTCCAGACTGGTGAACAGCAGACTGAAAACGACGGCGTCGTTTACGTTTCGTTCTAATCGGCGGTGCATCTCTTCAATCATCGCCAGATCCTTCATGGCCTGGGAAAGCGATACAGCCGCAGCCCTCTTTCGAATGGCTTCAATGTGCCGGGTATTGTATACGAGAGCATCGGCATCGCACAACAGCATAAGCACGTCCCTGAACCACAGCATTACAAAGCGAACCAGCGATGTCCTTACTTCCCGGAAACGGGCCCCCACCCTCGCATCAAGTACATCCTTCTCATGCGCGGTCGCTTCCTCCTCAGCCAGTTCAGCTTCTCCCTCTTCCACCGCGGTCTTGATATCCTTGAGAAGTGCCTTCATAGCATCGGCCTGGCCGAGTGCACCAAGACTCCCGTTCTCGCCCGTCATGCTGAGAATCTCAACGAGCCGGGCTTCCACGTCGTCGGGCAACTCCTCCTTCTCCCCGCCGAGCCTTAAATGCTGACACCTCGAGAGAATCGTGGGAAGCAACGACTGGGGACTGTCCGTCAGAAGAAAGAAGACACATCGCTCGGGAGGCTCTTCAAGGGTCTTGAGAAAAGCGTTTGCAGCCTCCTGACCCAGGCGGTCGGCCGCCACGATAACGCACGAACGCCACCCTCCCTCGAAAGATGTCTGAAACACCCTTGTCTGGAGATTCCGTACCTGGTCGATAGAGATGATCCGCGATTTCTTCTCCGGTTCAACCCAGAGTACATCGGAATGCGAGTGCTCAACAACGCGCTGACATCCGCGGCATTCTCCACAAGCCTCACCGGACTCGCAGAACAGCAATTGAAGAACCTTCTCGGTTACTGCCTGGCAACTGCCCCTCGGCGGACCCGCCAGTATGTAAGCGTGGGCCGCCCGCCCCGAAGCAAAAGCGTTCTTGAGAAGTTCGTATGCGGCCGTAATGTTCAAGTCAGCCTGCCTCCATACCGAGCGCCCGGCAGACTGTCTCCCATACGCGACACTGCACGCTGCCTTCATCGCGGGACGCGTCTATTACTCTGAAGCGGTCGGGAAAACGTTTGGCCAGGGCAAGATAGCCCTGGCGGACCCTCTCGTGAAACTCCCTGGCCTCCCTCTCGAAACGGTCATTCTCAACTCCGTTTTCGGTATTTCTTTTCTGAATACGATCGAATCCCAAGGCAACATCAACATCCAACAGAAGGGTCACGTCAGGCTGCGCGCCGTCCACTGCAAAACTATTTATGTTGAGCATATCGTCGACACTGAAACCACGACCATAGCCCTGGTAGGCAGTCGTTGAGTCTGCGAACCTGTCACAAACGACCCAGGCACCGCCTTCCAGCGCGGGAAGAATCACACTTCTGACAAGCTGGGCCCGGCTAGCGGCAAACAGAAGTGCTTCACTCTCGGGAAACAGCGGCTCACCCGCACGGTCGTGCTGGAGAATTTCACGGATCAGCTCGCCGGTCGCCGTCCCTCCCGGTTCCCGAGTCTTTACGACTTCAATGCCCTGTTCCCCGAGCCGTTCGCACAGCTTCGCGGCCTGCGTAGACTTACCGCTGCCTTCCGGACCTTCCAAGGTGATGAATCTTCCCCGCATATCCGTCTCTAAAGCCTCTTTAGTTTAGGACCCTCGGGAGTGTCACGGACCTCCCATCCCATGTCATGAAGCTGGTCCCTAAGACGGTCCGCTTCAGCCCAGTCCTTGCCCTGTCGCGCTGTTTCCCTTGCGTCGGCAAGCGCAACAATGTCATCCCCCGCCTCGGCTTTCTCAGTCGCCAGCACTCCCAACACCTCGTCAAAGCGCGACAGCAGGCCAACGACGGCATCTGCACTCCAATCGGACTCACCGGCATCCATGCGCCGGTTCCCTTCGTGAACAAGGTCAAAAATGGCGGCAAGCGCTTCGGGCACGTTGAGATCATTGTCCAGCGCTGCCTCAAAATCATCGCGCGCTTTCCCTGCCCATGGAGGAAGCCCCGCATTGTCCGGCGACTCAAGGGCCTTGAGCCTTTCCGTAAACTCGTCAACCCGGGACAGCGCTGCGCGGGACGCAGAAAGAGCATCAAACGTGAAATTCAACTGCTGGCGATAGTGGGCCGAAAGCAGAACATAGCGGATCTCTCTGCCCGTGTAACCCTTCTCCTGGAGATCCCTGAGCGTGTAGAAGTTGCCAAGCGATTTTGACATTTTCTGGCCATCGACAATGAGATGCGCCGAATGCAGCCAGTACTTTACGAATTGCTTCCCCGTGGCGCCTTCGCTCTGGGCAATCTCGTCTTCATGGTGCGGAAACATGTTGTCAACACCGCCGGTGTGAATATCAAACGACTCTCCCAGGTACTTCATGCCCATGGCGGAGCACTCGATATGCCAGCCAGGACGCCCTCTCCCCCATGGCGAATCCCATCCAACCTCGCCATCCTGTTCGTCCCAGGCTTTCCACAGCGCAAAATCAGCCAGGTTATCCTTCTCATACTCGTCCTGCGAGACCCTGGCCCCTGCCTGCATTTCCGAGACATCAATCTTCGCCAGTTTGCCGTACCCTGGAAACTTCGCGATGCTGAAGTAAACCGATCCGTCATCCGACTGGTAGGCGAGGCCGCGGTCAAACAGTTTCGAGATCAGCTCGATCATCTCAGGAACATGATCCGTGGCGGCCGGGTAGTGTTCTGCAGGTTCGATGTTGAGTACGTTAATGTCATCGAAGAACATGTCTTTGAACTGCTGTGTGTGCTCTTCCAGCGAAACTCCCGCCGCATTTGCATCGCGGATCGTTTTGTCGTCAACATCCGTCAGGTTCATCACCTGCGTAACCCCGAAACCCGAATACTTAAGATAGCGCCGGAGAATGTCTTCGAACACGTACGTCCGAAAGTTGCCGATGTGGGCGATATTGTAGACCGTGGGTCCGCACGTATACATGCGGACATGATTGCCCTCCAGCGGCACAACCTCTTCGCTGGCTCTGTTGAGTGTATTGTAAACCTTCACCAAAAACCGTCCTCCGGCGGAGAGACTGTCCCCATTTCACATCCCTACTGCTCAACTGTTGCAATGGCCAGCGCCGCGATTCCTTCTTCTCGCCCCAGGGCACCCATCTTCTCGACCGTAGTGGCCTTCACAGATACCGATCCCGCCTCAACGCCAATGGCATCGGCAAGCTTCTCACGCATTAACGCTATGTGCGGAGCTATTTTCGGGCGCTCGGCAATAACAGTGCAGTCGACATTGATTACCGTTGCATTCCCGGCTCCCAGTATCAAAACCGTCTCCGCGAGAATATCGAGGCTGCAAGCGTCCTTCCAGGCCGGATCGGTATCCGGGAAATGCGTCCCGATATCACCTGCGGCAATAGCGCCAAGAAGCGCGTCGGCTATTGCGTGGCACACCACGTCGGCATCAGAATGCCCAAGCAAACCGGTCTCGTGATCCAGCTTCACGCCACCCAGGATAAGATCGCGATTCTCGCTGAACCTGTGGGCATCAAAACCTATGCCTGTCCGTATCATAAACCGTAAAACTCCAAATCCTCACAAAGCCATCACACACTATCCTAGACCCCTTGGCAGGACAACCATTTTTGATTCGACGGGTCGTGTGGTCGTAAGAAGAATGTTCCTCGATTCACCAAAGACACACTATTGTTCAAATCCGCACCAGTTCGCGCATCCCCTGGAGCTGGCGGTCACCGCCGGATGGTGCAAATCTGGTGCGCGGGGTCGAGACATTGACGATTCACGGTCACTCCCCGCCGGAACGGGAACTGGACAGCCCGGCCATTGTGCAGATGCCACGGTCTGAGTTATCGATGAAATCGCATATCTCCATGGCAAATTCGTCACTGAAAGATTGCCGCATGTGTTCCACAGCCTGCGACACATTCATATCCGACCGGTAGAGAGCCTTGATCGCGCTTCGTACGAGTTTTCTCTGTTCGCCGCCAAGGCCGGCCCGGCGCATCCCGACAACATTTATGCCGACTACCGTGTTCATCGCGCAATTGCGCGTCGTACAAAACGGAGGCACGTCCTTGGTGGCAACGCTTCCTCCGGCGACCATCGCCAGTCGACCCACCCTTACGAACTGGTGAATAGCAACAAGGCCGCTGATAAACGCCCGGGCGCCTATCTCAACGTAGCCGCCGAAAACCGTGTTGTTGGCTATGATGACGTTGTCTCCGAGCAGACAGTTGTGGGCGACATGGCAATAGGCCATCAGGAAACACTCGTCACCTACCCGGGTAATGGTTCCGGGTTTTGTGCCCCTGTGAATCGTCACACCTTCGCGAATTATGCATCTTTCGCCCACTTCGACAGATGATTCAGCGCCATCGAAAGCCAGGTCCTGCGGAACGTCCCCTATGACTGCTCCCGCATGGATAGTGCAATTCGCACCAATTGAACTTCCCTTCAGGATAGTCACTCGAGGGCCCAATCGGCATCCGTCCCCGATCCTGACACCTCCCTCGATGTAGGAAAAAGGCCCGACCTCTACATTTTCGCCAAGTTCGGCGCCGGGCTCTATTACTGCTGTTGGATGATGCATTCTAAAGTCTCCCCTGGTGAAAACTGACAACTCCCTCTTCCCTCATGCTCAGGAACCAGCGATCCCCATTGCCCGAAGGCTTACCGATTATCACGTGATCCAAAACCTTAATATCCATTATTTTGCCGGCTTCAACAAGCTGCCTGGTCACACGAAGGTCTTCAGCCGATGGTGCAGTATCACCCGAGGGATGGTTGTGAACAAGCACAACCGCGGCAGTCGCGTCTCTCACGGCTCCACGAAACACTTCGCGCGGGTGTACCAGGCTGGCATCCAGGAGACCACTCGACACGTTGACCGGTCTCGATTTCAGTTGATTCTTTGCGTCAAGGTGCAGAACCCAGAACTGCTCCCTGTCCAATCCGCACAGCCTGTCCTTAAGGAGTCCGGCGGCGTCTTCAGGCGTTTTGATCCTGAAACGTTTGGGCATCGCTTCGTCCCGAAGGCGGCGACCAATCTCCAATGCGGCCTTAATGATCTGGGCCTTGACGCCACCAAGCCCTCGAGCTTGCGCCAGGTCATCCTCTGAAGCGGCGGCCATCGCCGTGAGAGAACCGTACTTGCGAAGCAAGCCCTGTGCGAGATCGACAACGTTGACTCCCTTGGTGCCCACCCGCAGCAAAACGGAAAGCAGCACCGCGTCAGACACATTCTCAGCACCCACGCGAGCCATTTCTTCCCGCGGACGCATCCGCTCAGGCATGTCCCTGACACGCCACGCGCTATCCTCAATCAGGTAGTCAGTATCAGCGAGTTCCCTAACAGATGCGACGTTATCCTGCAATTTCCGTTGGTCCATGTTCTTTCCACCTCGCCATTACCTGTTCAGCTATTTCGGAGACCTCGTCATTCTCGTCAATATCGATCCAAGTCACGTCCGCCTGGTGCCTGAACCACGTCCGTTGTTTCTTGGCAAGCTGCCGCGTGCGCTGCGCGATACGTGTGACAGCTTCGTCCCATGTACAGTCGTTCCCCAGCATGGATGCAACTTCCCTATAGCCTATGGCCTGGGACGCCGAGGACGAAGCATTCGGATATGCGGAACGCAGTTCCTTCACCTCCTCAACCAGGCCCGACTCGAACATTATCTCAACCCGTCTGTCTATTCGTGCGGAAAGCTGTTCCGGCGGCAATCTTATTCCTACGAGCGGAGCCGAACCCCTACGTTCGCCCCATGAGCGTTCGCTACCGCTTCCGCCGGCATCCGCCAGTGAAAGCGCTCGAACCAGGCGTCGAGGGTTTTCTTTGTCGGCAAGTGCCTCGTACAGGTCCGGCCGCATGCTTCGCAATGCATCCTTGAGCGCATCCACACCCGATTCCCGAAATACTTTCTCCCAGCGGGCACGGACTTCTGCCGACAAGGCCGGCGAATCCGAAATGCCGTGGGTCAGGCTCTTGACATATAGCCCGGAGCCTCCGGCGACAATAACATCCTGCCCCCTGGCGGCGCATTCATCCAGAAAAGTGATGGCCTGTTCGCGGTATTGCCATACGCTGAAATCGCAATCCGGTTCGATAAGATCGATCCCACCGTAGTCAACAGTTCCACGTTCCTCAGCCGTGGGCTTGGCGGTTCCAATGTTCATTCCCTTGTAGACGAGCATTGAATCAGCGGACAGAACTGCAAACCCATGAGTCTCGGCAAGACACTGGGCTAAACCGCTTTTTCCACTAGCCGTGGCGCCAACCAGAAAGAATCCCCGGTAATCACTCATAAACGCTTACCCGTCGGTCAGTGCGAAAGCTCTCAAGGACGCGCTCCCCTCAGCAGGAACGCAACTACAGCGACAACCCGCTGTTCCAGAAAGCAAAGGCGGTGGCGTTGAAGCACTGACGGCTCCAAACTCATAGCCACCGTCCGGCTAACGTCATCCCGAGACTGTCGAGGGATCTCATGGTTCACCCAGTGTCTTAGATCCTTCGACTTCGCTGCGCTGCGCTCAGGATGACAGTTTTCCACGTCTGTGCTTGCTGAATCGCTCCGCCTTGGATTCAGTCCCGCACCCACACTCAGGCTTCTGCCTCCTCCCGGGCCTTCTTTTCCAGGAATACCTGCGAAACCATGTAAAGGCCCACTCCAATGCAAATAGCCGAATCTGCAACATTGAATGATGGAAAATGATGCATGCTCCAGTGGAAGTCAAGGAAGTCGACCACGTAGCCAAGCCTGATCCTGTCAATCAGGTTCCCCACGATCCCGGCAAGCATCAGGCCGGTCGCTATCCTGTGTGTGAGAGTATCAGTAAGGAAATGTTTCCGGAAGAAGACTATTACAACCAGCATTACCAGCGACAGGATGATGAGAAGGTTTCCGAAGCCAGACAGCATTCCCCATGCTGCACCGGTATTTCTCACGTAGCTTATGTTGAACAGGCCGGGGATCGCCTCAATGCACTCACCCGGAACCAGGTTCTTCCGTATCAGGTACTTAGTAACCTGATCAAGCAGTGCAACAGAGAAACTGAGAATGAGTATCAGCATGTCAACGGCCTGAGACTTCACTTGCCTCGTTTGTTCGTCCCACGCAGCCTTTTTGTCACCAGCTATCAACGCATGGCGAGATATCGGGGCCTGTTCTGCTCCTTTGCAGACTGACACCCGATACAGAGACGAACGAACGGAAGCGCTTTGAGACGCGGCTTTTCGATTCTCCCGGTACAGTCTTCACAGATCCCATACGCTCCAGCGTCGATCCGGCGCAGGGCATCGTCAATATCGTGCAGCGACTCCTGCTCGGAAGAAACGAGCGTCAACGCAAACTGACGTTCGAAAACATCGGTGCCATCCTCAGCAGTAACCATTTTCTCGCTTCTTTGGAGGGATGCCTTCTTCAGAGACTTAATCTGAACCGTAGTGCGTTCCCGCATATTGACAAGCATTTGCCTGAATTCCTTCTTATCCGAGGCCGTAATCTTTGTTTTGCCTCGTTTGGCCTTGCTCTTCGTAGTAGCAACGACGGGCGGCCGCACCAGAACCCGCTTAGCCAGGGGTTTAGGGAGAACCCTCCTTGCAGGAGCCTTTGGAGCTTTCTTCACAGCTTTCTTGGCGGCTTTTGCCACGGGCTTCTTCGCAGCCTTCTTACCGGCTTTTACCACGGGCTTTTTCGCAGCTTTGTTGAGTACCTTGGCCGCCTTCTTCGCAGGCTTAGCAGCCTTACTCTTCTTTGCTACCTTCACCACCTTTTTTGCAGGCTTGGCAATCTTCTTGGCCGCTTTGGCCGGTTTCTTCGCACCCTTTGCTACCTTCTTGGGAACTTTTGAGGTCTTTCTGACGGGTTTCTTTATCGCCTTCTTGGTCATTTTGGATGCTTTCACGATCTTTTTGGAAGATTTTGCGGATTTGGCTGGCTTAACTGGTCGCTTCTTTGCTGGTTTACTCACGGTTTTCCTCGATTTCGCAGCTGTCTTGGACACCGCTCGTTTCACAACCTTCCTGCTCTTCTTCGAGGAAGGGGCCGCCGCAGGGCGTACCTTCTTTGCTCGTTGGGTCTTAGCATTCACATTGCGCGACACTCGTTTTGTCGCAGTCTTCTTGCTTACTGGCATGGTTCACCTCATCTAAATAAGCGAAGGGCGCACGATATCACTTCTCCGGCGCGCTGTCAACAATGATGCGTATCTGCTTGCACACAAAGCACTTAACCTCCATTCAGCCAGGCTCTTACCTCATCAGGGAGCGCGTTTATGTCCTCCAAATGGCACATTCGTTCCCCTTCAGCAGATGGCAACATCACTTCATCACCGACAGAACAACCCATAAGCTTTTCGGCAAGAAGGCTCTTGCTGGACACGATTTCCAGCGTTTCGTCCCTGTCCCATTCTCCCAAAATACGATAAACCTCGTTATCCCCGGACAGCGTGGACAGAATGACTTCAACACCCATGGCAACCTTGCTGGTCACCACGTTGGCAAAATCCGTGCCCTGCATGACTTCGAGGTCTGCTTCCATCTCCGCCTTCCTCTGCATGAGAAGCCTTTGATGATCCTTGGCCGCCTGGTATTCGAAGTTCTCTCTGAGATCCCCATAGCTCCTCGCCACGCCAATCTCCTTGGAGTTTGCCGGAATGTCCTCTTCCACCAGCTTGCGGAACTGCTCCTGGCGTTGACGGAGGGTACGCCAGGAGGTGTACCTTCCCTTCGAAGCGCTTTCCTCTTCCGCATCCCCGGAATCGAGAGCAGACGCAAGCTCCGGAAACAGCTTTATCAGCCTCGCCAGAACCGAGCGCTTTCCGGATTCGTCCCAGCCGATTGACTTCTCCACCCTTCGCAACAGCAGTTCACGCTGTCTTTCCCCGATCGGCCCGAATACCGCTTTGAGCCATTTCGTCTGGGTAAGGAGCTCCCGCAGTTGCTTCTCGCCTTTTAGATGCACACCTGCACAATCGGCCTCAATGCTTTCGATTGCCTGGATCACCAGCGCGGCATGATCCGCGATCTGCCATTTTTCGAAAACATCAAGGTTCTTACAGAGCCAGCAGGCAAGGTCCACCCCCGCCTCGTTTCTGCCGATAAGATCGCTCACCTTCGCGATACAGTCGTCGAGCCTGCCATGCTTCTCGATGAACTCGACCATGTCTGTTATCAAAGCGACAGGTACCTGCTCAAGAACATGCAACAGCAAATCCACCGTTCGGGTCAGGTCGAGGGCGGCGAGGTAGTTGATCACCTCATTGACATCGCGCACGGAAAGCCGTTCGGCACAGGCAACAAACCGTTGTTCGGAGAGAAGTTTATCAGCACCCTCGGGCAGGCCCGTGGTACTCTCGGCCAGCCCCAGTCGGGCTGCCAATACAACAAAGCGCGCGAGAAGCTCGGGCTGGCCGTCGGCCAATCCCCTTATCGAATGCGCGATACGATCACCGATTACTGCAGCATGTTCCTCGTCCAGTTCACCCGCATCACGACTCTTCTCAAACTCCAGTATACTCTCGATTACGCCTTCTCTGGATCTCTCGGCAGCAAGTTTGGCAAACCAGCCCGAATCGTATTCCTTGGCCTTCTGAAGCAAGCGGATCGGTTCACTGCGCTTCGCAGGGATATCTACCAGTGGATCCTCTTTGAGACCCCTGCGCGCGGCATCCCAGAACCGTTTCCAGTCCGCTTCCGGCATCACACCATCAACAAGGCAGTCTTTCAGATCTGGAGCAGTCATTTCACCGAGACTGCGAATGGTTATTCTTACCACCTCGGCCGCGTTGTTCTTCACCATCTCGCTGAGTCTCTCAGGTTCCTTGTGCCTGCGCACGTAGAGATGGTCCTCCCCGATTATTTCAAGAGTCTCGGCGGCATATGCAAATGAAAGCTGGTGGCCGCGCTTTCCGTCAAAATCAATCGTTGCCTTGCCATAGAAATCGTCCAGTCTGCTGACAACACCAAACCCCCAGGTGTTGTCGTGACAGAAGACGCCCGGTGAGAGCTGCAGCAGAACATCCAGTCGCCGCAGCGCTTCCTTCAGGGTTACGCCCCCGTCAAATCCGGCGTTCTTCACAAGCGCTGCACCCAGTCGATCCTTGAATCCTTTGGTCAAGGCGTTGCTGCAAGTATCAGCGAAAGCCGCATCCAGCCTCCATTGCGACCACAGCTTCATGAGCTCGAGAATCCCTCGCTTCTCCTGGCGGTTAACCAGCGATTCGCACATCATCTCGGCAAACCCATCAGCCTGCTCCTCGCCCTCCTGGTCACGCGCAAGTTGAATGACACCAAGGAGAGATTCCACGGGCATGGGCTCAGCTTCAAGCGCTTCAAGAAACCACTCTTCACGCTCTTCCTTCGCCATTTTCCCAATCTTCTCAGGCAAGTCGGCCACACAAATCCTCGCTTTCATTCTCTTCGTATCATCCAGATTCAATTGGCAAAGCGCTAATGTGTAACACATCAGGCCAGTAAAGGGA
Source organism: Kiritimatiellia bacterium (assembly GCA_030744755.1). Taxonomy (GTDB): domain Bacteria; phylum Verrucomicrobiota; class Kiritimatiellia; order UBA8416; family JADHWI01; genus JASLPY01. The sequence continues at coordinate 1,428 of JASLPY010000079.1, read as the reverse complement.
AGAGTTGGAATCTGCATGAAAGACAAGCATGTAGGCCGCGGCCAGTTCTTTCATTGGCGCACCCACACAGAACAGGGACAGGTAAAACGTCCGGCAGAACGTCTCCAAATGGCAAGAAAGGAGTCAGACATCGACATTTCCGGAGAAATCTGCAACTTTTACCTGTCCCTGTTGGATAGGTTATGAAAAAGGCAAATGATATTGTTGTGGCGCGGGTCGGACGGCAGGAGGAGGGGCTTACTCTTCTGGACATTGTTTCCAGGACCCTCAAACTCTCACGCAAGAAGGCAAAGCTGGTAATTGACGAGCGACGTGTGTTTGTCAACCGCAAGCGCACCTGGATGGCACGGCACAGGCTTTCTCCGGGTGACACTGTCGAAATCGTCTCTCCTCCCAGGAAGCAGTCAACGTCCGCGCCACGTATTCTCTACGAAGACCACCAGTATCTCGTTGTGAACAAACCATCGGGTATGCTCAGCAACGGAAAGAACAGCGTTGAGAATGCTGTTAGATCGCGCCCCGGCTTCGAAAATACCATGGCAGTGCACAGACTTGACCGTGAGACCACCGGCTGCCTTCTCATGGCAAGAAGTTCCAAGGCATTCGAAAAGGCGGTATCCCTTTTCAAAAACCACGCCGTCAAAAAGATGTATCACGCGGTCGTAGACGGGCGGGTTCACCAACCCGAAAAGACGATCAGGGAAGAAATTGACGGCCATACTGCAGTGACGGGGGTCAAGGTGCTCGATTCCACGAAATCGGCATCGCACTTGCTTGCGAGGCTGACGACAGGGCGAACCCACCAGATAAGAAAACACCTCGCTTTGATGAGACACCCGGTGATCGGAGACACCCGGTATTCAAGAAGAAAACAGACCGATGACCGAGTGCTGCAAGCTCCGAGGCAAATGCTGCACGCTTCGAAAATAGAATTCGTTCATCCGTTCACAAACAAACGAGTACGGGTAGAAGCCCCGCTTCCAAAAGACTTCAAGGCATGCTTGCGTTCATTTGGATTGAAGTGAGACTCACTGAAGATCAAGGCTAGTTGCGGTGGCGGTAGGTGATGCGGCCCTTGGTTAGATCGTACGGCGAGATCTGAACCGTTACACTGTCACCGGCCGTGATCCTGATGAAATGCTTGCGCATCTTTCCAGAAATGTGGGCAAGAAGTTCATGGCCGTTCTCAAGCTTCACCCTGTACATAGTGGCGGGAAGTACCTTGACAACGGTACCGGTTACTTCGATTGCATCTTCTTTCGGCATGACACCCCTTGAACATTTACTGTAATTACAGCCACTCAATCTATTACATGAGCCTTATGCTTGCAAGCCCAATTGACACCGAGCTTTCTGCGCGGGTGCAGGTCATGGATTTTCATATTCATGCAGCCAGGCGGTATTCTTGCCGTACATTACGCCCCCATA
>JASLPY010000078.1 GCA_030744755.1 Kiritimatiellia bacterium | reverse complement strand
CCACCGTGGTCGTGCGGGGTGGCATTATTCTCAACTACGGCAGCCCCGCTCCAGCCGTGAATGCCGTTGAGATCCTGCCCGGTTGCGTAGTATTCGAACGACTCCGCATAGGGAAGGTGGTTTGGACTGTTCGTTGCGGTGACCGTGACAGTTACAGTGTCATCCAGGGACACCCCGTTGTAAGTGGTGGTCAGGGTCAGGGAGTAGACTCCCGGGACGGTGAAAGTGGCAGTCGTTTCGAGTGCGCCGGCGTCTCCGAAGTCAACAGGAGCAGGTCCGTTGTCGAGGGACCAGACAGTTGCAATGTCACCGGGCGGAAAACTACTGGCATCCAGGTCGCCCGCGAGCGGGACAGTGCCGTTGACGGAAACGTTGGCATAGAGATCGCGCCCGGCTTCTGCAAAAGGGGTATTCGTGTAGGCATGGATGGTGACAACCGGCGACTCGTTCGTCCCGGAATTGTCCACCAGCAGGGCTTTCAGCATGTTCGTGCTTACTGTCGAGATGCCGCTTAGCGGGAATGTGTATGGCGAAGCATTTGTGCTGGCGATTTCGCTGCCGTTCAACTGCAGACTGACACGCTGGACCGGCCCCGATACAAACTCGGACTGCACAGCAACCGAAACGGTGGTCGTAAACGGTACAAGGAACGCCTGCCCGTCGGCCGGAGCTGTGATGATCAGTTTGTGGGGCGGAGCTCCGGGTGATGCCGCACCTCCCACAATCCAGGCAGTCGGGTCGTTGCCTGCGCGGTCGGTCAGAAGGCGCTGCAGAGGGCGGCCGGTACCATCCGCTTCACTTGGCCAGGGGGACCGGTCGAAATACGTGGTCTCGTCGACGACCACCCAGGAGATATCCCACGGCCTGAGCGGGTCGTCCGATGCCTGCGGGCGCTCGATCGCAACGCGGTCATCCTTGTTGGAGAGGCGTCCCTGGTAGGGTCCGATTATCGCGGCCCCGCCCGGCGGGTCGTAGGCGTTGCTGAATTCGGCCATGGCCGCAGCATTCGTGGGCTCAAAGGACACGATGACCAGGCGCTCGCCGGCCGCCAGGACAGTGTTCGAAGGCAGGTCAAAATCAACACCCCCCGCCAGGCGCCAGTTTCCCGATGCGTTCCACATCTGTACTGCGACTCCAAGTGGGTTGAATAGTTCCACGAACTCGTTCGTCGGATTCTCGCTGCCGCCGTTGGCGGCGTTGTACATTATCTCGTCAATCACTAAATCACCGCCTGGAAGGGCGTTGGCGCTGTTGGTCGTGGGCGACAGCCTGTACCAGTATTGATCTCCATCGGCGTAACGTCCGAAAGATGAACCGTTCTCCTGACCCTTGAAGGCGATCGCATCAACCACGCGATCCTCGGACGTGCCCGGGAGGTGGGAGAGAAAGACCTGTTCGCCGTCCTTGTTCAGACCAAATCCGCTGGTCTCATTGGTGTGGAAGTCCAGGACCTCATAGAAAGTCCGCCAGGTGAAAGAGGTCATGGCAATTGTGGCGGGAATCTCCCATTTCTGCAATTCATCAACATCATCGCTCAGGTACCAGTCGGCAAGCGTCACCGTTGTCGTACCACCGTTGTAGAGTTCGATCCAATCGTTGGAGTCCTGCCAGGCGGGACCATTAGTGTAATCCGTGTGAGCCATGATTTCATTGAGGACGACCGTCGCGGCACGAACCGGGTCGCTCGCTCCCGGAGACCCGTATATGTACGTTCCTGCACGCCAGTTTCGTCCGTAGTCCAGCGTCCCCGTATCCTGTCCGTCGGGAGAGAGTGGAACCAGAGCATGCCCGGCGCCATCGGCCGCGAGCGGCCAATCCCTATTGTCGTTATAAGTGAAGGAGATAATTTCTTCATCGTAGGGGCCGGCGAGCGTGACAAGCTCTCCGCCGTTGGCAAGGCTGCCGCTGTATTCGCCAGCAACAAGCAGGGCGTTCGTGTCATAACGGGCAGCAAAGCCTGCCAGGTCGCGAACGGCCAACACGTACGCGCCGGGTGGCAGATTCGTTACGCCACCGTCGGCAAAGTTGAAGGTCACGCCGTCGGACAGCGCGAGTGACGTCAGATCAAGCGTAATCGCGCCATGGTTATGGAGCTCAATAAACTCGCCCTCGTCACTCCCCGCGGGATTGTACATGAGTTCTGTTACGCGCAGGTAGTCGAACAGGGGGCGGTCGCTCGCGGTGCTGGTGACGGCTACCGAATCTGACCCAACGAGCTCGCCCTGGAAGCCGTAGGCCTCGAACGTGAGAAAGTTGCCGCCAGGGGCAACCGGAACTGTGGTCTGCCAGAAGAAGGTCTGCGCCGTCCCTGACCCCGCGCTGGTCCACCAGGTATCGAGGGGTGTGTCCAGCCCATCGAGATAGATCTCCTCGATCGCGATCCCGGCCTGTCCTCCTATCACGGCTGTATCGCCGGCCACCGTGAAACTGGTGTTCGTGACCGTGAACGTGGTGTGATCCGTCGGAAGCTGTCCGAGGAAGTAAGCGCTGCGACTACCGATCCAGCTAAGGCGGCCGGAGAAATTTTCGCCCAACAGCGTCCCATAGTGCGATGTCCAGTGCGCCATGTAGGTCGTGTTGCAGGTTGTCGTGATCATGTCCAGCGCGTGGCCGTAGAAAAGGCGCCGGCTGCCTGGAAGTTCGATCAGATTCCTGACATTGTCCCCACCCCAGAGCGCGGCCGACGTACTCAGATTGAAGGACCTGTCCAGGTCCCACGGCATCGCAAGTATGCGGCCGTCCGACGGTCGCTCGATCATACGGAAATTGTGCCGCCACAGGCGCGAGTAGGTGTCGTCATTTCCTACGAGAGACTGCATGGCAAAGGTGCGCATCCACTGGCTGACGTCGAGGACATCGCGCGACGCAATGTCCAGGTTGTCACCAGAGAGGGAGAAGGCCTGGCAGACGTTGAGCATGCCCGAGTATTCGTCTCTCCGCCGGTTATTCCGGAGTTGGAAGTTCCAGCGGTAGGTTTCCTTGTCACTGCCGTAGTCATCCAGGTCGAGGGAGCCGGAGCTGTGCGTGTAGGGGTAGTTCTTCTTCAGACTCTCAGGGTTGCCATCCACAGTGCCGGTGGGTGTGTAGAGCAGTTCGTGATTGAAGTCATTGCCGTCGCTGCCGTTCTCCAGCCATGCGTCGAGGAAGACGTCGGTGTACCGGGCCATGGAGAAAAGCGCGCGTCCGGTATCGGACGAACGAGGCATGATCACGCGTGCCGCATCGTCGTACAGACTTGCCAACCCGCCGCCCGCAGCGCTGAACATGTGTTTGGCGACGATTTCGCGCCTGGATCCGCCACGTTCAATGGATATCGTGCTGTGGACCCCGCGAAACAGACGGTCGGCAGGGAACTCGACGTTCAAGCCCGTCTCGCTGTCGTGCGTTCTTCCGTAAGAACTCCCCTTGAGACGAATCCCGACATCATAATAGACAAGTCGCTCATCATAGATGGCCGTTCCGCGGCGGCGGTAGTTACTCATTCGCTCTGTTTCGATATACATCGCATCGCGGTCGGACGATGTCATCACCACACGCAGGTTGTGCACGGTTGCCAGGTTGGCCTGGCCATCCTCCACTCGGTACATGGCCCGTGACGACGCACCGTCGGCTGGCCATGTTGATGAGGCGCCGAGGTCGTCGCTTCCAAACACATAGAACTGCACAAGCGCGGAAGAGGACTGTCCGGGAATCGTGCCCGTAAATTTCCCGCCAGATGCGCTGACCATCAGGTTCGACTGCCATGTCCCGCCGCTGACCGCGTACATGACCCACAGGCGATCAACAGCATCGGGGTCAGCGGCCACGACCGAGACTTCGACGCTCTGTCCATTGGCGGGAACGACAGGCGTGTGCGCCAGGTCGCTGTAGGTTGGCCCCAGGTTTGCTGCCACCCGTGAGTTGATGCGACCCGGTGTCCCATTGGTCTGTGGTGTATCGAGCACGGTCGTACGCTGGAGCCAGTTGAAGTAGAGGCGCGTGTTGACTTGGGGAGATCCCGTCAGCCATTTGGCGCGGAAAGAGATTTCGTACTCCCGACCGGCGACAACTTGTTCGCTGCTTGCGAAAGTGGTTTCGGCGTGATTGTGCTCGTGCTTGTAGTCGCCGGTGGAAACGAGGTGCAATACGCGGTTTCCCGGCGAGACGGGGTCGTCAACGACAACGCTGCGTCCATGGCTGCCGTGCGTTCCAAGCAGGCGCCACTTGTCGGGAAGACTGCCCAGGCTGTCAGACTCAAACGTCCCATTCTGCATGAACGCGACGGCGCCGCCGTCGGGATCTTCGACCACGCTGATATCATCGAGCAGGACTTCGCCGGGGCCAAGCAGGCATATGCAGAACTCATGCCATATGTCGTGCCCTATACCGTCGGCGGTGGCAACGCCCCGGTAAGTGATGGTCTGCCACGCGGACTTTGTAGTTTCGTCGCTGCCGTCCCAGGCTGCAGCGACGGAGTTGTCTGCGTCAGCATCACGCAACTCCAGGCTTGAACCATTTCCGTCTGCGGAATCGGGCCAGGGATAGCCGTCATAGTAACGGACCTCATCGGCCGGATTGCCGCCGGCATCCAGCAAGAGAATCTCTTCCCCGGCGTTCGCCAGGTTCCCGGAGTACTCGCCCACGATATTGGTCAGTCCGGGAAACGCCGCCATGAGTGTGTTTGTATTGTCTGCTACAACGAGAAACTTGCCCGCCCCCAGGAACGTATTGGAGGGAAAGGTGAAGCTCACGGCTTCGTCCAGTTCCCAGCCCGAAAGATCCACGGCAGCCGCACCGCGGTTGTAAAGCTCGATCCATTCCTCGTCAGACTCGGCGGCGCTTCCCTGCTGGTGGTGGTACATGATTTCGTTGATGACGATGTCGCGGGCAAGCGTGACTTCATTTGTGGTGCCGGGCGTGGTGGCGCTGGGGCGCAGCCAGTCACCGATCCCATCGGGATACTTCGCACGTGCGCTGTTTTGAACCAGCTTTGCGTCGATTACGGCATCCGACGGCGCATAGAGAAACAGTTTGTCTTCGTCGTAGGCGTCGAATCCCATGGTGCTGTCGTAGAGTGTCAGGAATGTTCCCGGAAGGAGTATTTGTGAGGGCAGCGTGTAACTGTTGTCGGAGAATCCACTGACGGCTACACGGTACCCGCCCACGTCTATGTTGGTTGTGGCAGTATTGACCAGTTCGACCCAGAACGACGTGTTGGTCGCTCCCGCGATCTCGTTGAATCCGAGAGTTGAGGGGGAACCCGTTTGATAGATCGTGTTGGCTGCGCCCGGCGTGCCTCCAGCGGAGAGGCTCTGAGCCCAATTGGCCGGGTCGGCAGTGCCCATGTCCTCTTCTATCTTTGCAAGTGATACACCCGAGCCGTCCGGAGCGATCGGCCAGTGGCCCCGGTCGTTATAATCGAGCTCATCCATGATCCGCCCGTCGTGGTTGCGCAGGCGCAGGTTTTCTCCGGCATTGGAGAGGCGACCGTCGAAAGGCCCGAAGATACCGGTTATGCCGTGTGCGGCCTCAACTGCGGAAGGATCCCTTGCGACCACGATGTACCCGCCGCCCGGCATGATGGTGTTGGTTGGAAAGTCATAGGAGATACCGCTGCGGAGGCGCCAGGAAGAGATGTCCACATCCACGGCCATCTGGTTGTGAAGCTCGACCCACTCCAGAGACGCCTCGTTGGTCGCCGGATGGTACATGACCTCGTTGAAAACCACGACGCTATCACCGGCCGCATGGACGAATGAGGCCACCGCAAGCAGGATGATGCCTACAAACAGAAGACATGAAAAGCGATTTTCGTTAGTCATCGTCACCATCTCTCAAATCTATATTGTCTCAGAAAACAGTGGCCATGGCCATACCCATGAAAATGTGTAGAAGGGGATCGAGTGTAAGTAGGTCCGATTTGCAATCGGACCAGAGCAAGGAATGGCTCGAAGAGGGCGCAAAGGAAGACTCGTTGTCAGTCCTTGCTCTCTGCTCGCACTGCATTTGCTCGGGTCCGATTACAAATCGGACCTACGTCAGCTCCTCGGCCACCCGCGGTACTTGGCGACGGCCTCGCCGCGGGAATGGACGTGGAGTTTGGCGTAGATGTGTTTGATGTTCATCCTGATGGTTTCGATGCTCAGATCGAGCTGATCGGCAATTTGCTTGTAGGCGTCGCCGCGCGCCAGCAGCTCCAGCACCTCTAACTCGCGGGGTGAGAGGTGCTCCACCTCGGATACATGGGAGCCCATCTTCTTGAAGTACTGGACCACTCGCCGCGCAATATGACCACTCATTGGCGACTCTCCCCTGTGGACATCGCGGATGGCGTCCAGTATCCCGGCGGTGCTCGTTCTCTTCAGGAGGTAGCCGTCAGCGCCAGCCAACAGGGCTTTGAAAATGCTCTCGCTCTCCTCGTAAGCTGTCAAAATCAGGAATTGGGTATCCGGACATTGCGACTTGAGTCGTCTGAGGCATTCGATGCCATTCATCCCCGGCAAATTGATATCCACGATGGCAACGTCAGGTTTCAGTATCGGTATACCGTCCAGGGCTTCTTCAGCGGAACCGTAACTCCCTTCGCACCGGAAACCGGCGACTGCCGCAAACTCACCGGCCAGGTTCTCCCGCAGCCACGTGTCGTCTTCAATGATCGACACGCGTATCGGTTCCTCAAGTGAACGGTTGTCGGATTTGCTATGCATTCGTTTATGTTGCCACGTAAACCGTTTGGAACTCAACACCCATAAATATGTGTATGAGCGTTCTGCGCTGTGAGCGCAGAACGTAGTGGTTAGTGGTCAGGCGCTAGGCGTTAGCGGGAAAGGTCCGCCGTCCGCGTAGCGATGCCTGCCTCGTATCCCACTCAAAACGGTGGGGTCGATTTGCGCTGTTCCAGAATCCTAGCTACTAACACCTAGCGCCTAACCCCTTGTGCTGTGGGGTAAACAAAATCTCATACCCCCGTTTCACCCTGCCCCCGTTGATCTGTTTCACAACGCAGATGGCTCATTGTCCGCTGTGGCGTCTTTTGAAGAGGGAGTCTTTGTAGCGGAACTCGCCAAGAGTTCCGATCTTCGTGGGGATCGGAAGTCTTTGCGACTTCCGCTACAGGCTTCCGCACTCGTTTCTGATGGGGGAGCGCTTTTTAGCTCACTTAAGTGCCCCGGATTCTGGCAGAACGGCACGAAGTTGCTGTTCTGTCATTCCTGCCAGTTTGACCTCGGGGTCATGGATCAGCTTGTCTATCCTGTAGCTGACCGTCTGTGGGTTTCCTGAATGAATCTGGAGAGCTATGTGGCCTGAACGTTCACCTTTCGGATCCTTGATGGAAACAGAGAGAGTTCCGTTGATAGCCATCCATATGCAGTCATCCACCGCGAGTATTTCGTAACGGTTCCAATCCCCATGCTTCACTGCCTTTGACGCTTTGTTGGTCCAGTCGAGCTTTCCCCGTCCATGTTCATGGTACAGCTTCCCCCAGAAGCCGCGTCCCACGTCGGCCTGGTAGCCATGCGCCTGGCCGTGTTCGTCGACCTTTCTTGAACGGAACTGTATTCCAGCGTTCGCGCCATGAGGCTCGATCTTCACATCAACGGCCAGATAGAAGTCCTTCACGGGAACAGACGACCAGATAAACTCGTTTCTTGGAACGCGCTCAGTGCTCGATCCGACAATAGCTCCGTCCTCCACCTTCCAGTACTTCTCCGTCCCTTTCCAGCCGGCGAGATCCTTACCATTGAAGAAACCCTTGTCCGTACGGGGATTTGCCGTTCTCGGCACGGCTTTCGTTTTCTCAGCAGGAGCCGACTGTACAGGCAACAAGGTTTCACCTGCCGGCAGGATAGCCGACTTGAGACCGTCAATGGGCTCCCCGTCTTGGCCACGGATGCTTGCCACCAGTTCCCATCCCAGGACGTTCTGGGTGAGTTTCACCATCAATGTGTTCCATCCCTTCGAGAGTTCGATGTCAGCCTTGTCGCTGCCGGGTATCGCGGCCCTTGCCGCATTATTGGAATGGACGAGCTTGCTGTTGAGCCAGACCTTGACTCCGTCATCACTTCCCAGTTCCAGCCTTGCCTGCCGGGCTTCCGGACTGAATATCCGGGTGCGCAGGTATGCCACGCGCTGGTGTCCGCCGTAGAACGCCAGCACATCCAGCAACCAGGGCTTTCCCTTCATGGTGCCCGCCGGGATCGGTACCCATTTCTGCTTTCCTGAAGAAGGATCTTCCGGGCCAAGCGCAATGTCAAACAGCTGGTTGTACATCCTTCCCGCCCTGGTGAATGGGCCGCATATCTCCCAGGCAACAAGGTATGACTTCATTCCCGTTATCAAGCGACGCACTTTCCTGGCCCGCCTGGTGATACCCTCGTCTCTGCATTCCTTTATCACTTTAGCCATGACCGCCTGGAGCTTCTGGGGATAATGACCAACCAGTTGTTCCGCTATGCCTACTGCCGCAAGGCTTGCTTCAGCGTTGACGTCTCCTTTTTCAAAACACTCCATTACCATGTCGAGCGAAGCCGGGTGAGGCACGTCCGCCAAACCGCCAAGTATCAGCCTCATCTCAGCATCGCGTTTCACGTGTTTCATAACGCCGGCGTATTTCTCCGCAAGCTGACCCGGTTCCCCGGACGTGATGCCAAGGATCCGGACATAGCCGCGTAATGCAAGAGTGCGGTGCGTTTCATTCTCTGTACTTTGCAGGGTCTCCAACAGCTGACTTGCCGCCCTCGCGTCAGGCCAGGACGAAAGTGCCCGTATCGCGGCATCTTTGACTTCTGCCTTGTCATCTCTCGCAGCCTTCACGACTGCGTCATACGCCTTGCCATTGGCTATCTGACCCAATGCCTTGATGAGCGCTGCGCGCGAGGAGACATCTTTGACTTCGGTCAGCTTCTTCAAGACTGCATCCGCGGAATTGTTCTCGTCCTCGACCCGGCTTGCTGCGGCAACTACAGCGCTCTGTGCATAGCCCCTTGCTCTTTCGTTTTGTTGCCCGGCAAGAAGGTGTACAAGAGCCGGAAGGTCTTTTGCGCCGGCCAACACGGCCAATGCCTTGAATGACGCCCTGGCTACTGCCTGGTCGGCACTTGATGTCTCTTTCAACAGTTGCGGTACCGCTGCAGCGCAATGGCGGTCAGAAAGTACGCTTATCAGTTCCGTCTTCTGTTCGGCTTTCGCTGTATTCATCCCGCCGATAATCGCCTTGTCGACAAGCTGGCCCCTGATGATCCTGAGACTCGCGAGAGCTGCCTTGGCTTCTTCCTCCTTCCCGTCGGTCGCCTTCAGAAGAACTCCAACTGCGTCTTTATTACCGATCTTACCCAGTGCCCGCAGCGATTCTACCCTCACCCCCTGGTCATTGCTCGAGACAAGACCGGATACCTCCTTCTGGACGCCAGTGTCTTCCCTGTCCACGATCACCTTTATCAGAAGGACCTGGAGATCAGGCTTTGCTCTCAGCAATTCTGCTGCAAGTGCACGGGAAACGGAATCCGAAGAAGGCAACTCGCGTGCCGCGCGGAGGGCTGCAGAAACCATGGCCCCATCATTGCTCCTCAAGCTTCCCACGAGTAGAGGCACCCCTGTAGCTCCCCGGGTCATGATGGAACCATAAACGCCTGAAACACGAATATGTCCGGCGACATCTGCCTTGCTTATGGATTCGTACAGACTAGCCGCTACGTCCGCCTTGCCACGTTGCGCCAGCATCTGTGCAGCCCTTAATCCCGCATCGGCCGCCGCGGTGCGTGTTTTTGGTGAAGTATGCTCAAGCGCTTTACGGATCGTCTGCAGGGCCCCATCGGTTCCGATCACAGCTAATGCCATCAGTGCCTCTTCGACAACCGCTTTGCCGGGATCACTGACCAGCTCCTGGAGGGCGCCAACTGCACCGGCATCATGCCTTACCCCGATTGAATTCACGACTCCGGCCAGTAGCCTGCCCTCGAGCTTTCCCAATGCCGATCGGAAAACGGCATCCACGGATGAGTCTTCCATCGGCTCTAATGCATACCTTGCGTAATCCCCGAGCTTGTCATCCCCCAACAGGCCCGCCAGGACAGGAATGGCAGTCTTTGTTCCTATTGCCGCAAGCTGTTGACATGCCCTGGCTCTCTTGTGGAGCTCTGCCTCGGACTGGAGGATCTCTATCAGGTCTTTCTCCGAGATAGTTTGAGCCCGGGCAGGGAAAGGAGCCATCAGGAGTCCCAAGAGGACCAGGAGTACTGCTGCAACGTGTTTTCCTTCTCTCATTGTGTTGACCTCTCTTTTCGACAAATCTCGCGACAAAGTTTCTGTTACGCATGCCATGGGGCGCGCTTGGCTCTTGTTCGCATGCGGTTGGCTTCGTCATCTCCCACAAAGGTTTCCTTTGCCGGGTTAAACGTCAACTTACGTCCCAGTTGCCATGACAGTGCCGCCGCGTGACAGGCGATGTGCGAGGAGCGCATGCTGTCGGGGTTGCAGGCCGTAGGCGCGCGAGATTTCACACAGTCGAAGAAATTCCTTGTATGGCCCGCCGGGTGCGTTCCCCTTACGGTGTAGCGGTTCAGCTCACTTATCAGGGACTTCGGATGCGCTTCTATCCTGCCGCTATCTCCCGTTTCCACCCATCCTTCATCACCTTCATATCTCACGGGGCAGGTTCCCAGACCCACCCAGCCCCCGGGACGCATGACGAGTTTTACACCGTTCTCGTAGTGAGCGTATACGGTGCCGCCGTCTGCTTCGTAGGTCACCGGTGTTGTTCCATCCGTACCAAGTGCCATCTGGCAGAGGTCAACCGTGTGCGCTCCCCAGTCGAGTAACGTCGCGCCCGAATCAAAATCAAAGAATCCGCGCCATCTTCCTTGAACGTAACGCGAATTGTAGGGGCGCCATGGCGCAGGGCCCAGCCACCTGTCCCAGTCACAGATTTCCTTGTCGGGTTCCGGTTCTTCCGGGAGCCAACTGTAATCAACCCTGAGTCTGTAGATTGAAGCATGCACCGTATGAATCTTTCCAAGCTTCCCGCTCTGCGCAAGATGTGCCGCGAACTGGAAGTTGCCGATGCTTCTCCTTTGCGTGCCCGCCTGGAAGATGCGGCCACAGCGGTTTATGGTATCGGAAAGTTCCTGGCAGTCACCTATCGTGATCCCGCAGGGCTTCTCACTGTACACGTCTTTGCCTGCCTTCGCTGCCAGTATCGAAGCAAGCGCATGCCAGTGGTCGCCGGTAGCTACCAGCACCGCATCGATGTCTTTCCTGTCCAGCAGTTCGAACATGTCACGGTACATAACGCAGTCACTGTTGCCGTATTTCTTGTCTGCCATGGCCTTTACATATTCGCGTCTGCTCTTCTGAACATCAGCAATGGCTACAAACTGCACATCGGGTTCATTCAGCATGCACCCAAGCACGTACCTTCCCCTGGGACCTATGCCGATGGCGCCCAGTGTGATCTTCTCGCTTGGTGCTACGGCTCCATTCTTCCCCAGAACGCTCCCCGGGATTATCGTTGGTGCGGCAAGCGCCGCGGCGGAAGTCTTCAGGAATCCCCTGCGTGCAATTCTTCTCTTTAGCATGGCATTCTCCCTACCAGGTTTCGTCCCTATTGCCTTGTTCGAAACCCTGTCGTTTGGGCAGGGCCAAAGTTGTTTGACCATACCGTTGCACTTTTAGGGGAAGGACGCCGGCCTCGGCGTCCGCGGGCAGCGAGGCCGCTGCCCCTCCCATCTCGAGCATCTGTCGGTTCCTTCTACGAAGGGAACCCAGAGCCAAAAGCGATCATTCAGTTTACTACGCATCTCATTAATTGCTATTACGCAATTTGGTTTTCTTCGCTAAAACGGTTAAGCTAACAAGTCGATTAAGAAACTAACTTGGAGATATTGATGTATAGGGCTTTTTTCATATGGATAGTCTCGTCATTACTGGCCATGGCTGGCACAGCAGGGGCGCAGGATGCTAAACAGATCCTGGCTGGTACAGACGGGGGGATCATTGTTCATGTGGGCTGTGGGAAGGGTGAGCTGGCCGCAAGCCTTGCCGCCAGGGAGAACTGTGTCGTCCAGGCTCTCGACCGTGAGCAGGATAATGTTCACCAGGCCAGGGAATTGTTTGAGGCTAAAGGGATCAGCGAGCGCGCCAGTGCAGTACTCCTTAAAGATGATGCATTGCCCTACATCGATAACATGGTCAACGTTCTGGTTGTAAATGATGACAGAGTATCGGAAGAGGAGATCATGCGGGTACTCGTGCCCAATGGCATCGCCCTTGTCAACGGCAGGAAGCTGATCAAACCGCGTCCGGAAACCATTGATGAATGGACCCATTATCTTCATGACCCGAGCAACAACGCCGTTGCGCACGACCGTGAGATAAGTTCACCACGCCATTACCAATGGCTGGGCGGTCCGCGCTGGGCCAGGCACCACGATCACCTGGCAAGTCTAAACGCCATGGTTACTGCGCGCGGCAGACTCTATTACATTATTGATGAAGGTCTGACCGCGACCATATTGACGGCGCCGGACTGGCAGCTGGTATGCCGGGATGCCTTCAATGGGACAGTTCTCTGGAAGCAGAAAATCAGCAAATGGTTCACGCAGTGGTTTCCGTTGAAAAGCGGTCCCGCCTCCCTGCCGCGGCGGTTGGTGGCCGACGGCGATAAGCTTTACGCCCCGTTGTCGTTAATGGCCCCGGTATCACAAATGGACGGCAAGACCGGCAAGGTGGTGCAGTCATATCGCGGCACCGAAGGTACTGAAGAAATCATTGCCATTGATGAACTATTGTTGGTTCTGACCATTGAGGGCATGCCGGGCTTGGATCCCAAGCCGGGAAAACTCGGACCCGAAGTCGAGAAGAACGCAAAAGTCAGGGATGGGCGCATTTCGAAGTCACCCCTGATGAAGCACTTGTGGGCGGAAGTGGCTTCCAAGAAATGGCGCGATGGAAAGCGTACTATCAGGGTCTACCATGCCGACACCGGTAAGGAACTCTGGACCAAAGATACCACCGTAATGCCGCTATCTCTCACGATGGACAGTAAGCATGTCTATTTTCACGACGGTGAAAGCGTGGTTGCTCTTAACCGTAAGGACGGCAATCAAGTCTTCAGGACTGAATCGGTGCCGGTTGCCGGGGAATTCATGCAAGCGTTCTTCGCTCCAACGATGGTCCTGAAAAAAGACGTCTTGCTTTTCGCGGGGGGTGAAAAACTGCACCAGGCCTGGATGGGGTGGGGGCTTGGCAAGGAACAGGGGCAGGATACCATGACCGCCTTCTCTACGAGTGACGGGAAGAAACTGTGGTCTGCTCCGCACCCCTACGGTGGTTACCAGTCGCCCGAAGACATCTTTGTTATTGATGACCTGGTCTGGACAGCAGACACTGCCCAGAATGGCGCCAAGGGAACCTGGATCGGGCGTAACCTGCAGACGGGTGAGATCGAAAAAGAAATTCCACCAGACGTCAATACCAAATGGTTCCATCACCGCTGTTACCGCGCCAAGGCCACCGATAACTTCATCCTGCCATCGCGTAACGGTATCGAGTGCATCGACCTTAATGAGAAAACCTGGAACATCAATCACTGGGTCCGAAGCGGTTGTCTCTATGGCATCATGCCGGCCAACGGCCTGATTTACACATTGCCCCACAATTGTGCCTGTCACCCACAGTCCAAACTCTACGGGTTGTCGGTCCTGGCATCACCATCTAAAACCCGACTTTCCCCTAAAGATAAAGAGGTGACTGCAGATGGACGGTTGCACAAAGGTCCGGCATTCGGCCAGGTGAACGGCATGCCGGTTGCCACTGGAGACTGGCCCTTGTATCGCTGTGGCCCGGATCGTGGCAATACGGTGGATGCGAAAATAGAAGGCACTCTGAAAAAGACTTGGGAAACCGACATCGGGGGCAAATTAACCCAGGCCGTTGCCGCAGGCGATCTCATTGCTCTGGCCCAGGTGGATAGTGGTACGGTTAACGCGGTTGATGCTAGAACCGGCAAGAAGCTGTGGTCTTTCAACAGTGGGGGCCGTGTTGACAGTGCTCCTTCACTCTACAAGGGGCATGTTGTCTTTGGTTCCAAGGACGGTTACGTCTACTGCCTGCGTGCAAGTGACGGCGCCCTGGTCTGGCGCTTTATGGCGGCTCCGTACGACAGGCGCATGTCCGTGTTCAACAATATTGAATCAGTCTGGCCGGTGTTCGGCAGTGTCCTGGTGCGCGATGGCACGGCCTGGTTTACCGCCGGTCGTTCATTCCACCTGGACGGCGGTGTCTGGCTCTACAAGCTGGATGTTGCAAGCGGGAAGGTGCTCAATATCAGGCATTATGACTCGAAGTCTGATGCGGGTCAGGAGCTGCAGGCAAAGGGAGGGCTGGATATGCCCGTGGCGCTTCCCGACATAATCTCGGCCGATGGTGATGACTTCTTTATGCGGTCCATGTTGATGGATGAAGACGGCAACCGCAAAAGTGGCACCAAGCCCCACCTCTTTGCGCCCTACGGCTTTGTTGATGACACCTGGTTCCATCGCGCCTACTGGGTTTACGGCAACAACTACTCCGGTGGCTGTGGGGGATATTACAGGGCGGGAAAGATCCATCCTTCCGGGCGCATGATTGTTGCAGACGGTGATGACGTCTATACGTATGGCCGCGAGCAGAAATACTTCCGCTGGATATCGCCTATAGAGTTTCACCTCTTCGCAGTGAAGACATCGGTACCGGTGCCGGCTTCAGGCAAAAAGAAAAAGGGGGCCAGGCGGCAGTCCGGCATGAAAGCCCAACCCCAATGGGACATCAAGGTACCCATACTGGTACGCGCCATGGTCAAGGCCGGCGACCAGCTGATTCTTGCCGGACCACCTGACCTGATTGATGAAGAGGAGATGTTCCAGCAGATACCTGAGCCCTCGGCCATTGCCAGGATAGCAGAGCAGGAGGCTGCGTACCGCGGCAAACACGGAGCCATGCTTTGGGTGCTGTCGGCTGCCGACGGCAAGAAGACGCAGGAAGTCGAACTGTCCGAGCTGCCTCGTTTCGACGGTCTAAGCGTTGCAGGCAACAGGGTGTTGATCAGCACCGAAAAAGGCAAGCTGGTTTGCCTGCGGGCTGAATAGCGTGCAATGCATCCAAAAGGTTTCGCGTCCTTCTTCTGCCTTTGCGATCTGGGGACTTGCACTGCGCTTGGGGGACCTCTCGGAGATAGGTCCCTACTTCCCGAGTACATGCCTATCTCCGAGAGGCATGATCCCATGTGGATCTCCATGCGATATTGGTCGTTAGATGCGTGCCAGACCGTTTTCGGAATTGTGAAGTAGTACAGGAGGTGTGGATCTTGGAACTGGACGTGTTTGGGGCTTACGCACTTCTCATCGATACTGCCATGTGTTAATCTTGCTGCATGAATGGGACTATCCGGAAGCCTGTCATACTCACGCTGTGTGTGCTATGCATCCTCGGAGCCGCACGAGCGGAAGAACCCGTGCCCAAACCGAGTCTCGCCGAACGCTGCCCACCTTTCGCTTTCGTAAAACGACATCATTTCAAGCGCCCGTTCGGAATCGGATCGATTATCGGCTGGGACATCTACACCCCCAACTGCGGTATATACACTTATGACCCGAAGAAACCGGGCCAGGAAGCAAAAGAGATATTCAGAAGAAATGACGGCACCATTTATGACATGAGCCTTTCTTTTGATGCGAGAAAACTACTCTTCGCATTCCGCACCTGCCCGGAGCGCGGCAGCAAAACATCAGGCTCGACATTCAATTCAGCACTTAAGGCATCTCATGTTTTCATGAAAGATACGCTGGACAGGGTCCTGTTGTCTTCCGTCCCAGCCAGTTCAGGCGAGAAACCAAACCATTCGTTCTGGGATCATCAAGGTGCAGAAGAGTGGATGAGCCTGGATTTCGAGGCACCGAGAAAGGTGTCGGAGGTCTCCGTTTACTGGTTTGATGACCAACCGCGAGGAGGATGCGCGATCCCCGAATCATGGCGTCTGGAATACAGGAAAGATGCAGAATGGATGCCGGTGGAAAAGGCTTCGGAATACGGAACAAGGAAGAATGCTTATAATGATCTAACATTTGCCGGGGTAGAGACAACCAGCCTGCGAGTAGTCATGAAATGCCGTCCTGGTAAATCAGGAGGAATCCAGCGCTGGCGTGTAGGCAGTAAGAAAGAACACGCCGAAATGCTTGCGAAGAGCGTGAATGAAGAGGGAGAAGGCGACCCGGATGAGGTCTCATTCCATATCTACGAGATCAATGTGGACGGCACCGGCTTGCGCAAGATCACTAAGGGGCCTTATCACGACATCCATCCCTTCTACCTGCCCAACGGCAAGATCGGTTTTGTTTCGACCCGCGTGGAAGCGCATACCCTCTGCCAGCCCGGCGCGGCATGCGCGCTTTATGTAATGAATCCTGATGGCAGCAATATCAAGCGCATACATTTCGGAACACTTGCTGATCATTCACCTTTCGTAATGGACGACGGCACAATCCTTTTCTCACGCTGGGAGTACCAGGACAAGAGCCTTACATATCCACAGGGGCTCTGGAGCATCAATCCCGACGGCACACGTCTCCAACTCTTCTACGGCAACACCATTTATGAAC
This sequence comes from Kiritimatiellia bacterium, assembly GCA_030744755.1. Taxonomy (GTDB): domain Bacteria; phylum Verrucomicrobiota; class Kiritimatiellia; order UBA8416; family JADHWI01; genus JASLPY01. The sequence goes on along the minus strand of JASLPY010000078.1, from coordinate 7,542 downwards.
CGGCGGTGACATGGCAGGGCAAACAGATACCCGGACGAGATGAAATAGTATGCACCTTTGCGCCGCATCATGGAAACCCGGTCGGAGCTATCGGTATCATCGACAGGAGCAAGGGCCTCGAGAACCCGAAATCCATGACGAATATCACGCCGGAGATCCCGTACCAGCCGCACCGCGACCAGAAGGGGGCCGGCGACAGACAGTATCCATGGTCCTATCGTGACCCCTATCCGATAGACAAAGACCTGTTTCTAGTCGCCTATGGCGGTCCATTAAAAGGCGGCCCCGGCCGTTACAGAATCTACGCGCTCCGCGAGGATGGCGGCAAAGAGCCACTTTATGAAGACAAGAACATCTCCTGCTTCAACCCTCTACCTTTAACTGTCAGGCCCACGCCGCACCGGAAACCGGAACTGCCGGAGACCGATTCTAAATTCGGGACCTTTGTCGTGACCGACATATACCAGGGGATGACCGGCGTCAAACGGGGCGAGGTAAAGGCGATCCGCGTCATGCGCGTAGAGCCCAAACATTGTAATATGCGCGGCAGACGAGCCTATGACATGGATCCGCTCATCGGTCGCGGAACATACTACGTGAAACACTGCCTGGGAACTGTACCCGTGGATGAGGGTGGTACGGCCGTGTTCAAGGCACCGGCGGGAGTAGAACTCTATTTCCAGGCTCTGGATTCCAGGGGCATGGAACTGCAGCGTATGGGGACGGTCACGCAGATCATGCCCGGTGAGACACAGAGCTGTATCGGATGCCACGAGACAGAGTTCTCCGCGCCGGTAAACAGGAAGAACATGATGAAACTTCTTCAGCGAACTCCTTCTGACATCGAGCCTCCTCCCTGGGGTGCGGGCCCCGTAGATTTCGTGAAGCAGGTTCAGCCTGTGTTCGATAGGTATTGTGTAAAATGTCACGGAGGTGTGGATCCAAAGAAAGGGCTGGACCTCTCAGGCGACAAGACCCGTTATTTCAACATGGCCTATGACAATCTGACGCAACGCCGACTCGTCCATTACATGTACCTGAAGGGCGCATCGGCGAAGAACTGGAAGCCGCTAACGACTGGTTCAAGGGTAAGTAAGCTCATCGCTCAGATGGAGAAAGAGCCATGCAATGTCAAGATGGACGATGAAAGCAGGCACCGTATCTACACATGGATAGAAGCCAATATCCCTTATTATGGAACGTATGAACATACGCGTCCGGGCACTCCCGGCTCACGTGATCTCTGGACAGGCCCGTGGTTGAATAGACTCAGGCAGTCGGCGAAGACAGGATTCAGCGAAACGGATATCAACCTGACATATCCGAAAAAAAGCCGGCTTCTGGCCAATAGCCTGGCAAGATCCGCCGGAGGACTGGCGGACGATACCCGTGCTCGATTCAAATCGAAGCAGGACGCCGGCTACCAGGCCGTGTTGGCAGCGATAGAAGAGGGCAAGACCGAACTCTACAAGAAGCCCCGCATGGACATGACCGACGGCAAACCGGAACCCTACCCGACAGATTTCGGAAAACTGTTCTCCGGCTTCGCCGGCCCGTAAGAGCAAGAAGAGCGCAACTCAGAAGAGGGTGGGGGCACCCTCTGGGTGAACTCTGATGTCGCCACTCAGGATAGAGATTAAGGTAAAGATTAGGGAGGATGTTCTTCTTCCCTGAATGGCACTTACTTAAGGACACATGCCTTACGGCATTGACTACAAACGGATTCGTGTAAACGCTTACGCCGTTTGTAGTTAAGCCCGTAAGGGCTGTTCTTCACCGTGCTGCTGCGGCCGCTTAAGTAAGTGCCATTCTCTGCTTCCCTTGTCTTTACCGTGATCTTTACCCTCGTCTGCCGGGTCAAATGCTCTTTTTAGGATCAATCAGCGAAGAGGGTGGGGGAGGCGAGGCGTGCTCGCCTCCCAAATACCTCAGTTTCCAATTCCGCATTCGCTGACGTAGTAGTCAGGATTGAAATCGGCAAATGGCTCTTTGAGTTTATCCAGCTCTGCAGCCGGACCGTGGACTTCGATTCGCAGGAGTTCGGCGATCCCCAGGAATTCCCCTAACGCGGGACCGCAGTTCTCCAGGTGAGCCAGCACAGCCGCGGCGTCCTTGTAGGCTTCGCGGCAACACATTTCATCACCCTTGAAGGTGAAGTTGTAGAACAGGCAACCTTCTTCGTTGCTGCTGACCAGTTCGCAGAACTGTGCAAGAAACCCCTTGGTTGCCTCCATCTGGCCTTCTGGAATCCTGAAATAAGGGTTGATGCTAACTGCGTTGTCGAACGTACTCATGTGCTTCTCCTTTCCATGTTGAATTACTGGTGTAAGATACGACAATAGGCGAGTTTCTCAAGAGTTATTTGGCCCGCTTCAGCGGATATCCTTGTCGGGCAGGCCGGATTGGATTCCCTGGTCCACCGGCATTCGATCCGCCTCGCCGTCTCCGTGCAAAGCAATCAGGCGATTGAGTTCTGCCCTGAGCCTGGCAACGGTTTCTGCGTGGGCGGGATCGTTGACCAGGTTCTTGTTTTCGCCGGGGTCGGATCGCAGGTCGTACAGTTCGGCCATATGGCGATCAGGAGAACCGTCGCCATGTGGGTAACGGATGTATTTCCAGTCCAATGTACGGAGTGCGCGCACGTTAGGCGTATACGGGAACTGGTGCTCGTAATTGTACTCGTAGTAGAAACTGTTTCGCCACCCTGAAGCATCTCCCTGTGCCAACAGCTTCCAACTCTTTCCATGCGCTTTGTCGAGCGACTTGGCCCCGCAAATGTCAAGGATCGAGGGGGCAAAGTCGATCGTGGCGGTGATTTCTTCGACGATGCGTGCATTTCCGGGCTTGGTAATACCGGGGTAACGCACGACCAGCGGAATGCGGATAGATGGTTCGTGGCCTGTGCGTTTATCAACCATTCCGTGTTCGCCTTCGAGCAGGCCATTGTCTGATGTAAAGATGACCATCGTGTTGTCGAGGTCACCGCGTTCTTCCAGGAATGCATACAGTCGGCCGACACTGTCGTCAACCGAAAGAAGAGTTCCCCAGTAAGCGCGGACCATGTTGGCGAAATCTTTAACGGCTTCGGGGCTACTGTCGGGGAAGGTCTTGCGCCAGTCAAACAGGGGGCCATAGATGCCGTGCCAGGTGTCCAGGCGTTTCTTGAACCAGGCGGGCTTGTCTTCAAGGTTGAAAGCGCTTGCGGGGTATTGGATGTCGGCGTGATCGAAGGCCTTTTCGTATTTCTCCTCGGGAAGATAAAAGCTGTGGGGTGCCTTGTGCCCCACCATCAGGCACCAGGGTTTGCCCTTCTCCTGCTGCTTTATCCAGTCCATGGCCATATCGGTAACGACGGTGGTGTAGTACCCTTCGACTACGCGGCGATCCTTGCCGTTGAAGTTGAATTCAGTATCGAAGTATTTGCCCTGGCCCCTGTGGGTCACAAAGTAGTCAAAGCCAGGCCGGGGGTTGTCGTTCTTTTCACCCATATGCCATTTGCCGACATAGGCGGTTCTATACCCTGATTCCTGTAAACGCATGGGGAAGCTGATCATTTCAGCCGGGTATTCGGTGAAGTTGTTGGAAACCCCGTGGGAATGTGCGTACAGACCGGAGAGGATGGATGCGCGGCTGGGTGAACAAAGACTGGTGGTGCAGAAATGATTGCGGAAAAGTAAACCTTCGGCGGCGAGGAGATCGATGTTGGGCGTTTTGAGGTGTGGATGGCCCATGCAACCCAGGGCATCGTAACGTTGGTCGTCGGTCAGGATGAAGAGTACGTTTGGTTTTGATGGGCTCGCAAGAGGCGGTTCAGGATCGTCGTTCGCATGCCGGGTGCAGCCGATCGCGAACAGACAGATGCATGCCAACGCTATGAAGTTCTTCATGACTAGTAATCTCCTTGGGGCCTATTCACAGACAACTATGCACAATCGATTCGCCTGGTCCACCTCGTAGCGGTGGACCTACTTCTTCTTTCCCGGTACGTCCACCGCTACGAGGTGGACGTCGTGAAAATGGTACGTAAACAGGCTTCCGTCTAATGTGCGAAGCAGATTATCTTGCCCTCCCGGCAACTCATAAACAGGCGGCCGTTCGCCGCCATTAGACCGTCGAAAACGGGCGTTTCCTTGAGTTTCAACGTTGCTGTCGTTTTACCGTCCTTTGTCGAGATGCTGCGCAGCTCGCTGCCCATTTGGCCCTCGAATGGTGCGAGCGGGTCCTTTTCGTTGAAAACGTCCGGCGGACCGCAGACGTAGAGTTCTTCCCCGGCAAGGAGCATTGCCTTCACGCGAACTGGGATCCATTGGTTCCAGACCGGCGGCGCACTGCGTGAGAAGCCCATGCCCTTGTCCTTGTTCCAGGCCCGGGGATCCATGGTTGGTTCGTTGTCGTTCTTATCGGCAACAAGCTGGTAGCCCTTGGTCTGAATGTTGTAGCTGGGACTCAGGGGATACCGGGAAGTGAACGCCTTGAGCGCGTAGGTGTTCTCCGGGCCAATCACTACTAGCTGCCCACTCTTGGGTGCAAGAATGCTCATATTGAACCCAGGCCAGGTCTTGGAATACATCCAGAAGCTGCGGCTGTAGTAAGAGTCGTCAAGGAAGCCGCTGGTGGTGAAGAGGTGGAGGCCGACGTCGTGTACGCCCACGTTTCTGGCCTCGTCCACTATGATGGTCGTCAACTTGTCATAAGAGTCGTAAGTCGTGTTACGCCAGCGTACCTTGAAGATGTCCTCGTTGACGTAGTCCTTGTCGTCGAGGTTGATCGCGGTGCGCGCGATGGCTTCCTCTTTGCTGAGGTACCTGAGTGGCTGCAGCTTCAGGTCGGATGAGAACTTGTATTGGCCGAGAAAAATTGAATCGCCTTCAGCCACGAGCAGATCCGTATGCGCTCCCTCGATGTGGTAAGCGGGCAAGAAGATATCCTTGGCGCCCGGCTCGCGCACGTTGCTTGCAGTATGCAGAAGTGCACGGTGCTCTATCTCTCCGGTTGCAATCTCAACGGCAAACAGACGAAGACCTCCATCAAGGAAGGACGAGCGTCCGACGATACAGTAAACAAGCCCATTCTTAATCACTACGCTGCCGTGAAGAGGCCAGACCGACTCTGGTTGGCCATCCACCACCATCCAGCGTTCCGCCGGGGCGAGTCGCCTGCGCCAGGCCAGCGTGCCGTCCCTGGCTGACAGGCAGTAGAGATTTCCGTCCGTGCAACCGAACAGGACACGCTCCCCGTGGATGGTCGGTGGGGAATCGATGCGGGCATCCGTGGTAAAAACCCAAAGCGCCTTGCCATCTTCTGCTCTGAAGGCATGCACAGTGTGCCGCTCTTTAGCCGCCAGGTAAAGCTTGCCGCCGGCGGCGACAGCCGGAGTCAGCTTTGTCCCGAGGTCAACGGACCACGACCGTTTGAGCGATTTGGGGCCCGGAGCCCGCGTACCACCGCTTCGCATGCTGTCGTGCCGGTACGCAGGCCAGGCACCAGGCTCCAGCTCTGGACTGACCGGTGCCAGGTCGGAAAAGGACGGCCCTTTCTCAACAGGACCGGGTTGATCTTTGCCATCCTGTCGTTCGCCGACAAATGCATTGAAACCACGCTGCATGGCCCCTGGAAAACAGAAGCATGGATGGGGAGGAACGTATAGGTAGCCGTTTGCCGGCATGACGCCGTAAGTACAGGTTCCGCGTACCCAGTCCTGCTGGCTGTGTTCCTCGCCGGTGAGGCTCAGGAACTCAATCCCGCGCCACTGGGAGATTACGTAGCTGTCCGTGGCCTTTGCTCGGTAGCAGCGTAAGTGGTGCCCCTCGCTCTGGACGCTCTTGGCGTCCACAGTGCTGCTGATTTTGCCGGTCTTAAGATCAATACCCACGATATTGCTGTTGCCACTTGCGACCCACAGATGGCCATCGACGACAAACGCATCATGGTGCCGCAACGACGCCCCGCCGGCTCCACTTCTCTTCCAGAGTTCCTTGCCGTCGGCAAGGGACAGTGCAAGGCATTCACCGCCTCCGGTGGCAATCGCCAGTTCCCCCGCGATTAGCAACATGGCATATCGTCCACGCCTGCCCGGCTTCCTGCCCTTGGTTTTCGCTGCAGAGCCCTTCTTCGGCCACCTGACGCTGCCGTCCGTGCGGTTCCTGCAGACAATTCTGTCTCCCTCGACGCTCACGATCTCTTCAGCGCCGACCGCCATGAGCTGATCCCGGATCTGACCGGTCCTGGTGTTCCACGCGACCTGTTTCTTGCGCCGGTCCCAGCAGACCATGCGCATGCCTCCCTGGTCCCGTGCGACGCAAAAGACCTGGTCGCCCGACACCAGGATTTCCCGGGTAGGCGCGGTCTGAGGGATTGCGCTTCGCGTCTTGCCTGTCGCGGGATCCAGGATCTGTACATCACCGCCGAAATCGAAGGTGCAGTAAAGATTGTCTTCGTCAGCCACAAGGCGGCGGGCAATTGTGCCGCCGAAGAATCGCAGGGCCCGCTGGCGCCACGCGTGGGTACCCCACGTCGGCAAGGGTCGTTCCCAGAGAAGCGTCCCATTGTGCGCATCGCGCGCCATCAGGGTCCATCTTTCCGGCAGACGCGCGTCCTCCATGCCCGTTACGCCCTTGTCCAATACGTAGAACACGCGCCCCTGGGCTGTTACCATGGCGGGGAAACTGTTGTTGAACTCGTGACTCCGCCCCCAGAGTGGGCCCGCGGACCACTGCAGACCACGGGGTGGGCGGACACGAGAATCCCGGGCAACAGCATTGTTGTCTGCCGAATGAAGAAAATGGGTCCATTCATCAGTTTCTGTCGGGACTTCCTTCACATACATGCTCCAGCCCTTGAGAGAGGCCGCGGACTTGGGTTTCAGGCATTTTGCCTTTGCCATGGCTGCCACGGTCAGGCGGGGTGGGGGATTCATGGTGGCCCCCGGAATCAGTGCCACACCCCGCGGGGCCAGGATTCGCTCGATCTCCCGTGCTGAGATCTGGATATTGGAACCTGAAACCACGACCAGGTTGACGAGGTCATCGCCGTAAGGCAACGTGACTCCTTCCCACTGCCTTACACTTACCGGGCCGTACAGACCAAGGGAGCGGATGTGTTTGCGTGCGGCTGCAACCTTTGCGGGATCCGATTCGAGTCCCTGGACGCGATAAGAGTTGTTGGCCTGTAGTTCCGCGGTCAGTTTTCCATCGCCGCATCCGAGGTGTATGACGAGTCCGCCCGTTACCCCGGATGCATCCAGAATATCCTGCGCAGGTTCCGCGCTACGCGCGGAAAAACAGAACACGGCTATCAGAACAAAGAGCATTCTCCATCTGAGCATCATATGGTTGTCTCCCGTTGTATTGACGCGCTGACTATAGCTGACAGAGGCGAATATGGCAACGTGCGGTGTTGTGGTGAGCTTTCTTGCGTTGTAGCGTGTAGAACGGGTTTACGTTGAATAGATCCAGCAGGCACTAGAGGATGAGAATGGGAGAACGTAACCACCCGCGCCCCCGCGCTTCCTCCGACGCCAAGGCTATGGACGACAAGCGAGCT
>JASLPY010000077.1 GCA_030744755.1 Kiritimatiellia bacterium | reverse complement strand
GTTCGTTCGTTTTCGTCGACAAACAAACGTTATCAGAAGGAGCTCACCATCTCATCGCTGAATCGTTCCGGCTTAGGAAACTCGACAATTCCAAAACTGTCATTCCGAGCGAAGTCGAGGAATCTCGGTTTGGGCAACACGCCGTAAACCAGAAACCATTCCCAAAAATATTCTTTCTTCTTGATTCTGAACTATAGTTCAGCATACAGTAAAAACCATGAAAGACACTCCATTGATGCTGGCATCTTACCCCCGGGCAATTCTGCACATTGATGCGGACGCCTTCTTCGCATCCGTGGAACAGGCCCTGGAACCCTCTCTGAAAGGCAAGCCCATCGTAACCGGAAAAGAACGCGGAATCATTGCCTGTGCCAATTACATGGCCAAGGCTCTTGGAATCAAGCGCGGCATTCCCCTCTTCAAAGCAAAAAAGATATGCCCCGGACTGGTTATTCTTCCGAATGATTATGAGACCTATGGCCTGTTTTCCAAGCGGATGTTCGACATCATGCGAAAGTACACTCCCATGGTTGAGGAGTATTCCGTCGATGAAGCCTTTCTGGACATAACCGGAACTCGCCGCCTGTTCAGAGCTTCGTATGAAGAGATAGCAATGAGAATTCAGAAAGAGATTCAGGATGAACTGGGAATAACTGTATCTGTCGGCCTCAGCTCATCAAAAAGCCTGGCCAAGATCTGTTCTAAATTCAGAAAACCGGAAGGCTTCACCGCCGTCCCGGGGCGTTATATTCACCTGCTTCTTCAAAGGACACCTCTGGATAGAGTGTGGGGGTTTGGAGAAAACACCGTTAATCTTCTGAATAAGTACAGGCTCAAAACGGCATATGATTTTGTCATGCGTTCCGAACTATGGGTGAAGAAACTGCTCCACAGTCCGGGACATGACATTTGGAACGAATTGAGGGGAAAATCGGTGATGAAAGTTGAGATTGAGGAGATGCCACCGAAGTTCACGATCATGAAGTCCAAGACATTCACCCCTCCATCGACGGATAAGAACTTCGTTTTTGCCAGGCTCATGCGCAACGTGGAGTCGGCATTCATAAAGGCTCGGCGTCATAAAATCAGGGCAAGGATGATAGGCATCGTGCTGCGCCACCAGGATTTTCATCATTCCGGGCTTGAGGCGAGACTCAACAGGCCGACATCTTCCCCTATAGAAGCAACTTTCCTGATTCGCAGGCTTTACGATAAGATATTCACTGAAGGGAGCGAATACAGGTCCACCATGGTCGTCCTGGGCAGACTTGAAAGCGATATGGTTGACCAGTACGATCTATTTGAGGATCGTTTGCGGATACAAGACATTCGAAAAGTAACAGGCGCCATAGACACAATCAATCGAAGGTATGGAAAACACACCGTAAGTTCAGGAACTTCCCTGTATCTCAGCCAGAAGGAATGGAATCCAAGGGACGATATACCCGCAAGACGAAAAACAATTGTCCTTCATGGAGAGACCGAACGACAGAGAATAGGGATCCCAAGATGGGCAATAAAGGTGTAGGATAGCTTGAAACGATCATGACATCTGAACAGGCACAGAAAGTGAGCGTTGGTGTAGCTGGTTGGTCCTACGACGACTGGAATGGATACGTGTACCCGCGGGGAACACGCGACAAGCTCAGGTTCCTTGCCGGCTATCTTGACATGATCGAGATAAACAGCTCGTTCTACCGCCCGCCGCAAAAGAAAACCGTTGAATCCTGGCTAAGAAGAACCAGTGATTTGCCCCGCTTCTTCTTCAGCGCCAAACTGGGCCAGGAGATAACTCATCGCGGAAGATTCGATAGTCACACCGTCACGGCATTCCGCAACGCATTTGAACCAATGGCAGAGGCAGGGAAGCTGAAACACATCCTGGCACAGTTCAGGTGGGACTTTGCCGACAGCGAGGAAAAGCGTAATCACCTGTCAGCAATTTGCGACAAGTTCGCAGACCTGTCCAACGTGACATTTGAGCTGCGACACAAGTCGTGGCAGTCAAGTGATGCACTTGCTTTCCTCGAAGAGCTTGGTGCAACCGTTGCCAATCTCGACTACCCAGTGACCGGCAACTCCTTCAACATGCGAACCTGCCAGGTCGGCGAGCATGCCTACTTGAGATTGCACGGGAGAAACTCCAAGGCATGGTTCAGCAAGGGCGCCGGCCGTGATGAAACATACAACTATCTCTACTCAGCGAACGAGATGGAAGACATAGTAGACCGCGCCGTTGAACTGGCCGGCATGTCGAAGTCCCTGACCCTCGTGGCCAACAATCACTACCAGGGAAAAGAAGTGCTCAACGCCCTCGAAATCAAATCGAAAATAACAGGAGAGAAACTCGACGTGCCCCCCGACCTTGCCAGGAAGTATCCACGCCTTAAAAAGATCAGGCGGGATCACCCTCAACTTCCACGCCAGGGAATCTTGCTTTAGACGATTGTAGAGTCCACCGCAATGCTCAGACCCGACGTGCGTATCTTCTGACGGTTTCGAGCAATTCGTCGGGGTCACAGGGTTTCATGAGGTAGTCAGTGGCCCAGAGATCTTTCGACTTGAAGATGGATCGCGTATCCCTCTTCGCGGTCAACATAACTATAGGGGTCGTCCTCGTTTCGGGGAGCCGGCGCAACTTGCCCAACGCGGAGAAACCATCCATCTCCGGCATCATAACATCGAGCAGGATTAACTCCGGTTTCTCTTCTTCGGCAACTCTCAAGCATTCCCGGCCATTGGAGGCCGTCACTACCTCGTAATCATTGGCCTCCAGCCTCATTCGCGTCATCTCCACGAACTCCGGCTCATCGTCCACCAAAAGAATCTTCTGCTTCTGCTTCTGCTTCATGCTCATCTCCACTCAATCAGACTCCGTTAAGAGCATTCATCCTGTCGAGGCACGCCCCCAAAGTCAACGGCAAAGCGAAACTGGAAATCACAAGTAGCGCTCGCTGTGGTCCATTTCTGACCCTATCCTACTTGAATGTTGCGCGTCTTCAGGAGGGCACTTCCTGTTCGCTATTCCGCCGTCGCGGACCCAGCTTGTTTCAGCAGTTCGTCGGACGTGTGCGCATCATCAGGGTAGCTTGCATGACGAAACGACAAATGAATCTTCAGTTCAGGATCAATGCTCGAAAAGATCTCGTCTGCTTGAAGTCGCAGCCTGCTCTTGAGACCATCTATCTCCTGGGGTTCGATTTTTACAAGCAACACGATCTGTCGATCGCCCTTCCCTGCGAATATCGCATCGGACGCGCGAACAGGCGCTGCCTCCAGCAGGTTGCGCAAGCCCTTCTGAACTACTTCTGCTGCTTTGACCCCCTCTGCCATGTCTGTTTCGCAGGTCGCGTCAACGAGGAACACCGAGAAAACATTTCCCACATTCCTTGAAGCTTCGATTTTGTCATCGATCGCGTCTTTCAGAACACTGTCCTCATTCCATAGCGGCAATGTGAACGAAAAACAGGATCCTCTACCCAGCGTACTCGTCACACTTATCTGCCCACGGTGGAGATTGATGATCGACTTGCAGATTGCCAGGCCAAGTCCCGTCCCCTTAATCCCGGCACCATCCTTTCGGCCAAACTGTCGGAACTTCTCGAACACCCTCGGCAAGTCGCTCTGCGCCATTCCAATCCCAGTGTCCGTGACAGAACACTCCGCGCTCTCCTCATCTCTTGAGACCGCGACACACACATTTCCAACATCGGTAAACTTGATACCGTTGTATAGCAGGTTTATGAGCACTTGCAGGATACGGTCGCCATCTGCGCTGACGTGAATGGGGCGCTCTGAGAATTCCACCCGGAGTTCCAGGTCCTTCTTACCTGCCAACTCTCTCAGTGATCCGATAGCCGATTCAACCAACTCGACAACGTCGAGCTTCTCTTTTCGGATCACCATTCCCCCTGCCTCAATTCGTGAAATGTCAAGCAGGTCGTTGATAATCCGCGTAAGTCGATCCATATTGCGACCCGCCGTCTTGAGCACATCCTCCTGCTTTGCGTTCAACGGTCCGGGAATCCTGTCTGCAATGAGGTCGATGCCCGATTTAGCAATCGCCAGGGGTGTGCGTAGCTCGTGCGACACCGTGCTCACGAATTCGTCCTTCAACTTCTCGGCTTTCAGTCGCTGCAGCACCTCTTCGTGCAGCTTGGCGTTGACGTCCTTCAATTCAGCTGTACGTACTTCGATAAGTTCCTCCAGGCAGTCCCTGTGTTCCCGCAGTTCCTCCTGATTCGCACGTAAGATTGCAGATGCCTGTTTTCTGTAGACCACTTCCCCGATGAGTTTGGACAATGTCAAGAGCCTGTGTTTAACCACACTGACAAGCAATTGGGGATGCGACTCATATGCGACGGCCTTCTCTTTCAGTTCACGGAAATCGAGCCCGAAACTATCGGCCACGCTCCGTACGACTTCATCGTCACGCGGCGGATCACCATAGGTAAAGCCTATCGAACCGATCGTATTCTCCTCCGATCCCACCGGGGCAAAGTACGCTCGCATTCCGCAGTTACATGAGATATCGACCGGATGATGACTGTTCATGCTTTCATGCGCTGCTGCTGTACATGTGGCGACTGAGCCGCCGCCGTCCTGGGAGCAAAGCGTCTTGCACCATTCAGAGATTACCTCGCTCGCAGCCTCTTCTCCATTGCGCTCGTAGACAACGGCACGGGTCTCCAACAGACCCACGAGATCCACCAAAATGCCGGAGAGCATTCTGTCGCCGAGAGAAGCACGAATCAGATCCGCCCTGTCCCCGCCAAAATGATCGCGTGCACCTCCCTCATGTGCATCGTGCCAGAACCCGGGTATCAAACTTCTACTCGTAAGTGATTCGAGTCGCGATAGTTCTTTTTCCCTTCTCACGATCTGCTCGCGAAGCTGCCCGATCAGAGCATTGAGTGCATATTCCACGGCCGAGATGTCATCCATGCTCTTGACGAGATTGACTTCCTCGGGCAACTGACCGTTGACCATGACTTCCAGGTATCGCCTGAGTCGCAGGATATTGGCCGGGTATTTCGACAACAGGGAGTACCCCAGGAGGATACCGGTGAGAGCAAACCCGACAACCACGATCGTGTGGATATCGATGCTTCCGCTCCGAGACCAGCTAGTGATGGTCACAGCGACCAGAGCGAGTACGGGTATGATGCTGATAAGGGCAACAGCGATGCCCATGTGTTGTCTTGCGCCACTTGAAAGCAACGAACGGGGGCTAACACTCTCATTCTGCTTCTGCATATTCTTGTTCCGCGGACATCCGGCCATTCATTTAGCGTATCTTCTCACGCTGCAAGCATAGCAGGTCCATCTGGAACAAGACCACCCATTTGTGAGCAGGTTCTGCCGCTGTTGGTCATTCAGGCGAAAGCACTGTATGCACGTTCCGTTTCTACCTGATTTTGTCGGCTTCGCGGCGCTTTTTGATGATTTCTTCAGCGATAGAGAACGGTACGGCTTCGTATCTCTCGAACTGCATGGAGAAATTGCCGCGGCCGGAAGTAATCGTCCGTATCGTGTTCGCGTAGCCGAACATCTCGCTAAGTGGCACCATGCCTCGTATGACTTTCTGCGCGCCCACATCGTCCATACCTTCGATACGGCCGCGCCTCTGACATATGGAACCCGATACAGGGCCCATGAAGTCCTCGGGAGCTGTGACCTCGATCGACATTACCGGCTCCAGCAGTTCAGGCTGCGACTTCATGAACAGGTCACGGAAACATACGCGCGCGGCTTCGATGAATGCGAACTCGCTCGAGTCGACATCGTGGCTCGATCCGTCAAAAACAGTGACCCGCATGTCAACAACCGGGTACCCGGCAAAAGGTCCGGTTGTCATTGCCTTGATCACACCCTTTTCGACGGCCGGGATGTACTCCGAGGGTATATTTCCTCCCTTTACCTCGTTCTCGAACGAGAAACCCCTGCCGGGATCCGAAGGTTCAAGCCGCAGGTAGACATGACCGTATTGACCACGGCCGCCACTTTGCTTGGCATGCTTGTACTGACCTTCTATGATCGCGGTACCCGTCTCACGATACGCAACTTCGGGGCGACCCACTTCGCCAACCACCGAGAATTCCCGCTTCAGCCTTTCGACGAGTACCTCGAGGTGCAGCTCGCCCATTCCTGAGATCACGGTTTCATTCGTTTCTTCATCGAAGGAGACGGTGAACGTCGGATCCTCGTCTGCCAGGTGGTGCAGCGCGGCACCCATCTTCTCCCGGTCCGAACGACTCGTCGGCGTTATGCTGATGGACATCACTGGAGCGGGAAACTCGATGGTCTCGAGGACAATTGGATTCTCTTTGCAACAGAGTGTGTGTCCCGTTCGAGTCTTTCCCAGGCCCACAACACCCACAATATCTCCGCAGCGGGCTTCATCGAGCGATTCCTGCCGGTTTGCATGCATACGCAGAATGCGTCCTATTCGCTGTTCCCGGCCGAGAGAACTGTTATAGACGACAGTACCGGCGGCGACCTTACCTGAGTAGACCCGCATGAAAGCCAGTTTGCCCATATGCTTGTCCGCAACAATCTTGAAGGCCAGTGCAGAGAAGGGCTCGTCCTCAGCCGGTGACAGCGTGACTTCACCTTCACCTTCGGCATGAATGATTGGGGGAATGTCCACAGGTGAAGGGAGAAAATCTACAACGCCATCCAGAAGCCTCTGAATCCCTTTGTTCTTAAACGCTGAGCCGCAATATACGGGGACTACACGACGTGCTATGGTCGCCTTGCGGATGATCCCGATAATCTCCTCGCTGGAAAGATCGCCTTCCTCGAGGAACTTCTCAAGGAGAGCATCATCCTGCTCCGCGCTCTTTTCAACCAGGTTGGCCCGCCACTGTTTCGCCTCGTCCAGCAATTCCCCGGGGATATCTTCCTCGTGGTACGTTGCACCACGGTCCTTGTCGTCATAATAAACGGCCTTCATCGAAAGAAGATCTATGACGCCCTGCAGGGCATCTTCCTTTCCGATGGGCAACACCATCGGCACCGCATTGCCTCCGAGCGTTGACTGAATAGCCTCCACGACACTGAAGAAATCGGCGCCAATGCGATCCATCTTGTTGACGAAAGCAACCTTCGGCACGCTGTATTTCTCGCTCTGTCGCCAGACTTGTTCGGACTGCGGCTGAACGCCACCCACGGCACAGAACAATGCAACCGCACCATCCAGAACTCTCAGACTTCTCTCCACCTCGGCGGTGAAGTCAACGTGCCCCGGTGTATCGATCAGGGTTATAGAGTGATCCCGCCATTCGGTCGTCGTAGCCGCCGAGGTGATGGTAATCCCGCGTTCCTGCTCCTGGTCCATCCAGTCCATCGTCGCTTCCCCGTCATGGACTTCGCCGATCTTGTGGCTTTTTCCTGAATAGAAAAGGATACGCTCGCTAACCGTTGTCTTGCCCGCATCAATGTGCGCCATAATCCCGATATTCCGGATATTCGAGAGTGCAGTATCTTGTGACATAATAGGTCTCCTTTGGCCAAAACCGCGGCACTATGAGTGTATTGCCGGCCGAGTTCAAGCCCAAATCCACTTGATTTGCAAACTGCGTGAAGCTACCGTCAGGAATTGTGGAGGCAGTAACCATCGTCTGGAGACATTGTGGCGGAGAGCGTATATAGCATAAGACCTGCTGAATTCAAGGATGCGGAGGCCATTTTTCGGCTCATCAAGTCTTCTCCTGAGGAACTGATTCCCAGGGCCATAAGCGATATCGTACAGAACATCGACCGCTGTATCGTGGCGGAAGCTGACGGCGAAGTAATCGGGACTCTCTCCTGGCAGGTACTCCCTGAAATCGGGGCGGCCTCGGAACAGCATGTGATTGAGATAAAATCAGTTGCCGTCAATACCGAGCACAGGCACAAAGGAATTGGCAGGTCACTGGTGGAAGCCGGTGTTGAAAGAACCCGTCCCCTTCACATGTCCCAGATCATAGTGCTCACTTTCACGCCTGACTTCTTTCAGACCCTCGGATTCAAGGAGATCCCGAAAGAAACACTGATGCACAAGATCTACATGGGCTGCATCAACTGCACGAAGTACGATTCACCATTTACATGCCCTGAAGTCGCCATGGCCCTGGATGTGTCGGCCGAGGCTTAGAAATACCCGGGTCTCACGTCTCTTATTAAGCCGGGGTCCAACTCCTCGACGTACCGCGACGGTTCACAGTAGTAGATACCACCATCCCGCATCCGGCGCATCTCGGGAACGCAGAGGCACAACTCGTCCTTGGCACGCGTAACGGCCACATAGAACAGGCGTCTTTCCTCCGATTCACCGCCCTCGGACTCGTTAATGGCCCGTGATGAAGGGAACATCCCATCGGTCACCCACAGCACAACCACGGCCGCCCATTCCAGGCCCTTTGCCTGGTGAACCGTGCTCAGACGTATGCAATCGTCAGAGTTCCCGTTTTTTATCCTGT
Source organism: Kiritimatiellia bacterium (assembly GCA_030744755.1). GTDB lineage: Bacteria > Verrucomicrobiota > Kiritimatiellia > UBA8416 > JADHWI01 > JASLPY01. The sequence goes on along the minus strand of JASLPY010000077.1, from coordinate 15,726 downwards.
CGGGTTCCGCATCCATATTGGTGAGGAGTGCCACCTCGCTAAGGAAATCCTCTACGCTGTCGAACTTCCGGATGAAAGCCGCAAGTTCGTGAACATCGTCGATGCGGCGATCCGCATTCTCAAAAGTTGCTTCCGCATACTGTGCATAGAAACACTCGAGAAAGGCCTCGATCTCGCGGCCGCCTTCCTCCGCGGTATCCCCTTCCTTGCTTACCGGAAAGACGGAACGAATCTCTTTCCAGCCTTCTTTTGCACGGCTTTTTAAGCTCTGTTCAACAATATCCTGCTGGGGCTTACTACTGACATCGAAGTTCCCGCCAAGCTTCTTCCACATCTTTATTGCGGTCATGGGTCCCACGCCGCCAAGTAGCTGAATCAGCCGGCTGAAAGCCAATTCATCGCTTGGATTCTCGAGAATCCTGAGAAGTGAACATACATCCTTGATATGCGCCTGCTCGAAGAAACGAACGCCGGATGTAATTATGTAGGGGATGTTTGCCCTCGCGAGCGCGAGCTGTACTTCCATCGCGTGGAAATGGGCCCGGTACAGTACCGCTATCTCCGACGCCCTGTAACCTTCGCCGAGGAACTTGCTTATCTGCCCGACCACGTAGCGTGCCTGATCGTCGCCATCCCGGAGCGTGGCAACCCTGGGCTTTTTGTAGCTTTCCCGTGTTGGCCGGAGAACTTTCTGGAACTGCTCTGGATTTCCCGCGATACAGGCATTTGCCACATCGAGGATCTCCGGAACACTCCGGTAGTTGGTTTCCAGCCTGAACTCCCTTGCATCAGCATACCTGTCCGAGAACGAAAGGATGTTTCTAAAATCGGCCCCACGCCACGAATAGATGCTCTGAAAATCATCCCCAACAACCATCAGGTTGCGGTGACGTTCAGCAATGCTGTCCACCAGCTGCGCCTGGATCGTGTTGGTGTCCTGGTATTCGTCAACCAACACGTAAATAAACTGCTGTTGATACCGCTCCAGAACATCAGGATGCTCGCGAAAAAGCTGCAGGCACTTCGTGAGCATGTCGTCGAAATCCATCGCACCCAGCCCCTTCTTGCGCTCCACAAAAGCCCTGTGAACCGAAACAATGTCTGCGGCATCCACTTCGAGCTCATGGAATCGCTCGTCGACAATATCTTCAATAGGTTGCTCGGTATTGGCCGCGGAACCAAAGATCTGCAGAAGCACGTCACGCTTTGGAAACTCCTTGCCTTGAAAGCCGAGCCTCTTGACGCATTCGGAAACCAGGGTGCGCGAGTCGTCACGGTCCAGGATCGTGTAATCTGCAGGATATCCGAGAAGGCTCCCGTATCGCCTGAGCATCCGGTTCGCCATGTGATGAAACGTTCCGCCCCACACACCGCTAATCCCCAGGCCCACAAGCGATGTGGACCTATCCAACATCTCCCTTGCAGCCTTGTTCGTGAAGGTCAGAAGGAGTATTCGATCCGCAGCGATTCCATGTTCAACGAGATATGCAACCCTGTAAACAAGGGTACGGGTCTTCCCTGTACCGGCAGCGGCAAGTACGAGCATTGGCCCATCTTCGGCAGTCACGACACCGTACTGCTCTTCATTGAGCGCCTTCTCAAAATCAATTCCCATCAGAACTCCCGGCCAAGATCCGCCAATTTTAAGGCCGGCAGCGTCAGCTACCGGCCCGTCTTCGCAAATGCACCAAACGGTCCCACGGCCTTCAGGCAGGATCTTTTCCCTTAATGATGGCCTCAATCGTCAGGTCGCTCAACGATTCGCTCATGCTCTTGTGTGCCTGGTCCACCGTGTTGTGGACTATACGATCCACGGCTTTGAGACCCAGTTCGCCAGGCTGCACGCCGTGCCTGAGCACGTCGTCTACCACCTCGCCCACGCGAATACTGCCGGGGGATCGCATCAGGACAAAAGCCCCCGGTTGCTCGGAAAGCTCCCCCAGCAGTCCAATCTCTACCAACTGGCTCACGATAGCGTTGAGAAAGCGCACGGGAACAAGCTTCTCCCGTGCGTAAGCTGCGACTTCGAAACGCCCCCCCTCGCCCAGCATGCCGCGGCCAGCCGCGACAACTACCGACAACGCCAGCGTAATCTTCGACTCAACGCTGGCCTGCTCAACTCCCTGCTCCATGCGATAAGTGGATGCGTTCTGTACCGCAAACGCCACCTCCGCGGCAAAAAGGACTATCTCCCAGCTAACATAGACCCAGGCAAGGAGAATCGGAAAGACTGCGAAACTTCCGTAGATCTTGCCGTACCTTGCCACACCCACCTGGAGTGCTGCACAGAGACTGAGCCATACGAGGAAAAGAATCGATGCCACCACACCGCCCGTAATGCCGGCGTAAGGTCTGACCTTCGTGTTCGGCATGAACATGATGATAAACGTGAAAGTCAGGGAAGACATGAAGATGACCATCAGGTTCTTCAGGAACCCAGACCCCATGAATGCCCTGACGACATCCGCGGCCCCGTCGTCAAGAAAACGCGTCGCAAAATCAACAACCGGCAACGACGTTGCCAGTACCAGTAGAAACGGCAGAATCAGCACTGCACTCAGGTAATCGGTGAATTTTCGCCAGATCGGGCGCCCTGACTTCACACCCCATACCCGGTTGAACGAGGCCTCTACTCGACCCAACACCATTACGACCATCCACAAAAGAAGTACGAGGCCGACACCGCCTAGAGCCGCAAAACTGATATTCTCCACCTTCTCGAAAGCCTCATCCAACAGGCCTTCGATTTCCTGCGCCAGTTGAGATGACTGACCTTCAGCGCCTCCTTCCACAGCGTCATCGAGAGGGATCGCCCCAACATTGGCCGTCACGTTACTAACGCCACCCACGGTAAGTGCCGGCGCGGCTCTGAAAGTACTTGTCCAATCGCTGACCGCATCACGAATTGTCTCCTTAGCGGCGGTTTCGTTACCGAACCCTCTTGCCAGGGCAAGGGAAAGGGCCATGATAGGAACAATGGCCATTATCGTGCTGAAAGTCAGGGCAGCGGCATGCAAGGGGCATTCGTCCTCGAGAAATCCCCTGAACACGAGGTGGAGGATCCGCAACGACTTCACACCAAAACGCCGGATCTTCGACAAGGATGACAGTTCGATATCCCAGACGTCGCTTTGGGCAAACCGGTGCGCACGTTTGAGTTTCTTGCCGATTCCACGCATTTCAAATACCCCTAACGAAGGTCAACTGCCTCTCACCACCAATTCCGGACGCCGCCCCTTGAGCAGCATCCATGCTCCAAGGGTCTTTGCATCCCTGACCTCACCATCAGCAATAAGATCTTCAATCTCAGATTCCGCAAGGAGCACGTTTTCGATACGTTCATCTTCGTCGGGACAGCGTTCAACGCTCTCCCCGGTCAAACGCGCGAAGAACACGTGCAGGCACTCATCGGTGTAGCCGGGCGCAGGAAACATGGTGCCAAGATTGTGCAGTTCCGCTGCCACGTATCCAGTTTCCTCTGCCAACTCGCGCCCCGCGCAGTTCAAGGGATCCTCTCCCGGATCAAGCGTTCCGGCAACAGCTTCAAGAATCTCCTCTTCGATGGCCTTGCGAAACTGCCTGACAAGCACGAATCGCCCGTCAGGCAACTGGGGCAGCAGGACCACTGCACCCGGATGCCGCACTACTTCCCTGACGGATTCGACTCCAGGCTCGACCTCGACGTCAATAACTTCAAGACAGAGCAGTTTCCCGTCAAACACAGTTCTTGATGCCAGCGTCTTCTCCATGATCTGCCATCCTTCTAACCGGCCTGCGCTCCAGCCCCCAAATGACTCCAGTTCCCGCGGATACGGATGCCGCTCAATCCTCTTCCGCCTCTGCGAGACGTTTTGCATACATATCGTCGTAATAACCGGTGTAGCTGCCGTCCCGGATGTTACTCAACCAGGCCTCGTGCCGCACGTACCAGTCGACCGTTGCGGCAATGGCCGTTTCGAAGTCATGTTCCGGCTGCCAGCCCAGGTCGCTGCGCAACCTGCTGCAATCCATTGCATAACGCCGGTCGTGACCCGGTCGATCTTCAACGAAACGTATCAGCGATTCCGGTTTATCGAGCATCTTCAGAATCGTTTTCACGATCTCGATATTCTGGACGTCATGCTCACCACCGATGTTGTAGATGCTGCCCGTAGGGGCGTCACGCAGCACCCTGTCTATGGCCGAGCAATGGTCGCGAACATATATCCAGTCCCTCACGTGACACCCGTCACCGTAGACCGGCAAGGCCTTGTCTTCGCGTGCATTGGCAATCATCAGCGGAATGAGTTTCTCAGGAAACTGGAATGGGCCGAAGTTGTTCGAGCACCTTGTTATCACCGCATCCAACCCATGTGTCTTACGCGCCGCCCTCACCATGAAATCGGCGGCAGCCTTCGAGGCCGCATAGGGATTGTTCGGTTGAATCGGTGAGTCCTCGGTGAACTTCCCCCTGTCCCCCAGGCTACCGTATACCTCGTCGGTCGACACCTGGAGAAAACGGCCCACGCCGTGCGCCCTGCTCGCATCAAGAAGGTACTGTACCCCCAGGATATTCGTTCTGACAAATGCCTCCACACCCATGTGTATGCTTCGGTCCACGTGACTTTCAGCAGCGAAGTTAACAACGGCATCGAACGAGAACTGCCTGAATATGCCCTCAACGTTTTCTTCGGAAGTTATATCGCCTCGAACGAAAGTGTATGACGGGTCCCTTTCGACTTCGATAAGGTTCTCTAGGTTACCGGCGTATGTCAGTGTATCAACGTTGACAATCTCTACGTCATCATGCACTGACAGCATGTAACGAATGAAATTGCTTCCTATAAACCCGGCACCACCGGTCACCAGCAGTTTCATATCTCCTCCATCAAGCCCATCACCACGCTACCGTGGCGTGCTCTTCAATTGTTCCACTCCGCTTATACATCAATGCGTCCCAAGTGTCGAGAAACCCATGCCGGGGAATTTGAGCATAACCTGCTCAATATCCGAAAACCCGGCTGAAACCAGAGGGGAGCTATGCGGCCAAAACCGGAGCTCAGGCGTGAGGAATCAACAAGTCTGACTTCCGCCTTCAGGCGGAAGTCTTTTGCGGGCTTCAGCACGCAAACGTATGCCCGGACAAATGCAAAACGCGACTTGACGCTGCAACGATGCTTGTTTCTTGCATTGCCTGACCAAATTCCTTACTGTCTGCGCAAATTCTGATCCCAAGGCGGGTGAGGACACATAGAGAAACAGTCACAAGGAGAGACTATGTCAACTATCATCGATATCTTCGCAAGGGAGATTCTCGACTCGCGAGGCAACCCGACCGTGGAAGCCGATGTCTATCTCGAAAGCGGGCTCGTTGGCCGTGCGGCCGTGCCGTCAGGAGCGTCGACAGGCGAGAACGAGGCCGTGGAGCTTCGTGACGGACAGAAACGCTACCTGGGTAAAGGAGTCCAGAAGGCGGTGAAGAACGTCAACGACGTTATAGCGCCGGAATTGCTCGGGTACGAAGTCCTCGACCAGATCGGTATCGACAAGACACTCATCGAACTGGACGGAACCGCCACAAAAAAGAAACTCGGTGCCAATGCCATGCTGGCAGTGTCAATGGCTGCAGCCAAGGCAGGTGCGCAGTTCACGGGACTGCCACTCTTCAGGTATATCGGCGGAACAAACGCAAAAGTGTTGCCCGTACCGATGATGAACGTCCTGAACGGAGGAGCCCATTCCGACGCTCCCGTTGATATCCAGGAATTTATGATCATGCCCAAGGGCGCGAAATCCTTCAGAGAAGCCCTCAGAATGGGCACGGAAGTGTTCCACTCGCTCAAGGGAGTTCTCAAGGGACTGGGAATGAGCACCAACGTAGGTGACGAAGGTGGATTTGCTCCCGAGCTGAAGAACAATGAACAGGCCCTGGAAGTCTTGATGAAGGCCATCAAGGCAGCCGGATACAAGCCAGGCAAGGATGTATTCATCGCTCTTGATCCAGCATCCAGCGAGTTCTACGTGCCATCCAGCAAGAAGTACTTCTTCAAGAAGAGCGATAAGTCACGACGCTCGGCGCAGAAGATGATAGAATTCTACAGTGAATGGGTAGACAAATATCCGATCATCAGCATCGAAGACGGCCTCGCCGAGGGAGACTGGTCCGGATGGAAGAAAATGACCGAGCAGCTGGGCGATAAGATCCAGTTGGTTGGTGACGATCTCTTTGTCACGAACACGAAGTTCCTCAAGAAGGGCATCGACATGGGCGTTGCAAACTCGATTCTCATCAAGGTGAATCAGATAGGAACGCTCACAGAGACGCTGGAAGCCATAGAGATGGCCAACCGCGCAGGCTACACCGCCGTCGTGAGTCATCGCTCAGGAGAGACCGAAGATAACACGATCGCCGACATTGCTGTGGCGACCAACGCGGGACAGATCAAAACCGGTTCAGCATCAAGAACAGACCGGGTTTGCAAATACAATCAGCTCCTCCGCATTGAAGAAATGCTTGGCAACGATGCCGTCTACGGCGGCGTAATTTAGGATCCCGGCGCCCCGGAGACAGGGTGCCGCTCCAAACGATAAGCAGCAGACGATGAGCTACTGGGTTGTTATCTACAGATTTGCCTGGACCCTTCTCGTTGTCTTGCTGTTGATCGGAGTCCTTTGCATCTTTATCCCCAAGTGCAACAGCCTCCACGAACTCCAGAGAAGAAGAACGGAGAAAGAGGAGGAGAATGCGCTCTTGAAGCACCAAACCGTGGAATTCATAGAGAAGCAGGCCAGGTTCGAAACCGACCCCGAGTTCGTGGAACGAACCGCTCACGATAGCGGACGCGTTAAGACCAACGAAACGGTATTCAAGTTCCCGGAAGACGAGTAGAAATCACCCCAGCAGATCGGCCCATTCGCTTTCTGCCCTGGCCAGGGCCCTGCCTCGGTGCGATATCGCATTCTTCTCTTCGGCAGGCATTTCGGCAAAGGTCTGATCGTATCCATCGGGGATGAAGAGAGGATCGTATCCGAACCCCTCGCATCCTTTCAGGTTTTCGCCAATTCTGCCTTTGCAACTGCCATCAACCACGCGGACATCACCGTCTGGCGACGCAAGTGCAATGGCACACCGGAAGCGTGCCGTACGATCCGGCTTGTCCGCCAGTTCGGCGAGCAACTTACTGTTGTTCGCAGCATAATCCACTGGTTCACCGGCGTAGCGTGCGGAATACACCCCCGGTGCCCCGTCAAGTACATCGACCACCAGCCCGGAGTCATCCGCCAGGGCCCAAAGCCCGGTTACCGAGGCGAGAGTCACCGCCTTCTTCACGGCGTTGGCTTCAAAAGTTTCACCGTCCTCGATCACTTCGGGAGCGTCAGGAAAAGCCTCCATGCCCAGAATCTCAAGCCCCGGCATCGTAAATATCTGACGAATTTCACGCAGCTTGTGTGCATTACCTGTCGCGATCAGGAGTTTCATCCCCGGCACTCCCCTACTCCGTCATTAGCAACCTGAGATACAGATAGGGGTATGCCCCAATATCGAGAGGAAACTCTACGTTGCCGTCCCCGTCAACTTCCGGGGTCGGCATTATCATTTCCCACGCATCCTGCAGGACATTCGTCGACTTCTGAACCGAGTATTGCGCGGCGAAGACGCTGCTAGTGCTGACACCAAAGGAATAGGTGTAATTCGTGCCATCTTCAGAGTGGATCGAAGGCAGATTGTCAAACCCTGCCTCAGACACATCACCGGTGGGATTGATACCGAAGAAGTACGCTTCGAAGTTACTTATGCCATCGTCGTTGTCATCGTCTTCAGGATCGCCGGTTCCGACCCAAACGACGTTTGTCCGCCATGCACCATAACCGGCGGACTCGCAATCCCCCGAGCAGTTGAAGACCACATCGTCGATATGCCATCCGAGGCCTGCCCCGGAGGGAGGTATGCTACTGTCGCAAGCGAAGCGCCAGCGAAGCAGAATCGAATTCCCAGCCATGTCCGACAGGTCAACCTGCACCGACTCAAAACTGCTCCCAAGAGCCGACCAGGCACTTCGGCCGTCTATGGGATTCGCCGCAGCCGCGATCGTTGCCGCGTAACCTCCGGATATGAAACGACCGGAATTGTCGGGTATCGCTCCACCATTGCCGGCAAGAATATCATACCAGTTGCTTCCAGCATCCACCGAGTACTCAAGTACCCCGCCGTCCTTGTCTGGTTGGCAGTTCATACGGCTCTCGAACTCCAGAATGCACTCCGAGCCAGCCGGCAAACTCTCAGCCGTCGCAAACTGTAACACCTGGTCCTTTACCTGGGGCACGTCGAGGCAGAAGAACGAATGAGTAGGCGAAACGGCGTCCGTTGTGACAATCCCCCACGGATCAGTTCCAGTGTCCCCCGCAAGTGCCGCGGTAGTCCACTGCCCTGCTCCAGATTCCATATCATCCGTGAACACGGTTGCCTGCGGGCCTGAGGGAGTTCCCGACATCTCGACAATATTGCTGTCGGAATTGCCGCCTACACAGGGACCGTCGCCCGGACCTGTATCGTCTTCGGCGCGTACGATGTAGTAGTAGGCAGTCCCGCTTTCTACCGTCTTATCCACGTAATTGGTGGCGGTAAGGCACGAGGCGATCATGGTAGACGCATCCGGTGTGAAGAGAGCATTCGTTGAGCGGTACAGATGGTAGAACACGTTCGACCCGCACACCGGCACAGCAACTGACCATGCCAACTGCAACGCACAGGTATCTTCTTCTGCATTATCGACAGAGGCAAGACCTGCAAATATCGGCGGTTCCGAACAAGGTCCGGTGGTCATTGCATCGGAACAGGCGCTGTTGGTTGATTCGCAACCCTCTTCGACGTTGAAGGAGCGCACAGCATACGAGTAAGTGACATCGCCCGACACCGTTGTATCAACGTAGGGAGATGCAGCCACGTTGGTGGCTAGCACTGAGTAAGTGGCCTGCGGGCAGGCACCTATGGTTCGCATTACGGTGTAGTTCGTAATGCCGGGCACGGCCGACCACGAAACGTCGATCCTGTTGTCACCGTTAGCAACCGCCATAACGTTCGAAGGCGCAACGGGCTCTTCGCAGCCGCAGGCATCAAAGGTGAAAGCAGCAATCCATGTAGACCATTGCGATGCGGGATTGTACTCGCCGGTGAACCAGAATGTGCAATCGTCAACAGGATCCACACTCATGGCGCTGTAATCTCCGTAACGGTTGCTTCCGTTGGCCGATGAACCACTGACCATGGTTGTCTCCGACTGAGGCATGGTTCCCAGAGGGTCACTCACAAGCCGACCGACGTAGCGCAGTCCGGGGTAGACGGTGGAACTTGAGATATTGTATCCCATCGCTATGTTTCCCGTACCGTCCATTGAAATGGCTCCCATCCATCGTCCATGCTCGTCCGGCGCATATGTGCCCTCCTGGTAAAGAGACCAGGCTCCATCCGTCTTTCGCAGTTCGAACCACCTCTTTCCTGCATGATCTGTTCCGTCAACATCGGTAACAAGGCAACCGATCAGGGCTTCGTGCGTCCCGAAATTACGATACTGGAGGCGCCACATCACTACCTCACGTAGAGGATCGAGCAGCACCGGCGTCCCGGGTTGAGGAATCGCCTCGAATGCCGTGAGGCCGTTCAGATCGGAATCGAATTCCGTAACAGACAGCTCTAGCGGCCCGGTAACGGAAGAATTTGCTTCATTATCCCAGTCGACGTCGAACTCGTAGATCTCTAAGTAATCTTCTGATCCGTTGGGGCTTCCTTCGTGCGCTTCGTCATCATTGTGCCTCATGGCATAGTTAGGAGCACCCGCGGGAGGCGCTGGACCGTCAAGATCGCATGGAGTGAGACATTGGAAAGAGAATCCTCCCAGGGGGCTGACCGTGAACCGCTGCATGCCGGCGGCATCGCCCACAAGCATCTTCGCCCTTTCCAGCGCATAGTAGGCTGGAGCATTCTCATTGCTTGTAACGTAGTACGCGTCAGGCCAGACTCCATACTTCGGATAGTCGGGAAAAGACGGCGCCGTGAACTGGTAGTTGTACCATCCGCCGCTTATTGGGTCAGACGTTTGTGAGATGTAGATGCACAGCGCGTTACCACTCGACGAAAACTCGCTAAGCATCCAACGCTGTTCGAGATGGTCGTACAACACTATCGGATCACCAGCGCCCGACGAGCAACTTCCAGCCCCGCCCAGATCGGAAAGGAGAAACGGACCCGCAACAACGCCGCCGTTCGTCTTGCTGTAAACCGTGTACATGGTCCCTGAGAAGTGATTGATTGCCTGTATGTAGTAGAGCAATCCAACGTCGCCTACGGTGTCGGGCGGGTTGACACTGCTATAGTCCTGACCCTGAAAACTCAGTATGGGGGTTGTGAAGGCCTTCTGCTTTATCCGCGTCGTTGCCTCCTCCTGCAAGGCAAGGAGAGGGTCAACCCTGGGCTCGGGGCGAGGGAACTTCCTTGGCTTGTGCCTATGACGCCGCGGTACGTCCCTCACCGGGTCACCCGGTTGCCACGGCTTGGGCTTAGGTAGATCCCGCAGGTCCACCATTATCGTACGGGGCGGGACCGGTTCCATGAACTGGGCACCCTTGACCACTACGGGCGCACCGTCCTGATCGGCAGCCAGTAAACCGGAAGCCAGTGACCCCAGAATGGCAACGGCAAGAACAGAGAAAGATACAATGGACTTGTACCTTGCCGGCGAACCTCGTCTATCAGCATTGAACATCACATTCATTCATCGCCCTCCACAGATTCCTTCCACTCGGCAAACCAGGCCTGAAGGTGGACTGAACCTATATTGCTCTCTATTTCAACTGTTGGCACTCGTCTGAAAGGATTGATAATTCGCCGAAGCCCCCTTGCCAGTGGCCCCCTCCTGCCATTCTTGCTCTCTGAAATGCGCGCGTTTCCCGATTTCATCCGGCTGCGAAGCGGTCGTTTAATATCCATGGAGAAGTCAGTCGCTATCTCGCCCGAAGTCATCACATCAGCCTTCGCATCCACAGGGCGGGGCAGCCTCACCCAAATATCGCCGGTAAGTGTCTTAAAGCTTGAGTCTCCTGACCAATCGCCGCTCTTGAACATCGTCTGGATGGTACCATCCCGCGTCTCCGCGATCACCTGGTCGTAAGGGTAAAGCGTTATGTTCCCCATCACGGATGTTGCCGAGATCCTCTTCTTCGGTCCCTTCACCTTGATCAAGCCATTCCCCGTTTCAACACTCACATCGGAAGCTGGAGGAATGAAGACCGCAAGATCAACCCTGAAGCCCGGATCCTTCACCACGCTGGAACCCGTGGATCTCCCTTCTGCCCCTCCCGCAACAACAGTGACAGTAGAGATTTCACCGTGTTTGATCTCGACACGTGGATTGAATGCCGTGTCCGTGCGTTTCTGAAGCACGGCAAAGACAGGCAGGTGATCGTCCTTGATTCCCTTGACCCTGACATCACCGTAATGGTTGACCACCTTTACCGGGGTGCCGGGAGGTAGTGGATCCTCAAATTCCAGTCTCTCCTGTACCCATCCGCCGGCATCGTCCGCAGCCACGATCACACCAGGAGGCAGGCCTAGCAGGAAAACAAGTGAAGCCAAAAGGGTAGAGAACGAACATGCTCCCGCGGTCACCGCCACAACGAAATGACAACATCTGCTATTCCAAGTTCCCTGACCACTCATCACAGTTTCCCCAATCCCCCCACGCTAGATTGGAGACAATAATATCAGAGCCAGGCAGCCGTCACAAGAAGAGCGTTGATCTTTAAGGGCTTCCGGCAGCCGTAGTTTCAGGCCATCAGGTAGACTGACCCTGTTGCCGACCAGGTCTGGCGGCCCCTCTCTGTGGGCGGCCCCATCCCCATGGGCCGCTTCCCTGCGGGCCAGGGGTGACCAACCCACAACACCTAATCCTCAGCCCTTCTTCTGTATCTTCGACCAGCTGTCGCGCAGAGGGACGATGCGGTTGAACACCGGGCCGCCAGCCGAAGAGGCAACAGGATCAATCGAGAAGTAGCCTTTCCTCTCGAACTGGAAGCGGCTTCCCAGAGTTGCCGAAGCAAGTCCGGGCTCCACCTTGGCGGAGATGACCGACAGGGAATCCGGATTCAGGCATGAAGTAAAATCCTGCCCCTCCGGGAGATCATCGGGTCTCTCTTCCGTAAACAGGCGCTCGTAAAGACGGATCTCGGCGTCAAGCGCATGAGCGGCCGACACCCAGTGAATTGTTCCCCTGACCTTCCTGCCGTCGGGAGAATCGCCTCCCTTCGTCTCGGGGTCATAAGTACAATGGACTTCGATTATCTCGCCGGTGCCCTCGTCTTTCACCACCTCCGTGCAGGTCACAAAGTACCCGTACCTCAGCCTCACCTCTTGTCCCGGCTTCAGCCTGTAGAACTTCCTCGGAGCTTCTTCCCTGAAATCATCTTTCTCGATGTAGAGTTCTTTCGAGAACGGAAGCTTTCGGGATCCTGCAGATGCATCCTCAGGGTTGTTTATCGCCTCGACCTCCTCGACCTGGTCTTCGGGGTAATTGTCAATGACCAGTTTGAGCGGATCGAGGACGCCCATGACCCTGGGAGCCGTCTTGTTCAGTTCCTCCCTGATGCAATGGTCAAGCAGGGCTATATCCGTAAGGCTTTCGACCTTGGTAAGGCCAACCCTGTTAATGAACTCGCGTATCGCGGAAGGAGTGAAACCCCGCCTTCGCAACCCCGAAAGAGTCGGCAACCGCGGATCATCCCATCCATTTACGTGCCCCTCCTCCACAAGGCGGACCAGCTTTCTTTTACTCAAGACAGTGTAGGTGATGTTCAAACGTGCAAATTCAATCTGGCGTGACTGGTAGACTTCCAACTCCTTGAGAATCCAGTCATAAAGCGGACGGTGCACTTCGAATTCCTGGGAACATAGCGAGTGGGTGATGCCTTCAATGGAATCCTCTATGCAGTGAGCAAAATCATACGTGGGGTAGATACACCACTTATCTTCGGTTCGATAATGGTGTGCCCTCTTTATCCGGTACAGGGCGGGATCCCTCATATGTAGATTGGGTGACGCCATGTCGATCTTCGCACGAAGCACGTAAGAACCGTCCTCAAACTCACCCGCCCTCATTCTCTTGAAGAGATCGAGGTTCTCTTCTGCCGGCCTGTCCCGCCACGGGCTCGGATTCCCGGGTCGCGTTGGAACACCCCTGCACTCCTTGAATTCCTCAGGAGTGAGCGAACATATGTATGCCTTGCCGTCGCTTATGAGCTTAACGGCATATTCGTACATCTTCTCGAAGTAGTCTGCCGCAAAGTAAAGGTGATCTCCCCAGTCGAAGCCCAGCCAGCGAATATCTTCCTTTATGGCCTCAACGTACTCCGTGCTCTCCTTTTCAGGATTAGTATCGTCGAAGCGAAGATGGCAGACGCCGTTGTTCTCTTCCGCGACACCAAAGTCGAGGCAAAGAGCTTTTGCATGGCCAATATGCAGGTAGCCGTTGGGTTCCGGCGGAAAACGTGTCACGATATCCCTGTGCTTCCCCGCCTTGAGATCCTCGGCAACGATGTCTCTTATAAAGTCTGATGGAGTCGTCTTGTCGTCATTCATTACATTCTCCGAAATCCCAGTCCTCCGGGCAGGATCAGGGCGCTTGGCTATGCCGCTGCGCTCCTACGGGAGGGACGCCGGCCTCGGCGTCCGCGGGCAGCGAGGCCGCTGCCCCTCCCATTGCACCCCCTATAGGCTGCTATTCTCAATACCCCGTCCTCTGGGCGGGGTTGTTTTCGTCTTAATTCCGAAACCAGGCCCCTATACCTTGTTGTATTTAGCCTGGTAGGCTGATGTGAATCTCTTCAATCCTTTTCCCTTTAGTGCAAAACCCTCTTCCGCCAGTGCCTCGAGAGCATACTGAATCCGACGCAGGCACATATCTTTCCCCATGATGACCATGCTGTCAAATATGGGAAGTGAAACTGAAGAACCCGCGAACGCCACGAAGAACAGTGGCATCAGTTTCTTCAGTTTGAGATCCTCTTTCTCACTCAACAGAGAGAAAATCTGTTTCACGTCATCGGTCTGCCAGCAAGTTGTTTTCTCAATCTCCCACTGCACAATACGCAAGAGCTCGACAGCCCTCTCTCCACTCTCAGACGCATTGATCAACTCGGAGACGTCGTACGCCAGCCTGTCAGAAAACAGGAACGCAGACATTTCAACCAGGTCCGAGAGTTGTTCCAGGCGCGGACGGGCCAGCGGAAGAATCTTGAGCCACGTGGTCTCGTTGAGCCCCCACTCTTTGAGACGGGAGTAGAGCTGTTCCGGCTCCATGGCCCTGAGATATCTGCCGCTGAAGTCCTTGAGCTTCTCGATGTCAAAAATCGGACCACCCAGGCTTATCCGGTCCAGGTCGAACGAACTTACCATGTCATTTAGCGTGAATTCCTCGCGCCCGTCCGGAAGGCTGTAGGCCATAAGGCCCAGGAAATTCAGGAGAGCCTCGGGAAGAATCCCGGCCCGCTGGTAGTAGGAAATGCTTGTCGGGTTCTTCCTCTTCGACAGCTTCGACTTGTCGGGGTTCCGCAGGAGGGGCAAATGGGCGAACTCTGGTGGATCCCAGCCAAAGGCCTCGTAAAGCAGCGCATGTTTCGGAGTGGAACTTATCCATTCCTCTCCACGAATGACGTGCGTGATTTCCATGAGATGATCATCCACGACATTGGCCAGGTGATACGTTGGAAAGCCGTCCGTCTTCAGCAGAATCTGATCGTCTACCATGTTCCAGGGTATTCGAATCTCATCGCGTAGTCTGTCCTGCACCACGCATTCGCCGTCCTGGGGCACACGCAGCCTGATAACATAAGACTCACCATTCTCCATGCGTTTGCTGGCATCGTCCGCAGACATTCCGGAGCAATGGCCATCATAGCCCATGAACTGGGCCTTGTCCGCCATCTGCTGACTCCGCAGTTCCTTGAGACGCTCCGAACTGCAGAAACACGGGTACGCTTTCCCGGCTTCCACCAGCGACATGCAGTGCTCCTGGTAAAGTCCGGATCTTTCGCTTTGCCTGTAAGGCCCTTTGGGGCCTCCGACATCCGGCCCCTCGTCCCACTGCAGGCCGATCCAGTTCAGAGAATCCAGGATGGCCTTCTCCGATTCAGCCGTGGAGCGGACATGATCCGTGTCCTCGATTCTCAATATGAACTGCCCGCCGTGGCTCTTGGCAAACGCGTAATTGAATAGGGCTATGTACGCAGTTCCTATGTGCGGAGCCCCGGTCGGAGATGGTGCTATGCGAGTCCTAACTGTCATTTTCCTGGCCACCCAAATCCCGCCATGCCCGGCGATTCTAATCCCCTTTTCTGTTCACACGAAAAACAATGGGGCTAACTATGCATGAAAAACGCACCGCATCACAACACCAAAGGCAACTCTTCCGACAGCTGCCGTATTGGACCTACAGTCTGTTGTCACCTGTGCTCCGAATAACCACTGGGCAGCCATAAGCACACGCCAACGTGAGCAGTTTCTCAGTCTGTATCGTTGAGCGGTCAACGGCATAGACTCCATGAGTTACGTGGGGATACGGATTCTCAGAGTACTGCTACGCTCCCCTGCCGGACTACGATACCGAACTCGTCTATCCCCCCTTGAGCCATCTGCGCTGCGATATGGATCAATGAGAACGGGCCTATACTGAGATGGAAGATTTCGTTTACCCCAAGAAA
>JASLPY010000076.1 GCA_030744755.1 Kiritimatiellia bacterium | reverse complement strand
CGCCAATCGCGATTCGGAGAGCTGTTGGGCTTGTGCATTTGAGAACGGCGCGATGGAGCAGCAGAGAAGAAGGCCCATAAGACTTAAGTAGGATGGTTTTCTCATGGTAAGTTGGGATAAAGTTGAAACAATTTCACAAAGACTGATAAACCAGTTGAGCCGCTTCTCCTCGAGTAAGGTCTGCATCCGGCTTGGCAGGCGCGGGGACTTTCTTCTTGAGCAGACCGGAAAGGATTTTTGCCGCTTGGGCGCCGCTTACCTTTTTATCCGGGTGAGCGAGAGCGGTCCTGAAGTCCTTGCTCGGCTCGAAGTCAAAGAAGGGCTGTTTGGACTGCGTGGAGTAATCGTAGAGCGTCTCGACGTACTTGAAGGCGGCATGCCCGCGCGGTATGTTCGTGAAGTGCGAGGCGGTGATGCTTAGGGGAATTTGCAGTCCGTTCACGGCCAATTGAGAAAATTCGCCCATGGTGATCGGTTCATTGGGGCGGAAGCGGTAGGCCTTCATTTCCAAACTGCCCAAACCTTTGGACTTCCCGGCCGTGTCGTAATCATCGATATCAGGTCCGGCCACCGCCCCGAGCAAACTGAGCTTCTGGACGGCAGTGAATGCCGGGCTATCCAGGGGAAGGTCGGTGTAGAAAAACAGGACGGAGCGTTGCTTGAGGAGTTCATCCTGGATTTGCTTTACGGGGACGTCCTTGAGTTCCTGCTCGTTGTCGATCGCCAAGGCGGCGGCAACACCCGCAGCCTGTCCCAGCGAGGACCATACAGGCTCCATCCGCACGCTACACATGGCAACGTGCGTACAGGAAATACCCACAGGGAAAAGAATTCCGTTATGTTGTTTGGGCACTAGTGTGCCATAGGGTATCTGGTAGGGCCCTGTTGCATCATGCAGGTGAAGCGTACCTTCAGCGGCGCCTTTTCCGTAAGGGGGTTCCTTTCGGCCGTCGGGGCCTTGAACACGGTGTGCATCGATTCCGTAGATTCCAATGGCAACCGAATCTGGAAGCAGCGGTCCGCGAAACCCGTCTCCGCGAAGATCCTTGTGCAGGTCGCTTTCGGTCAAGGTGTAGAGTCCTTCTATGCGGCGTCCCTGGCGCACGTAGATGCGGTAGGGGAAGTTGCTGTTGTCCTGAAATTCATCGTCAGGGAGGCCTACGTTGGGCGAGCCTCCTTTGGTCTGAATGTAGTAGAGGTAGCCAAGATCATGGTAGCGGTAGATTTTTTCTATTTCAACACGCTCCTCCCAGTCGGCTAAGACCCAACGGGTGCCGTGTCCTACTAAGTCGCCTCCCCAGTTGATTCCCAGCAGATCAAATTTTCCATTGGGTATGATCGGTTTACGTTTTGGCCCGCCGTACTTGGCTGGGTCGTAGCCGGGCGGCGGTTCCTTCAGGCGATAGGGATGGTCGGGCCGGCCGTAATCCTTTGCAGTGATTCTGTAGGTGAATGCCTGTGACCTGTGGTCGGGTTCACCTGTGCTCTCTGGGAGGATAGTGGAGGGCAACGTTCCCTTCACCCTGCGGAAATACGTTGTATAAATGAGTCCGGCGTGCGGCTCTTCCTTGGAGCGGGCTTCCCGTCCGATGCGGTAAGGTATGTCCGCATATTCCGCTAAGTCGGCTTCATAAGTGGCATCGATGATCACCTTGCCGGTATAGCTATGCCGGGGGCCGAGCTTTCCCTGGTTGTCGCGCTCGCGGGTAAGGACGCCCGTGACCCGCTGGCCTTTCATTTTCACGTCCACGGCCACTTCATTGAAGCGCGTCGAGATGCTCTTGTGCTCGGCGGTCATTTCAGCATAAATCCTGGCGGCTGTATGCGGCTCCCAGGCCCTGCCTGCAGCTATGTTCCAGCGCAAGGGCGGGTTTTGCTTCATATGTTGCTTCACCAAGGGATCATCCGCCATCTCCGTGCGGTGATAGGCTTGTACGCGGAGTCGGAATTCATCCATCACTCCGCTGTTCGCTTCCACGTATTTGTCATCCAGTCTGAGCACGCCCGAGGAAAGAACACCCCCGAGGCAAGGGGCCTGCTCGATGATGATCACCGTTTTCTCGGCGCGGGCCGCGGCGATGGCCGCGGCGACTCCGGCAGGCGTCCCCCCGATGACAACGACGTCGTAATCATTTGCTGGCTTCGCGGCAGGAGCCTTTCCATTCGCGCCCTGCCCAAAGGATTGGGCCAGCAAAGAAAAGAGAAGAAAGAGGGTGACTAGGGAGTGAATTTTCATTTTTGTGGACGTTTAGCGACCCCGCTGGGGGGCATTGATTTTGGGCAGATGTTTTTTTAGGCGGGCGATCACCTTGGCATGGGACGGATTAAGTTCCCCTTTCGCAAGGTTGTTCCATTCATGGGGATCTTTTTGGTGGTCGTAGAGTTCTTCCGTTCCATCGGCGTAGCGGATATATCGCCAGCGCCGATCTCGGACTGCATGGTTGTTTTGCCCAAGTGTGGAAATCGCAACGTGTCCCCACTTCGCGTCAGGGTTTTCGAGCAAGGGCAGAAGGCTCACTCCCTCGAGCTTCGGGTTTGCAGACAGTCCGCAAAGATCGACGAGGGTGGGATAAAGGCTCAAGAGTTCGACCGGTTGATCGGTTCTACCTTTCATGCCTTCAGGTACGCTGATGATCAGGGGAATCCGCGTGGTGCGTTCCCAAAGAGAAAACTTGGACCAGCGCTGCTTTTCGCCGAGATGGTAACCGTGATCCGAGAACAGCACGACTATGGTGTCCTTGGCATGAGGGCCCTTGTCCAAGGCGTCGAGTACGCGACCCAGTTGCTCGTCGGTCCAGCGGACGCAGGCCAAGTAGGCATGCACCGCAAGTTGCCAGCGGTTCTTTTCCTTCATCCAATCGTGGGTCGGGATCTTGGGGTTGCTAAGCGACACCTTGCGGGCCGCATCCGGGACGTCGCTCCAGTCCTCTTCCTTCACCTCCGGCAATGCTACCTTCTCGAGGCTGTCGTAGACCCGGCGCGGTGGAAAAAACGGTACGTGCGGACGATAGAACCCGCAGGAGAGAAAAAACGGTTTGTCGGATTCCTTGCCGAGCTGCTCGGCGACCCAGGTGGCGGTGACGTGATCGGTGAATTTCGTCTCCTCATAGTCCTGAGGTCCGAAATCCCAAATGCCGTGCCATCCCTTTGGTTTGTCGTGAACTTTCCGGTCGAGTCCCTTGCGCCACTGCCCGGGACGAGGACCCACGATTTGCGAATAGGTTCCAGTATGAAAGATTTTGCCTGCGGTCAGCGTCCGATAGCCGTTGGCGGCAAAGTGGTTGGGGAGGCTGACGTGTTTTTTGAGGAACTCCGGTTCCTTGGAGACATGATAGTGGTTGTCGTAAAACCCGGTCGAGGAAGGCCGGCTACCCCACAGCAAACTGATCCGCGAGGGGTTGCACATGGTGCCCTGGCAATGGGCGTTGGTGAAAAGCATCCCGCGGGCCGCGAGGCGGTCGATATTCGGTGTCTTCGTTTGCGGGTGCCCGCCCAGACAGCCCACCCAATCGTTGAGGTCGTCGACTGCGATGAACAGGACGTTCGGCTTGTTCGTTCCCGCAAAGGAGAGCGTGGCCAGCAAGGAAAAAAGAAGCAAGAGGGAGTGAATTTTCATTTTGGTTTCTTCTCTCTTACGGGAAAAGCGATGCGTGCTGACTATGATAGAATCTAGTCAGGATGACAATCAATTGGGTTCGATGGCGAAAGTTTTGGCTGTGACATCCTTGATGCTCTTGCCCTTTGGTTGCCCCCAATACATCCGGTTCAGCTCCCCCTCAAAGTCGTCGGAGTAGACCAGCTTTCCTTTCTTGAATAGCTCGGACTTAAACTTGGAATCTTCCGAACTGAAGCCTGGAGATACCGCGGCGAGAAGACAGAGAACTGACAGTAAGAATTTGATGAGAGTTGGTGAGTTTGTCATTTTTCAGATCAGGTCCATGAAATTGCAGAATTCTGGACAAAAACTTCTGAACATCGTGAGTCGTGGGGTAATTCACGCCAACCTTTTCCGGCTCACAACGAATTTCTCATCATATTCATAGCCCAATCCCGGTTTACCAGAAGGCACGAAGTAGTAGCCGTCGATTTTGATCGGTTCTTTGAAAAAGAGATTCTTGTTTCTCGCACGATTGATGGGCCGGGGCGGATTCATTTCTCTCATCGCATTCGCTTCAAGGATCAACACATTGGGTGTGGCCATGCAAAGGTTGGCCATGGCGACCCAGGATAAAGGTCCATACGAAAAGAAATGCGGCGCAATCTGCATGCCTCGTATTTCGGCCAGGGTGGCGATCTTGCGCGCTTCCGTCAGTCCTCCGACGTTGGGCGGAGGCAGATTGAGAACCGACGCCGCACGCTTATCGATCAGACGGGTAAAGTCTTCCAGACCCTGAAGGTTTTCTCCTGTAGCAACGGGAACCGTGGTGGCACCTGCCACTTTGGCCATTTCATCCATGCTACTGGTTGGTGGCACCGGCTCTTCCATCCAGAGAAGGTCAAACTGTTCAAGCCTTTTGCAGGTCGCGATAGCCCCTTCGGCAGAGCACTGGCCGTGGCCGCCGTGAATCAGGTCAAGCTTGTCGCCAGCCCCTTCACGAAGGCAACGGAAAACCATTTCGTTAAAGGCGATGTTCTCTTCGGTCGGCATTCTCCCACCGCCCTCGTAGATCGTATCCTCCCAGGCTTTCTTACCGCCAATTTGTTCGAAGACAGCAAATGGATCCGTCTTCACGGCCGCACCGGGCTGTTTGGCAAGTTCTCGACCCATGGCGCGCCATGCGTCTTCAAGCGCTAGTTTCTGCCGAGGCGGTTTGCCATAGTAGTAGATCCTGATCCGGTCGCGAACCGGACCTCCGAGCAGCTCGTAGACAGGCTTCCCGGTTTCCCTGCCGAGCAGATCCCATAGTGCATAATCCAAGGCGGTGCGATGCGAACAGAGGACACCCGCCTGCCGCATCTTTGACCAGATGGCTTCCACGGCATAGGGATTGGCACCGATCAGATGTTTTTTGGCGACACCGCCCAGTGCTGGCGCGTAGTCGACGTCCGGGAAATCCGCATAACCAGCTGCGCCTGTGCTTGAGATAACTTTCAGCACGCGCCGCTGCTCGCGATTGCGTTTCAATACGAGCAGTTCCAGCGCTTTGATGCGGCTGGTCTTGTCAGAGGCAGCTGCCAATAGCAGGTGGCCGAGCGACGGCAGGCCCGCAAGCGCACCCGCCCCCAACAAAGAGCTCTTGAGAAACCCTCGACGATTTAGTTGATTGCTTATTACTTGATGGTTCATCATTTCTCCTTGGTCGTTGTTTCTGCCTGGGCGATACGCCTCACCTGAAACTTCGTTTCATCAATCTCACACGATTCCGCAACCAGGGATCCTTGCGTCATCCGCAAGGGGATCTTCAGCACACCGTCAGTCTTCAACCATTCATCCTGGTAGGGGGATGTCACCCACAGCACCTCATCGCGTCCGGAGAGTGACCGTGCTACAGCCAGCAATGAAAGAGGACCACCTTGCACCGCTGGCGCCACCTTCAGCTTGGCGTCCTTCGCCAGGTCGGCCGTCCGAGCGAGCATTGTCACTCCGCCAATGCGGCCAGCATTCGGTACCAGGACTGTGCCGATCTGCTGCTTGATGCCCTGGGCGAAGTCTTCAAGCACATGATAATCTCCGCCAAACCCAAGGGGTTGGATGAACTCCTTGCGTGTCTCACCCTGTTCCGGCAGGTGCCGGAGCGCCATGGGATTTTCGAGCAGGGTTACCTCATTTCTTTGGCAATGCAGTGCGAGGAAGCTCATGCCATCCGTGCTCAAGTTCATGTTGGCGGCGACGATCACATCCATTTCCGCGCCGGCTGCCTTTTTCGACGCCAAGACCAGTCTGTCGATACGTCCCAGCACCTCCTGTGGATAGCGGTAGGGTGCGCATTCGCCGCGCGCCTTCATCTCATCCTCCAGGACGCCGGCCAATTCCAGTCGGACGGCGGTAAAGCCAGCTTCCTTGAGCGACGCCACCGTCTGCTGCATTTCGTCAGGCGTACTCAGCCGGCGCTTGCCGTTTACCTCCTGGTCAATCGTAATCGACGGACAGAGCCGCACCCGGCATGGACCGCTTTCCTCTGTGAGGTCGAGCAAGGCTGCCTGCAGGGCGATGACCAGTGCTGATTTTCCCGGGCCCTGCCACATCGGGCCGAATCCTTCTCTGTGGAACAATGCATTCTTGCCCAATCCAGTTACGGGTTGGGCATGGAGTAATTGCTCGGCAGTCTGCCCCATGACGGTGTGACCGACCCCAACGGCCCGCATCGAAGGGTCGGTCAGAAAGATATCTTTCTTATGATCCTGTTCGGCATAACGGTTCACCAACCGCGCAAGTGTCTCTTCCGCATTCAGGGCGGGCAGACCGAAATCAAGATAATCCCCATAGCCCTTAGCTCCGCTCCGCGTCGTCAACCGGATGACCCGCAGCCGTGACTCAGCTTGCGATCCCGGTTCCTTGACGGTCAGCAGGTCCATCGCCACGATTTCGTCCGGCTTTGACTCTGCGAGGGCTTCCGGCAGGTTCAGGATCGAAAGTGCGGGCAGCACCATTATGACCAGCTGAATAGGCCAACGTGTTCTTGTCTTCTTCATTATGATCCAAGTCTAAACAGAGCTCTTTGCTCATGATTCAAATTCCAGAATGAGCACGTCCCTGAGCAGTAAACCGATTTTCGGCCAATGCTTCAAGGAATGAACCGATCAATTCCCTGCCGACTTTTGTATTCATACATATAGCGCCGAACAGACTTAAGATAGGTAATAGAATTTTGAATATTTTTGGGATGTTTTTCATTTTGTTATGTTTTAGATATATCTTTCGGAAGGCCTACTTTTTAAAGGCAGAATGTTTGGGATCGCCACCCGAGATGAAATAGGCCAACAGGTCGTAAATGTCGTCTTTGCTCATGGTATTGATCAGCCCTGGAGGCATCATCGAGATGGGCGAGGCTTCGATCTCTTCCTGAGTGACTTTGCTGTCTCCATTTTTATCCATGGCGGCGAAGGCCTTATTTCTGCCGCCTTTTCCGGCAGCTGCCGCAGGTTTCGCATCGGCAGCCTTAGGCGCGGCCTTCTTCCGGGGCTTCTTCTTCCGTGGCTTCTTGGCCGCGGGTGCCGGCGCATTCTTGTAGGCCTCAAATAGTTCCGGGTGTGTCTTGGCCGAGGGATACTCCGCATTGACGTTGGTAAAGTGATCGATCAGCTCCTTCTTGAGTGAGTCGTACACCTCCGGCAACTGAGTCCGCAGGTCGTTCTGTTCGCCGACGTCTTTGCTGAGATCAAACAGCCCGAGATCGCTCTCCTTCAGCTTGGCGACCAGCGTCGGCCAATCCGGAGAGAAATCCCGCCCGACGTCACCCCAGAGTTTGTACTTCCCCTTGCGTACGCCGACGTTGCCCCAGAGCTCGAAGATCATCGTGCGCTCGGGAATCACCTCCTTGCCGCTGGACTTCATATGCGGGATCAACGACATACCGCGCATGGGATTCTTGCCGTTCATCTTCGGCAAGGGGATGCCGGCGGCATCAAGCAATGTGGCAAAGACGTCAGCGTGCATGACCTTGCCGTCCGAGACCGTGCCTTCCGGCACCTGGCTCTGCCAATTCATCAGAAAAGGCACACTGAGGCCGCCTTGATAAGTCGTGGCCTTGCTACCACGGAAGGCACCGTTGTTGCCGGGGAATCTGCCGCCCGGGCCTTCATCCATCTTGCAGCCACCATTGTCACTGACAAAGACGATAAGGGTGTTGTCCCGAATCTTCAGTTCGTCGAGCAGGTCGACCAGTTTGCCGATGTTGTGATCCATGTGCTCGAGCACCGCGACGTAGTCACTGCGTAAAAAGCTGACGCCGCGATCAATCGCCTTGTCTACCCACTCCTTCGGCGCCGAGGGCGGCTTTGCCTTGTCAGTGCGAATCGGGCCATGGACGGCGTTGTAGGAAAGATAGCAAAAAAAGGGCTTCTTCTTGGCGGCATTCTCCCGGATGAAATCGGCAGACCATTCGGTGAACAGTTCGGTCGTATGGCCCTCGGCGTCGTCGGGCTTGCCGTTGTGGAGCATTTTGGACTTCTGCTTCTTTATCCAATAGGGGCTCGAGCCACCCAGGAACCCACGATACTCGTCAAAGCCACGATCATTGGGGAATTCTCCCGGTTGCGCGCCCATATGCCATTTGCCGAAACCACCAGTCGCGTAGCCGGCATCGGACAGATACTCGGAGAGCATTTTGACGTCGCGCTTGATTCCCTTGTATCCGGGTTCACCTGGAACGCCGCCAGGACCGCGCCACATGCCGTTTTCACTCGTGAACTGCCCGGTGAACAAACAGGCGCGCGAAGGTGCACACAGCGGCACCGAGTGATAATCAGTGAAGCGCGTTCCGCCATTTGCCAGCGCGTCGAGTCGTGGCATCTGGACCTCGGTCTTGTCCCAGTTCGACGGCAAGTCCCCCCAACCATGATCATCTGAAATGATAAACAGAATATTTGGTGCCGGTTTCGCCAAGGCCGCCGTCGCAGATGAGAAAAGAAGAGCCGCTACAATAATAATTTTTTTCATGATAGTCTTTCGTGCTAATTGTTCTCCGGAAGTGAGGTGATCCAGTCCCGGATGAGGGCCACACCTGCTTCATCAATTTCATGGGAACCAAACAGAGGCCTATTCAAAGTGATCCGCCCATTTTGATTTCTGAAGGCCCCGTTTCACCGCCTTCAAGTTCTCGAAGGTAGCTCCCCCGTAGTGGCTCAGCGCATAGCCGTCACAGCCGGTATACGAGGAGAGTTCGGCACTTTTCTCCAGGATCGCCGGGTCTTTGCCCCGGATATCCAGCGCCGCCACCCAGTGAACGCGATCCCCGGCAGCCTTTTCGAAATTCTCCAGGTACTTCACCTTATCATGAACGAGTTTCAGATCGTCTGAGTGTTCCACGAAGGCATTGGCCCGGATGGAATCCACGTGGTTCATGAAAGAAGGCAGGTCGACACCAGAATAGTAGCTATGGGTTCGGACATAGTGATTCCAGCGAATGTCGATATCCGGCTTGAAGGATCTCGCCGCGGTACTGGTCATCCGGTAGAGGTTGTTCACCGACTCGCAGCGAAAATCCAGCCAGCGTTTCAGCACGGGATGCTGTCGGAGATACTCTTCTGCCAGAATGCCGGACTGTATGATGGGCTTTTTATCCTGCTTTGCCAGGATCAGGAGTTCCTTCCTGGCCTCCTCCAAATCAAAGCCTGACTTTTTGGCCGCGGCCACGCAATGCCCGCAAAAGCATCCGCCTTTTTCTGGGGCGACGAGGGCCCATTCGATGGGATCCGGGGGCAGGTTCTGGGTCAGGTACTTGGTCGGCAGCACATAGGGGATCAGGACAGACTGGAGGTAATCCAGGTCATAGTTGGCAGCGAGATCCGAATAGAGCCCCACGGCATACTCCTGGAACGCTGGACTGTTCAGGCAAACGGCGGGGTTGCCGTAATTGTGCGTGATGACCCGCTTGCCGAATACGTTCACCTGGATGGAATCCGGTAACTCTTTTTCGAATCTGGATGGATCAATCCAGGCATGAAACAGCTCAACCCCGGCTTTCATTCCCCGTTTGTGCGCCGCCGTCGTGAACTCCTTCACCCAATCGGTTTTGGCGAGGAATTCCCGCTCGGTCCGCAGGGGTTTGATCTTGCCGTAGTATTGCATGTCCGGCGGCCAGTAAATTCGGCAATCCTCGCACGTGTAGGTTTTCCTCACAGGATTGTGGGGATACTCACCACCCCGAAAGGGACGGGTCTCTTGAGAGAGGTTGCACATATAGACCGAATTGGCCCCCGCCATTTCCTGCAGGTTATCCAGCACCTGCTCCAGTCCCTCATCGGCCAAGTCCCATGGAAAAACACTGGCTGAAATTTCCGGAGGACTGTCCGGACCTTTCGCATGGGAGAACTGTAGTGGCACCACCATGCCCGTCACCCCGAGGGCACCTATGAAATTTCTTCTCGTCCAGTCACTCATTTTTGTCACCTATTTTCTTGCCCTAGGTCTCGCTCATCAGCTGCCCTCTGAATCGGAGCGGGGTAAGGCGCGGGCTTCGGGTTGGCGTAGGGCACTCGGTAGCGCGGATCGGGCTTAGTGCCTTTCGGTGCGCCTGAGAGCGGCCAGGCGAATACCTCGCTCGCATCCTGTTGGGCTTTGTTCAGACGCGGCAGCGAAGCAGACCATTGATCCAACAACTTCCGTAACCTTGTCGCGACCTCTGCGTCGGATCGCCCACGATTGGTTATTTCATACGGATCCTTCGCTACGTTGAATAGCAATTCCTGCGTACTCGAGCGCCATAGCTTCCAGTCGCCAACACGCACCGCCTGGGTCTGCCAGAACTCCCAGAACATTGGCTTTGGCCTATCAATCTTGCCCGCTTTGCCCGTCAATCGCGGCAGCAAATCAACGCCATCAAACTCGCCGGGGATCGCTCCGCCTCCGACCTTAAGCGTCGTCGCGGTGAGGTCGAGCGTCGTCACCATCTCTTTGATCACCGTGCCCGGTACGATCTTGCCATTCCAATAGGCGAACATCGGCACTCTGATGCCGCCCTCGAACAAGCTGCCTTTCTCGCCGCGCATGGGCACGTTGTTCGAGCCGTCCCAGACTCCGCCCTTCGTGCCGGGCGGTCCGCCAGGCAGTCCCGGGCCGTTGCGCCCCATCTTCGTCGGCGCGCCGTTGTCGCTGGCGAAGAGAACCAGCGTGTTCTCTTCGAGCCCGTGCGCGCGCAGCTTTGCCATCACCCCGCCGACCGCGTCGTCGATGGATTTGATCAGTGCGAGACCCATGCGACGTCGATCGTCCCGCCATCCGTCGTAGTGTGGGTAGTCGAGCTTGGGGAAGTTCTTGTAGTACGGGTCGGACTTTTCGATGAGCGGGATGTGCGGGCCGAAGAGCGACAGGTATAGGAAGAACGGCTTGTCTTTGCTGAGCGTGATGAACGACTCGCCGTACTTGCCCTGCAGGATGACGCGGTTGGCGACGCCCTTGGGCAGGCCGCGCTTGGCGTGGTGCTGCGCAGGCTTGCCATCGAGCGTGAGGTTGGCCTGCCCGCTATTCATCGAGCCTGTCCAGTAGTAGTCAAACCCGCGGGCGCGTGGGTCGAACTTCGGCTTGGAGGTGTTGAGCGGGCCAAGGTGCCACTTGCCGGAGAAGCCGGTGACGTAGCCGAGCTTCTTCATCCGGTCGGCGATGGTCAGGAGTGGCTGACCTGCCATGTCCGTACCTTTGGCGTAGGTGCGTGGCATGCGGCCCTTGCCCTCGCCCGCGTCGCAGGCATTGTGCGGGAATCCGAACTCGTTCTGGATGCGCCCGGCCATCAGCCCGGCGCGTGACGGCTGACACTGCGGAGCCGAACTGTAGCCCGCGGTCATTAGTGCGCCGCCGCGGGCAAGCTTGTCCATGATCGGCGTGTCAACGTGCTTGTCGATTCCGTGCACGCCCAGGTCCGTGTAGCCGTGATCGTCAGTGTAGATGAGGATGACGTTGGGGGAGGTCCGAGCCGGACTGGCATTTGTTGATCCATCCGATTGCGGCTTGTCGTGAGCCTGTCGAACTGGCTCCGCCGCGTGGGCGGCTGAGGCGATTAATGTGAAGATTAGGAGGAGGTTTTTCATTTTGGCAATTGGACGGATCGGTCGGATCAGATCGATCGCTCGGATCGGACTGATCGGACTGATCGGCGTTGTTTGATGTGCGACAAGGGATCAGGCAAACAGCGCTTCGCGAGCTTCGCCTTTGTTGGCCAGTTTGAAGGGGCGGCCGCTGGCGCTCATTTCCTCATACGCGGGATCAATGCCGAGGCTCCAGGCGATCGTGGCGTTGAAGTCAGTCACGTCCAAAACATTGTCGGCGGCGGATTGGCCATCTTTCGTCGTGCTGCCGTAGATCTGCCCCGCCTTGACGCCGGCGCCAGCCATCAGGCATGTGAAACCGTCCGGGTGATGATCTCTGCCCTTGTTGGGATTCACGCCCGGCTTCCTGCCGAACTCCGTTGAGACAACCACCAACGTTGAATCCAACAGACCCTTTTGGCTCAGGTGCGTGAGCAGAGACGACAAGCCTTTGTCCAGCTTGCTGGCGTTGGATGGCAGCCTGCCATAAAGGTCATCGTGATAGTCCCAGCCGCCGAGTTCCACTTTGACAAAACGCACGCCGCGTTCAACAAGGCGCCCTGCCAGCATGCAGCTGCGACTGAACTCCTGCCTGTCATACAGACTGACAATATGCTCGTTCTCTTTTTCCAGATCGAAGGCGTCAATATCCTTTGAATTCATGAACTTCAGCGAGCCCTTGTAGGTGTCGACATAGGCCTTGGTATCCTTTGTGCCATAGTCCTGATCGAAATCTCCATTCAGTGAATCCAGGATGCCAAGTCGCTTCTTGAACTTGCCTTCGTCGACCGCGGCGTTCCGCTTCACAAAATCGATTCCGGCGCTCGTGTTCTTGACGGGCAATGCCGCCCACTGACCCGGGAAAAACCCCGCAGTTCCAGCGCTGCCTTTTCCAATGCTGACAAAGTTTGGCAGGCTGTCCCGCTCAGTGGTCATGCGTTTGTTGATCCAGGCCCCCAGTTCTGGGTGCGTGATCGATGATCGCGGGTTGTAGCTGGTCATCATCTTGTAGATCCCCGCAGGATGGGCGCCCTGGTTGGACTTCATGGAATTGATGACCAGAAGCTTGTCCATCTGTTGGGCCAGGGTGGGGAAATAGTGACTCACGCGGACGCCATCGGCATTGCTCTTGATGATCCTTGATTTGGCAATGACCGCTTTATCCACCTCCATATTGAAGCTGTCATACTGACTCAACCCGCCGGAAAGAAAGATGTTGATCACCGACCTGGCTTTGGGCGCTTGCGCGGCTGCGGAAGCCGCATTCAGGAAGGGCAGAGACATCCCTGTCATCCCGATGCTGTATATGAATTTTCGACGGTTCATCGTTCTATCTTACAAATTTGAATTCGTTGGAATTGAGCAGGGCCCAGATCAGATCGTCCTGATCATTGGAGAACAATGGCTTCTCCGATTCTTTGGGCAAGCGACTCAGAATGGCCTTCCAGATAATCTCCATTCGCTTGGCGGGATCGCTCACGCTGTCCAGCTTGCGATGAATAAAGGCTTTGGGCTGGGTGGTGATTTCATGCTCCAAATCGCCATTCATCAGAAAAAGGATCTGCGGAATGTCCGGTTCCTTGTTGGCTCCATCGATTAGATCACGATCGGATTTACCCATCAACATGGCGACCTCATGATTGCCGTCAACATGGCCATATGAAGAGACCCTCCACAAATGTTCGGGCCCTGTTGCGCCATTGCGCCTCTTGGCTGCCTTTTCTTCCCGTTTCTGAAATGCGCCGCGACCAGGTCCGTTGATTGAATAACTCACAAAATCCTTCACGCCCATCTTCTGGGACTTTTCGTAAAAGTTCGTAAAACCGTCCCACTTGAATTCGGTCGCCACATATCGATCCGGCGTTTCCGTTTTGAGGCTGAGGAACGAGTCAACGATGGCTTCGGCAGAGAGCCTTCGAACGATGGGGCCATCCAGAATATATTTGGGCGCGTCTGCATTGAGGGCCAGCGCCTTGCTCTGGTAGGTCCTGCTGTTGAAGAGGACGCTTAAGAATGCTTTGAGATCATAATCCAAAGCTTTCATGATCTCGATCAGCTTTTGGGTCAGGGCGGGGTGATCACCCATTTCTTCCTGCGTCAAAGCGCCAAGCGGGCCCGCCAATTCAGCGCCCATGACTTGATGCCACATACGGTTCACTATGGACTTGGTGAACATGGGATTATCTGGAGAGGTCATCCAGTCGGCCAGGGATTGGCGCGCATTGATCTCCGGTCCGAAGTGATGGTTCTTGAGCGCATCCAGCTCGGCTTTGGTGAGCTTGTGATTAACCTTTGGCATGTCGCCAAAGAGCACATCGGCTTCCATGGCCTCAAAGGGTTCGCCGTCGTCATATTGATAGTCATGTGGCAAGCGCATGAATCCGGTGCCATTCCCGTAGATCGCGGCGTGTTTCACGCGGATGGATTCGCGGTAAACGATCCACTCATCAAAATCCTTGTTTTTCAGAATCTTCCGGTCCCGGGCGTAGGTCTTCTTCTCGACAGTGGGTGTTGGATCGACTCTCAAGTGGGTCTTGGAGCTGAAGGCGGCCAGTTTGTAGAAGTCTTTCTGCGTCCAATCATCGAAGGGGTGATCGTGACACTGGGCGCATTCAATGCTCAATCCCAAAAAGGTTTTCACTGAATTGGCCAGATGATCGAGGGGCATTGGTTCCCGGGCATAGAATCCGGTGGCGCCGTTGCCGGGCTTGTAGAGCTCGCCACTGGCATTGATCAATTCATGGGCCATTTGATCGTAGGGCTTGTTGCCGCGGAGCGATTCCTTGATCCACTCCGAATAATTCCCGGGGTGATGCAACTTGTCCCCAACGTATTTTACCCGCAGCAGATCAGCCCAGTAGTTGTGCCAGTGACTCGAGTAGCCTTTGGAATTAAGAAGCTTGTCGACCAGGCGGGCGCGTTTTTCCGGCTGTTGATCCGCAATGAAAGAATCCAACTCGTCAATCGTTGGAATGCGACCGATGGCATCCAGATAGACACGGCGGCAGAACGCATAATCGTCGATGCCGGGTCGGCGGTTCTGACCGATCTGCTTCAACTGCTCAAGCGCCAGTTGATCAATCTGCCGCGCATGCGCCGTATTCTCCAGAGATTGGGCAAACGCTGCGGATGCGCTTACCGCCATGCAAAGCATTAAATTAAGAACCCTAATCATTTGAAACCCACTTCGACTCTTTCAAATTCTCGCTTATTCATTTTCCGCAACCATCCGTTGCTCGTTCCTCATCGCGGGATTATTTTCTCTTATCTCGATTTCCTCCGCTTCCGCTCCGGCTTTGGAGCCACCGGCGCGACTTTGCCGGCCTGGCGTTCATCGGCAACATACCACCCCTCCAGAAGCGCGCTGAGTTCCTTCACCCGATCCGGATTACCGGCGGCGATGTTCACCTTTTCGCCGGGGTCGTCTTTCAAATCGAAGAGCTGGGTTTCACCTCCCTGAGGGGGATACTTCATTTTCCCGGGAGCTCCGTTGTAGGTGAGGAGGAGTTTGTCATGACCGCGTATCACCCAGCGATAGAGCAACGACGCCTGCGGGTTCTCGATGTCAGCGATGTCGTGCGCGAAAGATTCGCCGAACAAGGTATTCCGCTCGATCGCCTTGCCGCTCTTTAGCTTTGTCAAAAGATTGAGCCCATGAAAGTCGTGCGGCCCCTCGGCGCTGGCCGCAGCCAGTATCGTCGGGACAAGATCGATGGACGAACACAGCTCCTTCCGGTCGGCAGCTGGAATAGTTCCCAGCCAACGGAACATGATCGGCGTGCGCGTCCCGCCTTCGTTGGGACTGCGCTTGGATCGCTCGGCGTAGGAGCCGTTCTCGGACTGGACCCAGCCATTGTCAGTGACATAAATGACGAGCGTGTTTTCGGCGATGCCGGTGTCATCGATGTGCTGCATCAGCTGACCACAGGTTTCGTCGAACCATTCGCACATGGCATAATACTGGGCGACGCGCTTCTGGACGCCCTTGGCCAGGTATTTGTCATGAAACCGCTTGGGCGGATTGTGCGGTGTGTGAGGAAGGAAGGGGGCATACCAGACAAAGAACGGATTCTCATCCTTCACGGAGCGATCGATGAAATCAAAGACCGGCTTCATTCCGTCGCGGCCGATCTTGAGGCCGTCGTCTCCATGTCTTCCTTTGGGTTCGGGAAAGCCCCGGGTCATTCCCTCTGTAAATCCACCCCGTTGGTAGGAGCCTTCCCACCACTTGCCGCTCTGGTGACTGACGTAGCCTTTCTTGGCGAGCCATTGGGGAAGCGCGCCGGTCTCGTCAATGTGGGAAATGAGAACTTCGCGGATGTCCTTGCCGGCTTTTTTCGCGTGGGCCTTGTTTGCGGGCGTGCTTGCCGGGTTGTTTCCGGTGGTTTTGTTCTGATGCGAATACAGACCGGTGGCCAGTGACATCAAGGCCGGTCGACACAGGGCGGTGGGCACATAGCCGCGTCGGAAGAGGGCGCTTTCGGATGCCAGCTTGTCGAGGTGGGGGGTCTCGATGTGAGGATGCCCCATAAAGCTGTAGTCGGTATAACTCTGATCATCCGACAGAATCAGGACAATATTGGGTGGCTTCGCGCCTGCATGGGCGCTCAACGCAATCATGGCGAACAGACAAACGGTGAGCGCTATTGGTCCGGCTGTTCTTTTCGTATTATTTAGTCCCTTAATCATTAGTTTAGTTGTCGGATTTCATCTTTCAATTCGGGTGCATCACTCGGTCTTCGTTGACTCAGTTTTACCGCTATTTCTTCATCTCTTTCAAGGTGAGGCGTCCGTCGTGATTGGCATCCCTCTTTTTGAACTGCTTCGTCAACGCGGGCACATTGCGGTTCTTTGGGTTGCCGATGAATTCTTCGAGAGTAACGAAACCGTCTTTGTTTCGATCGCTCCGTTCGAAATGCTTGGTTGGGTCCTGGCGCTTTCGCTGCGTTGCGGGCGAAGCGGATGCGATCTTTGCATCGGATTTGTATGCGGGATTTGGAACAGGAATGAGCGCGTCTGTTCGGGCAAGATAGGCCGTAATCTCAGCATTCATTTCCTTAACAAGTTTCGGATTGGCCTTGGCGACGTTTTTCGACTCACCGATGTCATCGGCCAGGTTGTAAAGTTCGAAGCGGTCGGCTCCTTTATCTCCATCTCCGTGGAAACGGATCAGTTTCCAATCGCCGCGTCGAAGGTAGGTTGAGGGAATCGTACCAGGTTTCGCGTAGTAGTTCGGTACGAAGCAAAACAGGGAATCACGCGGCGCCGCTTTTCCCATCAATGAAGGGACGTGGCTCACTCCGTCGAATTTGAGCCCTTCGGGCCGGGGGATCTTCAGCATATCGATCAGCGTTGGATACCAATCGGTGCTGCTCAGGAATGCTTCGCTTAAGCTGCCGGGCTTGGTCTGTCCAGGCCATACAACCGCACAGGGAACGCGTGTGCCACCTTCGTAGATCATGGCTTTGCCGCCGCGCAGGGGCGCGTTGCTGGTGGGTGGAAGGTCGTCGACACGACTGTACATGTTGCCCCCGTTGTCGGAGAAGAAGACGACGATGGTGTTCTCGTTCAGCTTCAGCCGGTCGAGGGTGTCAAGCAACTGACCAACCGCGTCGTCCAGGCTTTCGACCATCGCGCCATAAACGGGTAGCCGTTGTGGATTCTTTGGGTCGGCTTTGGCCGCGTATTTTTTGATCAGGGATTTCTTTCCATCCCATGGACCATGCACGGAGAAGGCCCAGTAGTTCAGGAAGAAGGGTTTGTCCTTGTTCGCTTCGAGAAAGGCGCAGGCCTCATCGGCCATGCGATCCTCGATGTGCTCGTTGGGAACGGTTGGATCGAAGTCCAGAGCGTCCGGAAATCTCCAGGGCGCCACATAAGACCCAGCCGGGCCGGGGCCGTGCCAATGCGGCACGTCCACATCAAAGCCATGTTCCAGCGGAGTGTAGGGTTCCTTGCCCAAGTGCCATTTACCAAAGTGCCCGGTGACATGCCCAGCGCCCTTGATGCTCTCTGCCAGGGTGACGTATTTCGTGTCCAATCGGGAAACGCTCTGAGGCGTGAGGACCTTCTGATCAGGTCTCCCACGCACGGCAAGCGTCTTCTCCAGATTCACGTTCGGTGTATGCCCTGCGGCGCTGGTAAATCCGGTGCGGGCCGGATCCAGCCCCGTCATAATGCTCGAACGCGTCGGCGAACATAGCGGATGAGCCGTGTAGGCATTGTTGAAGAGCATTCCGCGCTTCGCCAGACGTTCGATGTTCGGCGTCTCGTAGAAGCTGGTGGTCCCGTAAAGCGTCGTGTCGCTCCAGCCCAGGTCGTCAGCCAGGATGAAGACGACATTCATCTTCGCTTTGGCCGCCGCGAAGGCCGGGCTTGTTAACGTGGCAAAAGACAGGGCCAGCGAACTGCCCAAGGTGATGATTCTCAATATTTGTTTCATTTACGATTCGCTCTTTGCAGTTCTTTTTTCGTGGGCGGGAGGGCTTTGAGATAGGGGGCTAGCCAGGAGGGAGGATTGGCGTTTTCCTCTTCGCCAAAGACCAAGAGCGGCTCTTTGATTGTCTTTGAAATGTTCGTGTGTATTTCCGGCTCACGGCGTTGGTCCACCAGTTCGAGCAGTCGTTTGTGCAGGGATTGATAGATCTCCGGATGCGCGGCGGCGATGTCCTGGGTCTCGGCCGGATCTTGCTCGATGTTGAACAGCTCCTTGCCCACCAGTTTGAACGCGCCTTGGCGGATGGACATCACGCCAGTGTCCGCATGTTCTCCCGGGAGGGCATGCACCACTTCGCTTCGCGGCGATTTCCTGTCCTTCGTGATCGTGTCCCAAATATCCATGCCGTCGAGCGGAAGCTTTTGTTTCAAGGAGGCTCTGGCCTGACGAATCAGGGTGGGGTAAAGATCAACCACATGGGCCATGCCATCCACGCTCTTGTTTGCCGGAACCTTGCCCGGCCAGCGGAAGATGCAGGGTACGCGAACGCCGCCTTCATAGGTGTCGCCCTTGCCCCCTCGATAGGGCTGGTTGTCCTTTCGGCCGCCGTTGTCGTTGAAGAAGACAATCAATGTGTCGTCGAGAACGCCTTTGTCCGTCAGCGCCTCCAACATCCGACCGATGGCTTGGTCCATGGAATCGAGCATGGCGTATTTGGTTGCCAGGAATTCCTTTTGCGAAGGCGCTATTTTTTCGGGCTGTTTCTCGATGATCCCCCGGTATTTTTCGATCAGCTCCAGAGGCGCTTCATTCGGGCCATGCACGGCATTGAAAGGTGCATAGACGAAAAACGGCTTTTTGGAATCATGGGATTCAATCACATTGACGAATTCCCGCGCGATCAAGTCCGTGGAGTAACCTTCTTCGCGGATGGTTTGTCCGTTTCGGTGCCAGTCGTAGTAGCGTTCGCGTGCCTTGCCGTAGTAGCCGATCAACGCGCCGTAGAGGCCGTATTGGTGGTCGAATCCCCGCTGTCTGGGAAGATGGCGATTGTGCCAGTTACCTAAATGCCATTTGCCGATGATGGCCGTGAAGTAGCCGGTCTCGTGGAGAGCCTCGGCGAGGGTGCGTTCATCGGTGAGCATGCCAGCGACATCGTTGCCGTGGGAGCGCTCTTCCATGCCATTGCGGAAGGGGTACCGCCCGGTGAGAAAGGCCGCACGCGTCGGCGAACAAACCGAGTGCACGTAGAATTGCGTCAGGCGCGTCCCTTCGTTTGCGAGTCGGTCCAGATTGGGTGTGGAAGCGGGGCCGCCGTTAAAGCCGGGGTGATGCCAGTTCATGTCATCGACGAGGATGACAACAATGTTGGGGGAGCGTGACGCGCCACCCAGTTGCGGCTCCCCCTTTGCCAAGGCTTCGGAGGACCGGTTCGCCGCGGAGGCTGCGATTGGGGTAAGCAGCAGCGCTGCAGCAGCCGCCACGCTTATTGGAAATAATTTGTTCATTCGTCGTTTTCTTTTGTTCTCCTCCCCCCGTTGCCATCCATTCGAACTCTGTTCAAAGGCAGCAGTCGCAGGGAGTCGAGGACGACACCTGTGTCTGTGTTCGTGGCTCTAAAACAAGGGTTCACTCATTTGTCGAACAACTCATGCTCGGGATCGCCACCAGAAATCAGATAAGCAAGCAGGTCGAGGATATCTTCCTTTGTCATCATATTGATCAACCCGGCCGGCATCATGGAGACCGGGGACGGCTCGATCGAGCCGATGTCCTCGGCTTTGACGTTGGTGATCGTGCTGGGGGTCATCATGTCGGTGTTCACCCAGTAGGTGTTGCCTTTCATGTTCATGACCCGACCGCTGACGACAGCGCCGTCTTTCAGGTTGAAGTTGCTCGCTCCGTATTGATCGCTGATTTCCTTGCCGGGATCGATGATGGATTCGAGCAGGTCATGCGCGCTGAACTTACCGCCCACAGAGGTCAGATCCGGCCCCAAGGCGCCGCCTTCCCCCATGAAACGATGACAGGCGTAGCAGGCGCCAGCGCCAGCCATCTGCCGTCCACTCTTGTAGTTGCGACCGCCCTCATGAATCGACGCCACGCTGGATGCCAGATCGTCCAGGGTCCAATCCTTGACGAATTCCATGGCCTCCAGAGTGAACTGCGGCGTGTTGTCCTTCGGCGCGGTGTCGATGAGTTTCCGGAGCGCCTGCGTCATGTCGTTTTTCGGAATGGAAGCGATCGCGTGCTTCTTGATGTCGCCGAGATAGTTCTTTAGCCGCGCGCCTCCTTGGTAGTTGCCGGAGAGGACGAACCATTTGAAGTAAAGTTCGCGCTGCTTCGGAGTCCAACCCTGCTTGAGATGACGCAGGTTGAGCGCGTAACCGATCTGCTCTTCCTGACCGGCCGCTTCGGCGAGGAGCTTCATGCCTTTTTCCACGGTGGACGGAGCTTGGAGAAAAGCCATGATGGCAGAAAGGTCGCGGTTTTCTTCCGGAGTGCGCGCGGGGTAATTGCGGTCCAACCACGGAATGAGGACGGTCCTGAGCGCCGCCGGGGGCTGTCCGCCGCGGGTCAAAGCCAGAGTGATGCCGCGCAGGACATCAAGGCGCAACTGGCGGCCCTTGATCGCCGCATATTCGAAATCCATGGCGCGCTTGAGGATCTGGGCCGAAGAATTCTTGCCGTCGACCCGGGCCAGGGCGATGAGAGCCGCGGTGGCAGTGACGGGATTCTCTTCCCGGTTCAGGCGGCGCTTCCAGTTCTTGACCGGTTGCTTTTCCAGAGCGACGCGCGCGGCGTGGCGGATGCCTCGATCGCGCGAGCCGAGAGATTTCCAGATTTTGTCGAGTTGCTTCGAGTTGGCCTTGGCCGCGCCTTTCTGAACCCAGGCTTCGAGGGCGTGGCGTTGCTTGCGCTGCTTCTCTCCGGCGCTGATCGATGTGGCCGGCGCGGTGGATTCGTTGCCGGTGTAGGTGACGCGAAAGAGTCCGGACTGAACCCGGCGGCCGCCCACGGTGAAATACATGGCTCCGTCATTCGGATTGACCAGGATATCGGTCAGCGGCAGCGGCTGGGCCGCCGCGAATTCCTCGAAGGTTCCGGTGTAGGTCGAACCCTTGGGCGTCAGGTGAACGGCGTAGAGTTTTCCGTAGGACCAGTCGCAGATGAAGAAGGCGTTCTGATATTTGGCGGGAAACTTCGCTCCATAACCGAAGCTGACGCCCGTGGGCGAACCGGGGCCGATATCGACCACCGCGCCGAACGTATCGCTGCAGTGTTCCATAAATTTCCCGGAGCCGGTGCGCCAGCCAAAATCCGCGCCATCGATGACGTGGTTGACCCGGGTCGGCCGATACCAGGGCGTGTTCAGGTCCCATTCCATATCGGCGTCGAAGGTGAACAGTTCGCCCTCGCGATTCACGGCCGCGTCATACTGATTGCGAAAACCAGTGGCGACGATCTCCCAGGTCTTGCCCTCAGGATCGATCTCCGCGATGTGTCCGAGCGGAGCCTCCGCCCCGCGCATAAAATGCTGCAGGGAAGGAAAGAGCTGATCCTCGCCCCAGACTTCCGGCGCTCGGGAATGGGTGTAGTCCTGCGGCAATTGTGTCTGGTTGCCCATCACCACGTAGAGATGTTTTCCGTCGGGTGCGGGAAGAACCGCGTGCGGGCCGTGCTCGCCACCGGTGGCGTCGAGTATCTTGATCGTGACGATCTTGTCGAACTGATCGTCGCCGTTTGTGTCGAGCAGGCGAAACACGCCGGAACCGGTTTTGCTGCTGCGGGAGTTCACCACGACGTAGAGACTGTCAAACGCGTAGCAAAGCCCCTGCGCGTGTCCGATGTTCGGAAGTTTCTTCACAGCCGCAGATATCGGTTTCCGGTCTGGAATGACCTCACCCTTTCGCGGCTTGCTCGCATCAGCAGCCCAGGTGATCTGCTCAATCGACGCCGGATCGACCGGTTTCCCCAACGCCGGGATTGGCATGCGGAAAAGACCGCCGTATTGATCGCTGACGATCAGCCGTCCCTTGTCGTCCTGACACATTGCCACCCATGAACCCTGGTTTTCCGGCGGCACGGAATAGAGCCGTTCGATTTTGAAACCCTCAGGCAAACGGATGCGGCTCGGCGGCGTCGCTCCCAAGGCCGTCTCCTTCTTGCCGTGAACCGCGGCGTCGACGGTCTTGGCGGCATCATCGCCGGAAAGCTTGCGGTACTTGAGGTCCTTGAACGCCACCTTCATCGGCGCCCCCCGATGGAGTTGCAGCCCCAGGTAACCCTTGGCGATGGCGGCCGGATGGCTCTCGGTGACATCAACCGTGACCACGTCGTTGACCAGATGGATGATGCGATTGCCGACCGCGACGATCCGCAACGTGTTCCAGTCCTGGCTCTTCAGCTCGGCTCCGTCGCCGACCTTGCCCAGGACTTCGACGTCCTTGTCGCCCCTGGCGTCAACCTTTTGCCCACGCTTGGCGATAATGCCGCGTTTGCCAAATTTCTCGCCATAGAGCATGCCGAAATAATCCTGCCGCGGATGGAGATCGGCCTGATAACCACGCAGAACGAAATCGCTGGCATCGCCCACGGCCTCGCTGCGGTATTGCACGCCCGAATTGTTGCCGGCGAATTGGACCTGGCAGGAAAACTCAAAATCCTCCACCTGACCGCCCTGCCAAATCAGAAAGGTATTGGCCGGAATGGGAGCATCGGCCTTAGTTTCCCCAACGATCGTGCCGTTTTCGACTCGCCACAGGCCATCTTTGCCCTTCCAGCCACTTAGATCTTTGCCATTAAACAATGTTTGGAATTCCTGTGCGGAAGTATGAGTGAGGCTGATTGCGGCAACTGCCAGGATGAGGAGATGGAAATGAAGAATTCGCTTCATTGGTGGTTTCATTTTAGTCGTGCTTTTTATACGAAAATTTGTGTTTAGAGCAGCTTCCTAGTCTACCTGCTTTCTTCGCTTCATCGTTGGCGATGGATCCCACCAGTCGTCCATCTTGGCCTGTAGCTTGGTGACCACAGCTGGATGCTCCTTGGATAGATCCCTGGTTTCGTGAGGGTCGGCCAACAGGTCGAACAGCTCCTGATTCTGGTCGGGGTACTTGCGGTTGTGACCGCCCGCGTTGGGCTTCTCATTCGGCAAGGGATCCTGATAGGTGATGAGCTTCCATTTTCCCTGGATAACGGATCGGGTCCAGAGGCTCTCGGCGGGTTCTTCTGCCGAAATCATGTTGTGGGAGAAGTTGTTGAAGAAGATGGCCGTGCGGTCGGCAACGGCCTTGTCGTCGAGCAGATTGATCCCGGGCATCGCCGCAGGCACTTCGACCCCGCAGGCGGTGAGAATGGTCGGGACCAGGTCGATGTTGCTGGCCAGTTTCGCCTGTTCCATGTGCGCTTTGATCCTGGCGGGCCAACGGACGATGATCGGCGTTCGGATACCGTTTTCGTAGGGAGAGGCCTTGCCGAACTGATTCCAGCCATTGTCGGCCAGGTAGAGCACCAGGGTGTTGTCGTCGACACCCTTGTCCTTGAGGTTTTTCATCAGGTCGCCGCAGGTTTCGTCGAGCCATTCCACCATGGCGTAGTACTTGGCCTTCTTGGCCGGCTGAACGTCGGCGTATTTGTCCAGAAGACGCTTCGGCGGGTTGTGGGGCGTATGCGGCAGAAACGGCGCGTACCAGACGAAGAAGGGCTTCTTGTTCTCGATCGATTGATCCATGAAGTCGTAGATGGGCTTCATGGTCTTGCGGCCTATGTCGAGGGACTTTCCGCCGTGTCGGCCCGTTTCTCCAATGTCGCGGGTAAAGCCGGCGGCAGCAGGTTGGTTCATCCAATATTTGCCGGTATGCATGGTGTTGTAACCGGCATCGGCCAACAACTTCGGCAGCATGGGATGCTCGAAGAATCGATCGAGCCAGGCTTCGCGGTCCTCACCTTTGACGGGATCGTTGCCGGTGATGCCGTGCTGATGGGTATATAGCCCCGTCAACATTGTGGCCAGGGAGGGACTGCAGAGCGCGGTGGTGACGTAGCCACGAGTGAAGGTCAGGCCTTCCGCGGCGAGTCGGTCGATATGAGGAGATCGAATCTTTTCATTGCCCAGAAAGCTGTAGTCGGTCCAGGCGTGATCATCGCTGATGATGAGGATGACATTCGGTCGCTCGGCCAAGAGCGATGCCGGAAACAGCAAGGCGAATAGAATGAGAGATCTGAAGGTTTTCATGAGATTTTCTGGGTATGTTCAAAGGGTGAAGTTCCGTTGTGTCGAGGTCGGTTCAATTTGCAGGGTATTGCTGGATGGCTATTCTTTCAGGATGGTTTTGATAAAGCCGGCTAACTCCTCTACTGAGATGCCGCCGGACTTGTCCCTGTCTGCTTGTCTCACACGGGTGTCCAGTGAGCAACCAGTCCATCTTGTGCCGTTGCAACCACTGAAGTGAGCAGCAGTGAAAACATAACCTTCAATAAAGGTTTCCGTAGTTCGATTTTATCTGTTTTATTGTTTTGGATTTTCGTTACTTAGATTTGGGTTTTGTTGTTTTTCAGAAATAAATAAAATCCATCATTTTCGGGAATTTCGTAAAGGTGATCCCCTTAACCCACTCGACATGCCCATCCAAGAACCCCTCGTTTGAGCCATCCGGTGCGTCACCAAGATCATTGTAATGGTTGACCCCGCGCATCAGCGGGTTGGGGTCGATGGGGCGACCCCACGATCCCTGAAGCTTCCGGTTCAGGTCGGCCCAGATGACTTTGTAGTGTGGGTTATCCGTTGTTTTCAGGGCAAAAACCGGCGTGCGAACCTGCTCCTGGAAAATCGAGCGGTTGTTCGAGTAGCGCGTTTCGCCGGCGAAATAAAAATAGCCCATCACCGAGTCGCGCCCGCCTGGCCAGGCCCAGAAATCGTCGCGGTTCCAGCTCCGGTTGGACGGGCAGTAAAACATCGGACGCCGGATG
The DNA here is from genome assembly GCA_030744755.1 of Kiritimatiellia bacterium. Lineage (GTDB taxonomy): Bacteria > Verrucomicrobiota > Kiritimatiellia > UBA8416 > JADHWI01 > JASLPY01. The sequence goes on along the minus strand of JASLPY010000076.1, from coordinate 895 downwards.
TGGTACTGGTTCGTCATCGTGTCGCGAAACCAGACTGAGTTCCAATACGGACTGTTGTTGGAACCGCCTGGAGGAAACTCTTCCTCGTTGTCCCCGGCATACATGGTCAACGAGATAAGCCATTGTTTTTCGTTGTTTTTGCAGGTCGTTCGATGTGCCTGCTCCTTGGCCCGGGCCAATGCCGGTAGCAGCATGGCCGCGAGGATGGCAATGATGGCGATCACCACCAACAGCTCGATGAGTGTGAAGCCATTTCGATTGGCCAAGCTCATTCGCTGCGGAGCCGGAAGAACTGTTGCGCGGCACTTGGCCTGACGCGGACGACATAACGGTCATCTTCCTTGGCCGTGCCACTGCCAACCTCGCCCCAGTCGGCCGCTTGCCCAAGCGTATCGGTGGACTCGAGGATGAAGTCACCCTTGGCCGGCCAGGAGAACTCTAGTCGGCTGCCGGCGAAATTGACGGCCAACGGCTGCGGTTCGGCCATCATCTCGCTCATTTGCAGCTTGTAGAGCATGCCGCGCGAGTTGCGGACATAAACGCTCCGGTTGGCCAATATCGGCGGGGTCCAGCAGGCGCCGGTGATGACCCGCGCCTTAGCCAGCTGCTTGAAACCGCTCGGCGACGCCTCGGCGATGTAAAGGTAACCGTTCTTGCTTAGGATGATCAGCTTGCCGTCGGAGGCGGTGATCGAGGCGCAGTGGATGCCGCTTTCCGTCCACTCAGTTTCGCCGGTTTTCATGTTGATGCAACGAACCGTTTTGCCGCGTTCAACACGGCCGTCGGCTCCGTAGAAGTAGTCGCCAATCACTACGCCGGGGTTAAAGTGGATTCCCATGTCGGGGGTCCACCATTCGGCTTCTGCGCTGTTGCCACTCAACTCGATCAACTCGCC
>JASLPY010000075.1 GCA_030744755.1 Kiritimatiellia bacterium | reverse complement strand
CGACAACATATGGGGGCGTAATGTACGGCAAGAATACCGCCTGGCTGCATGAATATGAAAATCCATGACCTGCACCCGCGCAGAACGCTCCCGGAACACTTTACTTGCTGTTGAGGGGCCTGTGGAAGTATCATTATAGACCATGATATGTTGGATTGCAGCAGATCGGGTGAAAGGGCACTTGCGATTCCCGGTGTTTGCGGTGTGCATGATGGCGGGTGGGGTCCTGCTGGCCGCGTCGGCACAGGTGCGGAAGACGGTTGCGCTGGATCTCGGGATCGGTGTGGATGCCGTGACGCGCGCGACCCCAGGAAATCCCAAGGGACTGAAGCCGCCTCACTTGCGGAAAGAAGTCAAGCGTAAGCCGTTCATGGTGCCACGTGGCGTGCGCAACCTGGCGCTCTACAAGCGGGCTACCAGCAGCGTCAAGGAGTCGGTGACCGGTGACGTGGATCAGGTCAATGACGGCATCAAGAAAAGCGGCGAGTTCGACTACGTCGAATTCGCAGGCGGCCATCACTGGATACAGGTGGATCTTGGCGCTGTACACCGGATTCACGCCGTTGCGATCTGGCATTTTTACAAGAATGCAACGATCTACAACGACGTGATCGTTCAGACTGCCGACGACACCGCGTTCACGCGGAACGTCCGAACACTTTTCAACAACGACCACGACAACTCTGCAGGCATGGGGCAGGGGAAAGACACCGCCTTCTACACGCGGTGGTGGGGCGAACTCGTGGATGCACGTGGCCCGGAGTCTGACGGCAGTCCCGCGAGATACGTCAGGGTCTACACGGCTGACGGTGTGGAAGGCGAGGCAATACGTTTTGTCGAGGTGGAGATTTATGGCGAGTGACACCCTGTTCCGGTGATCGCGTCTGCCGGGAGGCAGTACGGGGTGCCGGATGAAATTATGGCAGGGAACGTAACGAGGAGAGATGCTATGACGGAAGAGAACAAGATGGACAGGCGCAGTTTTGTCAAGAAGTCGATAGGTATTTCGGCCGCGGCAGCAGCCGCCCTGACGCTGGAAGAACGGATCCTGGTTGCAGCGCAGACTACGGAGCCCTCAGAAAAGTCCAAGGCCCCTGCAAAACAGGCGGACAGGCTGCCGACTGGCAAGATCGGAGACCTTGAGATCGGCCGCATGATCCTGGGGGGGAACCTCGTCAGCGGCTATTCTCATAGCCGGGACCTGGTTTACGTGTCGTCTCTCATGCGCAAATACAACACCGAAAAGAAGATTCTCGACACCATGGAACTGTGCGAGCAACAGGGGATCAACGCCTTCCTGTCCAACCCGACCACCCACACGCGCAAGATGACCAGCACGTACTGGAAGGAACGCGGCGGCAAGATGAAGTGGATTGTGGATTCGCGTCCCAAGCCTGAGGACATTGCAGGTCACATGCGTCCGATCCTCGATGACGGTGCGGCCGCGATCTACGTCAACGGGCACTGGGCCGAGCAATGGGTCAAGCGGGGTATGATGGACAAGTTCGCGGAATTCATGGAATTCGCGCGTGCCAACAAGATTCCCGGCGGGATCGGATCACATCTGCTGGACGTGCCCATTGCGTGCGAAAAGGCCGGTATCAAGCCCGATTTCTACATGAAGACGCTGCACAGCAGGAAATACTGGTCGGCCGAGGCCGCCAGGGAGCACGACAACATCTGGTGCCGCAAACCGGAAGAGACGATTGCGTTCATGAAGAACGTTTCCGCCCCCTGGATCGCGTACAAGACCCTGGCCGCCGGCGCGATCAGTCCGTCGGTCGGTTTCAAGTATGCCCTGAAAAACGGAGCCGATTTCCTGTGCGTGGGCATGTTCGATTTCCAGGTGAAAGAAGACGTCGCAATCCTGAACGGCATCCTTGCCAGAGGCATCGAGAGGGATCGGCCCTGGCGGGCTTGATCCTTGGATCCTGAAATGATACGCACGCATATCTTCAGAATCATCTTAGTTGGGACGGTCCTGGTTTTGGGCTCATGCCTTCAGAGAGAGAGCCAGTACAGGGAGGGCGCACCCGTAGAACCTTTGGCAAAGAAGCCCGTGCGTGAGATCGAACCGCCGACAACAAAGCGGAAGGCTGCTGCAGTATCTGCCAGACAGCTTCTATGCCCGCTAATGGGGGAAAAGATTGATAAGAAGTACTACGTAGATCATAACGGGAAGAGGATCTACGTTTGCTGCGCAGGATGCGTCAAGACCGTGAAGAAAAAGCCTGAGCAGTTCATCAAGCGGCTTGAATCGCAGGGCATTGAACTGGAGAGTGTTAGCAGAACAGGACAAACAGAACCAAACAAAGACAGGAAATGACAAATGAATAGAATACCTCGACGCGATCTCTTGAAAAGCGGTGCAGCAGCTCTGGCTGCTTCTGCCATCACATCAACTCTTTCGGGATGCAGCTCATTAGGCGCAAAGCGTGCAGCAAAACGAAAGAGTGGTATGCGCTTTATCCATGCTACAGACACCCACCTTGATCTTGGCAAGCCGGACACCGTCAAATGGATGGAGATGTTGGTTGAGAAGATCAATCGTGAGTACGGGTCGCTAGACTTCGTTCTTTTTGGGGGCGACAACTTCAATAATAATGTGCAGGGAAAGGATGACGCCATAAAGTTCAAGCAGATTATCGATAAGCTGCATTGTCCCACCTATCTTGTGCGTGGCAACAAGGAATCAACTCCTACGCCGGCAAGCGATCCGCTTGATCAACCCGGGTTTGCGAAGATGTTCTTCAGTGATGATTTTGAAGTTCATGGCCGTGACTGGAAACTCATGAATGGCGATTACGCAATCCTTGGAATCGATACAACCATCGAACAGCATGGCAATGGCATGTTTTCTCAGCAGTCGCTGTCGTTTGTTGAAGACGAACTAAAGAACAATCCGAGCACTTCCTATATTGTTCTTAATCATCAGGTATATGACAACTTCTGGAAGAGCGATGACGCGAAAGATATCCATAAGTATGTTCTCAATAACGCTGATGTGGCAAAGAAGCGCCTGTTCAGCTATCCGAACCTGCTCATGACGCTCTCGGGCCACAAGCATTTGGATAGTGTAACCAAACAACAGGGTACAACTGTGATAGCCACGCTGGGCTTTGTAGTTCCGCAAGATCCGGATAACCTGAATGACCATCAGATGAGATACGTGGAAATCACAGGCGCGAAAATCAATGAAAAGCTGGTCAGCATTGTCTAGTTGACAAGAACTTGCTTTTCGAAAGGAGTCGATGTTGAGATCAGTTAGACTCATCACAACAATATGGGCACTGGCATTGGCAAGTAGTTGCGCCGCACAGCAACCGACGGCAAACACAATGGTGCCTTCACGACTTGTCTCTGTGCATGTATCCCAGGAGCCGGCCCTGGACGGCAAATTGGATGATCCCGCATGGGATATAGCAGTTCCGTTACAGGTCATCGCTCAGCCGACTCCGGCGCCTGGCAAGAGTGATTCAGTGCCCGTTACCATTCGTTGTGTCCATACTGATAGCCACGTGTATTTTGCTGTGACCTGGGAAGACACCACGCACAGTGTCTCACACAAGACGTGGACCTGGGATACGAAGCAGAAAGCATATAAGCAGGGGGAGGACAGGGAGGATGTGTTTTCCCTCGCATTCGAACACAGGGGCCAATTCGACACCGACATGCTCGCGGGTGTCGAAGCAGTATGGGACGTATGGCATTGGAAGGCCTTCCGTACGAACCCGCAGGGATACGCGATGGACAAAACACACCGCTACACGCTGGACAAACCGGACGGGAAGGCAAGATCCTACAGCGCTAACAACGGAAGCACCCTATGGATCGCTCGTCCACAGGACGCCGGTGACTCGGCCGAAAAGAAACAGCCACCTCCCAAGGACAAGAAAGGCGACTCTATTCCGCAGTATGTACCCGGCAATCCCAGCGGCAGCGCGGCCGATGTCCGAGCTAAAGGCGTCTGGACTGACGGTCGCTGGACGCTGGAAATGGGGCGACGGTTGGATACAGGTCATATAGATGATACAGCATTCAGTCCTAAACGCTCCTACAAGATGGGCGTCGCCTCATTCGACCACACCGAAAACATGCACAACGCCAGCGGTCTCATCGAATTGTATTTCACCCAAACGACCGCTGTTAATGACTTCGAAACGGATCGGATTGATAAAGTACCATCGGGATTCACAACAGCCCTAACTACAGGGGGTGGAGAACCGGGCCAGTGGATTATCAGGAAAGAAGCCGACGCTCCCAGCGGTCGCAATGTCGTCGCTCAAGCCAGCACGATCCGGAAGAATTCACGTTTCCCAATGCTGGTACTTGATAAACTCGTGGCACGTGACGTCGATGTTTCTGTGCGATTCAAGCCCATCTCTGGAAGAATTGATCAGGCTGCCGGTCTTGTATGGCGCTACCAGGACGAAGACAACTATTTCGTCGTGCGGGCCAATGCCCTGGAAGACAACGTCGTGGCATACAAAGTTGAAAAAGGTAGACGCAGTAGCATCGGAGTGAAGGGCAATCCATCTTCGTATGGTGTTCAGGCCGATGTTCCTTCGAAACAATGGAACAGCCTGCGCGTTGTAGCGGAAGGCAAGTTGCATCAGATCTATCTAAACGATCAGAAACTATTTGAGGTCGAGAACGCGACCTTTGCCAAGGCCGGCAAAATTGGTCTGTGGACCAAGGCTGACAGCGTAACTTACTTTGACGATCTGAAGATCATGTTGTTGCCGGTCAGTTCGAGGTAATTCATCCAATCCAATCGCTAAGGCACAAGAATCCCGCATATTTGGACCGAGAGTCTGAAATGGTCGAGCCTCCTTGCCGATATTCGAACCTATTTCGAGCGGCAAGCGTCCTCCTGAACAGTAGACAGCACACCCTCCGCGCTGCGCGCGTCGGGTACTACTACCCCGCAAGCCCAGCGCCAGCCCGCTACGCGGTCTGTCACAGGGCTTGCTGAAAGACCCGGCGCGTCCCCGATGTCAATGGTCGTCCTGCCGTCTACCGGGGCCATCAACCGCGCCAGCGGAGCTGTCACGGTTGATGCTGACGGAATGCCCCGCGCAACCGTGGTCGATCTTGCTGTCGGTCGTCCCCCGCGCATGAAGACCCCGGCTGGCACTGCGGCTGCGGAGCAGCCTCGTTCCAGCCCCCCAGCCCCGCCGCCGTCCCCGGCGGCCCCGACACAGGCCACGCCAGCAGAGCTGTCATGTCCTGTGCTCAATCCCCCGGCGCTCTCGCGCCCTCCATGCGGCACACGCACCGCGTCAACGCTTGACGCAGGCTTGTGCGCCGGGTCATCCCGAGACCCGCCTTCAGCGGCGTGCTCGGGACTCCATGGTGTCGAGCATCCGGCTTCGCAAGCCGGGAAACTCGACTCTTCCGTTTCTTCGGGCAAATCACTGTGTCCGCCATAGCCCTTCGGGCGACGGCGGAACGCCGCCGACAGGCGGCTCTCTGGAAAGCGCGCGCAAGAAGGAGAAAGAAGTCGTCTCTGTGCGTTGCACAGATCCCGAGGAGAGAACTGTACCCACCCTCCACCCATCAGACCCCAACCAGAGCCGCCGGAACCGCAGCCCCCGCGCAAATACTATGTGGATGGCGGCAGCGTGGAGATTGCCCACGAGTTGGTATCCGAGTTGGACGCAGACGGGAAGAAACTCCGTGTAATCAAGTACTCCGATTATACGGCAGAGAAGGTGCGCACGCTGTATCCTACGGCGTCAGACTTGCGGGAGGAATGGGCAGTCCGAGAAAAGCGCGATGCTGTGTATGAGACGCTTCGTGAACGTGGCATCGACTGTGACGAGCTTGCCCGCCAGACGCACCAGGAGGAGGCCGATTCCTTCGACCTGTTGTGTCACGTTGCATTCAACGCGCCGCTTCGTACGCGTCGGGAGCGTGCGGAGCGTGTTCGCAAGAACCGGCAAGACCTCTTTGATAAGCATGGACCGGAGGCTCACGCCATACTCGAAGCACTCCTTGAGAAGTACGCGGAACACGGCCTCACGGAATTCCGTATCCCGGACGTGCTCAAGGTACCGCCGATATCCGAACGAGGAAACGTGACGGAGATTATCGACCTCTTTGGCGGTGCAGACGCCTTGCGCACCGCCGTGAACGAATTGCAGGAAGCGCTCTACGCGGCATAAAGGACTGACCAATGGCAAAACGACGAAAGAAGCAGGAAGAACCACAGACAACAGGCCAGCAACTCCGGTCTCTCATCAAGTCCGCGCGCGACATCATGCGCAAGGACAAAGGGCTCAACGGTGACCTCGACCGTCTGCCGTTGCTGACATGGATTATGTTCCTCAAGTTCCTCGACGACATGGAGCGTATGCGCGAGGACGAGGCGTCGCTTGCAGGCAAGAGCTACCGCCCGTTGATTGAGGAGCCGTACCGTTGGCGCGACTGGGCTGCCGAAGAAGGCGGCATCACGGGTCCAGAGCTACTCGCCTTCATCAACCAGGACGAAGCCGTCGGCCCCGACGGCAAGCGCAGTCCCGGTCTCTTTGCCTATCTGCGTGGACTGGAATCGCCCACCGGCAAGGGGCGCGAAGAAGTCGTTGCCAATGTCTTTCGTGGCGTGGCCAACCGTATGGAGTCCGGCTACCTTCTGCGCGACGTGATCAACAAACTCAACGGTATCCACTTCAACTCGTCCGAGGAGATCCACACACTCAGCCATCTGTACGAGTCCATGCTTCGCGAAATGCGGGATGCGGCCGGTGATTCCGGTGAGTTCTACACGCCACGGCCGGTCGTGCAATTCATGGTTGCGGCTACAGATCCACAACTGGGGGAAACCGTTCTCGACCCGGCGTCTGGAACCGGCGGATTCCTGTGCGAGGCCTATCAGCATCTCGCCGCGAAGTGCAAAACGGTAAAGGACCGCGATACCGTGCAGAAGTCCTCCATTCAGGGGCGGGAAGCGAAGACCCTTCCGTACATGCTCGCACAGATGAACCTGCTCCTGCATGGATTGGAGTACCCGGACATTGCCTACGGCAATTCCCTGGCGATCAACGTCAAACAAATCGGGGACAAGGACCGCGTCGACGTGATTCTCACGAACCCGCCATTCGGCGGCGAAGAAGAAGCCAGCGTGAAGAAGAACTTCCCCGACAACCTTCAGACATCGGAGACGGCGCTTCTCTTCCTGCAACTCATCATGCGCACGCTTGCGAGGCCTGAACGCAACAAGGGGAACCCCGGCCGTGCCGCCGTGGTTGTGCCGAACGGTACGCTGTTCGGTGACGGCGTATGCGCCCGGATCAAAGAGGACCTCCTCAAGAGCTACAACCTGCATACCGTGGTACGACTGCCGAACGGCGTCTTCTCCCCGTACACGCTGATTCCGACGAACCTTCTCTTTTTCGACCGTTCAGGCCCAACGCAGGAAATCTGGTACTACGAGATTCCGCTTCCTGAGGGGCGCAAGAACTACACGAAGACGAAGCCCATGCAGTACGAGGACTTCGCCGACTGTATTGCGTGGTGGGGCAAGCGCAAGGCGAACGACCAGGCATGGAAAGTCAGCGCCGCCGACCTGCTGAAGTACGATGACGAAGGACGGCTTGTCTCCTGCAATCTGGATCTGAAGAACCCGAACTCCGCCGAAGCGCTTGAGCACCGGCCGCCGGAGGAGCTTGTCGGCGAGATCATCGAGAAGGAGCAGCGGATTCTGGAGATCATGCAGGAGGTCCAGACGGAACTGGCGGCCGGAGCTGGGAACAAGAGCGAGTAGCGGCAAATGGAAACAGTCTTCATCAGTAGCGTACAGAAAGAGCTGGCCGAAGAACGGCGGGCTCTGAAGGACTACATCGAGGGCGATGCCCTCTTGCGTCGGTTCTTCGATGTTTTCCTGTTTGAAGACCTGCCCGCCGCGGACCGCCGCGCGGACGATGTGTACCTCGACCAGGTGGACCGCTGCGGTCTCTATCTCGGGCTCTTTGGCGACCAGTACGGATACGAAGACGCCGAGGGGATCTCGCCGACAGAGCGCGAATTCGACCGCGCGACCGAACAGGGCACGACGCGGCTGATTTATGTCAAGGGAGCCGACGATAGAAACCGGCAGCCGAAGATGCTGTCCCTCGTCCGCAAGGCGGGCGACCAGTTGATCCGGCGACGATTCACGAGTACACCCGAGTTGATCGGCGCAGTCTACGCTAGCCTCATTCAACACCTTGAAGACCGCGAACTCATCCGTACCGGTCCGTTTGACGCGACGTTTTGCCGGAACGCCACGCTGGACGATCTTGACGAGGACCGGATTGCCTCCTTTGTGGGCCTGGCTGGCCGCGCGCGGGGCTTCCCTCTGCCTGAGGACTCGAGGCCTCTGGACGTGTTGACGCACTTGAATTTGCTTGATAAGGGCCGCCCGACTCATGCGGCAGTTCTCCTGTTTGGCAAGAGGCCCCAGCGCTTCCTGATCTCGTCCGAAGTGAAGTGCGCCCACTTCCACGGAACGGAGGTGGCCAAGCCCATTCCCTCGTACCAGGTCTACAAAGGAACGGTCTTCGAACTTGTCGACCAGGCTGTCGACTTCGTGATGTCCAAGATCGACCGATGGATCGGCACGCGTGCCGAAAGCGCACAGGCCCCAACCGTCTACGAGCTTCCGCGGGAAGCAGTGGCCGAGGCGATCGTTAATGCCGTGGCCCACCGGGACTACACCAGCAACGGCAGTGTGCAGGTCATGCTGTTTGCTGACCGGCTGGAGGTCTGGAACCCTGGAACACTACCGCCATCACTGACGCTGGAGAAGCTCCGCCATCCGCATGGGTCCGTCCCGTACAATCCCTTGCTCGCGGAGCCCCTCTACCTGACAAAGTACATCGAGCGGATGGGCACCGGTACCGGTGACATGATCCAACGATGCCGGGATGCCGGATTGGCGGAGCCGGAATTCGCCCTGACGGATGGATTCGTGACCACGATCCGGCGCAAGGCCGCGCAAGTTGGGGCCCATGACGAGGCCCATGAGACCCATGTCGCCCGACAAGTACCCGACAAGTGCCCGACAAGTGCCCGACAAGTACTCGCCGCACTGGTTCCAAGCGGTGCCGAGCTATCACGTGCCGAACTCCAGAAGGCGACTGAATTCCAGGACAGAGAGCACTTTGTCAACGAGCATTTGAACCCGCTGCTAAACGCCGGCCTCATTGAGATGACCATCCCCGACAAGCCCCGCAGCAGCAAACAGAAATACCGGCTGACGGACAAAGGCAGGGCGTTTCTGGAAGGGGGCCCCGAATGAGCGGCAACGGACTCGAATCCTCATCTAAGAGCCAGTTTGGTTGGCCAAGTGTGTCGGTTGGCGCAATAGCAGCCCCCGCGGATAGGGCCGAGACCGTTGTCTCTGACAAGGAATATCGGCAACTTGGCGTCAGGCTGTGGGGAAGAGGAGCCTATGCCCGCGAGAGTATTCGTGGAATTGACACCAAATACAAGACCCTCAATCGTGCCGCCTCGGGCGATATCGTAGTCAACAAGATCTGGGCAAGAAACGGCAGCGTCAGCGTCGTACAAGCGGACCTCGATGGGTGCTATGTGTCGGGAGAGTTCCCCCTCTACAATCCTGACCCCGGAGCACTTCTGCCGGACTGGTTTCTCCTCGCAACCAGGTGCCGCTGGTTCTGGCATCAATGTGATGAGCTCTCGCGCGGCACGAGCGGCAAGAACAGAATCAAGCCTTCCCAGTTTCTTAGCGTGCAGATTCCCCTACCGCCGCTCCCGGAGCAGAAGCGAATTGTGGCCAGGGTGCAATCGCTCACGTCCAAGATCGACGAGGCGCGAGAGCTGAGCTCAAGTGCCGAGAGGGAAAGCACGGCCCTTTGTCGATCGCTGCTCTTCGGTGGACACCATGCAGACTCAACGCCAACCCCCATGTCGGAGCTCGTGACGTGGCGAAGACCCGATGTTGCCGTTGAGCCTACGGAGAAGTACGCATTCGCTGGTGTCTACTGCTTTGCCGCCCGCGACTCCATCCGACAGGCATCCGGCCGTCAGGCCGGATCGAAAAGTCCCTCTCTCGCAAGCCGTTTCGAGAATCATCCGTCAAGCGACGCCGAATCGCACGATTCGACGTCGCGCGAAATCACGGTCAAGAGATCGTCATCCAGATGGGCGGACAGACCAGTCCCTGTTCTTCAGGTGGAGTTTCCGAATCCGTGGCGAATTCTGGCGAATTCGCCGAAAAATCTGAAATGGTCGGGGCGGTGGGATTTGAACCCACGACCTCAACGTCCCGAACGTTGCGCGCTGCCAGGCTGCGCTACGCCCCGACATGGGAAAAGTGCTATTTGAACCGCCCGTAGATACCTCTGGTCCGAATAACGAAGGCCAGAGAATACGATTGTGAGGCCGTCACGTCAAGTCATCGGAGAGGAATTTGCGCTTTGCGCAAATTCTGATGGTTGATGGTTGATGGGGAAGGGGAAGGGGAGATGGGCGTGTGAGTGTAAGAGTACGGAGGGAGGTTCTGAGGATCTTCCCTACCGTTTGGTCAGGGAGATGTCCTTGATTGCTATTTCGCCTGTGAAGGTGGCGCGGACTTCGAGGTATACTGATGTTGCGTCGGCCGGTACGTCGAATGTTTCCTTTGCCTGCATCCAGCCGCCCTTCCTTCTGATGTTGGGCGTCTTGACCTTGTACTGCCGATCCAGTTCTTCTTCGCCGTCCCTGTTGCGGGTCAGGCACAGGGCCAGGCTGGCATCGCCTCTGACACCATCGCTCTTGAGAAAAGACGCATCCATGCAGAGCTTCATTCCCGGTTCGACGCGTACCTTGTCGGTTTTGAATGATAGTGGTGTCTCCCGGGAATTAGAAATCATGACGAAGCAGGGAGTGTTGTCCCGGGACGCCACTTCGATTGACTGTGTGCGCTTGTCGCCGATATGGAATGACCAACCTGCCACAGGCACCCCGAAAGGGGATGCAGCGGATGGATATGCTATGATGTTGCTATCCGTTTGGGCGGTGAAGGCCGAGAAAGACTCGACGTATGAGTTCTGGACGACGAGGGCACGGGTGCGGTGTCGCCACCACAGGAGGCCACCCACGGTGGCAGCGGCAATGCAGACGAGGAGCAAGAGGGTCGTCAGAACTTTCCATTTCGTGACGTTCTTCTTCAATACATCGAGTTCCTCTACCTCTGCGGTATGCTTGAGTTCCTCGCTTATTGATGAAGACGGTGAGAATGATGTCATTTCGCGAATCGGCGGCATGGCCTTGCGCGGATCTGCACGCAGGAAATAGCTCGCCTTCTCGCTGACGCCGGTCCTGTGGAGAGCTTCACGGTAGGCATCGAGGTCAAATGGCACCCGCCGCCAGGTTACAGAGGCCTCTGCCGTGTCCAGGATGCAATAGCAGGAACGGGCCCCGCCGTCCCTCGGTTGTCCGACCGATCCCACGTTGACAATATACCGCTTCGCTTCTTCCATGGCGAAGTCCTGTGGCTCTGCGAAATGCGGCGTTCCGCTCGGGCCAAGGAGGAATATCCCGGGAACGTGGGTGTGTCCAAAGAACAGGAGCTGGTCGTCGACCTCGTTCCATGACGCCATTGCGTCTTCGGGGGCTACGATATAGTCATACGCGGCAGGATTGGCAAAACCGGCGTGTGTGCAACGAAAAGACCTGGCCTTGATGGTGAGCGGGAGCGAATCGAGAAACTCGACAGCGGCTTGGCCCAGCTGCTGCTTGGTCCATAATATGATCTCCATTGCAACATCATTGAAAAGCTCCGCATCCAGTTTGCCGCAAACGACCGCGTCGTGATTGCCCAGGACAACATGATCAACGTTGCTGTAGACGGATTCAAGCACGGCCGCGGGATCCGGACCATAGCCAACGATATCTCCCAGGCAGATGATACTATCGATGTCCTGGCTTCGAATGTCCAGGAGCACTGAGTTCCATGCCTGCAGATTCGCATGAATATCTGATACGAGCGCTACTTTCATACACCTTACTGTTGACGATGTTGGGAGTTGAGGAGAGTGGTGTCAAGCAGAGAGGTTTTTGAGGATTTGTCGCAATGGCGCTTTTCTGTAGCGAGAGCATTTGGCATTGGGCACTGGAATCGGCCTGCCGCAGCCCGCCTACATCGCTTTGCGAAGCAATGCGGGCAGGCACGCACATCGCGGCCTTCCCCGGGGATGGCCGGCATATGTATGCACGTCCACCCCGGGCGCGGCCACGCTGCGCGCACTGCGACAAGCCAATTCCAGCGGCCGCTTCGCGGCAACCCAATGCCAAACGCGTTTCATCCTCGGCGGCGATTGACGACTTTGAGATTACATCGCCTGGCAAAGGCCGTCGAGGAGGCCCCAAAGACACCCGCCCACAGTTCGATCTGCACGTGGACGACAGTGGGTCATTGTGGCGCAGTTTTGGTTTTCTCAGGCTTAAGTGTGCCATGTCGACCCATGTGTGTTTCGCGTGTGATCGAGATCACATGTGACACCATATAGTTGTAAGAGCCGTCTATACAACCGGTTACACAAGGAGTGGATTGCCTTACCGGCTGCGTTGGCATGGTTGCTGCTAACTCTTTCTGCGGAAAAAGCATTTTGTCATTTTGCGGCTCAGCTTCTTTGAAAGGAAGGTATCCGATGTCGAAAGTTTTGGGAATAGATTTGGGGACGACGAACTCCTGCATGGCAGTTATGGAGGGAGGCAAGCCGGTTGTCATCCCAAACGCGGAAGGAACGCGGACAACTCCTTCCACGGTTGCCTTTACAAATGCGGGCGAACGTCTTGTAGGGCAGCCGGCCAAACGGCAGGCGGTTACGAACCCCAAGCATACTGTTTTCTCGATAAAGCGTTTCATGGGAAGAAAGTACGACGAAGTAGCCCACGAGATTTCGCTTGTTCCTTACGAGATCGTAAAAGCCAAGAACGGCGATGCGCATGTGAAGATCGAGGACAAGACCTATTCTCCCCCGGAAGTATCCTCGATGATTCTTCAGAAGCTCAGGGCTGATGCGGAAGCTTACCTTGGCGAGACTATCACAGAAGCCGTTGTTACAGTGCCTGCGTATTTTAACGACAGCCAGAGGCAGGCAACAAAGGATGCCGGCCGTATCGCTGGTCTCGACGTCCTCAGGATCATCAACGAGCCCACTGCGGCGTCGCTTGCATACGGCCTCGACAAGAAGAGGGACGAGAACATCGCCGTGTACGATTTCGGCGGTGGCACGTTCGACATATCAATTCTCGACATCGGCGAAGGAGTGTTCGAGGTAAAGGCCACCAATGGCGACACCCACCTCGGCGGCGATGACCTTGATCAGTTGCTGATCGAATGGCTGGCCGATGAGTTCAAGAGCGAGCAGGGCGTTGACCTGACCCAGGACAGCATGGCGCTTCAGCGTCTCAAGGAAGCAGCCGAGAAGGCCAAGTGCGAACTTTCCAGCTCGCAGCAGACTGACATCAACCTGCCTTTCATAACTGCGGACGCATCCGGACCCAAGCATCTTAACGTAACGCTGACGCGTTCGAAGCTGGAGCAGCTCACCGAGTCAATGCTGCAACGCTGCGTAAGCCCGTGCCGTTCCTGCATGGATGACGCCAAGGTGCAGAACATAGACGAGGTAATCCTCGTTGGCGGCATGACAAGGATGCCCAAGGTCCAGGAGATCGCGAAAGAGCTCTTCGGAAAAGATCCGCACAAGGGCGTTAACCCTGACGAAGTGGTTGCTGTCGGCGCGGCTGTCCAGGGCGGAGTTCTCAAGGGCGAAGTGGAGGACGTTGTTCTCCTGGACGTAACACCCCTTTCGTTGGGTATCGAGACTCTCGGTGGCGTGTTCACGCGGCTGATTGAGCGCAACACGACAATTCCCACGAGCAAGAACGAAATATTCAGCACGGCCGCGGACAACCAGTCGACCGTTGAAATCCACGTTCTCCAGGGCGAGCGCGCACGCGCCGGTGACAACAAGTCCATCGGGCGTTTCCATCTCGACGGGATTCCTCCGGCCCCGCGCGGAGTGCCGCAGGTTGAGGTGACCTTTGACATTGACCGCAACGGAATCCTGCACGTCTCGGCGAAGGACCTGGGAACTGGCAAGGAGCAGAAGATAACGATCACATCTTCCAGCGGTCTCAGCGAGGACGAGATCCAGGACATGGTGAAGAACGCCGAGAAGCATGCGGAAGAGGACCGCAATCTTCGTGAAGGTGTAGAAACCAAGAACACGGCCGAGAACGCGGTTTACCAGACAGAGAAGCTGCTCAAGGAGCACGCTGACAAGGTTGCCGAGGACAAGAAGGCCAAGGTGGAAGCTGCAGTTGAGAGCCTCAAGGAGGCTATCAAGACCGAGAATACGGATGAGATCAAGGCCAAGCTGGAGAACCTGAACAACGAGATGCAGGCGATTTCTGCAGATCTGTATTCACAGGAGCAGGGCTCGGAACAGCAGGATGCCGCGGATGGCGCTGCCGATGCGGGTGCCGGTGCGGCGGACGGGGCAGGTAAAGAGGCGAAGTCCGAGGCAAACGATGACGGCGACGTGATAGACGCCGATTTTGAGATGGTTGACGACGACAAGAAATAGGTTGTTAGAGCAAAGTTGCTCTCACAGTGATTTGAGAGCAGGAAACACAAGGAGGGATGGAGAAACAATGAAGATCAAACCTTTGGGAGATCGAGTTCTGGTTCAGCCGATAGAAGCGGCTGATGAAGTGAAAAAGGGCGGTATCATTATTCCGGATACAGCCAAAGAGAAGCCCCAGGAAGGCAAAGTAATTGCCGTGGGCACCGGCAAAAAGGATGACGACGGGAAGGTCATTCCTTTCAACGTTAAGAAAGGCGATCTCGTTCTCATGCCCAAGTACGGCGGTACCGAGGTCAAGATCGACGACAAGGAATATCAAATCGTTCGCGAAGACGATATTCTTGGAATCATTGGCTAAATATGGACCGCGGAGCGGTACCTTTCGTTTCTGAAGAGAGACAATCAAAAGAATAATTGGGAGAGTTTGTGATGTCAGGTAAACAGTTGAAGTATGATAGCGACGCGCGCCAGGCCGTTTTGTCCGGCGTGGAGAAGCTCAGTAGAGCCGTCAAGGTGACCTTGGGCCCGTGCGGCCGCAACGTCGTCCTGGACAAGAAGTTCGGTTCACCCACCGTGACCAAGGATGGTGTTACGGTAGCAAAGGAAATCGAACTTCCTGACGCCTTCGAGAACATGGGTGCCCAGATGGTACGCGAAGTCGCAAGCAAGACAAGCGACGTTGCCGGTGACGGTACCACTACCGCCACGGTTCTGGCGGAGTCTATTTACCGCGAAGGTCTTAAGAATGTGACCGCGGGTGCCAACCCGATGAGTCTCAAGCGTGGTATTGACAACGCGACAGAGGTAGTTGTTGCTGCAGTCGCCAAACAGGCAAAGCGCGTCAAGGAGCATACCGAGATCGCCCAGGTGGCGACCATTTCCGCCAACGGCGAGGCCATGATCGGTGAGACTATTGCCGATGCCATGGACAAGGTCGGCAAAGACGGTACGATCACGGTCGAAGAAGCCAAGACGATCGAGACAACGCTGGACGTAGTTGAAGGTATGCAGTTTGACAAGGGCTACCTTTCTCCGTACTTCGTGACGGACGCCGACAGCATGGAAGCTGTTCTCGAAGACGCTTACATCCTGATCCACGAGAAGAAGATCTCGAACCTTCAGGATCTGCTCCCGCTGCTCCAGAACGTAGCCAAGGCAGGCAAGCCTCTCATGATCATCGCCGAGGACGTCGAGGGCGAAGCCCTGGCAACCCTGGTTGTTAACCGTCTCCGTGGCACGCTGCAGTGCTGCGCCGTCAAGGCCCCGGGATTCGGTGATCGCAGGAAGGCCATGCTGGAAGATATCGCGATTCTTACGGGCGGCACGATGCTGAGCGAAGATCTTGGTATTAAGCTTGAGAACGTCGGCATCGACGATCTCGGTTCAGCGAAGCGCATCACGATTGACAAGGAAAGCACCACGATCGTCGAAGGTGGCGGAAAGACTTCCGACATCCAGGGTCGCGTTGCCCTGATCAAGCGTCAGATCGATGAGACGACCTCTGACTACGACCGCGAGAAGCTGCAGGAACGCCTGGCCAAGCTGGCCGGTGGTGTTGCGGTTATCAACGTTGGCGCTGCTACAGAGACCGAGATGAAGGAGAAAAAGGCCAGGGTCGAAGACGCACTGCACGCTACCCGCGCTGCGGTTGAAGAAGGCGTCGTTGCCGGCGGTGGCGTGGCTCTCCTGCGCGCGCAGAAGGCTCTGGGCAAGATCGATGTCGAGGGCGACGAAGCCGTTGGCGTTCAGATCGTCAAGGCCGCTCTTGAAGCCCCGCTGCGTCAGCTCGTGAGCAACGCCGGGATGGAAGGCGCCCTGGTTGTACAGGAAGTCAAGAAGGCGAAGAGCTCAACCTACGGGTTCAACGTTGCTACCGGTGAATACGGTGATCTCGTGAAGGCCGGCGTGCTGGATCCTGCCAAGGTTACCCGTTATGCGCTTCAGAATGCGGCGAGCATCTCCGGTCTTCTCCTGACGACCGAGTGCATGATTACGGATATTCCGGAAGAGAAACCTGCACCTATGCCTGGTGGCGGCGATATGGGTGGAATGGGCGGAATGGGCGGAATGGGCGGAATGATGTAGCCCGATAAGTGGTTGACTTGTATAGGCGGGGCGCATATTATGCGTCCCGCTTATTCTTTTGGAGGAAAGTCTTTTGAATATTGAGCTACTAGACGCGGCAAAGGAACGGATTCCTTGTATACCCGTTCTCATTAACGTCATATCAAAGCGTGTGCGCCAGCTTAACTCTGGTTTCAGGCCCTACATAAAGCCCAAGAACCTTAATGAAGAGAAGGTTGATATTGCACTGAGAGAGGTTGCAGAAGGCAAGCTGGTAGCGGAAATAGAGTTCGAGGCACCTGACCCCAGTGCGCTTTGACAGTCTTCTTCCGGGGTCTTAACCCACTGCCCAACGGTCAGTCATGTCTCCCGGAAAGTCATCCAACAGAATTGCTTCTAACAGACGTGCCCTGCATGATTACTCTGTTCTGGAACGAATAGAGGCCGGTGTGGAACTCAAGGGCACTGAAGTGAAGTCCCTGCGTGCAGGGCATGTAAGCATGACGGGGTGTTTTGCAAGAATCGACGCTGGAGAGGTCTTTCTCCAGGGATTCAATATACCTGCCTACGAGCACGGGAATCGCTTTAACCACGATTCCGACAGGCCTAAACGCCTGCTTTTGCACCGAAAGGAAATCACGAGGCTGCAAGTCCAGACGGAACAGAAAGGGCTTTCCGTGATTCCGTTGAACGTTTACCTGCGGCGGGGTAAGATAAAGGTGGAACTCGGTGTATGTAAGGGGAAACGCAAATACGACAAACGGGAGACGCTTCGCCGCCGCACTGCCGATCGTGATGCGAAGAGGGCAATGGCGAGGGAGACGGGGCGCCGTCGATGATGTAAAGAATCTCCTTGAACCGTTGTGGTGCACATGTGAACATCGTTTAAGTTAAGAATTCAGATGGAGTGAATATGAATACTTTAGCATTTTTCGCTGGTGGAGCCCCGGGGTTGCCGGAGATTCTGATTATACTTTTCGTAGTGCTTCTTCTCTTCGGCGCAAAGAAACTTCCCGAACTGTCACGCTCCCTGGGCAGAAGCCTGAGTGAGTTCAAGAAGGGAAAGGATGAGGGCGCCCGCCTGGAGGCCTCTATTGATAAAGAGAAGAAAGAGAAGGTTGCTGAATCCTTCTCCGATCTGGCCGAGTCCTCCGAAGAACCTGAGAAGGCCGCCGCCGAGCCTGAGAAGGCTGACGACGAGCAGGAAAAAGCCTGATTCTCAATGCCTAAGTCGGGGTAACCCACTCTGTTTGTGGCAGGGTTATCTCAGTCCACCGTAGCAGGCGTGACCGCTGCTTTCTTTTCTTCCTCTGCCTTTTCCTTGGCTTCGGGTTTGGCTTCGGGTTCGGGCGCTTTGGGCACCTCGACGGCTTCAGTTTCTGCCGGTGTCTCGGCAGGAACAGCTTCCACGGCAGCGACAGGCTCAGGCTCGACAGGAGGCGCGACCTCTACTGCGGTGGCTGCCGGTACAAGAACCTGGGGTCCGGCGTCGATCGGTGTTGCCGGCTGCTCTATTTCGCGTTCCACCTTCTTGAGCCAGGTCTCGGCCCTTGCCGTTGCTTCGCTGTTCGGGTTGTCGGCTACGATGGTTTCATAGGCAATCTTCGCATCTTCAAGCCTGCCCAGCTGGTGAAGGCAGCGCGCTTTTCCGAGACTGGCCTCAGTGACCAGGAAGTGATCCGGGTATGCTTCTTTGAACTCTTCAAAGCCCTTGAGCGCATCTTCAAGCTGTCCGGTCGCCTCTTTGCACTGGTGGGCACCCATTTCTGCTGTAGGGGCAAGCATATGTTCGGCAAAGTCACCCAGGAAGTCAGCATAGAGTCCAGCCGCGCGATCATAGTTTCCGGATGCATAACAGGCCTTGGCGAGTTTGAGTGTCGCAATCGGCGCAGTCGGGGTTTTGGGAAACTGTTCCACGACGGTTTCAAGTTCTGGAAGGGTGGTGGCCCTTGCGAGCTGAATCGAGGCCTCGTGAATCTTCTTTGCGGCGTTCTTCCTGTAAAGGTTGACCCCGGTGACAATTATAAGCGCAATGCAAATGCCGGTAAGCCATCGCGGACCGTGAACCTTTAGAAACCGTGTCAGTTCCTGCAGTTCATCGTGATGTTCATGTTCCGTGGTCTCTATTGGCTGTTCATCAGTCTCAGTAGGCTGTTGATCGTTCATAATTACTTCGATTCCTTCCGGTCGGTACAATCAAATCGTCACACCGAACTATTAAAGACCCGAATTTATCGCCATGTTGGCCAAGAATTGCAAGGCTAAAGAGGTATTTGCGCTGTGGCGCAGATTCCCATTGCCACCTGTCACTTGCCATTGCGGCGACTTCCCGGCGACTTGCTGCGGATCCAAATATGCTGGTAATTCTGCCACCAAGTGGTAGAGTTCGTGGGCGGACATTGTGATAGCTTAGGGGATATTCGATGACAAAGCAGAGGCTCAAGCTTGGCGTTAATATTGATCACGTGGCCACCCTCAGACAGGCGAGGGGGACATCCTATCCGGACGTAGTGACGGCTGCGGCGATCTGTGAATCTGCCGGTGCACAGGGGATTACCATTCACTTGAGAGAAGACCGTCGCCACATCCAGGATGCCGATGTATACGAACTGCGGCGCACTGTGGACGGGACCTTGAACCTGGAAATGGCCAATGTCAGGGAAATAGTCGAAATAGCCGCCGAAGTTGGCCCGGACGAAGTCTGTCTCGTGCCGGAGAAACGGGAAGAACTTACGACGGAAGGTGGCCTTGATGTAGTGGGTCAACGTGATGCCATGGCTTCCACTGTTGGCATTCTGAAAGACGCCGGTATCAAGGTGAGCCTGTTCGTTGAGGCAGCTGCGGATCAGCTCTCGGCTTCGCGTGATATTGGCGCCGACTACGTGGAATTGCATACCGGAACATTCTGCGACGCAACCGGTGACGAGGCGAACGCAGAGCTTGAGAAGCTCATCAGCGGAGCCCGCACGGCCTCGGACCTCGGTCTCCAGGTTAACGCCGGTCACGGCATTAATACCGCCAACATAGACCGCGTGCTGGAGATGCCGCATCTTGACACCTTGAATATAGGACACAGTATAGTTGCGAGGGCGGTTTTCGTGGGGTTGGAGACAGCCGTGGGAGAGATCCTGGACCGGATGGCAGCTTACGGTGGGGGACGCCTGTGAGCAAAGGCCACATTGTTGGTGCGGGGATAGATCTTGTTGAGAACCGTCGAATGCAGGATGTCCTGGAACGATGGGGAGGCAAGTTCAAGAACCGAGTGTTCCTCGAAAACGAGCAACGGTACTGCGAGTCCAAGGCCTTTCCCTGCAGCCACTACGCTGCGAGGTTTGCTGTAAAGGAGGCTGTTACCAAGGCTTTCGGCACGGGTGTGGTTCCTCACCTGAGCTGGCTTGACATCGAAGTGGTGCGCAATTCCGCCACGGGAGCTCCGTCGGTGAAACTCAGCGAACGGGCCAAGAGGTTTTCAGAGGAGATGGATGCAGGCGATATTCTCATAAGCCTGTCGCACACAAAGAACTACGCGATTGCGCAGGCATTGGTGCTGGGAAGATCTTGTGGGGACTGATCAGCTCTGGAGAGCCGATCTACTGTTGCCCTCAGGAGGTGGGTTGCATTTTGGAATGCAGGTTCTGATATGAAAGTTGTCAGCTGCGAAATGATGAGAGAACTCGATCGCCGAACGATCGAGGGTCATGTGCCTGGCGAAGTTCTGATCGAGCGTGCCGGAGAAGGTGTCGCTCGTATTGCCAGGGAGTTCGTTCCTGTATCTCGTTCATGGGCATACAAGATCCTTCTTGTTGCAGGCAAGGGGAACAACGGTGGCGACGCGTTTGTGGCTGCCAGGCATCTGCATGGATGGGGTATTGATACGGAAGTTATCCTGGCCGCCGATCCCGGGGAGCTCAAAGGTGATGCTCAGCTCCATTTCAGCCGTATGTGCGAATCTGGCGTGGAATGGAGAACGGTTCAGGAAGAAGCTTCCTGGACTGAGCTTCTGCCAGACTACAGCGGCAGGCCCCTGGTCCTGGTCGACGGTCTCCTTGGCACGGGCGTAACCGGCGCCGCGAGAGGTGTTGTTGCCGCGGCCATCCAAACCGTCAATGTACTTGGGGAACACAGTCCGGTAGTGGCAATTGACGTTCCATCTGGCCTCAACGCGGACACCGGGGAGGCCTCCGGGGCGACCGTCGTGGCTGATGTCACCGTGACGATGGGCTTCGCGAAGCGCGGCCTGCTTGTCCCATCCGCGGTAGGTTTCGTGGGTTGTGTGGAAGTCGTTGATATTGGCATTCCCGCGTCACTCACCGGTAATCTTGAATCGGACATTGAGATTATCACCGCTGGTGACCTATCGGCGGTGATGGGACGCCGTGAGCGTGACTCCCACAAGGGAAGTTACGGTCACGTGCTGCTGTTGGGCGGCTCGCCCGGATACGCGGGGGCAATTGTCCTTGCCGCAAGGGCGGCTTTGCGGTCAGGTGCGGGTCTGGTCACTCTTCTTGTCCCAGGCAGCATTGCAGACACGGTCGCTGGACTTGTCCCCGAGGCGATGGTGAATTCGGGCAAGGAGACGGAGACGGGGGCACTGGCTCGAGACTCTCTCAGGGAATGGAAGCGCGATCTGAAGGATTTCGATGCCATACTCATAGGGCCCGGCCTGACGACCCATCGCGAGTGCCTGACTCTAACCGAAGAAGTTCTCGCCGGTTCACGGGTCCCGTTGATAGTGGACGCCGATGCGCTGAATGTCTGTGCTAAGAAGACCTTTCTTATCAAGCGAGCCACCTGTCCAGTTGTTCTAACACCCCATCCCGGCGAGATGGCACGATTGATTGGCGGCAAGACGGTCGCCGATGTTCAGGGAGACCGAATTGGTTTTGCCAGGCGGGTTGCCGCGGAGGCACAAGCGGTCGTAGTCCTGAAGGGGGCGGGAACATTGGTTGTCGACCGGGCAAAGCCAGTTCATATCAACATGACTGGAAATCCGGGCATGGCGACGGCGGGTATGGGTGATGTTTTGGGCGGTCTTATGGCTGGTTTGGCCGCCCAGGGCATAGACCTGTGGGATGCTGCATGTGCCGCTACATACCTTCACGGTCTGGCCGGGGACCGGTGTGTACGCAGCACCTCAGAGATCTCCCTCTGCGCCGGCGATGTCGTCGAAGCGCTTCCCGAAGTCTTCAGATTATTGCGCGATTATTGCGCGATAACGCGTGAAGGTTGACGGCGGGCCTTTGAGTGCATATACTTCGGGTCCACTTTTACGTTAAATAAGGGAGAAATACACATGGGAACGCAGGAAGAATCAAAACCCGAGCAGGCCATTCTGCTGCATTTGGAACAGATTGCCGTGGAAGGTCACGAGGTTATCTTCGGTGCGCTTAGCGACGTTCTGAAATCAAAAGGTATCAAACTTACGCGATTAATGTTCTGCGCCCATTGTGTCAGCACTCCTATTGCCAGGGGTCTTGCCGCTATACTTAAAGAGGCTGGCCGGGAACGTTTGTCTGAGGAGAAACTGCAGGCAGAAGTCGCACAGACGGTAAAGGATGCATTTCTCAAGAAGAAGCTGACCCCCAGCAACGACGTGACAAAGTCTCTTCATAAGCAGGCTGGTAACGGTACTGTCATCGGTGCAGTGAGCATGTTTGACGTTGAGACGGCCCAGGCAGTGGCAGAACGGGTTGGACTGGCGGATATCCTGGAGAAGATAGAAGCCTGTGGTCCCAACGGGCATGGCCGTCCCACGACCGATACATGGTTGCGACTGGCCAAAGGCGTTGGGGTCATTCCTCCGCGTTGTATTTCCATCGCCTCATCCGGCGATGCATGCAGATCAGCCCTGTTCGCAGGTACGCGGTGCATAGCGTATGCGTCAGCAAGCACGGCACACCAGGATTTTGGAGGTGCAGATACCATCGTATCGGAACTTTCCGAGATACCGAAAGCCGTGACTTCCATCCTGGATCGAATCACATGACCACACAGCTTCTTGCTGCCCGTAGCGGCCTTCTGACCGAAGCCATGTCGGCTGCAGCGGGTGCCGAGGGCGTTCCCCCAGAAAAAGTAATGGAGGAGATTGCTCTCGGTAGAGCTGTTCTCCCTGCCAATCCACGCCACGGCAATCTTAGGCCTCTCGTTGCGGGAAGAGCTTTTCGTACCAAGGTGAATGCGAACATCGGGCTTTCTCCCGAGAAATCCTCACGGGAACAGGAGCTCGTCAAACTGCAGGCTGCGCTTGATGCGGGTGCTGATCTCGTGATGGATTTGAGCGTGGGTGCCGACCTGCGGTCGGTCAGGCAGTCCATCATTGAAGCCTGCAGCGTGCCGCTTGGTACCGTACCTATCTACGAGGCTCTGGCTCGTTCCAAGGGTGGTCCACGAGAGCTTTCGGAAGACACACTTCTCGAAGTCATCTCTGACCAGGCTTCGCAGGGCGTGGATTTCATGACTCTGCATGCAGGCATATTGCGCGAACACGTTCCGCTTGCCGCCAGGAGGAAGCTTGGCATTGCAAGCCGTGGCGGTGCGATCCTGGCGGAATGGATGGTGACGCATGATCGCGAGAATCCTTTCTTCTCCCTTTGGGACCGGGTTATGGACATTTGCCTGGAGCACGACATAACTGTCTCGCTGGGGGACGGTCTACGTCCCGGCTGTTTGGCCGACGCCAGCGATGAAGCACAGTTCGCGGAGTTGGATGTTCTCGGGGACCTGGTGCAAAGGTGCCGGGAAAGAGGTGTACAGGTAATGGTTGAGGGGCCCGGCCATGTCCCGTTTGGGGATATACAGATGAACATGGAGAGGGAACAGAGGGTGTGCGATGACGCACCATTCTATGTTCTGGGACCGCTGGTTACTGACGTCGCAGCAGGATATGACCACATTGCGTGCGCAGTGGGGGCAACCGCTGCTGCGTTCTACGGTGCATCCATGCTGTGCTATGTCACTCCCGCGGAGCATCTTGGTCTTCCTACCACCGATGACGTCAGGGATGGGGTGGTCGCCTGCCGGATTGCGGCACATGCCGCGGATGTCGCCAGGGGATTGCCGGGCGAGAGGGACAGGGACGATGCGATGGCGGACGCCCGTGCGGAACTTGACTGGGAAAAGCAGTTTTCGCTGGCGCTGGACGGTGACTCGGCACGTTCCAGGTATCAATCATCAAACCCAACGTGTGAAAGTGAAACCGATCATTGCTCGATGTGCGGCAAGGACTTCTGTGCTGTGCGGACGAGCAAACGCTTGCGCGACATGGTATGAAGGCCGACAGTCCAGGAATCGATCGCCTTCTCGAAGTAATCAGTACGCTCCGGGGCCCCGGCGGTTGTCCATGGGACCGGGAGCAGACCCTGGAGACCCTGAGGCCCTTCCTCCTCGAAGAGGCCTATGAGCTTCTCGATGCAATAGAGTCCGGTGATGCCGACAGGCACCGGGATGAACTTGGGGACGTTCTGCTTCAGGTGCTACTGCAATCCAGTATTCGCCAGGAATCGGGCGATTTCGATTTCAATGACGTCGCAGATTCGCTCGCGGACAAGCTCGTTCGCCGTCATCCGCACGTTTTCGGCGATGTCAGAGTTAAAGATTCGAAGGAAGTCATTAAGAACTGGAAAGAGATCAAGAAGGGAGAAAAGGACGGGGAACCGGGCGAATCTGTTCTGGAAGACGTACCGAGGTGCATGCCGTCACTGCGCAGGGCGCAGAAGATTCAGTCCAGGGCGTCAGGCGTAGGGTTCGACTGGGACCATGTGGATGAGGTGATCGCAAAGCTGGAAGAAGAACTTTCCGAGGTCAAAGAGGCTATATCTTCCAACGATGACAAAGCTCTCCGGGAGGAGATCGGTGATCTTCTTTTTTCCGTGGTGAACCTTAGCCGTTTTCGCAGAATCGATGCCGACGAGGCCATGGATGCCGCCATCAGCAAGTTTCGTCACAGGTTTTCCGAGGTTGAGCGGCGGATCCATGAGAGCGGACGCAAGCTCTCTGACTGCACCCTGGAGGAGATGGAAGCCGAGTGGCAGGCTGTTAAGGCTGAGGGCAGGTGACGTTTTTCAGCCTAGTGGATCTTCCGGGTTTTGCCGTCGCGAACGTTCTTTATCCTGGCATCTCGACTGACGGAGCCTACTTCCGCGAGAATGTGTGCCGCGGAGATATTGATCGGCCCGTAATCTGTTCCGTCCGATAAGGGGACGATCCAGTCCATCTCGAAGTCTCGGATATCCTTCACCTTATGCCAGGTCTTCCTGTCGCGGGAAATCTCGTGATTGGGTCCAACTCGGCAGGTTGCCGTCCAGCGCAGAATCTCCGATACAGAGACGGGGCCGTAGATTTCGCCGTCTTCGTGGCGCAAGTAGCATTCAGGGCTCTGCTTCCCTTGACTCGATTCTCCTTCACCCGGGTGAAGTTCCGGAGGAACACGCCGGTCAGCAGGGCCGGCTAATATCTCCCGGGAGTTGTTTTTTGTGTCCTCCGCCTTTTCGAGATCGTTCTGGGTGGTCTTCAATTCTTCTTTGAGAACTCCCATTTCGCTCTCCAAAGCCCAGTTGTCCTGCTGCAGTCCCGACAACTGCCGTTTAAGGTCTTGAGCTTCCGCGGCAAGTTCCTTGACCTTCGATTTCTCGGCAAGGTACTGTTGGATAGATTTCCGTAATTCCTCTTTTGCTTCTTTGGAGCGTTTCCGGACTTCGCCTGCCTCGTTACGTAGAGCCGCGATCTCCTCCTTCGATTTCTGAATTTCCCTGTGCCCCTCCTCTTTTTCAAGAGAAAGGGCCTTGATGGCCTCGTCTTTCTCCCCGAGCGCCTGGTCCTGCTTGTCGCACTTGTCATGCAGTTCCTGGTGTTCTTTCTCGCGCCTGGCTTCGGCCTCGGCCTTCTTCTCCAGGTCTAAACGAAGGGTTTCTACCGTCTGCTGCTTCTTCTCAAGGGTCCCGGTCGCTGTCTCCAGATTCTTCTCGGTCTCGGACAGATCCTCCGCCAGCTTTGTAACCCTGGCGGCGGTTTCTTCCAGCTCGGTCCGGGTATCTTCCACCTGGGAGAGGAGATCCTCCTCCTTTTCGCTGGCGGCGCGTGCCAGGGATTTGTAACGCTTGTGCCTCTTGTCAAGTTCCAGTTGGGCCTGCTCAAAGAGCTGGGTGGAAGCCTGGTGGTCTTCGCTGAGGATGCTGAGCCTGTCAGACAAGGCTTCGTCGCGCCGTTCCATGTGTTTGTGTTTTCCGCGAAGTTCGGCGATCAGTGCTTCCGCGGTATGGATGTTGGATTGGAGTGAGTTTACGCGGCGTTCCAGGGATCTTTCGCGGGAGCGCCTTTCCTTCTCAATCTCGCGCTTGGTGGCCTTTTGCCGGTCCATACGTTCATGGAGCGTCTGAATCCGCTTCTCCGCGGCTTTCGCGCGCCGTTCAGCGTCCGCGATCTGCTTGGAGACGGTTTTCTCCATCTCCCGGATCACCGAGCTGAACGAGGTTTTGTTTTCTTCGACCATAGGACTCTCTAGCAGGGCAAGGCACTCTCGGAGCCAAGTTCGCCACACGCGCGATGTCGACCGCGGTTTTCAGGCACCTATGCTGTAGCGCAGGCGCAAAACGGTCAAGTGTAATGTGCGCAGAGCCATCTGCGTTCCATGGTCTTTTCCTTTGCGACTCGTTTAGCCTTTGTTTTCAGTGGGATCATTTTTTTGTAAACAACTTGCCTGGGAT
>JASLPY010000074.1 GCA_030744755.1 Kiritimatiellia bacterium | reverse complement strand
CCAAAAACCCTTTCTGCGGCAACCCATAACGCGTGTCTCTCGACTCCTGAGGCATTTCATGAATAATGCGCGCTAGAATGTCCCGCGCATATTGAACATCGTACTTCTGCGACACGAAGCTGTTCCAAGTGAAGGTGATTGACCCGTTCGTCGTGGCAACGCTCTGAATGGCGGTTTCTTCGGGTGCCGGGAGCGTATAACCAACTTCCAGCGTCGCCGGGCTTGCGTCCTCGCGTGAACCGAAACGGCGGGCAGTCTTGCCCGTGCCTTCCGATTGCGACAACAGCAGCAACCCATGGTTGACTGCGGAACCGTCGATCCACGCCTGCACGTCATCGACAAGCACCGTCCCGGACCATTCGTAGGCACCGATACCCGTTACAGGAGTTACTGCCGAAGCCGTGGTGACATAGTCTCCACCTGCTGTCGACCAAGAGGCCGTATTGTGGAGTCGCGCGTTCCAGGTGGCCTCGCCAGTGGATGCCGGCGAACCGCGGTTGCCGAGGCCCAACGCCTTGTTGCCTTCTCCCCAATCGGCACTCACGCGATGCAATGCAAAGGATGAATTCACGTCTCCGAATTGTGGATCCTTTACCACGCTCACCCGAAATACGACGGAGGTAACAGTGGCCTCGGCGTCAATTCCACTGAGATCAAAAAGGTATAGCCCTCTCCTGCGGCCATCAGAGGGTTTGCCGTCACGCCCTGCCGCAATGTGAGTTCCTGCCCCTACGTTGTTGTTCGGATCGCGTGCGACCAGAAAAGTGTCGGCGATAACCGTAAGATTCGTGGTTAGGGCTGCCACCTGGAGGTCTGTCACTGCAAGTACCGACAACGCGAGGAGAAATTGCATCGAGCGATGCATATGATAGCAATATCGTATCATGATGCGCTCCTCCCATCTTTACGTCCATTTCTGTTTCCACGCATGAACTCTCGGCCCACATCATCTGAGAGCAGGATGAATACTTACTCAACCTGCATCTTGTCCAGTGCAGTGCACAATGCATGCCAGTCCATACAAAGGGGTGAAAAAGACCATAATTGCACTGCCGGCAAGGCGTAATCGACAGCAACAGAAGGTTCAGGGTGTCGCAGAACACGAAGAATGTCTCATTTGCGTAGCCCCGTGGGACACTGACTGTTGTAGCGCTGGGGACAGGCAAAAAGCGGCGCTTAGTCAATCAGAATACCACCGACCGGCAGGAACAACCGACCCACCCCGTCTCGCCTTCCTCCTTCGCCAAGGCTTCGGAGGACAGGGCGGGCGATCCACCCCTCCGGGGGAGGGGATCCTAGAGTGTAGCGTCCGCTGACCACTGTTGGGCTTTATCCCTCCAGAACGTGGATTGAGTCTGGGGGGATTGTGATGTTGTAGGTTTCTCCTACGGTCAGTGCGGGGGAACGGTCCCTCACTGATGTGAATATGGTGATCGGTGTACCTGCTTCGAGTACCAGTCTCATGTAGGCGCCGCGGTCAGCGATTTCGGTCAATCGTGCGGGAATCACGTTTTCGTGCTGCCCGGCTCGCTCACCAATCATGATGAGCTCCGGACGTATCACAAACTTCACCGGGCCTTCGCTCGTACAGGAAGCGTCCAATTCTCCTCCGGGGAAGGTGATGAACGAGTGTCCGCCCGAGGCAGACTGTGCCTCGCCGGAAAAGATATTTTCGGACCGCAGAAAGTGCGCAACGGTCTCGCTCCGGGGATGTCTCAAAAGATCATTCATCGGGCCATGCTGCAGAATCTGACCTTTGTTCAATACGGCTGCCCAGTCGGATACGGCAAGGGCCTCCTCGATGTTATGGCTGATGTGAATAGTCGTGATACCCAGTTCCCGCTGAAAGAGACGCAATTCACGGCAGACGCGCTCGCGGAGCCCTTCATCGAGAGCACTCACGGGTTCATCCAGAAGAAGCAGACGGGGTTTTATTGCCAGGGCGCGAGCAAGGGCTACTCGCTGTTGTTCGCCGCCGGATAATGTCTTCGGCCAGCGATCAAGCAGTGAGCCAATATGCAGCAGGTCAACAACCCACTTGATATTCTCCATCGCCTCGTGCCGGCTCATGCCCCGCGAACGAAGCCCGAAAGCAATATTCTCTGCCACTCTCTTGCCTGGGAACAGCACGTAGTCCTGCGGCACGTAACCCACGAGCCTGTCCCTTGGGTCGTCATACGAGACATCGACATCGTCTATCAGGATACGCCCTGCGGTAGGCCTGCGCAGGCCACAGATAGTTTCCACCAGGATAGATTTGCCCGATCCCGGGGGGCCGAGCAATACGCCGTAGGATCCGCCCGGTGCAGCCAGGTCCACGGCCTGCAGGCGGAAATCGCCGGCCACTGTTTCCAGACCTTCTATGCGGAGCATGACTTCAGTACCTCGTCATCCGTTCAACTTCAATATCATCAGGGCCGCCAACTATTTTGACGATCAGCAGCACGACACACGCCAGGGCAATCATCAACAGTGAAACCGCCAGGGCCGCTTCGAGACGGCCCACGCTCATTTCGAGATACATTCGCGTGGGCATCACTTCTGTTCGCCCTGTTGTGGCACCGACAAAGGCAATGATCGGCCCGTACAAAGCCAGTGCGCGCGCCCAGATCATCACGAGGGCCGCGATGACACTGTTCCTCACCGATGGAAGTACGACCGTGAGAAAGGCACGAAGACGGGTGCACCCAAGCGTTCTGGCTACAGCCGCGAGCCTTGGGTCCAGACTGTCAAACGCGCCCTTCAGCATTCGGATTCCATACGCCGCGGCTATCAGAACCTGGACGAGGACGATTCCGGAGGGTTCATGGTAGAATTTGAGCCCGATGGCCTTGAATGCCGACCCCAGGAAAGTACGCTGAAACAGGACAAGCAGACTGATTCCGAAAAGCAGCGGCGGCAACACAATGGGAATATCGATTATGGCATCGAGAAAATGCATTCCGCGCGACCGCCTGGTGCTGAGCAGATACCCCGAAGGAATCGATATGGCGATTGCGATGACCGCCGACAAGCTGGCGGTCCATATGCTCAGCCAGACCGCATGCAGCACGTCCGGGTCTCGAATGCTCTCCAGGAATTGAAGCCGCCCCGCCGGGGTCGCCGTGACGACCAACGCGTTCGCAACGATTATACCGCCGATGAACAAAACGTAAATACCCAGCACGATGCCGAACGCCGTATCAAGAAAAGATACGTTTCGACGTTGTGCTGTGCGTCTCTTCATCTAAGGCATCTCCGGGATTGTGAAGCGGTGCTTCTCCAGGATCTTGCGTCCGCCTTCTGACAGGCACGTCCTGGCAAACTGGGCGGCAAGAAGGGGTTCCTTGCTGAAGTTGATTCGCACCACCGTGACCTTGACGTTTCGGATGCTGTAAGTCCTGCCGGTAGTTGCCGATGTCACGGCATCGATCTTGAACCTATTCTCAATTGGGACGGCCTCGAATTCGGGCATGGCTTTAACCGGTGCATCCCACAGCACAGCAACATCAATGGTGTTGAGAGTGAGCTGGTTGATGAGATCGTGTGTCCGGCTCTCGAAGAACTTCCGTTTACTCATCGCTTTCGCCATGCCGTGTTTCTGCAGCATTGCCCAGAGTATATATCCCCTGGTGCTTCGGCTGCGGTGCGGCAGGCCCAGCGCCAGGTCTTCCCGGAGCAGATCTTCGAGGCCCTTGACGTTCTTCGGGTTATCTTTGAGAACGGCAATTGTCGGTTCGATATGGGCGACCGTGTGCCATTTCTCTGAAATACCCTTGTCAACACATATGTAGGCGAAGGGGTCGTGACATATGTAAATGTCGCCCTCTTTCGATTCCTCCATCTGCAACAGCACGGTGCCTGACCCTCCATAATTACGGAAAGTCTCGCAACCCGTCTCTTTTTCAAAAAGTCTGGCAAGGTCCTCGGTTGCCGGGCGGAAAGAGGATCCGCAAGCAATGCGAAGGGATTTACCCGGCACCTGGTAGTGGTTCTTTCGAAAACGTTTTGCACCCGCCTTCCCGGCGGCGAAGTCAACGAAGCTTTCCGCCAGTTCCTTCTGTGCGGACTGTTTGAGAACTCCTATGGCCATGGGAACGGCGTGGAAGTTCCCGTCTTCAAGGGCAACCGTTTCGATGTCGTTCGGGTACTGTGCGGCAGTGGCGTCCCAGATGATCGCAGCATCAAGCGCCTTGATCTGAACCTGGTTCGCCAGGCGGTTAACCGTCATGGCTTCGAAGTCTGCGCTTACCTTGTCCTTTAGCCCCGCGGCACTCAGTACCTCGGCAGAGACGTTGCCGATGGCGCAGGCATCGGCCTTGCCCAGTCCCACGGCCACGTCATCGCCTGCAAGATCCTCGAGTCCCTTTATCCCCTTGGGGTTCCCCTTCTGCACTGCGATAACCGGAACGAACCAGGCGAGTGTCCTGTGGTCTTCGACAAGATCCTTGTCCCGGGCCTGGCGGATGAACCAGATGTCACCAGGCAGGTAGAGGTCGGCTTCCACGCCGGCCTGCAGTTGACCCAGCAGGGTGCCTGACCCGGCATACATGACATTCACGTTGCAACCGTATTCCGCCTCGAAGCCGGCCTTGATGGGTTCCATTGCGGGCCTGATACCTGCGCCGCAGAGAATCGTCAGGGTTTTTCCCTCGCCAAGCGAAGATTTCTGTTTATTCCTGCCGCAGCCGACGCCAAGCAGCGCAACTGCCAGCAATGCGCAGAGGGTGCGCTTCATGATGTTTACTCCTTTTTTTCTGACTTGTCCAAAACCGCGCCGGTCTCTGACTGGAGACGGCGGAGCTCCGCCGCTCGTTCCGGCCGAGGACGGCCGGCTCCAGATTGCATATATCAGACAGACCGAAAGCCGACCATCATGTGGATTCGGGATCAGACTCTTGCTTATAGTTCTTAACGACCTCAATCATCTCGTGGTCTTCAAGCAGGTTGCCGCCAAGGCGGCCATATTCAACAAGGGCTCTTTCGAACGTCCAGTTCTGAACGTGCATACGGTACGCCATGCCCAGGATTCCTCCCCGGTGTGTC
The DNA here is from genome assembly GCA_030744755.1 of Kiritimatiellia bacterium. Classification (GTDB taxonomy): domain Bacteria; phylum Verrucomicrobiota; class Kiritimatiellia; order UBA8416; family JADHWI01; genus JASLPY01. The sequence continues at coordinate 21,657 of JASLPY010000074.1, read as the reverse complement.
CCGCCGTGACAGTGGACGTAGAAGGGACCGTTGCCTTTGCGGACGGTGTCCAGGTAGAGGTCCAAATTCTCCTGCGTCGGCCCGGGTGATTTCACGAACTCTATCTCGACCAGCTCGAAGCCTTCCGCCAGGCACAACTTGCGTTCGTGATCGTTGGGGGTTATCGAAATGATCGTCTTGATCCCGTATTTCTTCCATGTACGGGCGGCTATAGCGTTATATGGTGCGCCGCCTCTATAGATAAGGTCATCGTATTTCACGGTAAACAACCTTAACCCGTCAACAACTCCCACAAGCTCGTAATCGTTGTCGGGCGGCGGGAACATCGTTGCCTTGCCGGGACCAGACGACGCTCCCGAGACGGCATCGGGTTCTGGGGAATGAGCTTCGCGCCAGACCGCCAGCAGCAGAGCTGCCGCCAACACGCTTGCACCAAAGGCCACAATTGTTCCTTGTTTCAACTACTTACTCCTGTTCTCGGGTAGGGATTAATTGAAAGAGTAGTCTGTGGGGAGGGTCGCAACAAGAGGGAAATGGAGATGAGCAAGTGGCGCTATATATACTACGGCGGATCCGGACCTAACGTAGCGCCCGACTCCGATCGGGCGAATCTCGGTGTCAGGGAAACGCGTGGGATACTCCCGATTGGAATCGGGAGCTACGGTGGCCCCGAGGCGCGCCAGTTCTGGGTCTTTGGGTTTCCGAAACCACTAATCAAGCTGATCGACTTTGGCAGCGAATATGAAATCGGCTTCGGCGAGTCCGTCGATCTTGTGCGTCCATATTGTGACAACCACCTTTCCCCAGCTTAGCTCGATGGAAGGGTGATGCCCGATGGTTTCCGCAAGTTCTCCGACCATGTTGGTGAATGTGAGAGCCTGCCTGAAGTCCGGGAAGCTGAAAACCTTCACCAGGTGATGATCTTTGACAACCACCCAGCCGCCACCCAGAGAGTCAGAAAGTTCCCTCAACCTGTCCCCTTCGAGAGGCGGTATTCCTCCGCGGCACGGGACACAGTCAAGGTCAGCCAGTGAGCAAGTTCCGTCGGATTCGTTATTCATCTTCGTCCTCCCGCGGGTTAACGCTTCTGCCCCGCCAACGGGACAGTTTACTTTGGGGCGCGGGTGTAACGCAAGAGAGATCGCCTATCGGCTCCGCCGTCGCCTGGCCCTCCATCGTGATGAAATCAGCGATTCTGATCAATCCGGGTCACTGGGGAGGTGGTATTGGCGGTGGTTGAACCAGCGGGCCAGCAGGGCCGAGGAGAGAACGACCAGGGGCAGAGATACGGCGAAGCGGATGCAACTGAAACGCCACCCGAGGAAGGATGCTTCGAACAACGTCATCGGAACACGGCAGATTCCTGCGCATGAGAGGAACGTTAGAACCACCCCCAGTTTTGCCTTTTTTGCATGGAGAGCGTGTGCAATCGGAAACGCTACATGGAGTCCACCGACTACCGTTCCGGCAAGCAGTACTGCCCACAGGTACGACAGCGGTCCGGAGCCGTGTCCCAGGTGCGCCTCGACGGTCTCGGTCTTCACCCATACATCGAACAGGCCGATTAGAACGAAAACACAGGGGAACACTCTGCACATCTGGACGAAGAACGAGAGAAAGGTACCGCCGACCTCTTGTCCGAATGCGAACCCCGTGGAGAGCGAGACGGCCATGAATACGGCGAAAGCTGCCGCGATGGCAAACGACCAGGGGTGTCGTTTCAGGAAGCTCATGGTAGTTCCCCGAAACAGAATCCAATTGCGATGGCCACGATGATAGCCACGACAAGACTAACCATGTTGCGTATAAGCGCCAGGGGAGTTCCCAGGTACGTTCGTTCCAGCGGGAACGTGGCGACGCCAACCATCATGACCGTTGTGGAGAATGCGGCAAGGACCATGAACAAGGCGCCGCGTTCGAGGAGAAGACCGCAGAGAGGGAACGCGATGAATCCCGGCATTATGGATACAGAACCAAGCCCCGCTGCGGCCAGGGTTGCGCTCCATTTGCTTTCGCGTGCCAGGACGCGGATCAGTAGTTGATCAGGGATAAGAGAAAGGACAACTGCAACCAGGATGAGCATGACAAGGAAGGAAGGAGCAATCCTGGTGAAGCGACGAAGTGCAACCTTCAAAGATGCGGAGGTCTTGCGGCGATCTGCGCACAGCGAGACTAGGAACAGAACTGCCGTGATTATGTAGATAATTAGCACCGACCACTCCCGACTGCGGATGGTAACCATTGTTTATGGGGAGTGAGATTAACAGATAATTCGCGGAAGCCCAAGGGAGTAGAGGGAGTAGAGGGTAGGAGCAGTTTCCGCTGTTTGCGGAAATTGCAATGGTTGATGGTTAATGATTGATGGCTGATGGGTGAGCAGGCGCCGTCGGCCCGCCGGCGCTCGCGCGCGACATGCGGTGGTTACGCCAGCCCGAGAACCTTCAGAGCGATGTCGACTTTTCCGAAGGGGGCGCTTGCCTGGAAGCCGGCCACGCGTGATTCTATTCTGTCGCGTATATTGCAGGCTATTTCAATCCCGGCTGCGATACCCTCTTCTCTTGTTTTGCACTGGCTCATACGTTCCATTACCGCGTCGGGTACTTCTACGCCGGGCACCTCGTTGCGCATGAATTCGGCGTTCTTGAAGCTGATCAGGGGCCATATTCCAGCGAGCACGGGTATTGATTTGCCTCGCTCCTCGACCTTGTCCAGGAACGAGAGCAATGCATCCGCGTCGAAAATGGGTTGAGTTATCGCGAACTCCGCGCCGGCGTCGACTTTCTGACAATAGCGTTCCACTTCGTAATCGATCGAAACCGCACAAGGGTTCGCGCCCACACCAATGAATATACCTATCGGCGGATCAATTGGTTTACCGCCGATATCGCGTCCGTGATTGAGATTGCGGGCTATCGTGGTCAGGCCGATGGCGTCGACGTCAAAAACCCCGGTGGCATTGGGGTAGTCGCCCAGTTTCGGTGGATCACCGGTGATGATCAGGAAGTTTCTGATCCCCGCGACGTAACCGCCGAGCAAATCGGATTGCATACCTATCAGGTTCCGGTCCCGACAGCAGTAATGGAGCACCGGCTCAATGCCGACCTTGTTGAGAATCATTTCGGCAGTCACCATGGGAGATACGCGGGCGCTTGCGCGCGGTCCATCCGGAATGTTAATGGCATCCACATTGTGTTCCTTGCAGATCGCCACTTTCTCGATGGTTTTAGTCAAGTCTATGGTCTTTGGTGGCAGGAGTTCGACCGACGTGACTTTCTCGCCGGCGAGTATTCGGGCGGCGAATTTCGATTTAGATGCCGGCGGGATCACGTCCACGGCAACTTCTTCCGGCGCGTAGTGCTTAATCTCTACGTGCTTCTTGACCCCACTAAGGCTTTTAACCGCTTTCGCCGCCTCCGCGATGTGTGCTGGTGTCGTGCCGCAGCAGCCGCCGACACCGCGCACGCCAAGTTCTATGAACTTTTTCGCGTACGATGTGAAATACTCCGGGCTCGTGAGGTAGATGAGGCGGCCGTCGACTTCCTGCGGCATGCCGGCGTTGGGCATTACCACGAACGGCTTTGTTGTTAACGGCAAGGCGCGTTGGACCATATCATACGCAAGTGCCGGGCCGACTCCGCAGTTGATGCCGATACCGTCAACATTGTCACTTTTTTCCAATGCATCGACCATGGCCTCGATTTCACGTCCTACAATAGTCTCGCCGCGAGGGCTGACGTTGAAGGAAGCAAAGACCGGAACGGCCATAGAACTTGCGACCTCGGCAGCCAGGAGCAACTCGTCAAGATGATCGAAGGTTTCGAGGTACACGAGATCGGCGCCACCATCCATCAGCGCAGCTATCTGTTCGCGAAAAGCTTCACCAAGATCGTCGGCAAGGCCATCCATCCACATCTGTCGCGGGCGCATACATGGACCAACCGCCGCGGCTACATATGCCTCTTCCCCGGCTGCCTTTCTGGCCAGCGCAACCGCGGCACGGTTGATTTCTCCGACCTTGTCGGCCAGTCCGTGGGAGCGCAGTTTCACCCGGTTGGCGCCAAAGGTATTGGTTTCGACAACGTCTGCACCGGCTTCAACGTACGAGGTGTGGATCCCGGCGACCATGTCGGGCTTCACGAGATTCAGCTCGTCGTAACAGGTGTTGATAAATACACCGCGGGAATACAGCATGGTTCCCATTGCGCCGTCAAACATCACCGGGCTTTGGCTGATACGTTGTAGGAATGGTTGCATAATCTTCAATCCAGGGGGTCAAACTTGTCCTGTGTTGCATAGCACAGCGGGCACACCCATCCCCCCGGCAGGTCATTAAAGGCCACTCCGGGCGGGACGTTGTTCATCGGATCGCCCTTCGCGGGATCGTAAACGTAACCACAATTGATACAGATGTATTTGTCTTCGGCTGACATTTCTTTCTCTTACACGGCAAAGTACTTGGCCTGCGGATGGTGCGCAACAATTGCCGACGTGGTCTGTTCCGGAACCATCTCCATTTGATCGGTCAATGTTACTCCAATCTTCCCCGGCTTCAACATCTCGAAAACGGGGATGTGGGCATCGAGGTCCGGACAGGCGGGGTAGCCGAAGCCGTAGCGTGATCCCTGGTATGCCTGAGTCACAAACCCGGCGGCATTGTCCGGTTCCGAATCGGCTATGCCAAGATCGTGCCGCATCACCTGGTGCCAGTATTCAGCAAGGGCATCGGTTACCTCCACACTGAACCCATGGAGCACAAGGTAGTCGTGGTACTGATCGGATTCGAACAGTTCGTGAATCGCCCTGTCTATTTCTTCCCCTATTGTGACAACGAAGAACCCGGTCACGTCTTCTCCTTCATCCTTCGTCTTGTAGAAATCCGCGATGCACAGATGGGGTGGTTCCTGCTGCCGGGGGAACGTGAACTCGTGCAGGGCCTCCCCGTCGCGAACATAAAGCGTGTCGCCGTCGCTGTAACAGGGGAAGTAGCCATAGGCCGCGGCGGGCCTTACGAGACCGTCCTTAATGGCGCGCTTCTTGAACGATTCGAAAAGGGGTGCAACTTCACTGTCAATCAGCTTGCGGTATTCGTCGGCTCCCATCTTCCCTCTTCGGTATCCCCATCTCCCGCGAAAGAGAGCCTGGACGTTGACAAAGTCGAGAATCCGTTCCGTATCAATATCCGTAGTGTGACGAACACCCAGGAAAGGAGGGGAGGGAACCGCATTGGAGCGTTCAATGTCTACGTTCTTCAGTCCCGGTTTCAGTTGTTCGCCCCCTGCATCCACATCGAAAACTGTCGCTGTCAGCTTGCCTTCTTCGTGGGCGCGAACCGATTTGAGTCCCGCAAATGCATCGGCGCAGTACCGGACCGGAGAATCGTAAAACGGAACACACTCTTCCGCCACAAACTTCTCGGTTAGCGCCGCTCCGCCCAACAGGATGGGGACGTCCAGCCCGGAATCCTTGTACTGCGACATGCTGTCCTTCATTACGATTGCCGACTTCACGAGAAGCCCGCTCAGCCCGATGAGATCAACGTCATACTCCAGGGCCTTCTCTATGATCGTTTCCGCCGGAACCTTGATGCCGAGGTTGTGCACCTTGTAGCCGTTGTTCGAGAGAATGATATCGACAAGATTCTTTCCGATGTCATGGACATCCCCCTGCACCGTAGCCAGCAGTATCGTGGTAACGTGTTCCGTTTCGGCTTTCTCCATGAGTGGCTCAAGGAACGCCACGGCGCGTTTCATTACCTCGGCCGATTTCAGTACGAACGGCAACAGGAGTTCTCCGCGTCCGAACAGTTCACCCACGTGGCGCATTGCCGGAACAAGGACTTCGTTGATGATGCCGACGGGTGAACTTCGTTCCAGGAGCATTGTCAGCGTATCTTCGATACCATCTTTTTCGCCGTCGACGACGAGGTCATAGAGAATCTGCTCGGGGATCCTGCTTTCCTCGTCGCCTTCCTTGTCGTCGTTATCCTGGCTTTCCTTGAAATGGTCGATGAAAAGCATCAGGGGCGAAATGTCCTGGTTCTTAACGCGATCGTGAAGCAGGTCCATGCATACCTCGCGATCTTCTTCGGATATGCGTGCCAACGGGATGATTTTTCCCGCATCGATGATGGCGGCATCCAACCCCGCCTCGACGGCCTCGTGGAGAAAGACGGAATTCAGGAGTTTGCGCGAATACGGTGACAGACCAAACGAGATGTTGCTGACGCCCAGGACGGTGAGAACACCCGGCAATTCCACCTTGATCCTGCGGATTGCCTCCAGCGTCTGAATCGCGGCGTCGCGAAGGCTCTCGTCACCGGCGCCCACCGTGAATGTGAGGGCATCGAACATTATGTCGTGCGGGCGCAATCCGAATTCGCCGACAGCAATATCATAGATGTTCCTGGCCGTGGCAACCTTATCGTCAGCCGTCATTGCCATTCCCTTCTCGTTGATAGTAAGGGCAACGACTGCAGCTCCGTACTTGTGAAGCATCGGGCAAACCTTCCGAATGTTGGTTCCGCCGTCCTCGAGGTTTATCGAGTTTACAATGGCGCGGCCCGGATAAAGCTTCAGAGCATCTTCAATGCAGGATGGCGTTGTTGAATCGATCATCACCGGGGTCTTTATTGTTTCCGCGAAGGACTTGATGAGTGTGAGCATGTCATTCGTCTCATCGCGCCCGGCATACGCAACGCAGAGATCGATCACGTGTGCGCCGGCGGCTTCCTGCTCCTTGGCAATGGTGAGGCAGGCCTGGAAATCGTCGCTCAGAAGGTGTTCGCGGAAACGCTTTGAGCCGTTGGCATTGGTGCGTTCGCCGATGATGAGCGGCCCGGGCTCCTGTATGAGCTCCACCGCCTGGTACAGACTGGAGACTGACGGCTTCACGTTACAATCTCCCTTTCGCCGGGTGTGACAGAAGCCAGGGTTTCTACAAGAACGCGGATGTGTTCGGGTGTCGTCCCACAGCACCCGCCCACGACGCTGACTCCGAAGGCCTCAACAAAGTGCTTCATGTGATCCGCGTACTCCCGCGGGGCCATGGGGTAGCGGGTTTCCCCGTCCACTACTTCCGGCATCCCCTGGTTCGGGATGCAGGAGATTCGTCCGGGCCAGTTGTGGCTGAGGTACTGAATTCTGGATATCATGTCCGACGGGCCCGTTGCGCAGTTCAGCCCGAACGACATGATGGGGAAGGGTTCCACCGTTACGGCGGCCGCGGATATGTCGGATCCCACGAGCATGGTTCCGGTTCGCTCGATTGTCACCGACACCATGACCGGTATATCAACGCCTAGCGCTTCCTGGGTCTCAAAGCACGAGGTCAGTGCGATCTTAACCTGCATCATGTCCTGGCATGTTTCGATTATGAAAGCATCCACCCCGGCCTCCGCGAGTGCGCGGAACTGTTCTGTATAAGCGGTGAAAAGATCGTCGTATCCGATATGACCGAGGGATGGCAGCTTGGTGCCGGGACCAACCGAACCGCACAGGTACCGGTTCGCCCGGTCGCCTATTGCCTTGCGGGCGTTCTCCACTGCCGCACGATTGATTCTCGCGACCTCATTTTCCAGTCCGTACTCGGCAAGAACGGTGCGCGAAGCGCCGAAAGTGTTTGTCTCCAGTACCATCGCACCGGCATCTATGAAAGAGGCGTGAAGCTGAACAATGACATCGGGAGCAGACACGTTCAGGAATTCGTTGCACCCCTCCTTGTCTTCCCACGCGGACGCGGGAATCTCCATGGCCTGAAGATTCGTCCCGCAAGCCCCGTCGAAGATAATCACGTCATGATCATTCGCATTCAGCATCTTTACTTCCTTCCGTGGGCAAGAGAATAGCTGCGGCAGGATGGCATATCAAGAGCGGGAGAGGAAATTCCGCGGTGGCGGAATTTCCCAACCGGCTCGCACCGGCAGCAATGATCAGGGCCACCATGTGCACATACCTCAAGCCTCAAGTCTTACCTTTTTTCGTGTAGGCGCTGTCCTGTTCTGGTATCGTTGCCCCCAGCAGGCAAGGACTGCTAAGCCACAAATGCAGAGCAGGAAGGACACATCAGTGGCGGAAATCAAACGCAAGATCTGTATGTTGGGGGCTTTCTCTGTAGGCAAGACAAGCCTGGTAGGCCAGTTTGTCCACAGCATTTTCTCGGAGAAATACCTGACCACCGTGGGGGTGAAGATAGACAAGAAGACCATCCCGGTGGAAGAGGACGAGGTAACATTTCTCATTTGGGATCTGCACGGGGAAGATAAGGTCCAGTCCGTCCGCGAGGCATACTTGAGAGGATGTGCAGGATACATACTCGTTGCCGACGGGACCCGCAAGTACACGCTCACCGTGGCGGAGCAGATCAGGAAGAAGGTCGAATCCCTGGTTGGCACCATTCCCTCCATTCTTCTTCTCAACAAGTCGGATCTCATGGACGAGTGGGAGATTACCGACGAAGATGCGACCGCTCTCAGGGACAAGGGATGGACGGTCATGAACTCCAGCGCCAAGACCGGAGAAAGCGTTGAGGAGGTATTCCTTCTGCTTGCACAGAAGCTGATCGGATCGTAGGCAATCGTTATGATTAAGCTTCCAGAGTCATTGCGTGTGCATCTCGAACACATATGTATCGAGAGCAGAACCCCGGCATTCATCCTGGTATCCAGGAGCGGTGTGCTCCTTGACTGGGGCGGGCCCTGCGGTGAATACGGCTTCATGTCCCTGGAAAAGGATGTTCCCATCAGTGACCAGGCAGAAGTCCTGGAAGGATTGTTGCCCCTCGGCGGCATAGCGGTTTCCCTGCCACACGTCAATCTCGCCGGAGACACCTCTGCCGACATTCACTGTTTCCCCGGGGATGAAGGTGACTGGGTTGTTTTCCTCGAATCAACCGGCACGGCCGAAGAACAGCGCGCCTTTCAACAGAACATGAACGAGCTGGCACTGCTGCGGGACGAGCAGGAGAAGCTGATTGCCAGGATTCAGCAAGACCACGGCAACCTTCTCACCATACTGGACCAGCTCCACGTCGTGACCGTGTTGATCGATGCCGAAGGCAACGTAGAATTCATCAACCGGGCGGGGCGGGAACTGCTCGTCAAAACGCAGGCGGATGTACTGGGGGTCCCGTGGGGCCGGGCGTTTCCCTTTTCCGACGCAGACCGCGCGACACTGCAGGAACAGCTGGATCTTCCGCAGGGCTCACGAAAGACAACCAACGTTTACATGGATGCAGCCGGAAGCCGGCATTACTGGATGGAAGTGGAAGTCGAGGATGATCCGGCAGCCCCCGATAAACGTTTGCTGTACATGTATGACCTGTCCGACGTTTTCGATCTCAGGGCTTTACTCAACGAGAATTCCGAGTTCCAGGGCATCGTCGGAAAGAGCAAGCCCATGGCCAGGATTTTCCAGATGATCCAAGACCTGTCGAAGCTCGATGCCACTGTCCTGATCGAAGGGGAAACGGGAACCGGAAAAGAACTGGTCGCCCGTGCTATTCACGCGGCAAGCTCACGCAAGAACAACCCCCTGGTGGTTGTGAACTCGGCCGGGTTGAGTGATTCGCTCATAAACAGCGAACTGTTTGGTCACCGCAAGGGCGCATTCACGGGGGCAACGCAGGACCAGGAGGGCCTCTTCGAGGCCGCACATGGCGGGACAATCCTGCTTGATGAGATCGGCGACATCCCCATGAACACGCAGACCAGGATTCTGCGCGTGCTGGAAGAACGAGAAGTGATCCGAATAGGCGAGACAAGAGCGCGCAAGATAGACATAAGGATTCTTGCCGCCACGAACAAGGACCTGGGAGAGGAAGTGAAAAAGGGCAACTTCCGCGAAGATCTGCTCTATCGAATCCGAATCGCAAGGGTGAGCCTCCCCCCGCTTCGAAACCGCAGAGAGGACATTCCCGTGCTGGCGGAAGCGTTCCTGCGCAAATCGTCCGTGGCAACGGGGAAGGCGGTGGAGGGGATTGATTCCGCAGCGATGCGCCTCCTGATGAGCTACGCGTGGCCGGGCAACGTTCGCGAATTGCGCAACGCGGTCGATTTCGCCCTGATTGCATGTCGCGGGCCGGTAATCCAGGTTTCCCATCTGCCGCCGGAAATCACTGCTCTGCCGGCAGGCCCCGAACCTTCACGACCCTACGAAGTGGTATCTGAGAAGGATCGAATCCTCAAAGCGCTGGAAGAAACCGGCGGCCATCGCGGCAAGGCGGCATCATTGCTGGGGATAAGCCGTGCCACCCTCTACCGGCGAATGAAAGCCTGTTTTTGAGAGGGGAGTCGCACGATCCGCCTTCGCAGTGTCTGGTTGCGCCGGAGAACCCACCCCGTCTCCGCCTGGGTTGTGTGCCGAATCTTCTGCAGATTCAGTCTGAGCCAAGTTTCAGAGTGTTTTCTATATCGAATATCCAATATCCAACAAGGAATATCCAATGACCAAGGCAAGAGAGCGAAGGAGGCGAATCACGCACCGGAAGACCAACCATTCGCTCCCGATCGCGCACTTGGAAATTGGAAATTCCTTGTTGGATATTGGATATTGAATTGGATCTACGGGACACTCCACGAGACTATCTCAGGACGAAATTGCAGAACTCTTAACACACTACCAAAGATACTCCTGGCTGCGCTCACGAAGACGGTCCCGACCCCGACCTTGTTCTGTGATAACGGGCGGGGGTCACTTTGGACAGTGCGGTTACCGAGACCTCCGACCATCCGGGCAGGGCAAGCAGCGTTTCGAGAAGTACCGCACAGGCAACGGCATCGTACAGCGCATCATGTGGAGCCAGTCCAGGAGCCATCCTGTCAACCTGGTCCATCAATCCGAAATGCTTAAGAAGATCCTCCAATTTGTGCGAGGACAGGTCCGGGTGAGCCAGTCGTGCGAGCTTAAGCGTGTCGATCCAGGGTCCAATAGGATGAAGTGGAAAAGCCTGGCGGAGGAATTTCTTTTCCGTTCCCATGTTGTGTGCGGCCAGGGGCCTGCCGTGCAGCCACGGCTTCAGCTGAGGCCACAGTTCGGGTAGCGACGGAGCCCGGCTCATTTCCTCCCTCTGTTCCTCGTGTCTTCCGGGGGCATAAGGATTGAACGGCCGGTCACCGACATGCAGAAGGCTGGTGAAAGAATCTTCCACGACAGGATGTCCCCGGCGAAAGACGATAATGCCTATCTGCCATGGTTCGGAAGGGTAGCCTTCAACAGCACCGGTAGCTTCGAAATCTATTACCGAGATTGTGGCGTCAGATGCGAACATGGCGTACCAATTTCAGGACAACTGTCATGTTCTTCTGCCTGGATGCATCTTCATTGTTGGAGAACGGAGGATCCTTCGATCCGGCAGACGCAGCTTTCACTGCCGATTTAGGGAAGCCATAGTCCTTCGTCAGCAGGTTAGCAACAACCTTCGCCCTGGCCATGCCCAGTTCATAATTGTTTTTGTACTTGGACCTTGAACCAAGGGAGCGGTTGTCGGTGTGCCCCTCTACTATGAGGTGATACTGATTTGAGTAGCGCCTCATTTGGGGCGCAATCTTCTTGATCACCGCCAGTGCGGAAGGAGAAGGTGATGTTCCCGATGAGAAGAAAGAGTCCTTGAATACAATGTTGCAGCCCGACTTGTTGTAGAATATTTCAATGCCCTGGGACTTTATGATCGGGAACGGCACCCTGCGTCTGCCTGTTGCCGGGCCCCCGGCTTCGACTTCTGAACCAGGTGCGTCTTCCTCCATGTTGAGCTGCTCTTCAAGCAGCGCACCGGAGGCGGTACTGGAATCGTCCTTTCCGCGTCTCACCAGTAGCGAGATGATGCCGGCAAGCGACAAAACGATGAGTACGACAACAATGAACCGCAACCTGCTTGATTGCCTGGCCTGAAGTTCCACGACCTGGGCAAGATGGTTGCGTTCCTCAAGGAGATCAGATAATCGTTTTTGCTGAACCGACTGCTTTCTTGACTGGTGTGACTGCACTTCTTTCAGGTTTGACTGAGCGGATACCCCTTCTTTCCTGGCCTTCTTGAGTTCCGCAAGGGCAGCGGCAAGGCGTTCTTCTGCCTGGGCGGCTTTTTCGGCAGCTTCCTCGTTGAGCCGCCCGAGTTCAGACAGCTTCTCCTCGCGGCGTTTCAGTTTGCGCTCAAACTTTTCTTCTATCTTCTTCTGGGCTTCCTGGTTCTCCGCCTGCCGGCCTGTCGAGTCATGCTCCAGGCCTGCCAGTGTTTTCGATGTCGCTTCGGCTTCTGTCTGGGCTTTCTGGAGGTCTTTCAGCTGCTCTGCATTCGCGCTTTCCAGCGATGCGAGCTTACCCTTCAGGTTCTTGACCAGTTTCTGTGACTTCGCAAGTTGTGAGTTGAGTTTCGCGACTTCTTCTGACACCTGTGATGAAGAGCCCTTTTCTTCCTGGTCTTCCGTGGTGCCGGCGGCTTTCTCGTCAGAAGCGGTATCCGCGGGTTTCTCGTCAGTCTTTTTTCCGGCGGCCTTCGAGGTAGTTTTTCGAGAGCGTTTCTCTTTCTTCTTTACCGGAGGGGTATCCTTGTCCTCTTCAGGTGCAGTTTCTTCGGTTGTGTCCGCCGGCTTTGGACCGGCGTCCGCTTCCTGCTTTGCGTCCTCGGGCTCTTCCTTGGCTTTCTGCACTTCGAACTGCCCGGCGAGGTAATCTTCGACAGTGGTTCTGTCCTTAGAATGTCGGTTGACGAGAACCGCTTCGGGAGGAAGAACCTTGTGTTTGTGAAGATCATCCGAAGCCTTGATATTGAAAGGGCCGTACTTTCTTCCATCAGGCAGTTCAGCGATCCAGTCCATTTCAAAGTCCGCTATGTCCTCGACGGCCGTCCACGTCTTTTTGTCCTGAGAAATCCTGTTGCCGCTTACAACGCGGCTTTCTTCCACCCATCGCGCAATTGCGGAAAGTTCCTCCGGCCCGAAAACGTCTGAGTCGGATTTGCGCAGAAACCACTTTCCGCCATTGTCTTTACTGTCCTTCAGTTTGTCGTGAACAACAGACATTGCTCCTCCGATCGAAATTCATTTCTATCAGCGTCTTCTCTCAAGACGCCTGTAAAGTTCGGCCGCATTATCGTGCCCGTGGACGGCCGCCCTCCTTGCCATCTGCACGGCGCCCTCGTAGTCTTTTGCCTTCTCAAGGGCACGCGCCCAGCGGTAGTACGTCTCCCCAAGCCCGATAGTCGCGCGTCGGTACATAGGGTCATCATCGGGGTGATGAGCGAGATTCTTGATTGCATCCCGGAAAAGTATCGCGGCATTATCAAACTTGTGGTACTTGAGTTCAGAGTCCGCCCTGTCCATGCACCTGACGGCATAATCCTCCGCAGCTTGGCGGCGAAGCGCCTCGTTACTGGAGGTGACGCCTGCAGCGGAACCGTCATTTCTGACCAGGGGAGGGGCATGTCCTGGTTCAGCGGAACTGTCGCGTCTGAACGAAAAACACGAAGTGCTCGCCAAACACATCGCTGTCGCTGGAATAAGTACCACAATACGTATAGACTTTGGGTTCATCGGTCCCCCTGCTGCTAGAAAAATCACCCGTTTTCTTCGGCGTATAGAACCCAACGGAACAACACCGTTGGCACCCTACGACTTCCCGACAATGAAGTTGTAAGCACCCACTCCGCAAGCGTCAAGCACGGTCTTCGACCGGTATCTCCGAAGCGGCCGAAATCCCGTGGTTGATGGTCAATGGTTGATGGTTGCCGGGGGCTCGCAGAAAAGGGCCTTGCACAAGGATTTCCATCGTTTTTGTTGCGTGAATGCCGCTTTTGTCGGATGATGAATATGGCGTGTGATGTTAATGAATCGCGCGAATTATTGCGGGAAGGAGAATATGCATATGTTGCTTACCCTGTGTTTTGCCCTCCTACTGTTGACTGGAGGATGTGTGGCCCCCTCCTTCGTGTTCAATCCGGACAGGGTTGAGAGGTATCTCGAAACCAACCAGGATGTGGATCCTGAGATCGCGGCTGCGCTGCGCCGCGGACAGCCGGTTAAAGGCATGACGAAGAAGGAAGTGAAAATCTGCCTTGGAACACCAAGCGAGAAAATAGTGAAGAACGATGGCGGGTTACAAAAGGAAACATGGCTTTACGCAAGGGACCGCTACGCATCCGGGGAGCTGCGAGGCTCACCTCTATGGAGTAGCGATATTCCACTAGCCAGGGTAGTTTTCGGCAACGACGAAACCATGGTGTCGTGGCGCAAGTACTCAGGGAAAGCGGCCGCGCCGGCGGAGAACCAGGAAGGAAAGGCCAGGAGCCCTGACGGTAGCAAGACCTCGGTTCCGGAAAGTCCCGCTCCACAGAGGCGGTCTCCCGCGAGACCTTTTGATGAGGACAACTTCAAGGGCTGGCCCAGGCTCACCGTTAACGGGACCTCCTCGGGAGTGGCGCAGCCTTCAGCGGTCATTAACGAAACTGCCGTATTGGCAGGAGAGACCGTGGTGGGAGCAAAGGTGATCTCTATCGATCCTAAAGGGGTTACCCTGGAATACGGAGGGAGCGTTCAGTTCCTCCCGGTGGGGAAGTCAACTAGATGAGCAGAGAATAAGACATGGGAACGAATTCCCGCGCGGGATCGTCAGGGGCTTGTGTAATATGAATATGCGCAGAGAGAAAGACTCACTGGGAGAAGTTCTCGTCCCGGAGGACAGGTACTACGGTGCCCAGACCCAGCGTGCCATTGACAATTTCCGTATTGGCAATGAACTGATCCCGACTGCGTTTATACGCTCGCTCGCCGTCGTCAAGATGGCCGCCGCCGTCGTTAACAGGAACGCCGGTGCGCTGGACAAAGACCTGGCCGAAGCCATAGCGAAAGCCGCCGGCGAAGTACGTGACGGGAAGCTCGATGCTCATTTCCCACTCGTCATATGGCAAAGCGGCAGCGGTACGCAGACCAATATGAACATGAACGAGGTGATTGCGAACCGTGCCAACGAGATGCTGGGGGGAGATCTTGGAAGCAAGTCCCCGGTACACCCCAACGATCACGTCAACATGGCCCAGTCGACCAACGACACGGTGCCTACGGCCATGCACGTGGCAGGGCTCGTTTCCGTGCGCGAGAAGCTTCTACCTGCGGTACTTTCACTCAAAGAGGCATTTGACGAGAAGGCAAACGATTTCAAGGACATCGTGAAAATCGGCCGAACGCATCTCCAGGATGCCACACCCATTAAACTTGGCCAGGAGCTCTCCGGCTACTCGGCCCAGCTTGCCCAGGCAGCCGCCGGCATCGATGCCGCGGTTGAGCCATTGTCCGCGTTGGCGATAGGCGGCACCGCAGTTGGAACGGGTCTTAACACCGTCGAGGGCTATGACGAGAAAATGGCCCGGGAGATCAGCTCGCTTACGGGCCACGAATTCTCTGCCCAGCCGAACAAGTATGCCGGAATGGCTGCCCATGATGCGATTGTGGGGCTGTCGGGGGCACTCAAGGTGCTTGCCTGCGCGCTGATGAAGATAGCCAACGATATCCGCTGGCTGGGCAGCGGACCGCGAAGCGGGCTGGGAGAGATATCCCTGCCGTCGAACGAACCCGGCAGTTCAATTATGCCGGGAAAGATAAACCCAACCCAGTGCGAGATGGTCATAATGGTGGCATGCAAGATCTATGGCAATGACCTGGCCATAGGGCTGGCAGGGTCGCAGGGGAATTTCGAGCTGAACGTATTGAAACCCCTGCTGGTACATCTGATTCTGCAATCGATAGACCTGCTGACGGACGCATGCACATCGTTCCGGGAAAAATGCATCAGCGGTATCACCCCCAACGAGAAACGTATTGCAGGCCTGGTTGACGGGTCGCTTATGCTCGTTACCGCCTTGAGTAAGCATATTGGTTATGATAAAGCATCGCGAATTGCGCTGAAGGCCTGGAGGGAAGACAAGACTCTTTGCGAAGCGGCGGTCGAATTGCAGTTTGTTACCGTGGACGAATTCAAGCAGTGGGTCCGGCCGGAAGAAATGACAGAACCAGACCAGCCAGGGGGTAAGTGATTGTGCCGATTTATGAGTATGGTTGTTCCAAGTGCGGACACGAGTTCGAGGTGCTGATCCGAAAAGAGAGCGACTTTCCAACCAGATGTCCGGGATGCGGGAAGGGGAAACCCGCGAAGATGTTTTCGTCTTTCGCCGTGTCGTCTGCTCCCGCGCAGAACGCTGCGTCACACTGTGGCTCGTGCCCTGCCGCAGGAGCAACGTGTCCCGCCGAAGGGCATTGCCCTTCCGGCTGAGTTGACACATCACTGCAAAGTATGTCCGCCGGTCCGAAGTAGATGTCTCTGGGCTGATCCTCTAGAAAGCAGGCCGGAGGCCAGCTCTACTTTCAGAAGCTGGCGCCCGTACAGCAGGAAAAGTGTGAGATATGCGGGCTAGCCTGAACCTTGGCCCTTCTTCCCTTTCAACTGCTGTTGCAGCATTTCCAGTTGGGCCCTGGAGACGGTTGGCTTGCCGGCTTTTTTGAGCCACTCGTTTGCTTCCGGAAGCTTGTCGAGGCGCAGAAGGCCTACTGCGAGGTTGTACATCGTCCTCTTGTTGGCTGGATCCAGGGCAATGGACCGGCGAAGCAGCGAGACTGCTTCTTCTACACGGTCCTCGTTGCTAAGCAGAACGGCCAGGTCGTTCATCGCGCGGTGATGGTCGGGTCTGTGTTCGAGGGCCGTCCTGTGGCATGTCATTGCCCTGTCGCCTTTCCCGGCATCCCTGAAGGCAGTGCCCATGTAGAAATGGGCATCTGCATATTCGGGCGAAATTGCCAGTGCCCTTTCGTAGTAGCCGATAGCCTTTTCTGCCGAATCTCTTGTCTGCAATCCAACGCCTACGTTAGTGAGGAGTTCGGCCTCAAAGTCAATGGCGTCGGTGGGGAGTTCGGCAGGCAGGTTCAGCAGAAGCACCAGGACAACCCATGCCGAGACCAGTATCACTCTGCCTGGGGTCCGATCCAGAAAACCCGCGACAATCGCCCGGACCCCAAGAACTGCGAGCACAATGACGCAGGGAATCATGGGTAATATATAGCGGGTCGTCGGGAAGAACAGGACTACCGAAGCGGCATAGACGGCAATTGCAGACACCAGGGTGGCGCAGTCCCTGTTTTGTCTTACCGTTGTGGCCATTCCCAGGATTGCCAGCGGCAACAGTAAACCGAAAGGGAAGCAGAAAGACCCGATACGCCATACCAGGCTTCGCAGCAGAACGGAATAATTGCGGAACGTGTATATGTCTATGTTCCGTGGGATCTCTCGGGAGTTTACGAGGTGCCATGTCTTAACGATCGTGCCACGCACGAAGCTCCATGGTTCGCTGAATGCGTATGCGGCAACGCGCCGGAAAAAGTAGTTCTGTGCTTCCGATTCAGAAGTTGCGCCACCTTTTTCAAATGGTTTCGCCACCAGCCTGTTCCAGTCCAGTCCGGGCCTGATTCCTATTGTTGCAGATGCGTCGGAGTTATTCCCTATGTAGAGATTTATGCCGCCGTTTGTCGATATCGGTACCAGCTCACCGGAAACCACGTAGTTTCGAATAGTAACGGGAGAGATACAGATCAGTGCGCCGGCGGCAAGCGAAAACGTCGGCGCCAGGAGCAGGCGTCGGTCGTCGGCGCTGGATGCGAACCGCAAAGCGCATAGAATAAGAACGGGCAGGAGTACCAGTATGTTGGGAACGGCAAGTGCCGCCAGGCCCAGGGCGGCGCCGCAAACCAGACCTCTTCGCGGTGTTGGCCGGTGCAGGAAGTTAAGGCCCAGCAATAGCACCAGCGAGTCGAGGAACGTTGCCAGACCCGCAGGTAGAAGCTGACTGCTGAAGAAGAGCAGGGGGCCGTAGAAACATGCAGTTAAGGCTGCAAGAAACGCCCAGGGAGGTGGAGCAACCCGCTTTGCCAGTGCAAATACCACCAGGATTGTCAGGACGCCCAGCAGGCTGTGACAGATTCTTGCGCCAAACATACTGTCCGGTGCAATCCGGTAGATGGCGGAAAGCACGTAAGGATAAAGCGGCGGCTGCCAGAAGGGGGTGGAAGAAGAGGCATCTCCGGCATTTATCGATAGCGCCTTCTTGTGGTACGTGGCGGCGTCCAGTGTGGGAATTCGAAACACTTCCTCGCGGTGACTCTCGATAACGAAAGCAATATTAGTTACCAGGCCGATCGCAAGTATGATCAACCATGCCCGCCTACCTGAAATCCAGCTGCATGCGTTTGTCACCGTTCCTGCTTCCATTAATGCCCAGGTTTCCGCAAGACAAACCACCACACGACCAACCAGGCAGTGATGGCGCCGATGCTGATGCCCAGCACCGGCCAGGCTCCTAGCCGCCAGACAAAAAGAACGGCCATCGACGTCCACAGTCCCCCACCCATGAAAGGCTCATGCAGGAGCTGCTTGTAGCCGAACGCCGAAGGAGCCGACGTCTTGCTTTCGGGGTCAACGACCCTCAGCAGAAGCAGCCCGGTTGCCGTCACACCCATTGACTGGCCCATCTCCGCTATGGCTCGTTCAAACCAGAAGTCCGGCAGCATCCGCTTTGCGAGCCACACAACACAGAACACGTTCCAGACAATACCGCCGGCAACAATGACAACAAACGGGACAAAACCTTCGCCAATCACTTCCACCCGGATGGTGCTTATGGCGGCCACGACGAGGAAATCCAACGCGGTTCCGCCCAGTCGCTGCATGAGGCCATGATCTATGGGCGAAATCCTGGCGAATCTCGTGACTGTCAGCTGAACCAGCAGTCCCCCAATCATGCAGAGTGGAAACAGGGGAAACCGTCTCATAACCCCCACATCCCGCAAGGCGGGGATGAACGATTCAGCTCGGGCCAGTCCGGTCTTGATTCCCAAGCCCACCAGGATGGCTATCCCGATAATTGCCAGGTGAAGCGCCAGCGCGTCAACGGAATCCGCGGCAACCGTCTGCTTTCCGGCTATGGGTCTGTTCTCTACGGGATAGAGCCCCACGAGTTCATCCCGGCTCATTTCTCCAGGTCCCTTCACCTGGGTCAGCACCCCCTTTTGTGAGGCCCAGTTCACCAGGGCCATGCCCACAACGATCGCCGAGATGATTCCCGCCGTCGCCGATGCCAGCGCATAGTCGGTGCCCTCGGCCCATCCCAGCTCGGTGAAGGTTGGTCCAAGCCCCCCGGCGGTTCCGTGACCGCCCTCAAATCCGACCGGCACGATCACCCCGAACAGGTGTGAAACACCGAACAGCGGGCCGAGACACATGAGTACGAGGCCTAACCCAACTACATATTGTCCCCAGGCCACAACCTGGCCATAGGCAAGCTGGGGTCCTGACTTGCGCCATATCTCGCGCAGGGGAGGGACCGTTACCCCGAGAAAGAGGGCTGCGAAGACGATATTTATGAGCAGACCGGGCAATTTCGACCATCCGGCCGTAAAGTGACTGGAGATGTCCGGTCCGGCGCATTGTACTATCGACAATCCCAGTAGCCCGGCAATGACCGAGGCCGGCAGATGAAGGGAATGAAAGGCCTTAACTTTCACCCGCAGGAACTTGCCCAGTGCAAGAAGGAAACAGAGAGCACCGAAAGACAGCGCGATATTCATGGTCTATCCTCCACTTGAGGTTGGTTCTGTCAAGAATTCTGCCCCAGATGTGGGGCTAATCAACGTTGCTTCAAGTATTTACAGCGAATTGGTTGTTCTCCCCCAGGATTTAGGCGCTAGGCGCTAGGCGTTAGGAACTTCTCCGGATGCTCATGCATCGATCGCAGCATCTTGCCGACCTCCGAATTCAGGGACGTAAGCTGTGCGCCTTCTCGATCGAAGAGTGCTTGCCCCGCTCCAACTCATCCACAACCTGGCGCTTGAACGCCTCACTATACCTAATCGCTGTCCTATCCATGACCTCTTTCTCCCTCGGTCATGTGACAACCTATTTCAGGACGCGACCCTAACGCCTAACGCCTAGCGCCTAACGCCTAATCCCTACGTCGCCCTACCCACAGCTCAGATCCTCACAACACTCGTTTCCATAGCTTTCCATTATTTCTCCTCCCGTCGGGCGCCGCACCGGGTAGCGGGACGGCCTGAGACTGAAGGGGGAGATACTTGTAGTATAGAAAGAGATCGAAGCTCACGAGCACCAGGTTCAGAATGTAGAGGCCGATAATCCAGTCCATGCTGAAAAGGATTTTATGTGTTATCCCGCTTACGTAGCCCAGGCAGAGCACTGTCATGAAAAGCGGGCTTTTGCCGGCTACCACCTTTGTCCTCAATGACTTGGCAATAGATATGGGCCAGCTTATTCCAAAACAGATAAGCATTACTGCTTCAAACGGGCTCACGTGGTTCAAGCTCCTTTCATCAGCGCCGGTGATGAGTCACCAGGGGTGGCAAAGATGGTAAGGGCAGTCGTGAGCTTCCGCAAGCCTGCAGGCGGGGGAGCCGATTGCGCTGTTGCGCAACCAGCGTGGGGTGTTGGAGTTATGGAGTGGTGTCAGAATAGCGTTCCCCCAAGCGGTCATGATACTTCTTAAGGTTTCTGAGGCATCAAGGGAATTACTGATCTTCTTCTTCATCTTTTTTGACCAGAAGGGTACTGAGGCGGGGAGCGGTTGCGTTGTATGAAGTTCGTCATGATTCTTTATCCTGGAAGGAGCAGTTGAATCCCGCGATGCGCGCTCCAACTGTTCTTGTGAACCATCTTTGAGCCTCATTCTCCATGGAGGCGCCAGGTCACCGCTTGCGAGAAACTGCCGTTCTGTCCGATGGACGAGCACTGCCCCGTGGATGAGGCCTGCATGCAGCGATGGTCCACCTCATAGCGGTGGACCTACCCTCCCTGTACGTCCACCGCTACGAGGTGGACGAGCGACTTTATGGCGCAACCAAAGCAAAATGCAGAAGTGGTGAGGCTTGGACGAAGATCATAATTGCACTCATGCCCCTCGCCGTTCCCCGCGGAGCGATACTCTCTCCAATACTCCATCACTCCAGCATTCCATCCGAGGGCGCTAACAGCGCAATCGGCTCGCAGGCGGGCAAACCATGAATAGAAAGGAAAAGCTAACCTGAGCCGTAGCTCATGGTTAGCTTCTCCTCGTAACCCTCGAAAGGGGTGCCTGTCGGTCAGTGTGGCGGCGGACTCTCATGCATCTTGTGCCGTCCGTCTGTGTCCAACCAACCGGAGGACATCTAATATACGGAGCACAGCTCGTGCCACTGTCGGACCCGAGGCAGGGATTGACAAGTTCTTCACATCTTGCCGACAGGCGGATCAAACGTTTACCAAAGCATCACGAACGGCGGCCTGGGCGAAGGTAAAAACGACTAGTCAAATGGCCTAGTGTCGCAATTTGTAGAGACATGTTTTGACAATGAGAAGAGACAGCTGAGACGGATCATGTTTGGCTGGCGGCACTATATCTGAACGTATGACCGTAGGTTGCTCCAAAGAACCCACCCCGTCTCCGTCTTGCGGCGGGTCCACCCTTCGATGTTGGGCGTTGGGAAGGAGCCATTTCCGCTGCGATATCGATCAATGATAGCCGGCCGAAACTGAGGTGGAAGATTCTCTTTGACCCCGGGAAAAGAAACAGGGGTCAGCAGGCAGGAGGAAGAAACAGAGAGATTCCGAAACATTGACCCCACGAAAAATGGCGGTTTAGGTA
>JASLPY010000073.1 GCA_030744755.1 Kiritimatiellia bacterium | reverse complement strand
AATCAATGCGTCAGCACTTCTGACTCCTGATTCCTGACTACTGACTCCTGCATTCGGCGTGCAACGCAGAATCCTCCCCTTGCCGCTCACTACTCGCTGCTCTATTATTGGTTATTATGAATACTCATACATCACTCACATCCAGCAAGATCATCGCGCGGCTGTTTTCCGCAACCCTTGCCATCCTGATGGCTGCGGGAATTCCGGCTTCATCCCTTAAGGCTGAAGAAACAACACCTGAAACTGAACTGAATGTCACTGATATCCTTTCGCTCAAGGAACGGCTTAACAGTTACGAGGACGCTCTGCCGGACAAGGACAAGCTGGGCATGAATAGAATCATCGCCTATGATGAAAGCCGTGACTTCACTTACGTTCTGGGAACAACATCTTCATCGGTGCGCAGGATCGTTTGCCTTAAACCCTCCACCCTGATCATCAGTGACGTTCTTACTGATGACAGCAAGCCGGGAAAGCTCGTTCTGCGAACGAAAGGAAAAACCGAAATCAGTAAAGGCCGGATCAGGATTGGAGACGGAGAATCGTCGACCATCTGCGAAACAGTCGTACCAACGGAAACCGAAGTCGAAAACGCGCAGGATGATAACGCTGTCGAAGTGTCGCCCCGCAAAGCCTACATCATACCCTTCATCTATTTGCTCTATCCCGATGACGATAAAGACCGGGCGCCATCAGTTAGACTCACGGGAACACAATGGTTCCCCGTTCTGGAAATCAAGGCGAATGGAAAATTGTATACGCTGGCGCTTCCCCCTGAACAGGGCGCGCCCGGCACAGTGTCCATAACGAAAGACGACGGAGAAGAAGTCCTTGCGCGTCGCCTGCTTGCGTCAGGAATCCTGCCGCACGGAAGAGGCGCCAAGATGGTCGAGGGATGGGACAGGAACTATCATAACAACAAGCGCCCCCCCTGGGACACCTGGCGCGTAGCCAACGAGCTGAAACGTGTTGTCGAGAACGGCGCGATAAAACCATGCCGTGCCGTAGTACTCGGCTGCGGCACGGGGACAAACGCCCGCTACCTGGCCGACGAGGGATTCGACGTTACCGCGATCGAGTTGGCTCCAACCGCGCTGGTCCGTGCCACCGCCAGGTCCGCGGAAACGGGAAGCGTTGTCAGGTGGATGCTTGCCGATGTACTGAATCCGCCCGATATGAAGCCTTTCGACTTCATCTTCGATCGCGGATGTTACCATAATGTCCGCAAGCACGATGCCGCGGGTTTCGTAAAAGCTCTGTGCAAAATGTCGCATCCCGGCACCAGCACGTTGATCATTGCCGGCAGCGCAAAGGAAGGAAAACGTCGCGGTCCTCCCATGGTAAAGGAAGAGGACATTCGCAAGGACTTCAGTTCCTCTTTCGAGTTCACATGGCTCAATGATATACGGTTCGACCTGGGCATGCACGAACCCATGGAGAAAGGCCCCATGGC
The DNA here is from genome assembly GCA_030744755.1 of Kiritimatiellia bacterium. GTDB lineage: Bacteria > Verrucomicrobiota > Kiritimatiellia > UBA8416 > JADHWI01 > JASLPY01. Next base: position 27,184 of record JASLPY010000073.1, on the reverse strand, counting down.
ATGGTCGATCATGCTGGAGAAGAAGTAGGGGCCGACTTTCGGCTGTCGATGCGAATCGCGGGATGCGCCAAAGCCAAGCAGGTCCCCACGATGCTACTCCGGAGTTCCTTGCTTCCGCGGCCGCCGACTGACGCCATGAGTAGCGTCAGTTCAACTCGATGTGTCGGCGGATGTGAGGGTCGCTTACTTCGCCGGCTTACTCGGGAACGCGGCCTTGTCGGTCAGTGCCTTGTAGAGATCTCTCATTTGCCCAGGTGAGAGTTTTGTCGGCTTCATCCTGGATCCGAGTTGGCCGAACCCGACCTTATGATGCACCTCGTAGGCCTTGGTGCGAAGGAACTGGCCGACTGATTTTCCGCCCAAGTCTATGTCTAGACCGTTGTCGCCGTGGCAGTCCCCACACTGCTTCTCGAAAATTGTGCGTCCAGCCTTGGCATTGCCGTCCCGACCGATAGCGGCGTATGAGACGGATCCCGAGGGGTAGGTCCCTTCTGTTTCAAGTTTGTACAATGCGGTAGTATCGTAGGCGTTCTCTTTGAGGAACTTAACAACATCCCAGATCTCGGCCTCGCTGAAGATCTTGCCGTACGCGGGCATGCGATCCCCGATCGGGTTGCTTGACGTCGGGTCGAAATTTGTCGGCCTCGCTTTGCCGGGTGTCGCGATCCGGGCGAAGAGCTTCTTGGGGGAATACGTCTTCGCTGTGAGCGCAAGATTTGCGCCACTGACATTCGGCCGTTTGCCGGCCTTCGCCGCCCGACCTATGTACGCACCCTTGCATCCCAGCCGGTCCCAGCCGTGACACTGCTTGCAGCGGTAGAAGTCGCCAGCGGCCCCGATCTCCGAGAGGTCGAGTCGAAAGGCATTCGAGAACTTTGGCAACGCAACCTTCTCCTTGTCGCTGGTCGCATAGAACTTGTCGAAGAGCATTCCCCCGTTGATACCGTCGGCTGATTCGTAGCCGGCTGCCAATGCAGTTTGTGGCAAGACCGTCGCCAGGGACAATAGAATGACTGCTACGGTGCCGACAAAAAGACAGGACACACAGGCTGCATGAAATTCTCTGTATCTCGCTCGCATCGTGACATCTCCTTTTTTGTTGTTTCCACGATTCCCAAAGTGGGCAGTAAAGCAGGCAGGCTACTGTGCGTTGCCTTCGAAAGCCACTGGAAAACCAGCAGGATCGCCGCAAAGCCTGAAGATCGAGCCCAGCGCTGCGGCCAGCGCGGCGAAGGGGGTTGCTCCGAAAAACATGTGGGGCCGAGGAAAGACGCCTCAAATCTATGACGAACGCCTGCCTGAGGCGCGCCTTATGGCGTCAAGGCCGATGTTCGGAAATCCATCTCTATCCTGATCATTGTCGCGATCGTTGTCATCCCCCATCTTTGTCTGGATCGTCGTTCCGATCATTGTCGACGACGATCGGGACAAGGATCGTGACGACGATCAACCTGATCCGGATTGCCTCATTTCATCATCTCTTCTTGTCGAACAAAAGGATGAGCGGCAGAGCGTAAAATGCAGACCTCTGCCCGTTCTATCCTTATGGACGGAAATTGTAGTGAGTGCGGTGGATCTGCAAAGGAGAACCACGACAGCTACAATGCTAAATTGTAGCGCGCTTGGCCCTGCCCGAAGATATGCGCCCGAAGATGTGCACCCGAAGATGTGTGCACGTACTGGAGTAGGCACGAATCTCCGAGGCGTGCCATAGTAAATGTACCAGCGCGATGTACGTGCCTGCCCGCATTGCCCGCCTACATCGCTGCATGAAGTGCTGCGGGCAGGCTTCGCTACGCGGACGGCGGACCTTTCCCGCTAACGCCTAGCGCCTAACTAACACCTAACCACTGCGTTCTGCGCTCACAGCGCAGAACTCTCAGCAGCTGGATTCTCTTGCGACAGACGTCACGGAGTGGTATCGTTTAGGTCGGTATTGCAGGCGAGCTACTTCTCGCCGGGGCCGGCCTGACTCTTCTGCACCTCGTAGCCAAAGTGCGATCCTTCAAGACGGTCTCCGCAGGCGAAGTCCCGTACTGGCAAAAAAAGCGAGTAAATAGTAGAACGCTTCAAGCGAGTCATGTAGCTCATTCCGCACTTTCGCAGAACACTTGAATCCTGAGACATACTAAGTGGCAACATCATGGAAGAAAGCAAGCAAGATGTACTGAGAGTCCTTCGAAAGGTTGATGGAGGAGAAGGAATCTCTCAGAAAGACAACCAGACTATACGTAATCTCGTTAAAGACAAATTGATACGCTCAACTCTGAACGACACCATAGACCCCGAGACGGGCGAAGAAACGCCTGGTGATTTCGGACTAACCCTGCGGGGTAAAGCTTGCCTGAAGATGCATACACCTACCTGACAAAACCATGCGAAACACATAAGAATCTATTGGCACAAATCGGACGGGGCGTTGTTGGGTATTCCTTTGGGTGTCTGGGGGGCTGGGGGTTGCTGCGGAAGACAAGATGAGAAGCCAAAGACTACTTCGATTATTTCTACTGCTTGGGACGCTCACTGTCGCGCTTGATGCCCACGTGAATGCAGCTGAAGACCTGAGCGGCGTGAAAGGAAAGATCTTTCACGTGGAGCCGGACGAAAAGAGCTTCGAACTCCTGAAAGAGACAGTTTTCGACCCCAGGACCAATGAAGGCAAATCCCGTCATACAGTTTATTGGACCGAGGAGACTGAGTTCGTCAGAGTGGTGCGTCACAAGAGTTTTAAAGATATCCAAGGTCGCGTGTTGGTCGAATTCTATGCGCTGAATCAGAAATGGGCAGATGCAATAGAAGCCGGTAAACCGTTTCGCGATAGATGCGTGAATATTCTTCCATCTACGGACAAGCCGCACGGCTTGTCTAAAGACCGCCGGAGTCTCGTAGGTTGGTTCGAGCCAGACCCGAACTCAGCACGGCATCGGGACGGGGTTGTAGAGTTTAACGGCAAATCTGTAAAGGCTTCGCTGCCGGGCCCAAATGGCGCGGTAGATGTCTACAGTGCGGCGAGCGCTGAAGAAATCAGCAACGGTTTCTGGGAGACAACTGTCTGGGGCGAACGGGTTGATGGGAAGTTCGTTGTATCACGGATGGAGGTCTATCCGCAGATCGATCCGCGCGCCGTTGATGACCCTAACCTGCCGCGAGTACTTGTGGTAGGAGACTCAATCAGCATGAACTATCATGAGTCCGCACGGGATGCATTAAAGGGGATCGCCAACTACTACCGCGTGGAGGGAAATGCCGGCCCGTCGGATCGCGGTGTTGTCTGTATGGAACTGTGGCTGGGTGACTACAGGCAGGAGGGCCTGCATTGGGACTTGATCCAGTTCAACCACGGGCTTCACGATCTCAAGCAGTTCTACGACGAGGAGACTGAGACATACGGCAAGCATCAGATCGATATTGATAAGTACAAAGCAAACCTCGAGAAAGAGATTGCGATCCTGCGCAAAACGGGTGCGCTGCTGATGTGGTGCTCGACAACTCCGGTACCTAACAGCTCTGTAGGACGTTGGGATAACGTGACAATGGGGCGTCGTAAGGATGAGGATCTGATTTTTAACCGGGCCGCCCTCGAAGTACTCGAGAAGCACCCGGATATACTGATTAACGATCTGAACGGCACCATTCGCAAGGCGGTGGAGAACACCGATCTCTTCGATGACTGGAGAAAAGGCAATGATGTTCACTTCTGGCACCGCCCCCAGCAGGAGGTCGTTGGTAAGGCTGTTGCTGTAGCTGTGAAAAGGGCGCTGGAGAGTCGGACCCTTCCTCAATCCCGATCGGGTCGACGCCTGATGGACATTCCAGAATGCGGGACGCGGACTGGGGAGAGATTAAGTAGCGTGATCAGGCAACTCGATTAAGACGGAAGGAAGAAACATATGTTCAAAGAGAATCATAAGCGGCGTGCCTATGTCACTACAGCCGGCAGAGTGATGTGTGCAATTCTGTTGTCTTGTTACTCAATCAATGCAGTCGAGGCCAGGGTCGAAGGGCCTAACATTGTCCTGATCTTTGCCGATGATCTCGGCTACGGTGATCTGGGGTGTTACGGCGCAACCAAAGTAAAGACGCCCAACATCGACCGCCTGGCAGAACAGGGTCGTATGTTCACCGACGCGCACTCCGCGTCGGCGGTGTGCACGCCCTCGCGCTATGCGTTACTCACCGGCGAGTATCCGGTTCGAAAGAACCTGTACCCGCCTGTATTCCTGAGAACCGGCCTGGTGATCAACACAAAACAGCAGACAATTGGCACCGTGATGAAAGATGCAGGGTACGCCACCGCCTGTATCGGAAAGTGGCACCTGGGTTTTGGCAAGTCCCGCCCGGACTGGAACGGAGAGCTGAAGCCCGGGCCGCTGGAACTGGGGTTCGACTACTACTTCGGTGTCCCCGTTGTCAACAGCCACCCGCCGTTCGTGTATGTAGAGAATCATAGCGTGGTTGGTCTGGTCCCTGAGGATCCGTTCGTCTTCAACAAGAAAGCCAGGACCAGGAAGTTCCCCGAGAAGATGGGACTTACGCAAATCGGCGGCGCCGACGCGTCTCATGCACTGTACGACGATGAGCAGGTCGGCACCACACTCGCCGGCAAAGCTGTGAACTGGATCAAGAAGCAGAAGGGCAAGCCGTTCTTTCTTTACCTGGCCACCACCAATATACACCACCCATTTACCCCTCATCCCCGGTTTAAGGGAACCAGCGAATGCGGGCGTTACGGGGACTTCATTCACGAACTTGACTGGATCGTAGGCGAGATCATGAAGGCGCTGGACGAGCATAGCGCTGCCGACAACAGTCTGCTGATCTTCACCAGTGACAACGGCGGAATGCTGAACCAGGGGGGCCAGGACGCGTGGTCGGCCGGGCACGCCCTGAACGGAGAACTGTTGGGATTCAAGTTCGATGCCTGGGAAGGTGGGCACCGCGTTCCGTTTATTGCCCGTTGGCCCGGCAAAATCCCGGCAGGATCGAAATCGGACCAGCTGATCTGCAACGTCGACATGATTGCCACCTTTGCGACGCTCACGGGCAACAAGCTGCAGGAAGGCCAGGGCCAGGACAGTGTAAACATCCTCCGCGCGCTGACCGGTGATCCGCAGAAGCCAATCCGCGACCACCTTCTTCTTGCCGCACGGCAACCCAGCCATCTGGCCGTGCGCAAAGGAAAATGGATATATATTGGCGCCCGAGGCGGCGGCGGTTTCAACACGCCGGCAAAAGGGGCTCATAGTTTTGGGGGTGCCGGCGCATTCACATTCACCAAACGCAAAAACAGCGACATCCGAAACGGACGTATCAAGAAGGACGCTCCGCCCGGGCAGCTCTACGACCTGGCGACAGACCTCTATCAGACAAAGAACGTCTATCACGATCACCCCGAGGTGGTAAAAGAGTTGAAGGCCCTGCTCCAAGCCTACACCCAGGCAGCCCACGCCGCTAAGTCCAAGAAAAGACGATGACCTTTTGTCGTACCAATGCTTCCAGGGAACGGCAACCATTTTGGTGAAGTACTTAGAGATAACGGCACGTACTATTGACTGGACATGACACCGAACCGGTCACGTATCCCGTTCCTTCTTTCCCGGATTCGTCCCATTCAGGCACTCCTCAATATTTGTATAGCCGTCGCCGTCCCTGTCCTTGATATTGTCCGACGCGTCCTCCAGGTTGAATCCGTATTTCTTCTCCCAGTTGTCCGGCATGCCATCGCTGTCTGTATCCCTGGGAGGCGGCGTGGATTTCAGCTCCGGATAGCCGCCCACCTCGTTCACGGAGTTGATAAGTTTGCCGGTACCCTCTTTCACGTCCTTGACGATCCGGTAATCCACCGCGTCGCGCTCTGGAAGGCTGGCACCCGCTGAGGCCAGAACCTTCCTGTAGGCTTCCTGCGCGGTGTCCGTTGTGATCGACGGCCCGGGGAGAGGCTTATCCAGCGCTTTTGTTTCGGACAGCCCGCTGATCATACTCCACTGCTGCTCGTTCTTTTCATCGGCGCCCTCCATGTAGTTCCCCTTTACGTAAATACGGGGGTCGTCCCCGCTGGCAAGGAATCGGCTACTTCGTTTAAAGTAGTTGCCCACCCAATTGAGGTTATGCAGGCCGTAGCCCTTGCGGCAGTTGTAGACAACGTTGTTTCGAAAATCTCCGTTCCCCATGTTCGGCGCGCGATTGTAGTGATGCGCCAGCAGGCAGTGATGCAAACTCCCGCTGAAAAGACAGCCGAAGCCGTGACCCCTCGAAGGATGATAGCTGCGATGCAGGGATTCGCTGATGATGCACCACTGCATTGTGAGGGCGGGACAGCCACCTGCAAAGGTTTCGTCCATGCTCCAACTGAGTGAGCAATGGTCTATGATCACGTTGCGTACCGTCTGGCGCGGGCGTTCGTAACGCTGATCTACAGTGAGGGCATCGTGTTCGTTGTAGCAGTGATTATCTTTCTCGTAGTTCGCGGCGGCATTCTCGTCTCCCGGCCGGAAGCGCATGTACCGTATGATTACCTCGCGCGTGCCTACCAGGAAAGGCGGTTTCCATGGCGCGGGCATAGTGGGCCCCTTGATACAGATCCCGCCGCCCGGCGCCGTCTGGCCGGCGATCGTGAGATAGGGTTCCTTGATATGGATTGACCTTACCAGCTCAATGGTTCCGGAAACCCTGAATACAACTGTACGCGGCCCCTTCGCATAGCAGGCAGCGCGGAGACTGCCCGGAAGCGGCTCTTCTGTGCCGGGATCATAGTCCTTGAGATTGGTAACAAACAGGACCTTGCCGCCGCGACCGCCCCGGGTGTAGGCTCCGCTCCCTTCAGCTCCCGGGAAGGCGTGCATCCAGGTCGTGAAGCGCATGACGCCGCCCTTCAGAGTCTTTCCGTCTTTACAGATCTCGTCGACACGCCAGTAGTAAGTGTTGCCGCCGTACTCAAGGTCGTCCGGATCGTAGCCCGTGCCCTTTTGATTGCCCCTGAACGTCGAGCTCGCGATCGAGGCGTTTCTTACTTCTTCGCTGTCCGTTCCCATGTAAACATCGTGGGAGACGGCGTTAACGCCGGGTTTCCAACTGACGCTTGTATTGGGGTCGACATGGTCGGTTTCGTGAGCGGGATTGTGGTCCCAGGCAAAGTAGCGTACGGAGAGCCCTGCGATTTCTTCCTTTGACATGGCATGATTGTAGACACGCACGCTGTCCACAAGACCGTCAAAGCCACCTATCTCCAGGCTCCCGCCCTTCCTGAGGGCTGGAGAATTGTGAAGGTTTCTGGAGTCTGTCAGTACACCGTCAACATACATGTACTGTCCGGATTCTGAGGCGTGCACCACGGCGACATGATGCCAGCCTTTTCCCAACTCAAGACCCGGAGCCTCTCCTTCCGGGTTATGGCCCTCGACACTGAACAACACTTTTAATGGATGGGGTCCCTTTCCAATGCGCCAGCTTCCTTTCTGTGACATGATGGTCTCGTACTTCGCGCAAACGACGGGATTGATCCAGAAGGCAACAGTGATATTGTTCGTCAAGGCAAGATCGACAGGCTTACACAGGATGCTGTCACCCTTCTTCAGCCTGAGCGCTCCGCTTTGTCCTTTGCCTCCACCGCCGGGGTCGTTCACCAGTTGGGCCGTTCCGCGAAGCTCGTACTTAGCGCTGTTCGTCGCGTCACTCTCAAACTCGTACTGTGCCACCAGCGCGGCAGAAGCTTTCAGCGCAGCTCCGGCTGTGAGGAACAACATTAACCAGGGTAGGTTCTTCATGTTTGCAGCAGGCATTTTGGGCAGGTGCCCTGCGGCGCGTTCGGGGGAATGACACCGCATATCTGACATTTTGCTTCCTTCTCCATCATTCTCCTGTACTGAAGGGAGAACCACCGACTTCTTGCTCTGTAATGGATTCCCTCTGGTGCTCCCACCAGAACATTCACACACCATTCCCAATCCCTCTCGGGTCCTCGCACTATATCACCTCAACTCAACTCCCACCACACAAATACATGTTTTTCATGCCGCCGCTTCTGCCTCTCAGGTCTTCTGAAACAAACACCTCATCCGGTGCATTTTAGCGATTGTGATTCTCCTTTACAGAACCACCGCACTCATTACAATTTCCGCTCATAACGATGGAACGGACAGAGGCCTGCATTTTACGCTCTGCCGCTTATCCTGTTGTTCGACAAGAAGAGATGATGAAATGAGGCAATCCGGATCACGTTGATCGTCTTCACGATCCCGGTCGCGATCGTCGTCGATCTTCATCATTGTCCCGATCGTTGTCTTGATCGTCGTCGACAATGATCGGGACAACGATCCAGACAAAGATGAGGGATGACAACGATCGCGACAATGATCAGGATGAGGATGGATTTCCGAACCAATGTTTCCAAGCGACCCCGCACATGCGGGGCACCTGAAGCACACGTTATGCTTTCAGAAATAGTGAATTAGATGTGTTGTTTAATACTCCAAACCTAGAAGGAGAAGATTATGGAATTTGCATCAGGAATCGCAGCAGGACTCGCAGGAGGATGCCTAGCCCTTATCGGTTCACTTTCTTCACGACTAACGTCTGTAGAAATACGAGTTGCGCAAATCGATGCTAAGCTCGATGCGCTACTGAAACATTCCGATGTCAACTACGATCCACTTGATGGGCTGTCTGACAAGATATCTCAGGCACTAAAGTTGGGGAAGAGGGGTAAAATCGAGGCAATCAAGATATACCGTAACGTATCGGGTGTTGGATTAAAGGAGGCGAAGGAGTTTATTGAAGAAGGCATGAAGGAGGGTCGATACGAGGCATAACAAGTGAATTGAGTGTATTTCAAATAGCTGCGCCATTTCGAAAACACTCATTCTAAACGTTGGGCACAGGAGAATACGTGAAGAAACTAGCGGCAATATCGGTAATCGCAGCACCTATCTTTATCGCCTGCAGCACGCAGGCACGGCTCAACAATCACGAGGCGGATGTGGTGATCTACGGTGGTACTTCTGCCGCCGTCACCTCCGCGGTACAAACAAGGCGCCTGGGCAAATCGGTTGTCATCGTTTCCCCGGACAAACATCTGGGCGGGCTTTCTTCCGGCGGTCTTGGATGGACGGACACAGGCAATAAATCGGTTATTGGCGGGCTCTCCCGCGAATTCTACCAGAGGATCTATAAGTACTACAATAAGCCTGAAACATGGAACTGGCAGAAGAAGTCGGAATACGGCAACAAGGGACAGGGCACGGCCGCCATGGATGGCAAAGAACGTACCATGTGGATCTTCGAGCCCCACATTGCCGAACAGGTTTTCGAGGATTTCATAGCCGAGTACAAGATCCCCGTCTACCGGGACGAATGGCTCGACCGCAAGGAGGGCGTGAAACTCGACAGAACCCAAATTCGCTCAATCACTACCCTCAGCGGCAAAACATTCAAAGGCAAGATCTTCATTGATGCTACATACGAAGGCGACTTGATGGCGGCAGCAGGCGTCAGCTACCATGTCGGCCGAGAGGCAAACAGTGTTTACAACGAGAAATGGAACGGTATCCAGGTCGGCGTCCTCCACCACGGTCACCACTTTGGCAATCGCAAGGTATCGCCATATAGGAAACCCGGTGATCCGAAAAGCGGAGTGATACCAAGAGTCTCGGCAGCCGATCCAGGCAAGAAGGGAAATGGCGATCACCGTGTGCAGGCATACTGCTTTCGGATGTGCCTGACCGATCATCCGGACAACAGGGTTCCATTTTCAAAGCCGGACGGATATGACCCGGCGCAGTATGAGCTATTGATACGGATCTTCGATGCCGGGTTTGATCCGATGTACCTGTTTCGCAAGTTCGACCGCATCCCGAACAAGAAGACCGACACAAACAACCACGGTCCGTTCAGTTTTGACAATATCGGCATGAACTGGGATTACCCCGAGGCAAGCTACGAGCGCAGACGCGAGATTATCAGAGAACATGAGACATATCAGAAGGGCCTGCTCTACTTCATCTGTACCGATCCAAGAGTACCGGAAGAACTCCAGACTACGATGAACAAGTGGGGCTTGCCGAAAGACGAGTTCGTTGACAACGCGTATTGGCCGCATCAGCTCTACATTCGCGAAGCCCGGAGGATGATCGGCGAATACGTGACAACGGAAAACGATGTGCAGGGAAAACGGAAGCCCCCCCACTCTATTGGGATGGGATCCTACACAATGGACTCACATAATGTGCAGCGATACATTAGGCCTGATGGATTCATCCAGAACGAGGGTGATATTGGAGTGCACCCGAGAAAACCATACCGAATTGACTACGGCTCCATCATTCCCAAGAAAAAGGAATGTGGGAATCTGCTGGTCCCTGTGTGCGTGTCGAGTTCTCATATAGCCTTTGGATCCGTTCGGATGGAGCCTGTGTTTATGATTCTCGGGCAGAGCGCCGGCACAGCCGCCTGTCTCGCAGTTGATGATAATGTAGCCGTCCAGGACGTGGACTATAACAAACTGAAGAAACAGCTGATTGTCGACAAACAACGATTATAGTAACTGCCCAAGCACAAGTAGATTGTCTCGAAGCTCTGAATCGGCAAAAAGGTATAATGAGCCCATCGAATAGGACCGGTGTTCCGCTGCGCTTCTAACCGGCCGCTCATGGTGGGCCACCACAGGCAGGAAGGTGATAACGGATGCTTACGAATCGCATAACTACCAGCATAGTTGTTGTCTGCACAGCGTGTGTTTGCTGGTTGCTACCCAATGCCGCAGCGGCTGAAGACGACCTCCGGATCTTGAAGTACTCGTCCAGAGAAAAGGCCCGGGCCCTACTCTGGCAGAAGGAAGTGCGAACGAAACTCGTTCGACTTCTTAAAATCGAGGACCTGCTTTCGCGCAATGCCGGAAACCCACTGAACCCGAAGACCCAATCCTCGGAAGACAAGGGCAAATATGTGTTCCATGAGATGGAGATCAACAGCACTCCAAAAAGACGCATTAAGATCGTGCTCACGTTACCGAAGAATGCTCCAGGTCCATTTCCTTCAATAGTCGCAGTTGCCGGACATGGCGGCACTCGCCATTCGTGCTATGTGAAGGCGAGCTACCAGCGATGCGCCCATGTCCTCGCCGAACAAGGCTACGTCACCATTTCGACCCGCGTCAGCCAGCACAAAGTTCATGAAGAAGGGCGAACGCTGCTGGGTGAGCGTCTGTGGGATCTCATGCGTTGCGTGGATTTCCTGGCATCGCTTGAAGAAGTGGATCAACAACGAATTGGATGCCTCGGGAACTCACTTGGAGGGGAGATGGTCATGTGGCTTGCCGCAATTGATGAGCGCATGAGGGCCACGGTTAGCTCCAGCTTCCTGACCAAAATGGATCAGCTGGAAAAGAACCACTGCATGTGCTGGAAGTTTCCAGGGCTGAGAGAACTGGTTGACTTCTCCGATATCTACTCGTCGATCGCACCCCGAGCATTGCTTTGTCAGAACGGCTTGAAAGAGCCTCCTTCGCAGTTTCCCGTTCCGATTGCCCGCGAAGCGATGAAGGAGATCAAGCTGATATATCAGAACTTTGAGCAACCCGAGAAGTTGGCTCTTGTTGCCCACGAGGGTGGGCACGAGATTCATCTGCCGAGCCTGCTGACGTTTTTCGAAAAGCATCTCGGACACCACCAGAGCGGAGCCAAACCACAGGATTCACGCTAATGCGTTCAGCCGTGATCTCTTTATTCGCGGTCGCCGGAATTCTTTCTGCCGCCAACCCTGAAACCGAACTCCCGATCCTGGTCGAAGCCGAGGGGTTCGCCGACACCGGAGGCTGGGTCATTGATCCCCAGTTCATGGATCTCATGGGGTCGCCCTATCTGCTCGCCCACGGGCTCGGGGTCCCGGTCAAAGATGCCATGACGGAGGTTGTCATCCCGAAAACAGGCCATTACCGGGTTTGGGTGCGCACAAAGGACTGGGTGGCGCAGTGGAAAGCCCCCGGCACACCGGGCCGTTTCCTGGTAAAGATCAACGGAAAGTCCCTTGAAACCACCTTCGGGACTAAGGGAGCGCAGTGGCACTGGCAAGACGGTGGCAAGATCGACCTGTCAAAAGGAAGGCTCCGCCTCGCGCTCCACGACCTGACCGGGTTCGAGGGACGTTGTGACGCCATCCTCTTCTCGAACGATCCCTCTTTTGTTCCGCCCAACACTAACCCGGAGATGCTTGCTTTTCGCCGCCGCTGTCTTGGTTTTTCCGATGAACCGGAACGGGCCGGTGAGTATGACCTTGTTGTTACAGGAGGGGGGATCAGCGGCACCTGCGCGGCGGTCACCGCCGCACGCCTCGGCTTGAAAGTCGCCCTCATACAGGACCGGCCGGTTCTGGGCGGAAACAACAGTTCGGAAGTCCGCGTGTGGCTGCAAGGAGCGCGCAGCAAGGAGCCCTGGCCTCGCGTCGGCGATGTGGTCGCTGAACTGGAAGCCAGCCGGCGTGCCCACTATGGCCCCGAGAACAGGGCCGAGCTCTACGAGGACGATAAAAAACTGGCCGTGGTACGGGGAGAAGCAAACATCGACCTCTTCCTCGAACACCGGGGCAACGGTGTGGAGATGGATGGCAATCGTGTCCGGGCGGTCCTCGCTCAGGAAATCCGCACAGGAAAGCGCATCCGCGTCGGGGGGCGCTGGTTTGCCGATTGCACGGGGGATGCCTGCATCGGCGCGCTCGCCGGAGCCGATTTCGACATACAGGAAAAGAACAGGATGGGCCCATGTAACCTGTGGAATGTTTGCGAATGCAAGGATACCAATGCCATCAACACCGGGACCAGGGAATCCACCAAGGCGGTTCCCTTCCCGCGCTGCCCCTGGGCGCTGGACCTCTCCGACAAACCCTTCCCCGGTCGGGATAAAGTCAAGCCCGATCCGAACAGGCTTGGTGGCTGGTACTGGGAGAGTGGCTTCGACCGCGACCCGATCAACGAGATGGAATACGTCCGCGACTGGAACTTCCGTGCCATGTACGGCGCCTGGGACGCCCTCAAGAACGTCGACAAGGTACTGCCAAGGCACAAACTCAACTGGGCCGCCTACATCCTCGGCAAACGAGAATCCCGCCGTCTCCTCGGTGATGTGATCCTCAACGTGGAAGATCTCATGCAAGACCGGAGATTCCCCGACGGTTGCGCTCCCACCGGCTGGGATAACGATCTCCACATCCCCAGCCCGCGCTATAACAAGGGCTTCGAGGGTGATGCCTTCATATCGGACGCCAGGCATGGGTATTTTCCGGCCTTCAAAGATAACCGTCCCTTCTGGATCCCTTACCGGTGTCTCTATTCCAGGAACATCGAAAACCTCTTCATGGCCGGGCGATGCATCAGCGTCACCCACGAAGCGCTCGGCGCGGTACGCGTGATGCGTACCTGCGGTACCCAGGGGGAAATTGTCGGGATGGCGGCAAGAGTCTGCAAGGAGTTTGATACCACTCCGCGCGGTGTTTACGGAAAGCACCTCACCGACCTCAGGAAACGAATGCGCAAAGGCGTCGGCAAGGTCGACGGTTCCACCATCCCCTATTCGAATCAAGGGGAGCACGGACACAGCAGGCGCCAGGTCGCGCTCACTCAGCCGAAGTGGCTCGGGCATGCCGGGAAGAACCTCGCGCGCACGGCCAGGGTGAGCACCACCTCCTCCGCAAAGATCGGTGGCGTCGACCGAACGGTACTCCTCAACGACGGTAACGGAAGAATCGAGGACAACAGCGCCCGCTGGTTGGGAAAGGGCGCAATGCCCCATATCGTCGAATACCGATGGGACGCGCCGGTCGAACTCGGAGCGGCTCGGATGATCTCCGGCAGGTACAACGGCGCCCGGATCTTCACGCCCGTCAGCCATTTTAGACTCCAGCATCACGACGGAGAGACCTGGCAGGAGGTCCTCCCGGAAGTCGAGGGAAATGAGAACCCGGTCTGGTCCGCGACCTTCGCGCCGGTGACAACAAAACACCTTCGGCTCGTCATCACCCAGACCCCGCACAACATCTCCCGCGTGTGGGAGATCGAATTCTACCACCCTCTGCCGGATGAGGAGCAATGAGCGAGGCGAACAAAACGTTGCACATCAACCCCGCACGTGCGGGGCGCGTGAACGCAAACGTCTGGGTGTAGAAATAGAGAGGAGGTATGCATACATGAAGCCACTGTTCTGGTGTCTGCTCGGGTTACTGTCGGTTACCTCCACGTCGGCTTATTTCGCGCAGGAATATGACGTTGTCGTTTACGGTGGCACTCCGGCCGGTATTACCGCTGCGATAGCGGCCTCAAAAGAAGGGTCTTCCGTCGTGCTTCTGGAACAAACCAGGCATGTTGGCGGCTTGAGCACGAGCGGGTTGAATCGCGATGAAACCGAGCACATGGACCGCAAGACCCTGGGTGGGTTGAGTGAACGGTTTGTCATTGAGGCTGCAAGGAGAAGCAGGAAACCGATTAAGATACGGGGTTATGTCGGGGGTGCTCGCGTATGGCAATCACACATAGCAGAAAAAGTCTTTCTTGAAATGCTTGAGGATGGAAAGGTTCAAGTGCGTTTCGAACAGCTCCTTGAGCGCGTGCGCAAGAAAGATGGGCGAATCATGGATCTGGCTGTTCGTGGGGGAAAGGTATATCGGGCAAAAGTCTTTATCGATGCCACATACGAGGGTGACCTTATGGCTGCCGCGGGTGTTTCCTACAGGGTCGGGCGCGAGGCCCGTGATACTTACGGCGAATCACTCGCCGGTGTACGTTACCTGGATAAGAAGATCAAAGTCTCTCCCTACGACAAGGAGGGGAATCTCCTGCCGGGCATCATGCCCGGCCCCGTGCCCGAGGAATTCTCTGCAAGTCCCCATCCTATCTGTTACAACATCCGTCTCAACCTTTCTACCGAAACCAACAATGCGGTACCTATCGAGAAACCGGACAACTACGACCCCATGCAATACGAACTCCTTGCGCGAAGCTTGTCGACTGGGAAACTTAAAAGGGCCGGTGAGATCTTTGGCTTTTATGGAATGCCAGGTGGCAAGCGGGAGTGTAACAACCGCCAGTTCTCAATCGTTTCAATGAGTATGCCCGGTGAGCAGACTGCCTGGGCGGAAGCGAGTTTCGAGCAGCGTGAGGAAATACACAATAAGTATCGCGAATACACCCACGGACTACTCTGGTTCCTGAAAACCAATCCGGGCGTCCCCGAAAAGATCAGAAAAGAAATGGCTGTTTACGGTTTCTGCAAAGATGAGTGGATAGATAACAACCACTGGCCTTGGTATCTTTACATACGTGCAGCGCGACGCATGATAGGCCCCTGTATTCTAACTCAAGCAGATACCACCAAAACGCGTTACAAGAAGGATGTGATCCATATCGGTTCACACTTCATTGATTCACACCATGTAGCCCGTTACGCTGTGGATAAAGACCATTTCATTAATGAAGGTCGTATCTGGCAGAAAGGCCTCAACTTCGATATCCCTTACCGTGCCATTACGCCCAAGGCTGAGGAATGCCGGAACCTGCTGGTGCCAGTATGCGTGTCGGCGAGCGCTGTGGCATTTTGTGCCATTCGGGTAGAGCCAACCTGGATGCACCTGGGCGAAGTATCCGGCATTGCCGCATCTATCGCCATTCGGAAAGACGTTAGCGTCCAGGACGTTGAAGTACTTGACCTTCAAAAAAGAATCATCAAAGCAGGAATTCCTCTTGAGGTTCCCGAGGCAGGCAAATAGTGTTAAACGGAACAGGCAACAAAGACCTGAACAACTATTTCAGAATGGCGCAGCCATTTTGAACGTGTGATCCAAGACGCTAGATCGAGGAGTAGATAGGTTTTATGAATGCACTCCGACTACTTCCTGTTGTTTTGAGCGCCTTGCTGCTTGGTGCACACTTTCTTCGGGCAGGACTGATTCCAATTGTTGTTCTTGTTCTACTTTGTCCTGCCCTTCTTTTCTTCAGGCGCGCCTGGGCTGCCCGTCTTGTACAGATTATTCTTGTCTTGGGCTCACTCGAATGGGTCAGAACATTGCTACTCCTTGTTGCCGAACGTCGGGCACAGGGACAGACTTGGGCTCGACTCGCTATGATCCTGGGGCTGGTTGCACTGTTCACTGGATGCTCCGCTTTACTTTTTTGCTGCTCCTCACTCAAGAGAAGATACAAACTAGACAACTCGTAATGGTCTAACCAGCATGGAGAGTATATTTCACACCGCACTTCGCGCGGTGCAAGACGACTGTCGTGCTGATCGTTGGGCATGAAAACATGAAGAACTACTTACTACGGATGACACCCACGGGCACCTGCCCTCCGAGAAAGCCGGTGAGCAAGATCATATGGTCTTGGATCGGAGCATTCCTTGGCATCCTCCTTGTGTCGATTGTTGGAAGATGTCTCGCGCTCGCGGGTATAGACAGCTTGTTCCTAATCGGCTCTTTCGGCGCATCCGCCGTTCTTGTCTACGGAGCGCCCATGGCCGAATTCTCTCAACCAAGAAATCTCGTCGGCGGACATGTGATCTCTGCAATAGTCGGAGTCACCGTGTTCACGCTGCTTGGCGACCAGACCATTTTGGCTGGCCCAACGGCAGTATCGTTAGCCATCGTGGCGATGCACTTTACTCGCACCTTGCACCCTCCTGGTGGAGCTACGGCCTTGATTGCCGTAATCAGCGGAGACAAGATCCATTCCCTTGGTTATACGTACGTTCTGTTACCGGTTCTCCTGGGATCCATCCTAATGCTACTGGTTGCTTTATTGGTGAATAATATGTCGAGTAACCCCAAGAGGCATTACCCGGTATACTGGTTGTAGCTTACTTGACAGAAGCCTGGACTGCAGGGCGATGTGCGTTATGTTTTCAACTATATGAGATGTGTGCGAACCGAAAAGCGATAGGCACGAAGCCTTAGCTGCTGAAAATGAAGAAGAAACACCTAACCGTTGTAACCCTTTTGATTGCGGTGTGCACCGTTGCGGCGGATAACGTGCAACAGCGTATCGTGCCTTCGCCAGGCGTGGGTATTCCTGTGCGCTGGCCCTCAACCCCGCCGGCTGATTGTCCTTTTGAGAAATCGGAAGAACTCACGGGTATTGTTTTCACGGGCCGGTACAAGAACTACACGGGGGCGGATACCTGGTACCCGTCGTGGGCCAGTGATGACAAACTGTACTCTCCCTTCACTGATGGAACAGTGAATCGTGTCAGGTCCGGCTCGGGCTACAATTTCACGAAACTGCACGTACCCACTACGGGGTTTGCTGTGATCGAGGGTTCCGATCCCATGGAACTCAAGATCACGCATGCCGCGGTGATAAAGCACGAGCCGTATCCATATGGCGGCCAATACCCTTGCGGAAGCCTGGTTTACAACGGTGTCTGGTACTACGGGACCTATACATTGGATTGGCACAAGAATCCTTGGGATATCATGGGCCCGTTTCCAGGATTCAACATATCTATGGATCTTGGAAAAACGTGGCTGGCCGAGACACGTACGGCGCTTAATCCGGTCTTTGGTGAATCGGCAAAGGACGGTCGTTCTGTCCGAACGTGGAAAATGAAGGACAAGTACGAGAAATCGGAATACAAGAAAGGCGAACCGGGCGCCCGGGTCAAGATTGGCGCGCCGCATTTCGTGGACTTCGGTAAGAACATGGAGCATTCACCGGATGGGAAGGCCTACATGGTGTCCCACGGTGCGACACGTCCGGATTCCTACAACAGCTGGGCGGCAGGCGACCAGGTCTATCTCCTGCGCGTGAAGCCAAGCCCGGAGACCATAAACGATTCTTCGAGCTGGGAGTTTTACGCTGGTCGGGACGCAAAAGGCCGACCGGTCTGGACGGCTGACTTCGGAAAGATCAGACCCCTTCTCGAATGGAATGACCATATGGGAATTGTCACGGCAACCTACATTCCACCTCTCAAGAAGTACGTCATGTGCGTCACGGACGGTCGAGGGCCGGCCTGTAACGGCAACGGACCCTATGACACTTACTTGCTCGAGGCGAACGACTTGACCGGGCCATGGAAACTTGTGTCGTACTTAAAGACCTTTGGCGAGCAGGCTTACTTCGTGAACATCCCGAGTAAATTCATCAGTCCTGACGGAAAGAAACTCTGGGTCTCGTATTCGCATGGTTGGAGTCACAAGAAACCGAACCCGCCGGGCAGCAGGTACGCTTGGTGCCTGCAGGAGATCAGGTTTGCTGATCCGGAAGAAGATATCAGAACCCCTCCCAATCCTCTGAAGAGTGGTGTCAACGTGGCGCTGAAGGCAAAGGCCACCGCGGGCACCAGTTATCCAGGATACAGCCCCGCCGGCGCGATCGATGGAAAGGTGGGCGGCTACCCTCACAACATCAGGGAAGAATGGGCCAGCAACAACGAGAGCAAGGGTGCGTGGATTAAACTGACTTGGGACAATTCGCAGAAGATCAATCGCATTCTCCTCTTTGACAGACCGAACAAGTATGACTATATCACAGAGGGAAAGCTCGAATTCAGCGATGGATTTCAGATAACCGTCGGCAGCTTGCCGGATGACGCAACTTCCGGAAGGGAGGTTAGTTTCCCTGCCCGGGAAGTCACATGGCTGAAGTTCACGGTGACAGGCACCAAGACCGGCTATCCGCACATTGGATTGTCGGAGATCGCAGTGTTTCAGGCGGAGTAGAACGCAACGGAGATACGGATGAGTGCGTCCAGGCGAAGGTTGACAGCTCGGCCTGAAGTACAACGTTCGGCGACAACCAGGAGGCACTTTTATGATTAGACGCGCTCGATACCTGTTTTGCATTGCGATGCTAGTCGCTCGTTTTGCCGCGGGCGCGGCCCCAGCCGTTGACTTTAGCTCCTTCAAGACGGATGCCGAAACTGATCGATGGCTTATTGAAAACAGCATCACGTATGCAACTCTAGTTAAGGACATCAAGGCCAGGGGGGATATTCGCCGTTATCGTTTTGCAACCAGGGAAGATATCCCCCGCGGTATGGTGGCGTGGGTGGACGGCTATCTCGAAATCCAACTGAACACGGCGCTTTCAGGCCCAGATCGAGTAACCACGCTCATTTTCGAGATGGCCAATGCTTCCCGTCATCGCGACCACTATCAAATAGACCTTGCAGTCGACGAAGGTCTCATCCGCACTCCCGAGGAGTTCGGCCTGGCACATGAGATGATCGAGTATGAGGCACTGCGCCTGCACAGACAGATTCTGATTGAGATTGATGCCCGCGCAGGCCCATTGCCGACTGAATTCTTTTACTTCGTAACCCCCGTGCCTCGCTCCATTAACGATTACAGACTTCCCAAGCTGCGCCAGTACTTGAAAGCTCAAAAGCAGTCAGGACACACAGCCCACTACTACAAACACTTTCATAGACGCAAGTCTCCACACGGAACTTCAAAAAAGAATGCTGGAGAGGTAAACAACTAACGCCCCGGATCTACGGAATAGAGGAAGACATTATGAGAAGACGCAGAGAAGAAAGGTACTTGCTGTTTGTGTTAGTTCTTATACCGTTCTCTCTTTTCGGCATGGGATCTCGGCCCAGGTTGACCCCTGCTTCGCGCCCGGAAAGTAAATCCACCTACCTTGACAGCGAACAGATGCTCAAGACTCTTTCCTCCGAGTTACAGACATTGCATGAAGGAGACAGGACCACCACGATGGACGTGATCCGCAAGCAGTTGTCTAGAAAGAGCTGCAATGCGAAGCTGCCAGTGGCTGCAGAACCCCAAGAGAGCCCTGTAGACCTTTATGAACAGAACAAGGGGGCAGTGCTTGTTGTAGGATCTCTCCATAAATGCGGTAAATGCGACAATTGGCACACTCGTATCGCTTCAGGTTTTCTTGTAACAGCTGATGGTGTTATGATTACCAACTATCACGTGGTTGATCACCCCGATACCACGGTGATGGGAGCAATGACGCACGATGGCAGGGTGTATCCAGTAAAAGAAGTTCTTGCCGCTGATGAAGGCGGTGATATTGCCGTGCTTCAACTCGAAGGTGACGGATTTCCCTATCTTTCTTTATCGCCAAAGAACCATGTGGGTGCAGGAGTATCGGTAATAAGCAACCCCAGCAAACAGTTCTACACGTTTACAAAGGGCATCATCTCAGGGCGGTTTGTGAAAACCAGGAACGGATCAAAGATTAAACGAATATCGGTAACCGCGGATTTTGGCGGGGGCTCCAGCGGTGCCCCCGTGTTCAATGAAAATGGAAGCGTGGTTGGCATGGTCGCTTCTACGCAGGCGGTGCGAACCAACGCCAATTGTAAGCACAACTATGCACAAATGGTCTTCAAACACTGCATTCCAGCGGAACTCATACTTGAACTCTTTGCTGTGGAGTGACTAGGTTAATAGCGGAATGTTGATTCCGGAACAGCAAAGCATTTATGAAAGGATGTTGGTGCGAGCCCGGCAGGTCTGATTTGCAACCTCTCCGCATTGCTGTGCAAAGCGCCGCAGGCGAGGTTGGCTCATGGTCACAATACCCGCCTGAGGCGAAGGACCTACAGAAAAGGAAAACACCAATGAACGCGATGAAAAGCCTGGGATCATTATGCATTGCAGTGGCAGCCTTGCTCATATTCTCGGGCACCTCGCTCGCCGAGGGAGGCTCAATAACGTACAAACCCGGAGAGGGAGCCGGTGGCGGTAAACACATCGTCTTTGTCTGCGGCGAATGGGAGTATCGCTGTGAAGAAAGCCTGCCCATGATGGCCAGGGTACTTGCCGAACGACACGGCTTCAAGTGCACCGTTCTTTTCTCCATCAATTCGAAAGACGGCACGGTGGACCCGAGCGTTAAGACAAACATTCCTGACATGGAGTTACTGAAAACTGCCGACATGATGGTTGTTTTCGCCATGGACCTGGAACTGCCCGATGAGCAGATGAAGCATTTCGCAGAGTTTCTGGAAACCGGAAAACCGGTGTTTGGGATCCGCTGCACATTGCTCTCATTCAAGTACAACAGGAACAAACAATCACCGTATGCCCACTTTGATCACCGGAACAAGGATGGCGGGTACGCAACGGCATTATTCGGTGAAACCTGGAAAGGCCACTACGGGCATCATGCCAGAGAAAGCACTCGCGGTCTGCGTGCCGGCTTGTATGAAGGACATCCTATTCTTCGTGGTGTTCACGATGTCTGGGGGCCCACCGACGTTTACCGGGTCACGAAACTGCCCGATGATGCGACTGTCTACCTGTACGGACAGGTCCTGACGGGTATGAACCCCACCGATCCGCCAAACCTGAAGAAATCCATCATGCCCATGGTTTGGACCAGGGAAATCAAGGATGATTCAGGCAAGGAATCGAGAGTGGTGATGAGCACCATCGGTGCCGCTCAGGACATGGAAAGCGAAGATCTCCGCCGTCTCTATGTAAACTGCATCTACTGGGCGCTGGGCCTGGAATCCAAGATTCCACAGAAGGCCAATGTCGATTACGTGAAAACTGACTGGAAAGCGTCACGATTTGGGGGTGGAACATTCAAAAAGGGCCTGGTGCCGGAAGATTTCGAGATAGGGAGATAGATCATGAGGAATAGTACTGAACATGGCATGGCATTTGCCGTTGTCGTTCTGTTGGCAGCGTTTGTGGGCCCATGGGGTGCATGTGCGGGCATAGACGTAAAGGAAACCAAGGATTGCATTAGCGTTTCGAACGACGGCAACCCCATACTTGAGTACCAACAGACATCTAACCCGAATAAGGTGTATGTTTCGAAAATCTACACCCCTTCGGGATTGCAGGTGCTCCTCGATTCTCCTTCTGATCACGTTCATCATCACGGCCTGATGTACGCAATTGACTCGGGAAAGAACGTGTGGTGGATGGACGGCAAGAACATGGGGAAGCAGGTACCCGCAGGGAAAGCGGAAGCGAAAGGTGAAGAAAAAGCAGCAATTATCAGTCAGTCTCTCAACTGGAACACTTCTTCCGGCAAGACTATCCTGAAGGAATCAAGAAAGATCACTGCCCACATGGGAGGGAATGTCCCCGCCACGCTCCTGTCATGGCGTACTGTTCTTTCCGTGGCGGGCAACGACCCTGTACCGCTGACGACAAAGAGACACTACGCGGGCCTGGGTATTCGTTTTGTGCGGAAGATGGATAAGATCGGTTCCTTCATCTTTCCCGACGGAACCGATTCGACCCCGGTCCGGGGCACAGAGAATGTCACACCCGACAGATGGTGTGCTTATTCTACCAGCATAGACGACAAGCCCGTAACCGTTGCCATGTTCTCCGCACCGGCGAACTTCCGTCATCCGACTTACTGGTTCACTATGACTGCACCGTTTGCATATATATCGGCAACGCTCAATCTATACAGGCAGCCACACACCCTCAAACCGGGTTCACCCCTGGATCTCGTCTATGGTATTGCAGTATTTGACGGAAAGCGTGATGACTCTATAATAGGAGCTGCGTATCTGGAATGGCTCAAACTGATCCGCTAGACAACCAAGGAGAAAAGTATTCGTGAAAAAGACACACAATATTACCAGGCGTTCTTTTGTCAGAGCTGGCTTGACTGCAGGAGCGGCTATAGGATTTCCAACTATAGTACCACGCACAGTTTTCGGTGCCGAGGCGCCGAGTAACCGTGTAACTGTCGGCCATATCGGCTGCGGTGGCATTTCCAATTATCACACAAATCATCTCAAGAGAATGAAGGATGTTCAGGTAATTGCTGCCTGCGATGCATATAAGAGCCGGCGGGACAAAAAGGCGGCCCTGTACAACAGTCATTACGGTGGAAACGACATAGCCACAGCGCATGCGGATTTTCGTGAGCTCCTGGCTCGCCCGGATATCGATGCCGTAATAGTCGCCGCACACGACAACTGGCATACGCCCATGTCCATTGCCGCGGTAAACGCGGGCAAAGATGTGTACTGCCAGAAACCACTTGCGCTGGACTTCAGCCTTACAGGCATTCTGAGGGAGGCGGTCAAAAAGCACAACAAGGTGTTTCAGTTCGGAACACAATACCGGTCCCAGGGGCGGTATCGTAAGATGGTTGAACTGGTCCGGAATGGATACATCGGTGAACTGAAAAGCATGGATGTATGGAGCCGGAACGTCCACAATGACGCGGGAAGATACCACGTCAAACCTTATGGATCGACCGAGGAAGTGCCGGTGCCTGCCGACTTCGACTTTGATGCCTGGCAGGGACCTTCGCCAATGGTCCCTTATACTGTGGACAGGTGCACGAACTGGGGCGGGTACCACTGTCCCGAAACGTCTCTGGGTTTCCTCGCCGGATGCGCCATTCATCCGCTCGGGATAGCGCAGTGGGGCAACAAGACCGACGATACCTGCCCAATACGCTTCGAGGGCACCGGCAACATACCGGACAAGGGTATTTACGGGACGCTGGAACACTGGGATATGATGTGTGAATATGAAAATGGGGTAACACTCCATCTCATGGACGATCAAACTGCCGAGGCCGTGGTAACAAAATACAAGCCGGGTTGGCGTGGCGGGGACGGCGTCGTGTTTCACGGAACAAAGGGCTGGATCGGCAATATCTCAGGTCAATTCTACGCGAGCGACCAGACGCTCTGGAAAGTGGAATTCGATGAAGGGGAAGAAAAGCTGCCTGTATCCCCTGAACATAATCGAAACTTCATTGACTGCGTGAAGTCGAGAAAAGAGACCATGTGCCCGGTGGAAATGGCAATTCGCTGCGACACGATCTGTCATCTGACAAGGGCTGCGGCACTGACAGCCAAAGTTATCACTTGGGATCCCAAGAAAGAAGAGATCGTCGGCAACTCGACGGCATCGAAGATGCTTTCACTGCCATTCCGCAAGAAATGGAAAGTCTGGTAGTTCTATCCGGCCGCTTAGAGATGCCGATTACTGTTCTTATGCGTGGTGCTGATCGTATGCTCAACAGGCGCAACTTCATCAAGATGGCATGTGCCGGGAGCGTGCTGTCCGCTTCAGGGGGCCTCACGCTGGGAAGAACTTCCGCTAGCCGCCATCCCAACGTCATATTGGTGATGACAGACGACCAGGGCCACGGTGACCTTGCCTGTCATGGAAACCCGGTTATCAAGACTCCGTTCATGGACAAACTTTTTGCCCAAAGCGTAAGATTGACAGATTTTCACGTGTCTCCCTGTTGCACGCCTACCCGTGCCTCGCTTATGACAGGTAATGACGCGGTCCGAACCGGCGCATGGGGCACGACCTGGGGCAGATCTCTCCCACGCAGTGATGATATCATGATGTCAGATGTCTTCGGCTCCACCAGCTACAAGACCGGCTTCTTCGGGAAATGGCACCTTGGCGACAATTATCCTTTCAGGCCAGAGGACAGAGGTTTCCAGGATGTATTGCGTCACGGCGGAGGAGGAGTTGGACAGACACCCGACTACTGGGGCAACGATTACTTCGATGACACCTACTTTCACAATGGCAAAGCCGAGGAATACGCCGGCTACTGTACGGACGTCTGGTTCGATAGCGCCATGAGATTCATGGAGAAAAACAAGGACCGTCCATTCTTCTGCTACCTGGCGACTAACGCTCCTCATAGCCCCTTCAGGGTTGCATCTGACTACTCCGCACGCTATGCAGGCAAGAGCAACGTACCCAACGCTGCATTCTACGGTATGATAACCAACATCGACGATAATCTCGGCAGGCTAATGGCCAAGCTTCGAGAGCTGGATCTTGAGGAGAACACTATCCTGATATTCCTGACAGACAACGGGACAGCGGCTGGATTCAGGGGTGGCAAAGGTCACAACAGCGGCATGAAGGGAACAAAAGGCAGCATCTACGAGGGAGGGCACCGTGTGCCCTGCTTTGTCCGCTGGCCTGCAAAAGGAATCGAGGGCGGACGCGACATCGGCGAACTGTCCGCTCATATCGACCTTCTGCCTACCCTCATCGAGCTGTGCAACCTGGAGGCACCACAAGGAACCAGGTTTGACGGCGTCAGCCTCGCCCCCCTGCTCACCCGAAAGACTAACGCACTCCCGGAACGTTCGGTTTTTGTCCAGTACTCCCAGACAACCACCCCGCCCGTGAAGTGGAGATCTGCCGTCCTCCGGAAGAAATGGAGACTGGTCTCCGGGAAGGAATTGTATGATGTGTCTGCTGATCAGGGACAGAAGACAAACGTGGCGGAAAAACACCCGGCCGTCGTGGAGAGTATGAGACGAGACTACGAGGAATGGTGGGCAGAAGTCTCCAAGCGGTTTCGCGAAACGTGCGACATCGTTGTCGGTTCGGACCATGAGAATCCCACGGCCCTGAATGCGTTTGACTGGCACACCAGCACGCCTTGGAATCAAGGTCATATCCGTTCTGGTGCGCGCAAGAACGGTTTCTGGGCCATTGAGGTGGAACGTAACGGTGCATATGAGATCAGCCTGCGCCGTTGGCCTCTCGAACTGGACAAGCCGATCACGGCAGCGGTCCAGGGAGGCAGGGCGCTTCCGGTTCATACCGCCCGCCTGAAGGTCGGGGATATTGACAGGACACAAGAGATTGAAATGGAAGCCCATTCTTCCGTTTTTGAAGTGAATCTCAAGGCAGGCAAGACCCATCTGCAAACCTGGTTCCTTAACGAAGAGAGCAAAGAGCTCTGTGGCGCATATTATGTTTATGTCAGAAAGAAGTGATTCGTATACGTTGACAATCGATTGCTCCAGTTGAGGTGACATCTAGTGAGGAGTATTCTTCTATCCACTTTCATTGCTGCCGGCGCCATCTCGGTGAGCGCCGAATCGCACAGACTGGTCGACCCGGAGGCAACCGGGGAGACCAAGGCGTTGTACATCAATCTTTCCCGGCTTGCGAAAGAGAAAATCCTATTCGGTCATCAGAACACAACTTTCTCAGGCGTCGGGTGGAGAAAAGATCCGGGACGGTCGGACGTGATGGCTGCCTGTGGCCGCCTTCCGGCACTTTACGGATGGGATGTAAACAACCTTGGAAAGTACAAGTCCGGCGACGGCAAGGATTTGCTTACCGTCCGAATATGTGAGGCATTCGAACGAGGCGGGGTCAACACAATCAGCTGGCACATGCGGAACCCTGTGACTGGAAAGAATTTCTATGACACAACTCCTGCCGTGGCCTCCATTCTTCCGCGTGGTGAGAAGCACGAGGCATACAAAAGGGAGCTGGACCGCCTTGCCGCTTTCATTCGCAACCTGAAGAACAAGAATGGAATCCGGGCACCCATTATCTTCAGGCCCTTTCATGAACATACCGGAAAATGGTTCTGGTGGGGAAAGGGCAATTGTTCGCCGGATGAATATGCAGAACTGTGGCGATTTACCGTGAAGTACCTTCGCGACGAGAAGAATCTTCACAACTTGCTGTACTCGTATTCTCCCGCAAAGAACCGCGAGGGCCGGGAAGAAGACTACCTATGGGGCTATCCGGGCGACGCGTTTGTAGATATTCTCGGTTATGACCATTACTGCCAGGACGTAACCGAGGCACTTCCGGGGCTGCGACTGCTCGTTCGCCTGGCAAGAGAGCGGGGAAAACTGGCGGCCTTCACCGAAACCGGTGTCCCCAAGGGGATGTCACAGGCACAGCCCGGAGACTATTACACCGACAGACTGTTGAAGCCGCTGAAAGGTGACTCGTTGGCACGGCAGATCGCCTACATCCAGTTGTGGCAGAACACGAGTCGAGATAAGTACTGGGTGCCGTATGAAGGCCACAAGCTGTTGCCGGACTTCAAGGCGTTCGCCTCCGACCCGTTTATGCTATTCCAGGATACTCTTCCGGACGTCTACACGCCTCCCGGGAGCAAGTCCCACTAAGACACCCCGACCTAACAATGATAGGCCCCAGCGCCCGGGACAACTACAGCGTCCACCGCAAGTTCTGAACGCGTGAATAAGGACGTGCACGCCCTTACCAGACCCCACAGTCGCAAATGCTCCAAGCAACATGTGAGCAAGCTCACTTCCTTCTTAACTCGGTGAAAGGAAGAAAACCGTCTATCACCACAATACCAAGGATCACAAGCACGTCAGACATGGATTTTCCCAGCTTTGCACCACTATGCATTAGAGCCATCTGCGCTGTGATATGAATCAATGTTAATAGGCTGATACCGAAGTGACGGGTTCTTCTTACCCCACAGCAT
>JASLPY010000072.1 GCA_030744755.1 Kiritimatiellia bacterium | reverse complement strand
CCGTTGGTGCCAGTGACGGCGGCGACGGTGCGCGGCTGTGGGGCAAAGAAACGCGCCGCCGCGTGGGCGTAGCGCCGCCGCGGCGTGGCGTCGGCGATCAGCGGCAGTCCGGCTGCCGCGCTGGCCCCGGCCGCCGCGGGGCGCGCGCCCCCTACTCTGCGTGTTCTCTCTGCTTAGGTAGCTTCTGCCACCTCCCATTCCTTACTCCCCCAGATTATCCCCAACGCTCTTTATCCAGCATGTTCCGGGAACCGGGATTCCATTGCGGATCGAGAATCTCCTTCCGCAGTGACACCTCTCCCTCTTCCGACATCGCAAGAATATGCGCCTCGGGAATGTCCGGGCTTGAGTCAGGGCAATCGTCCCTGTAGAAGCCACCCCGGCTTTCCTCCCGCTCCAGGGTTGTTCTGGCCAGCGCTTTTCCGAGAGCCAGTAGATTCTCCAGCTCCACCGGCAAAGAGGCCGGGTCGTTCGCCGTTACCCTGGCTTCTTCAGCAATCTCTTCAATCCGGTCATGAAAACTGTTGATCGAACTCTTGCTCTTAATTACCAGCAGATCGTCCCATGCCGATTGTCTAATCTCCATGACAAGATGGGCGTACTTGCTTGCTAACCCGGGAGCTCCGGCTATCAACATCTTCGGTTGATAAGGGAGCTTCTCGACCGTGGCACATGTCTGCGCGTACGCGGCGGCCTGCTCACCGGCGATTCTTCCCGAAATCATGCACCCGGCC
The DNA here is from genome assembly GCA_030744755.1 of Kiritimatiellia bacterium. Taxonomy (GTDB): domain Bacteria; phylum Verrucomicrobiota; class Kiritimatiellia; order UBA8416; family JADHWI01; genus JASLPY01. The sequence goes on along the minus strand of JASLPY010000072.1, from coordinate 28,451 downwards.
AGCATGTTCCCCCCTATACGGTCCGCTCCATGCAATCCACCGGCATTCTCTCCGGCCGCGTAGAGACCCGCCACCGTGGTCTCCATATTTCTATTGACCCTTAAGCCGCCGTTACAACATTGAAACCCCATCGTGACCTCAACAGGATACTGGGAAGCATCTACTCCCCTGCCCAGCAAGAACTGATGCTGGGCGGTGTCTCTGAAAGATGGGCAGTTTCTCAAGTCTACATAGATGCCGCCAGATGGAGTCGCCCGGCCGGCCTTTATTTCCTCCACAATCCCTATGGCAAGATACCTCGATGCTCGATCCCTTACACTGAAAGGAGCATGAAGAATGTTCTCCCTTATGCATTCTTCCCGGGTGATTCCTTCGGGAAGATAACGCGGCAGGAATTCGCCTTCTTCACTATTGTAGAGATTGGACAGGTATTCCTCTTTCACAAAATGGATGAGGTTCCTGGTAGGAGCGGCTGTCGTGGTGAAGATCTGCATGAATTCCAGGTTGATCGCTTCGGCGCCCCCGTTTAATCCCAAAGCGTAGCCGTCACCTGAAACACATTCCGGATGAACGTTCACAGAGAACAACCCCGCGTCACCGCCCGCGGCAAGAATGACCGCTTTTCCGTATAGAGGAAATGTTTCCCCGGTGCATTCATCAACGCAGAGCACTCCATGGCATACATTGTCTTTGACGAGGAGTTGGGCTGCTGTCGTCCGGCAATGGACCTTTGCACCCTTTCGAACGGAATCGAGGCATGCACGCACAAGGGGTGTGCCCGGGGAAAACGTACCTGGTCGCTGGTAGCAATTCATAATATCTTCGGCTGAGGATTTCATCTTTACGAACTCCTCAACAAAGAATGAGACCATGTCCCGTTCCACCACGCCAAGACCGGCATTGATGATCATGTCCCGAAAATCGTCGGCATCAAAAGATTCATCCAGGAGCCGATAGAACGATGGAACACCCCACTCGGTTGTTCCGCATCCCGAGGCTCCCGCCCCACGCACTCCGATCTCTCCGATCTCTCCCTTGGAAACCAGGGCCGTTTCAGCTCCCGAGCGCAGAGCCTGCTCGGCGGCGCAGACCCCTGCGAGCCCCCCTCCAACAACAACTACATCAAACTGGTCCATTCAGCGTCCTAGTCAAGGTGTTCCAGGTCAAGCCAGCCCACTTCTTCCTCCGTCAAATCAGTCTCCAACGCTTCGATGTTCTCTTCAAGCTGACCGCCGGTCAACGCACCGGTAACGGCAAAACAGTTGATGGGTTGTTGAAGGATATAAGCCAGCGCAATTTGCGGAACAGTGCTGCCTTTTTCCAAGGCCAGCTGCCGTGCCCTGTCCAACCGGGCAAAATTGTCCTCCCTTGCGTAACAACGTATGCTTATCAGCGATTGCGGATCTGTGAATGTGTCCAGGTTGTCCCTCGTGAACCTTCCGCTGAAAAAGCCTCTTGCCAGGCTGGACCAGGCGAGGAGCGGAAACTGTGTCTTCCTGTACCAGTCCCGTTCGTGATTATCAGCCGAGTTGTTTATGCTCACCGTACCGGGGTAGGGATTCTCAAATTGTGTCGCGAGGCTGTACTGACTACTGGCCACTGAAAAGGTCGCAAGTCCGTTCGTCTCCGCGTACTCCCCTGCCTCTTCAAGCCTCTCATGAGTCCAGTTGGAGGCGCCGAACAGGATTATCTTCCCTTCGTTCTTCAGATCGTTGAGAACTTCTATGATGGGGCCTACGGACATGGCAGGATCATCCCTGTGCAAGAGGTACAGATCGATATAGTCGGTCTTCAGCCGACCCAGTGACTCCTGGAGATCCTGTCTGATGCTTTCAGGATTCACCCTGTTTTTCCCGTCTGCAGGATGCGCGCCCTTGTCGATAATGATGACATCGCTTCGATTGCTCCTTGCTTCCATCCAGTTCCCGACAACCTTTTCCGAAGCACCATCGCCGTAGGAATGGGCGGTATCGATGGCGTAGCAGCCCATTCCCGCTGCTGAATCAAGAAGCGAAAAGCTCTCCTCATCAGTATTCGCCAACAGAAGCGTTCCGAGAATGATGCGGGGCAGGGATCTGGGTAATCCTTGGATCTCACCGTAGATCATATGTAAGGCCTCCGGTCAAGAACCTGGTGCAACGGACGCCTGGTGATTATCTGCCCGGGCAGAGCCAATTGAAACTCTGAGAGCGCACAGATCATACCGAAGAGTTTGTGCAGATCGTTGAAAGAGGGGTCACTACTGTAATCAAGCTGATCGAGATACGCAATAAACTTCTGTGCCACCTCCTCCATTGCATGGCGGCTCTCGTCCTCCCTGTGTCCGCATTGCCGGACACTCCGGTTAAGATAGAACACCCAGTCTATCTCGGCATAGCTTACCCCCGCGCAGAATGGCTCACCATACCCATGCTTTGGCTGGTGATTGCTTCTCCATATCTCCAGGCAGGTATCGATGGCTTTTTCGGGGTAATGCTGCTTTCTCCCTGCATGCACAATATTGAAAAGATAGTGGAAGGATCCGCCAAGATAATGAAAAAGAGGAACCGGTGCTCCTGGATTGTTAAGCGGTATTGTTTTGCCTTTTCGCCAGAACCCGGTTTCGGGATCTTCCTGTTCCCACAGCCAGTCGAAGTACCAGTCCTCCCATTCCCCGGACACTTCACAGTTGAGAACGAGGGCCGCATAGATACCCGCCCCCTTATGTGATTCAAGCCAGGGCTCGTCATGCCAGCGTAAGCTGTCTAGAAACCCTTCCAGCCCTTCCCTTTCTCTCAAGAAATGGAGAGCATTCAGGGTGTGACCGGCCTGGGCATCAAATAGATCCAGCGCGGCAAGGGAAAAGGCCGTGGTGTGGATTTCATGGTGTGATCCGTCTTCAAAAAGACCGGTCTCCGGGTTCTGGAAGCGGCGAATAGCTTCGACCCACGGTTCCTTCTCCGCTGTATCGGTCGGCAGCTCGCCCAGAGTGTAGAGAATACAAGCTGCATCGGCACAACCGTACGCAGTAACACCGGTCTTGATGCTCTTACTATTTGAGGATTTCAGAACCCTGTGATACTCACCCGGAGTTGCCCCTTCATGGGCAGAAACCACGCGGCGCACTTCTTCCAGAATCCCTCTGACATCAAACAACTTGATTGCATACCTCCGTGGACGTGGATCTGAATCCTCACTGATCCAGCTACGTTCTCCTCCCCGTAGCTGTATTCGTTAGAATTCAGATCCCCTGCCGAATGTTCGCATTCTCGATTCCTCCTCTGCACCCACACAGAACCGCGTAAATAGTCTAGGCCGGCGTTACTCTGTGAGCAAGGACGCAACTTCTACCGGCTTTCCTGATTTATCCGACTTCACCGCGGCGAGGACAACGGCCAGGTTATGCAGCGCTGCCTCGCCTCCGATCTCCGGACTCTCTCCTGTCCTGATGCAGCGGGCGAATTCCTCAATCTCCTCAATAACCGCAGGCATCGGCGCCGTAACATTGGATGGCGGCGCGACCTTTTCCCGAACCGCTCCTTGCTCCCAGGAATCCTCCGTCAGAGTGAGACCTCTCAGTTCGTCGAAGAAGGCGTTTTTCTTCGTACCATAAACCTTTATCCAATGGGAGAAGCTGGAGACATATGAAGAACCAAGATAGCCCCTCGGCCCCGACTCGAAATCCAGGAGCGTGGCCGTGACCCAAGAGCCGTCCACCTTCAGACCCCCGTCATCCTGCCAGCTGAAAACGCGGCTGACCGGGCCCAGGAGATACCGCAGGGTGTCAATAGCGTGGATTCCTACCAGGATCAGCACCCCACCCGGACACTCATCCTCGGCCCCACGCCAGTCTCCTTCCTTTATCTTGAATCCGTTCGGGGTCGAGTAATTGGCTTCCACAAGGCGAACTGTGCCCAGTTCACCGGAATCAAGGACCTCTTTCAGTTTGCGCAGAGCCGGCTCACGGCGGGTCTGATGCCCCACGGCCAGTAACACGCCATTCTGTGCGCAAACACCTATCATTCTTTGTCCCGCGGCAATAGTAGTGGCAATCGGCTTGGTAACGAATATGTGCTTCCCCTTTGAGGCGGCGAGCGTCACATCTTTCTCATGGGCGACATTTGAACTCATTACCACAACACCATCGACTTGCGGGTCGTCCAGCATCTGTTCGTATTGCTCACAGGCCACGCATTCATACTCCGAGGCAAACGCCTCTCTCGTATCCGGATAGCGGGAATAGCAGTGCGTGATCTTCACTTCCGGCAACTGGCCAACCGCCTGGAAGATCTGCCTGCTCCAGCTCCCCAAACCAACAATGCCGAGATGTACCTGCCCGTTGACCAAAACGCTCCTCCTCTCTATACGCCTTGCTTCGTTATGAATACGTATGCGATGTTAAGCATAAGGCATGAACGGTGCGACTTCAAGATGTGGTAGCGCACGTACTCGGTTTGAGTGATGAACACACTGATGCATATGAAGAGAATCTGTATTGTGGCCGTGCTCCTGTGCGCAACTATCGTTCCCTGTGCTGCTGCGACGTCGGCCGAAGCACCGGCATTGAGTGGATCGTTTCATGTTCTGGACTACCTGGCCCTGGTCGGATACCTGTTGGTGATCGTCGGCATAGGCGCATATTTCTCACGACGCGAGAACACTACGGACGATTACTTTCTTGCCGGCCGGCGCGTCCCATGGTGGGCAGCATCACTCAGCATTTTCAGCACACACCTCAGCGCCGTAACATTCATGGGCATTCCCGCGGCAGCATTCAAGACCGATTGGGTCACCATTCTGATCAACCTGGGCATCATCCTCGTGGCACCGGTCACGGTCTTCTGTTTTCTCCCCTTCTATAGACGGCTCAATGTAACCACGATTTACGAATACCTGGAAATGCGATTCAGCCCCGCGATACGAATATACGGCAGCCTGAGCTTCGTACTCCTCCAGCTTGCCAAGATGGGCGTCTTTCTTCTTTTGCCTGCACTGGCGCTGGCCACGGTAACAGGTTTCAACGTTTATGCCTGTATCATGATCATGGGCTTGCTCTGTACAATCTACACGGTACTCGGCGGGATAGAAGCGGTGATCTGGACTGATGTCCTCCAGTCCTGTGTTCTTGTCGGTGGCGGGCTGCTCTGCATCGGGACCATTTTTGCCGCCGAACAGTTTGATTTCAGCAGCATGCTGGACGTAGCTGTCACGGCGGAGAAGAACAAGTTTCACATCTTCAACATGACAGGTGGAATTGACTCTTCGGTGTTCTGGGTCGTGATCGTCGGCGGGTTCTTCATTCAACTCGTACCCTTCACCAGCGACCAGGTTCTCGCCCAGCGATTTCTCACAACGCGCGACGAGAAAGCGGCAGCCCGCTCCATCTGGGCGCACGCGGGCATCGTGGTTCCGGCGTCGTTACTGTTCTTTGGCCTGGGAACAGCCCTGTTTATTTACTACGCCTCGCGCCCCGAGATGCTGCCGGGCGCAGGAGTAACCAACGACGTGATCGTGCCATGGTTCATCGCTACGCGGCTGCCTGCCGGACTGGCCGGGCTTGTAATAGCAGGGATCTTCGCTGCTACAATGTCCACTGTCGACAGCGGTATACACAGTATCGCCACCTCATTGGTCAATGATGTCCATCGGAAGCTAAGGCCGGATACCGATGACAGGCAGCAGCTGAAGATGGCCCGTATACTCACGGTTGCAGCCGGCCTGTTCGGGACGATCTCAGCCGTGCTCATATCAAAGATGGACGCGAAATCACTATGGACGCTTATCCTACTGCTTGTCGGGCTCTTCGGCAGCAGCCTGTGCGGTGTATTCCTCCTTGGAGTATTTACAAGACGCGCCAGCTCACGCGGAGTTGCGCTGGGTGTAGCTGCATCGATCACGTCGTTGATCCTGCTCCGGACTCTTGCCCTACCCATCCATGGCTTCCTTACTGCCGCCGTGGGTGTCCTCTCCTGTGTGGTGGTTGGGTATATCGCGAGTGTCTTTCTGCCGGACCGGGATCGCCCGCTGAAGAATCTCACCCTGGCAACTCTTGAGGACGCGAAAGAGTAAGGATGAGTGTTCGGACCATCGTCCCAATGTGATTGGGGCTATAACAAGTAAGAGGAGTCAGACAATGAGGATTGTTGCAGCAGCTATTCTGGCACTTGCGGGGACTTTTGCGGCACAGGCGGAAATCAAGCATGAGTTCATCGTAGTCGATAATGGCAGCAAGCAATTGGTCTATGTGGATCAGTTTGAACCGTCAAAATCCTGGAAAACCACTGTACCCGCCGGATCGAGGGATATTGATATTCTTGACGGCGACCGGGTGCTGATGAGCAACGGCTCCGGCGCGACCATCTACAGCCTGAAGGACGGAAAAGAAATATGGACATTCACTGGATTCAAAGGGGTGCAGACGGCCTCTCTCATGCAGGATGGCAATTACCTGATTGGTGCTTCCGATAAGCTTGTCGTTGTTGATCCTGAAGGAGAAACGGTGAAGACGATCATCTCAGGGAAGATGGGACACCTTCGACTGGCGAGGCAGCTCAATAATGGAAACGTTCTTTATGCCAGTGGCAGAGACCTGTATGAGGTCGATATGGATGGAAAGAAGATGTGGACATACACATCACAGAACAAGACGTATCTGGCCCTGGAAGAACGTGATGGATCATTTCTATTAACCGCGGGAGACAGCGTTAAGGTTCTGTCGGTAACGCGCGAAGGCAAAGTCAGCCTGGTTTGCGGAGGAAAAGAAGATCATCCCAATGTCGGTCTCGCCTGGTTCTCCGGATTTGATGTGCTTGGCAACGGGAACGTAGTTGTCGCCAATTGGTGCGGACATGGTTTCAAGGGAGAGAAACGACACCTCATCGAATTCGACCGGAACAACAAGATTGTCTGGCAATGGTCTGACGCCGATGTCAAGTCGGCAACCACGGTTCAGATCCTGAAATAGAGTTCTTCCACGAACTGGTGCTCCCGGCTACGGGGGAGGGACCTCTCGGAGATAGGTCCCTACTTCTGAAGTACATGCCTATCTCCGAGAGGCATGCTCTCCTCTAGAAGAACCTCTTCTTATGCTCTTCCGCGAGGCCCTTGAGCTTCGCGGCTATCTCGGGATGCTCGTTGATCACGTTGGTTGTCTCAAACGGGTCCTTTTCCATATCGAAAAGCGACAGTTCGATCCGGGCCTGCTTGTATTTCCCCGGCTTGCCGTCATTGCCGGGCTTGACGAGCGTTCTATAACCGTGTGGCAAATGAAGTTTCCAGCGCCCGTCACCGGAGAGAACTCCTTCCAGGCGCCCGCCCGTTGAAAACGGGTAGTACTTGTGAGGGTTTGCGGCGCCCTTCTTGTTGACAGCCAGGTCCCACACGTTCTTACCGTCTATCTCGTTCTCCGGAAGGTCCGCTCCCGCGAGATGTGCCAGCGTGGGAAGAACATCCAGTGTGCACAGCATCTTCTGCGACACTGTGCCCTCTTCTATCCGCCCCGGGAACTTCATGACGCAGGCGCTCCTCGTACCGCCTTCAAACCCCGTGGCCTTGGCTTCACGATAAGGCGTCTTGCCCGCATGGTTGCCGTACGAAACCCAGGGCCCGTTGTCAGAAGAAAAGATCACAAGGGTATTCTCATCGACGCCATTGTCTTTTAGCGCCTTCACGATCTGGCCAACCGACCAGTCGATCTCCATCATTACATCACCGTAGAGACCTGCCCCCGACTTGCCCTCGAACTTATCACTGCAGAATATCGGGACGTGCGGCATGGAATGCGGTACGTACAGGAAGAAAGGTTCATCTTTGTGGCGCTTGATGAAATCGACCGCGTGTTCAGCGTACCAGGTGGTCAGGTTCTTCTGTTGTTTTGCCGTCATGTCATCAATAGTCACCTTACCGTTGCCCCAGAACTGCAGGGGCCACTTGTCAAAATGTCTTGTCCCAGGGTGAAACTTCCACATGTCATTGGAGTACATCAACCCGCAGGACTCATCGAAACCGCGTTTAGGGGGGCGCGTGTCTTCCTGGTCGCCTATGTGCCACTTGCCGAAACATGCCGTTGCATAGCCGCGCTTCTTCAGAACCTGCCCGATAGTGGCAAACTTGGGATCGACTCCCCGCTGGCGGGGACCGTGAGCCCCGAACATCCTGGTCCGGCCTGGATAACATCCTGTCAGCAGCGCAGCACGTGAGGCCGAACAGACGGCCTGCGGTACGTGGAAGTTGTGAAAACAACACCCCTCGGACGCGAGTTGCTTTACGTTGGGAGTATCGTACGGCGGCTTGCCGAACGGATGAAAGTCAGCCCACCCGGAATCGTCGAGAAAGATAATGACGAAATTGGGCGGTCTTCCCTCCGCCGCCATGCCTGCCCCGTTTGACATTGCCGCAGAAGCCATACCCAACCCGGCAACCTTCATGAATTCCCTGCGTGAATGTGTAGTTTTCATGTTTTTAGGGTAGCGAAGAGGTAGACGGGGATCAAGTGGAAGAATTGCCCGAGCGCTCTGCGCTCACAGCGCAGAACGCTTACTCCCCCCTTCCCATTCCTGACCACATGCACTATATTGCCAAGTTGAGTGTACTGTTGGCAGGGACAAGATCGAGGGAAGGAAGAGACGATGAGAAGGATGACGAGAACGGGTATTACAGTTGCTGCCGTAGTCACGTTTATGTTGACAGGGCTTTCCTTCGGCAAGGAGTCCCTCAAGAAGAATGATACGATTGTATTCCTTGGCGATTCCATCACGGCAGCCGGTGTAAGGCCGAATGGCTATGTTACCCTGACGTCAAAGGCTATCGAAAAGGCCTATCCCGACCTGGGCGTCAAAGTCGTTGGCGCCGGCATCAGCGGCCACAAGGTGCCCGATTGCCAGCGGCGCCTTGATCGTGACGTACTGCAGAAGAAGCCCACTATCGTTTTGATCTATATTGGCATAAACGATGTTTGGCACTGGAATCGAAACCGGGGCACCAAGAAAGAAGATTTCGAAGCGGGCCTTAAGGACATGATCTCCAAGATCAACACCGCGGGCGCACGGGTAATCATGTGCACCCCAACGGTGATTGGCGAGAAGACGGATGGGTCCAACAAGTTCGACAAGATGCTGGACGAGTATGCGGACATCAGCCGCAAGGTCGCGAAGGAAACTAACTCACAGATGCTCGACCTGAGGAAAGCCTTCATGGACCACCTCAAGGAAAACAACAAGGAAAACTCCCCGAAAGGCATACTTACGGGAGACACCGTTCACCTTAACGCTGCCGGCAACAAGTTTCTTTCAGGACTTGTTCTTGATGCGTTGAATGTACCCGCGGGGGAATGAAGATGTCAAAGTAGGGCGGGCGTCTTGCCTGCTCCTGATCAGCCGAGACGGCCGATCTATTTGAGAATTGAAGGAACTATTCAACAAGATACTGTAGAAATCGATTCAGGCTGAAACGAAAGGAAAGAAGAATGCGAAAGGCAATGTTACTGTTTCTGATTATTTGTGCCGGGGCCAGACTGATTAACGCGGCTGAGGGAGATGATTACGCCGGGACGAGAGCCCGGATTGTCGCGGACTGGATGATCCAGGACAGTGGCGACAAAAACACCGGCAAATGCTTCACGGACAAGCAAGGCTTTGCCATGGAAGAGAAGATGATGAAGGCCGTTCTCGCCGAGACGAAGAACCGGTCTCATCAATCCGCGTTCGACAAGCTGATCAACGCGAAAACGCCGGGAGCCGACCCCAAGTGGAAAGCCCTCTATATAGAAGCCTGCGAAGATCGCCGAGAGGCGCGCCTGCAGAACCTGTTTAAGGTGACGAAGAACATAATCTTCACCAAGCATTACAACATGGGCGGATCGCATTACGCCTATACAGAGGGCCTTTCTGACGCTCAAGCCGAACGCCACTTCAAACCCGGCACCGCGCTGTGCGTACTGACACTGAATAGTCCTTATCCGAAGGTAACGACTCTGATTGACGATCCGAAGGGCATTATCCGTGACCCGGACGTGTCTTATGACGGGAAGCGAGCACTTTTCTCCTGGAAGAAATCAGACAGAGAAGATGATTATCATCTCTATGAGATGGATCTTGCCACCAAGAAGATCCGCCAGCTGACATTCGGACTGGGCTTTGCCGATTACGAAGGCTGTTACCTGCCGAACGACGATATCATTTTCAATTCCACCCGGTGCGTCTCAATTGTTGACTGCTGGTGGACGGAAGTAAGCAACCTTTACACCTGCGACAAGGACGGAAAATTCCTCAGGCGCCTTGGTTTTGACCAGGTGCACAGCAACTACCCGCAGGTTCTGCCTGACGGACGCATTATTTACACCAGATGGGACTACAATGACCGGGGCCAGCTGTATCCACAGCCCCTGTTCCAGATGAACTATGACGGGACGGGCCAGACGGAGTATTACGGCAACAACTCCTGGTGGCCTACCACGGTCGGGCACGCGCGCGGCATTCCGGAGTCAGATAAGATCGTTGCCATCGCTACCGGCCATCACAGCAGGCAGATGGGTGCGCTCATAAGGATAGACGTGAAGCAGGGCAACCAGGAACGGACCGGTGCAACCCTGGTGGCGCCATTGGTAGAGGACAAGACAGATAACCGGTACAGGAAGGTTGACGGATACACAGGGTTCAACGGCCATTTTCAGTATCCATACCCGGTTAATGAGAAGGAATATGTCGCGGCATACAGCGCCACGGAGACGGGGAATCGTCTGAACGGGTACGATCTTATCTACGTCAACGAAGCCGCCGGGCGTGAGGTACTGGTACATGACCCCAAGATATCTTGCAACCAGCCGGTCTTCGTAATTAAGCGCAAGCGTCCGCAGCTCAGGCCAAGCACAGTGGATTACCGCAAGAAGACGGGTACTTACTTCATGCAGGACGTCTATTTCGGCCCGGGCCTCAAAGACATTCCGCGTGGGACGGTCAAGAAACTGCGGGTTGTTGCACTTGATTTTCGTGCCGCGGGCGTAGGCCGTAATGGAAATCGTGGGCCAGGGGGCGGTGCACTTGTAAGCACACCCATATCCATAAACAACGGGGCATGGGACGTAAAAGCCGTGCTTGGCGAGGCAACTGTGTACGAAGACGGATCAGCGTTCTTTGAAGTGCCCGCACGTACGCCGCTGTATTTCCAGTGTATAGACGCTGACGGGTACGTGGTTCAGTCGATGCGTTCCTGGTCTACCCTGATGCCGGGAGAGAACTTCTCCTGCATAGGTTGCCATGAACCCAAGGACGCGACACCGCCAACAAGCACCAGGGGCAAGGTCATGGCAATGAAGGCCGGTGCCCAGAAGCTGACTCCACTCTATAACCCGGTACGGGGCTTCAGTTTCCCCAAGCTGGTCCAGCCTATCCTGGACAAGCACTGCATCAAGTGTCATGACGGGGGCGAGAAGAAGCCCTTCAGCCTGTCGGGCGAGACCAAGGCTAAGAGCGGCGGCCGAAACTGGAGTCACTCCTACATGGCCTTTACACAGGGCGGCAAACCCAACGACATCGTAAAATGGATGAATGTTCAGTCGATACCACCCATGCTTCCGCCCTACTTTGCAGGATCATCACAGAGCAAACTGCCGAAGATGCTGAAGACTGGAGACATGCCGGGCAAAAAGGGAGCGGTCAAACTTTCCCAGAACGAGATCGATGTGATCTCCTGCTGGATAGACCTGCTTATCCCATACTGTGGTGACTACTACGAGGCCAATAACTGGAACGAGAACGACGTTAAGAAATACGACAAGTTCGTGGCCAAACGCAAGGCGATGGAGGAGATGGAATCACAAAACATCGCCGAATTTGTGAAGAAGAGGCAGTAGGCGTAGCCGCGGGGAGGGACCTCTCGGAGATAGGTCCCTACTTCTGAAGTACATGCCTATCTCCGAGAGGCATGCTATCCTCTCTGTAGCCGCGGGCGCCAAACCCGTGGAGCGCTTTGACAGTCACTGACAAGCGCAAGCCCGGCAATGCCGGAGCATCCTTGCTCCGGCCACGTTGGGATTGGGCCTTGATTCCACGACCCACTCACTCCTCCCCCTCTCCTCCTCTCCTTCCCCAACCATTCCCCCAGAAATGATTCTGTCGCGAAATGATTCTGTCAAATCCCCAACTTGGGCGTTGAACGTTGGACGTTGAAAACATCCCCTTCCCCTTGCGTCTCCCTACCCCATACCACTATATTCCAACCCAAGACGTACAATCGGAAACCACTCTTGAAAGGAGAATCACTGTGCGCAGGAATATTGCTAGAACAATCGTAACGAGTATCGCGATCCTCGCGATCGTCATGTCCAACTCCTTGATGGCGGCGGTCAGGCTGCCGGGGTTCTTTAACGACAACATGATCCTGCAGCGTGATATCCCTGCACCGCTGTGGGGATGGGCGGACGCCGGCGAAGAGGTCACCGTCGAGTTTGCAGGACAGACCAAGACTGTCAAAACAGGCGCGGACGGCAAGTGGATGGTAAAGCTCGATGCCATGAAGGCATCCCCAGAAGGAAGAATCCTCAAGATCGGCGGCAAAGAGATTAAGAACGTCGTCGTAGGCGACATCTACATCTGCTCCGGTCAGTCAAACATGGAGTGGAGCACAAGAGGTTCTCTCAATGCGGCAGAGGAAGCCCAGAATGCCAAGTACCCCTTGATCAGGCTTGTGACAACACCTCGTCTGCAGATACCGACGCCGCAGGATGACATTAAAGCCCAGTGGCAGGAATGTTCACCTCAAACCGTCGGCAACTTCTCGGCCGTCGGATACTTCTTCGGAAGAAAACTGCACAAGGAAACTGAAATTCCTATCGGGCTTATTAATTCGAGCTGGGGCGGGTCGAGAATCGAGCCGTGGATCCCGCCGGAAGGATTCATGCTTGTTCCCGAACTGAAGCAGATCGCCGATCAGGTTGCAGCATCGGCTCCAGGGTCAGAAGCCTTCAAAAAGGGATACCAGGATTACTTCAACAGCCTGGAAAGCTGGATGCCGAAAGCCAAGGCTGCGGTGGCAGAAGACAAACGCCCAGCAACCCCGCCGTCTGCTCCAAGTTCAAAGGGTCTCCCCTTCGGCGCCACCGGCATGTATAACGGCAAAGTCCATGCCCTCGCGCCGTTTGGAATCCGTGGTGCAATCTGGTACCAGGGCGAAGCGAATGGCGGCGAAGGCGTTGAGTACTTCCACAAGATGCAGGCGCTGATTGGTGGCTGGCGCAGGGTCTGGAACCAGGGGGACTTCCCCTTCTACTTTGTCCAGCTTGCCGATTTCAGGGGCCCGAACAAAAATGCCGCCGGCGGCGACGGCTGGGCAAAGCATCGTGAGGCTCAGAGGCAGAGCCTGACAATCCCAAGAACCGGCATGGCCGTCATTACCGACATCGGCAACGCACGGGACATTCACCCGAAGAACAAGCAGGATGTTGGCTTGCGCCTTGCCCTCTGGGCGCTCGCAAACGATTACGGGATGAAGGACATCGTCTGCAGCGGCCCGCTCTATAAGGGCATCAAGGTCGAAGGCAACAAGATCAGGGTCAGCTTCGATCACACGGGTGGCGGCCTGATGATCGGCCTGCGCAAAAACGGACTGGAGCCGACAAAGGAAGCCGCTGACGGCAAGCTCCAGCATTTCGCAATAGCCGGTGCCGACAAGCAGTGGCACTGGGCAGATGCAAAGATCGACGCGGACGGAAAAACCGTGCTCGTGTCCTGCGAAGCGGTAGCCGAGCCGGTAGCGGTTCGTTACGCGTTTGCACAGAATCCTGAAGGCGCCAACCTGTACAACAAGGAAGGTCTGCCCGCCTCCGGGTTCAGAACGGATAATTGGTAGGCTGGAGACCTCCGCATCCCGTAGCTGAATTCGTGAGAATTCAGACTCCAAAGCAACATGTCTGAATCCTCACGGATTCAGCTACATGAGAGACCTCCGCATCCCGTAGCTGGATTCGTGAGAATTCAGACTCCAAAGCAACATGTCTGAATCCTCACGGATTCAGCTACATGAGAGACCTCCGCATCCCGTAGCTGGATTCGTGAGAATTCAGACTCCCGCTTTTGTTCGCGCGGCATCCTCATTTCACCCATTGTCTACTTTCTCCCCTCTCTATATACTTCTCTGAAATTCGTGCCTAAAAGAAGAGGAGAGCAAGCATGAAGACAAAGAGAACCCAAGTCACACTGTCGGTACTGGTCTGTCTGGTCACCATTTGCATGTTTGCCGGAGCAGCCCCGGAGAAACTCAAGGTCCTCTTGATCGATGGACAGAACAATCACAACTGGAAGTCCCAGACGCCCATCCTGAAGCCGGCCCTCGAGATGTGCGGACGATTCACAGTTGATGTGTCCACAACCCCCGCAAAGAAGGCTCCGAAAGCTGATTGGGATAACTGGAAACCGAATTTCAGCAAGTACGATGTCATACTCAGCAACTACAACGGACAGATGTGGCCAGAGAGTGTCTGCAAGGACTTCGAGGAATACATGAAGAACGGTGGCGGGCTGGCACTTACCCACGCCGCGGACAACGCGTTCGGCAAATGGGATGAATACAACAAGATGATCGGCCTCGGGGGCTGGGGCGGCAGAAACGAAAAATCCGGCCCGTACGTCTACTGGAACGAAGGAGAGATCGTTCGTGACATGAAGCCGGGCGGAGGCGGCACCCATGGTGCACAGCGTGAATACACCATCGAAACACGGCAGCCGAATCACCCCATCATGAAAGGCCTCCCGACAAGCTGGATGCACACCAGGGATGAACTGTATGCAAACCTTCGCGGCCCCGGCGAAAACATGACGATACTCGCGACGGGCCTGAGCGCCAAGACCAAGAAGCATGAACCGATTCTCCTCACCATCACTTACGGAGAGGGACGTGTCTTTCACGATGTCCTCGGGCATGCCGACTACTCTATGAAATGCGTAGGATTCATAACTACGCTGCAACGCGGATGCGAATGGGCCGCAACGGGAAGAGTAACAATTCCTGTTCCGGAAAACTTCCCAGGTCCATCCAAGTCCGTGGTCCTCGACCCCACGGAATAGGAGGGGCGGGGAGGGAACGTCCAACGTCCAACGCCCAACAACCAACATCCAAGTGGGGAGATGGTCCAGTACATGCCTATCTCCGAGAGGCATGCCGTCGGTGCCAAACCGGTAGAACCCTACTTCGACATTCAATACTCAGTACTCACTTGGACGTTGGATGTTGGGCGTTGGACGTTGAACGTTGACTCTTGTCCCTCTCCCTCCCATCCACTAGACTCCCCACATGAAAAAACTCCTACTACTCATCATCATGGCGGCGGCACTGCCTTGCATTGCCGGTATACCCTCGAAAGCTCTTTTTGACGACTGGATGCACCAGGCAAATGGAAAGCCGGATCTAAAGCGAACTCAGCAGGAAATCCAGTGGGCACGAGAGCTCGCTGCCCGGATTTCCAAGTTGAAGAATGCCCCCAAGTTCACAAAGGAGCTTGCCGCGCTGGCGGATGTCGAAAAGTCAGCAACCGATCAGAATGCGAAGGACTCTTACATAAAGGTCCGCGAAATCAAGCACAGCATAGCGTTTCAGAATCCGCTGATCGACTTCGGCAAGATTCTCATCACGGACAACCCCGGACCAAGGGGCCGCGAACCCGGGCACGAGGCAAGGCACCGCAACGGATTTATGTCGGCCAACGGCGGAAGGCTCCAGGTGCTGGAAGGCCTGACACCGGATGCCCCGGTCCGCGACCTGGTACCACCCGAGAAAGCCGGGGCTTTCTGGCGGCCCGACCTGTCGTTTGACGGCGAGAAAGTACTCTTCTGCATGAAACCGCCGGACGAGATGGCCTTTCACCTGTACGAGGTGAATGTTGATGGCAGCAATATGAAGCAGCTCACTTTCGGCGACTATGACGACCTGGACCCGATTTACCTGCCAACCGGAAAGATCATGTTCTCGTCAAGCCGCTGCAACACCTTCATCCGCTGCATGCCGTATACCTATTCGTACGTGCTCTCGCGTTGCGACGCGGATGGAAAGAACATCTACCTGATCAGCCGCAACAGCGAAACCGACTACCTGCCTTCGCTCATGAACGACGGCAAGATCATCTACTCCCGCTGGGAATACACCGACAAGGCTCTCTGGCGCGTCCAGAGCCTGTGGCAATGTGAACCCGACGGAAGAAGCGTCTTCACATTCTGGGGCAACCAGAGTGTATGGCCCGATCACGTGACAGAACCCCGGGCCATCCCGAACAGCAACACGATTATGTTCACCGCTGTCGGCCATCACCAGTGGTTCAACGGATCCATAGGAGTAATCGATCCTGACGAAGGCCTGAATTTCCCGAAAGGACTCTACAAGGTCACCCAGGATGTGAACTACCCAGAAGTGGGAAACGGACCGGTTGACCCGAAGCTGAACGACAAGTATCACAGTTCCGGCAGGTACAACGCGTACAAGACCCCCTACCCCTTGGGCGAAGAGGATTTCCTCGTCTCCGCGAAGCCAAAAGGCAAGTTCGCCTTGTATCTCATGGATGTATACGGCAATCGCGAGCTTATCTACGAGGGGAAGCACAACGTGTGGCATACCATGCCGTTGAAGTCCCGCAAGACACCTCCCGTGATTCCTGACCTGGTCGAATGGCCTGGAACCGGCAAAGATCACAAGCCCGTCAAACCGGGCATTCTCTACTCGGCAAATGTGCTCGAAGGTGTGCCGGAACTTACGCTGGACGAGGTCAAGCACCTGCGCGTATTCGAAATGGATCACAAGACGTACTCCACATGGGAGAAGACAGTCCAGCACGACGGCCCGGCAGTTGGCGTATTCCAGGCAGAAACCGTAAAACGTATCCTCGGCACTGTACCGATCGAGAAGGATGGCTCCGTGTGCTTTGAAGTGCCCCCGGGCAAAGCAATATTCCTGCAGTTGCTGGACAAGGACTATCGCTGCCTGCAGACCATGCGCTCCTTCACGGGCGTGATGCCAGGCGAAGTACGTGGTTGCGTGGGTTGTCACGAGATGAATAACCGTGCACCTGCCCAGGGCGTAACAGGCGGCGGGCTCGCACTGCGCAAGGGTGCGGCAAAGCTCACGCCCCCACCATGGGGTTCGGAGTCCATAGGTTACATGCGCTTCGTTCAGCCTACATTGGACAAATACTGCGCGGGCTGCCACCAGGGCGACAAGAACCCGAAAGCAAGGAAGGCTCTTGACATGACCCTGCGCCCATCCCAGATGCGCTGGCGTAACAACAGGATGAAGCACAGACCTGAAGATCCATCACCTTTCACCGACCCGTATGTAACGCTAATCGGCGGCCCTTGCGGATGGGGTCGTGGCAGGGGCAAGGATGCGGATGGCGTCCCACAACCACCACTTTCAGGCTGTTTTGTGGTGGAAGGATACAACCAGAAGGATCCTGGATCACTTGCCACGCTCAAGCCCAAGGTGGCCTTCACCTGGAAGAGCAAGCTCTATGACAACGCAACGAGCGGCAAACACAACAAGGTCAAGATAGACGAAGCCAGCAGGCGCAGGCTGGTCGCGTGGATCGATGCCAACGGCCCGTACTTGGGCAAAGAGGAAATCAGGCAGATGTATGACCCGCAGGGCTTTGCAAGCTGCCAGGTGCAGCCCAGGGTCAGAACCGCACCTAACATCAATCGTTTCAACGTCAGGCAGGATGGCGATTCCATGGCCGTGGCAGGCGAGCTGGTGTTTGCACCAGGATCAGCAAAGCCAGCGGCACAGCAACCCCAGAGCAGCAACAGGCCGAAACAGAAAGTCGTGCCGGTCAAGGCCCGGATTGTGAAGGCAACCTACGGCACGAGCCAGAGAAGTGTTGACGTAACGAGTAAACTCCAGGAAATCACCGATGGCAAACACGGCGGAATCCAGAACCTGGCGAACTACAACGCGCACTTCTCGGATCCGCACAACGGTACAGTCAAAAAGCTAATCGTGACCTTCAAGCGCGACGACAAGACAAAGACCAAGGAATACCCTGAGAACGCGGTTGTTGACCTGATGTAATCCGGGCGCCGGGGGCAGGAGTCAGGGGGCTCTTTCTAAGTGGAGAGACACGCCTTACGGCGTTAACTACAAACTGATTTCCGGACAGAACAGCGCCGCCGTTCGTAGTTAACCCCGTAAGGGCTGTTCTCCCCTCCCCTCCCAACCATCCCCGAAATCATCCTGTCAACTTCCCCACTTGGATGTTGGGCGTTGGACGTTGGACGTTGGGCGTTGACGCGAGTGCGCGTCCCCCTACTCTCTCTCAACCCCAATCCGGTAGAACTCGAAATCGGTGAACGAGGGCGTGACAGTCCATATATTCAGCGGCGGCACGGCTGGAATATTGCTATCTATATTCCACCAGTCGTTTGTGAGGATATTCGTGGAGCCCCAGATTGAATAGATCCGGTTAGAGACGCTGGACCACTGAAGAACCATGTACGGCTCATCGCCGTCGATGGTCTCTACCTCAAGTTTGGAAAGCGCGTTCGTAGGATCCGTGCCGGCAACAAATTCGCTCAAGTCCGAGGACCCGTCGCCATCGGCATCACCATTCCCGTCTTCGTCCATATCCTCGAAGTGAGTCATTTCCCATTCATCCAGCATCCCGTCGCCATCCGAATCACCCACAGCTGTTGTGAAGCTCACGGAAGAAGTCGCCCACATTGTCTCCACGGCGTTGCTTGCCATGAACGTGTAGTAATAAGTCGTGTCATCGGAGAGCCCCTCGGCGGCGTAGCTCAACGCGAATGAACCGTTAGTGTAACCGCCCACGTAAGCATGGGCCGCCCAACCCGATGGATGCCTGCTGCTGTTCGATTCTCCCCAATAAGCCCACACGTGAAATACCGCTGTCGTCGCTTCGAGCAACCCGTTGAACGACGCCGACGTAGCGTGGATGTCCGTCGCAACGGTGTTCGTGATCGCAAGCGTGGTAACATTCGTAGCCCAGAATATGTTCAGCTGAGGCGCCCCTCCCTGGTCACCGTTGTAGGCTTCAGCCGTACGCCGGTCATTCTCTTCGGTACCGCCGATGAAGATGGCAAGTGAGTTGCCGCTCAGCCAGCCGGGGCGTTCCACTATCTCGGTTATGATATCGGACAGATCGGGGGTCCGTTCATTGACACCGGCCGCTCCCACTGAATTCCACGCAGGCGGTGACCATTGGACGGTTGCCGTGGCCTTTTCCCTCGACGAAATGTCCTCGGCCGTGGCAACGAACGTGGAAGCATCGTCTGTTGCTTCTCCCGTTATCGTAACGTCCACGTCGGTCGACTGGGCCTCGTCCGCCTTGAACTGTATGTATGCGTTGGTAATGGTAATGCCTTCACCAGGGAGAACAACGTTATCGAAACACATTCCCACCGTCTGAAGGCCGCGGTCGTTGGCATCAAAGGCAAACTCGAGATCACTGCTGTCCATGTACATGGTACCGTTAGCCAACTCCTCGGCATCATCCGAACTGGAATTGATTCTAACAGCCGTTGATCCGCCACCGGCCGTTCCCGAAGGCCTTAGCGTCGTGAAACTCATCGACTCGGACCAGTCCGTGCCGTATTCATTTGTCACGTAGCATCGGTAGTAATACGTGAGACCGTAATACGTCCCTTCAATTTCGGCGGAGAACAGAACATCCTGGTTGACAAGGCCAATGCTGACAACGTTATCCCATTCTCCGGTGCCGACGCCGGTACCGGCATCGCTGCCGCCCTGCCAGCAGATATAGGCATCGGCCGCGTCGCCGTTGACAATCATCCCGTTCAATGTCGCTCTTCCTGCAGCGATCTCCGTCGCTCCGGTAGAATTGTCTACTACCGGTGCATCGGGTAGTGCCGCGACGAACTGCACGCTCGGAACACCCCAGATATTGGTGGCCGCATTCGCGGCACTGAACGTATAGAAGTAAACGGAATTGGACGTCAGCGCCTGTGTCGAAAAACTGAGATCTGCCGTGAGTACATTCGTGTATGACCCCACGTAATTCGTGTTCTGCCATGTATCCGGATTGCTCGCACCATCGCTCGTACCCCAGTAAACCGAGACGTCAAACACGGAACCCGTACCCTCAAGAGTGGCATTAAAGGTAGCCGATGTCGCGGACAGCCCAGTGGGTACACTGTTGCTGATACCGACGGCTCCGCCGGGACGTGGTGCAGACAGGAAGAAATGGCCTGAATCCGGATTGATGAAATCCTGGCCGGAGTACGTATGTCCTGCCCCTTTCTTCCACCTGGCCCGCATGGCCTGGCCTCCGGTGCCTTCGTGAAAGGCCATGACTATTGGGTAGTAACCTTCTTCAAGATATACATCTCCATAGGCATCTTGCTCACCGTGGCTGCCCTTGTTGTTGACAATGAACTCGCCGGGATCCGCGTAATCCCCGTTTCTACTGACGTCCACAAACAGAACGCTGCCATCATCACTCCTGGTGCCGAACGAGTAGTCCATATCCTCATCCGCGTAGAAATAGCCGTGCCAGAGTACCGACAGGGTGTCGTCCTGCGTGATCCCGGGGAATGCCGTGAATGATCCGTAGTCTATGTTCTCCGACGTGTTGGTATCCCGCCCCTCGTCACTGGCCAGGAACAGATTTGTAATCGGGTCAATGTAGTTGTCCCCGTTCTCATCATTATAGCACCGGACATATAGGCCCAATTCACCTGGAGATCCAACCGGGGGGGGTGTCAGGAAACTCAAGGAATCAGACCAGCCGTCCCCGTAGCCGTTGGTGGCATAGCAGCGGTAGTGATACTCAACGCCGTACAGCAGGCCGACCACGTCCGCGGAGAACTTCGATCCATTTCCGTAGACGGTTCCTATCTCGGTGTGTTCAGCCCAGGCGTCTCTATCATCCCCTTCGTTTGAAGGTCCCCAGTAGATGGTGACAACGGCCTCGTTGCCGAGAACCAGCGATCCATTCAGTGCCATCATTCCTATCCCAATATTGGTTGCGCCCCCGCTGTTATCGGGCAACGGCGAACCGGCGGTCGTGAAATCTCCCGATGCCCAGTTCGTGCCATTGCTGTTGGCGGCCCTGTAGGCATAGTAATAGATGGTATTGGACGTCAGTCCCGGGACGTTGGTGGAATAATCGGTCGGCGGTAGACTGGTTGCCGGTCCAAAGTAATTCGTATTGGCCCAGCTCGCTACCGTCTCACCCCCGTTCTCCGTACCCCAATACACCCATACCGCGGTCTCAGCGGTTCCGGTGGAAGTCAGCCGGGCGGTCAGATAAGCAGAAACGTCCGTAACATTGGTGGCGCCGTAGACATTGAAGATCGAAGGCGCATTCTCGTCGGCAGCTTCCACGTCACCATGCAGGTTGAACACGTCGTTCGACGCCGCGTTCATCCAGCATGCCCATATCCAGTTGGCGGAGCGGGCCACGTCGCTCATCCGGAACTCGTCCATGTCTCCCTGGAACCATTCACCACCCCGTCGCCCAAGGTACAGGGTTCCACTCGTACCCGAATTCTGGCTGTAGGTATGCGTGCCGTCCGCCTCGCCGTTCAAGTAGAACTGCACGGTGTCGGTGGTGTCGTCGTACGTCACCGTCACCATGTCCCAACCAGAACCCGTGAGAGTGGTATTCGCGTCACGCCAGCCGTCAATATGGAACCGGGGGCGCCTGCTGTTCAGCGAGAAGATGTAGCTATCGCCCCACTTGCCAAAGATACAGTCTTCCCCGGAAGCAGCCGGGTCAGGCTTCACCCATGCCGACAGTGTCAGATCCTCCAGCAAGTCAAAGTCCGCCAGGTCCCCCAGGGTTATGGCCTGGTCACCTCCATTGAAGCTCTTACCTCCGGCAATGGCTCCTTCCGTGCTGACTGAGCTGTCCGCCGTGGCATCGTTGCCGTTGGATGTAGAATCCACCACCGTTTCGTTGGCGTGCCACACACCCCTGTAGTCCGAATTCCATGTGGCCCCGTTAGTAGTGTAGGCCTGCGGGTTGGTGGCACCCGGGTTACCCCAGTAGGCCCAGATGTACGTGTTGGTGCCAACCAGGCCGGGCACTTGCACCCAGGCGACCGAATCCCCGTTCGTATTCCAGTCTTCTATCTCGTAGTAGAGAAGCGAGGTCAGGTTGGAATTGGCAAACCTGAGGTCGCTTGGAATCCCAGGAAGGAACTGCGAGTAGGCAAAGTTCTCACGGTTCGTGTTCAGGACGACCAGCGCCGGGAAATCGTCCAGCACTTCGTCCCTGCCGTACCCGTCGAAAGTGATCTTCATCCTGTATTTCCAATCGAACAGGTATACATCCACGTCGTCGTCACTGATGGTGGCCACACCCCGGGCGTCGGCAATCGTGCAGTTGGTGGGAACGTCGAGGTCAACGAAGAAATCCTCCGAAGGCCATTCGCTTTCGGCGTCGCCGTTGACGGGAACCGTGATGAGGCCCGACGGGTCACCGGCCTCGATAACCAGTGTCCCGGAAACCGCCTGGTAATCAGGCCCGGCTTCCGCAGTACCATCGGCAGTGGCATAGTTCACCGAAACGTCAACACCGCTTGATGCGGAAAGAACTACGGTAAGCTGCGCGTTCCTGCTACCGCTGTCCCCCTCGGTAACCACAACGTCCTGGATCGAGACCGAGGGGACGCCGGTCGTGAAGTTGGTCGTGGAAGCGGCCCAGTCTGAACCTGCCGCGTTTTCAGCATAGCAGCGATAGTAATAGGTCTGATTGGCGAACAGCCCGCCGACACTGTCAGAGAAAGCCCCTTCACCGCGAGACCCCAGGCTTCTCGGGGCACCCCAGTTCGACTGGTTGGTGCCGCCGTCTTCCGTACCCCAGTAGATGTAGATGGAAGCGTTGTCTCCGTAGGTCAAAGTGCCGTTCAACGTGGCGGAGTCATCGGTAACGCCCGTAGCCCCGGCATCGTTGTCCACCATTGGATCATCGCTGATGAGCGAAGCTGTAACGCTGGTGGAAGAGCCCATGTATGAATGGATAGTCCCGGCAATGGAGACAACGGCGGATTCGGGGTTTTCAACGTGGGGGTCACTCAGGCCGGTCAGAGTGATCGACCCCGAACTGCTGCCCGCGTTGATGACAATCGTCGTTGCCGAAGCTGAGTAGTCCGTGCCGTATACAGCGTCACCCGAGAAGGAAAGATGCACCGTTGCATTCGAGGCGGACTGGTTGCCAAGCGTAGCGGTAACGTTGGCTATGCCTCCGTCCTCGGCAAACGGCGACCCGGAAAGGCCGAGCGAAACCGGCGGAACAAGCGTCAGCAGGTTCGTCGTCTGCGGGGCCCAAGTATCGCCGTATGCGTTGGTGGCATAGCAGCGGTAGTAGTAGGTCTCGCAAGAGCGCAGCCCCTCTATTGGAGCCACAAAGATGCCTCTCTGTGTTCCCAGTTCAACCTCGTTACTCCACGCGTTCTTATCCGTCCCCCCGTCGTCCAGCCCCCAGTAGACGTACACCAATGCCTCTGCGTTTGTTGGAAACGATCCGCCCAGCTTTGCCGTGGAAAAAGTCATGCCGGAGGCGCCGGGCTCGTTGTAGATCCCGGAACCTATTACGACGACGTCACGCGACGTATATGTGGCTGCGCCGTCCTCCATGACCGCGGAGAGAATATGGCTGCCTTCGTTGGTTATGGGACCAAAGGAGCACTGGTAAGGCTCTGTCGTGTCGATGCAAGTGCTACTGCCGTCCAGGAAGAACTCCACGCTGTCAACGGAACCAACGATACGACTTACGTCAACCGTCGCCTGCACGGACGCCATAGAGTCCAGCAGCAGCGTGTCACCGTAACCGGGACTGTCTATCCTGAAAACCGGCGTTGGTATGCCGGGTGAAGCCCAGAAGCCGACCTGCCAGTTGGCCGGATCGTTTCCTGATCTTTGCATCTCCGTGCGCTCCAGGGCGCGTCCCGTTCCATCCGCACCCAAGGGCCACGGTGCCCTGTCAAAATAAATGGCCTCATCCACAATGACCCATGAGACCGGATCGCCTTCAATGTCGGGAGCCTGCGGACGCTCCAGCGCGATACGTTCGCCCCGGTTGGAAAGTTCTCCAGAATATGGCCCGAAAATCTCTACCTCACCGTTCGTCAGTCCATAAACATTCAGAAACGTGTTCAGCGCGACCGGATCGGCCGGATCGAACGATACAACAAGCAGGGAACTGCCTGCCGCGAGCGAAGTGTTTGACGGGAAAGTATAACTCTTGCCGTCAACCCACCATGTTCCTGCATCATTCCAGAAATCTACCTGCCCACCGCTGACGTTCATAATCTCTATGTACTCGTCACTGCTGTTGTCCCCCGGGTCGGCCGCGGTCCCGGGCGGGTGATACATGATTTCACTGATCACCACCTCCTGCACCGGCGTTGCATTGGCCGAACCGGTGGTCGGAGTGAGAGAATACCAGTAGGTCTCACCGTCGCCGTGACGGCCGAGAGACCTGCCATTCTCCTGGCCCTTAAACCTTACGCAATCCACCACACGATTGCTTTCGCCTCCGGGCATGTGTGACAGGAAGACCTGCTCACCGCCCTTGTTGAGACCGAACCCGTTGGTTCCATCAGGGTTGAAACCCGTTCGCTCGGTAAAGGTCAACCAGCCGGCCGCATCTATCACATTGGTTGCCGGGATCTGCCACTTCACCAGGTTCCCGGCGCTGTCGCTCAGGTACCAGTCGGTGAAAGTGATGCTGCTCGCGGAGGCATTGAACAGCTCAATCCAGTCATCCGAATCCAGCGGCGGCAGCATTCCCGTATCGGTATGAGCCGTGATCTCGTTAATCACAACGTTGGGAATGGCCGCGGGGTTAGCTTCACCGGGCGAGCCATCCATGTAGGTGCCGGCGCGCCAATTGCCGCCGTAATCCAGTGCGTCGTCAGGCTGGGTTGCCATGACAAGCGGCACGAGCGAATGCCCTGCCCCGTCAGCCGCGAGGGGCCAGCCGCGTCCATCGTTATAGGTAAACGTGACGATATTGCTTCCCAGGATATCCCTCAGCTCGACCCGTTCACCGCCATCGTTCAGAGAGCCGTCGTATTCACCGGCAATGCGCATGCTGCTCCAGTCTGTGTACCGGTTCGTGAAGGCCGCCATGTCGTTGACAATCACTACACACTCTCCGGGGGCCAATGTCGGTACGTCGCCGCTTTCAAAATCGAACTCTATCCCGTCGGTAAATTCCACACCCGCCAGGCCGCTGGTGGTAACGCCGGTGTTCTGAATCTCTACGAACTCAAAAGCATCGGCCGAAGTCGCGGCGTTCGTTTCCGAACCCTCCGGCTCGCGCGGATTGTACATGACCTCGCTGATTCGAAGGGTAGACGGCCAATCCGGCACAAACAGGGCCTCGTTCAGGGCGCTCCATTCGCCACCGGCCGATCTGGCTCGGGCCTTCACTCTCGCCGCGTAGATCATCGGGATCGATCCGGTATACATCGCGCCCAACACCGAGCCCGTCTCGTATTCCCTGGGATCACTGCCATCAAGCGTGTAGTACACGGTTTCGGCAGCGGTCATCGTCAGCTCAAAGCCATTGGTGAAAACCCCGCCGTGCTGGTTGAAGGACGGTGCATCGACGTCCGGGTAGAGGTCCTTTCCCTTGAGTTGGCCCACAACGATTGCCGTGCGTTGAGGCATATACGTATCGAGAACGTAGTCACGTTTGGATTGCCAGTGCGCGAGGGTGTAGGGCGAGCCACCCCGCTGGTCGCCCCATCGCGCCGACTCCGCGACAATGGACATTTCTACCTCGTCAGACAGATCCTTGTAGCGCTGGAAGGCCTCGTTGGTCGTCACTGCCCCACCGTTGAACATGTGCTTATGCGCCTGGTCTGCAAAAAGCAGGCGAAACTCGCTGTTATTCCTGAGCTCAGCGTACGGTTCACCCGCGCCGTTGCTCACGCCCGTCACGTTCGCATTCAGGGACGACCACACGCAGATGGCACCTTCCGCGTCCCAGCAGAACCACTTGAACCCAGTGGCATTGGGAGGACGCCGACAGGCGCAATAATAGTTGTGACCCGGCCAATCCCCGGTTCCGCCCCAGAAATTGCAGAACATGTAATCTATGTAATTCTCGACATCCAGCAGGTCATCGTAGGCCGGGTTCGGAGTGCGATCGGGATTGTTGCCCTGGATCTTCTGGTAGGACGCGTTATCCGCCAGTCCTGCACTAACCTGGGACCGCATCTGGCCCCATGTAGCCGTATTCCCCTCACCGGTGGCGGAACCCGCGTTGAGCGCATCCCACTCATCTTTCTCTCCTCCGAAGTACTCCGCACAGAAAGAGGCCTCAGGGCGTTCAATGATGTTGTAGATTCCCCAGTACAAACCGTTGATGTACAGGTGCACAAACCTTCCGTGTCCGACAGGCCGGCCAAAGGCCAGTTGAGTGCGGCGCATGTACTCGTCGATGATGTACTGCGTATCTGCATCCCCCCAATTGTTCCAACCGTCGTTGGCGCCGGCGCGCATAACAAGATTGTCGTAGCTCGTTGCCGCGTCCTCGTCCCACGGGAACATGGGGAAGTCCAGCTTCGTCGGACCGTACATGCCTTTGAAGAGGAGGCGGAATGACTTCTTCCTCGTCAGGTTCATGCCCCGGAACGCCCCTCCGTAGATGCGCACTCCGCAGTTGATGTGGAATTCCTCGTCTCCATCCGGTGTAAACCACTCTACTGATACGGATCGCTCCCATCCCTCGCCTCGGCCGCCGGGGTTTGCATATATGCCACTCGACGAGTGGAACATATCGTCAACATCGAGCGCGAACGAGACCGTGGGTATTGAGGTCAGCGATTCTTCCATCATCGGACCGTAGGTGGGATCGTCTATGATATCCGGGTCCATTTCGTAGTCCGCGGTGGTTCCACTCCAACTACTCGGGAACCCTCCCGGGTTCGAAGGCTGCTCCAGGATATCCGTGAAGAAGACGTAGGTCTGTGTGTCAACATCCGTCGACTTGTAGCCCGTCCTGTAAGCCATGGCACGTAGTGGCGTGGTGTTGGATATGGTAATTGGACCGGAATACACGGTGCCGTATACCTCCGTGGGCTCGCTGCCATCCAGGGTATAGCGGATCGATGCGCTCTCCGTGGCCGTCGTAATGGCCACCTGGATTACGTTTGTGTAGAAGCCTCTATCAAGGTTGAACTTGGTATCCTCGACCGTCCCGAGGTAGCCGCCGGTGTTCACAGACCCGGGCGAAGGAGTGGAGAAGTAACGCACCTCGTGCGTTTCGTTCGTGCTTATGCCATAGGACACGTCCGCGAACTGCTCGGGGTAATTCGGGGAATACTCGTGAACAACAGTTGTTCCATTGCTCGAAACAAGTGCAAGGTACTCTCCGTCGGAAGTGAGTTTGAAGTTGGTGTGAAGTTGTTCTGCCGGGTCGTTGAGATCCTTGTTCGAAGCAAATACCACCAGGAACTCGTATGGATTCAGGCTGACGGCCGGGAATGCCCACTTGTCCAGCTCATCGGCATCGTCGGTCAGATACCAGCCCGTGAGATCGACGGTGCCCGTAGAATCGTTGTAGAGTTCTATCCAGTCCGGGTATTCGCCCGGATCATCTGGGTCCTCGAGAATGCTGTCATTCCTAGCCAGAAATTCGTTAATGACAACATCGGCCGCCACCTGCTGAAAGCAGCAAAGAAGCGCCACGACTGCAAAAACACAGAAACACAAGTATCTATTCACACAGATCCCCTAGTTCAGACACAGTAGTTACGCCGATATTTTAGCGTAATGTGAGACACAAAGAAAGGCAGTGTTCTTTTGAGGGT
The DNA here is from genome assembly GCA_030744755.1 of Kiritimatiellia bacterium. Lineage (GTDB taxonomy): Bacteria > Verrucomicrobiota > Kiritimatiellia > UBA8416 > JADHWI01 > JASLPY01. The sequence continues at coordinate 696 of JASLPY010000072.1, read as the reverse complement.
GCACGAAGGGTGCAGGTCATGGATTTTCATATTCATGCAGCCAGGCGGTATTCTTGCCGTACATTACGCCCCCATATGTTGTCGTAGGTGCGGCTGAAAATAGCGGAACGGAAAGAAAGTATGTTCTCTGCGCCATCTTCGGACCAGAACATGCCGGATTGCTTCAGGCGTTTACCTATGAGTGTTTTGCATCCGGCTTCGACGACACCAGACCCTATGAAGAAACCCTTCTGGGTGAAGGTGCCGTATAGCATACCCTCACGGTGGTTTTCGAAGTACTGAAGTTTCTTGTTGATATCGTCCATGAGTTCGGGGGCTGCCAGTTCTCTGGCGCGGGAGATAAAGCGGTCGACCTTGTCATTGAGTAACCAGCGCGTCCATTGCTTTGCCAGCTTCTGTGCTTTCTTGGTTGCAGGGTCGTATAGTACGCCTACAACTTCGTGAAGGTGCTCGGCGGCGTGATAGAAGTCGAGTATCCAGGTGGCTTGAGGAAAGTAGACCCGGGCGATCTCCTTGAAGTAGTGTGCCCCATCACTGATGAAGACCATTTCCTTGGCGCCTCCGATATTGCGGCGTATGGCTTCGGCTCTGAGCATGGGGCCGAACTCATGGGACGATTGCATAGTTGCCACATAGGTCGTGGACGCTGGATCACGAGACGGAGGAGAACCTTCCTGTGGATGCTCGGTAAAGACG
>JASLPY010000071.1 GCA_030744755.1 Kiritimatiellia bacterium | reverse complement strand
AACCCCTTGTGCTGTGGGGTAAACAAAATCTCGTACCCCCGTTTCACCCTGCCCCGTTGATCTGTTTCACAACGCAGGTGGCTCATTCTAGCGTCAAGGTCACTGGCTCGCACCCGAGCCGCGCCCGATACTTTTGCTGCCGTGTTCTCTGCGGATATCGTCTACAGCCCGGCTCAGCTGCTCCCGTTTTGAGCGGTCCGAGATGTCGTCAAAAAGCCCGAGCTGCCGGGATGCCCGGTCAGTCAGCCCGCTGACACCAAAACCTATGAGCCTGACTGGTTTCACGAGCTCTTCAGTCATGAACAATTCGGTGGCGATCTCCCGCAGGGAGAAGTCATCGCGGCATGGATGGTTCAGCGTTCTCTGGCGTGTGATTGTTTTGAAACCTTTCCAGCGTATTTTCAATCGTGCGACTCCCGCCAGTTTGCCGCTCTCCCTGAGTCTCCGTCCCACATCGTCAACCAACCCGAGAAGCGTGTGTCTCACGGCTTCACGATCAGAAGTGTCATGAAGGAACGTGTGCTCTTTGGATATGCTCTTCTCCTCACGTTCGGTTTCGATTTCGCGTTCGTCCTCCCCGAAGGCCAGGCGATGCAAATGGCGGGCGGAATGTTTGCCGACGAGTGCTGACAGCAGTCTTTCCGGTGTCTCCTGTAGATCTCCTACAGTCCTGATGCCCTTGCTTTCCAGAAGATTCTGGGTGACTTTGCCTACCCCCCAGATTCGGCCGACCGGAAGGGGGGCAAGAAAAGTGATTATTTCCTGTTTTGAATTGGGAACAACGGTCAGTCCGTCGGGTTTGTCCATATCACTGGCAAGCTTGGCGAGGAACTTATTCACGGCAACTCCAACGGACGCAGTCAGGCCCGTCTCGCCCTTTACGGTGTCCTTGATCTTTGCGGCTATCTCTCTACCTGTTCCGAGGAGCCGCTGCGCACCGGTAACATCCAGGAAAGCTTCGTCAACAGAGAGCTGCTCCACGTAGGGAGTAAATCTTTCAAAAATCCCCATGATCTGCCTTGATACCTCGCCGTACCTTTTTCCATTCGGAGGGAGAAAGACAGCGTGCGGACAACGTTCACCGGCCTCCCGTGACGGCATCGCCGAGTGAATCCCGTATTCCCGCGCTTCGTAGGAGGCGGCCGCAACCACCCCGCGCTGATCGGGCTGGGCCCCTATTACGACGGGTTGGCCCCGCAATTCGGGGTGGTCGTGCTGCTCGACAGACGCAAAGAAAGCATCCATATCAACATGCAAATAGGTCATGAGCATTTTAAATGCCTGCCGCAGTGCGGCTTAAGCCGGTCACATGGCGGCCCTTTCAAAACTTGGAGAGCTCGCGTTTCATTGCCGGGGACGGCCCGAAATTCCTCCTTTTCCTTATGATAAGATGAGTTTATCCTAAAAGTGAAACAGAATGTCTTGAACAATTGCTTTGGATATTGCAGAGTATAAGTTCTGGAAGGGCGCTCATAGGCATCTCCTTTTTCTTGCTGGAGAGTAGTTGCCGATCTTAGGGGTGCAACATGATGGGCGAGAGATTATTGGGACGCGATTTGGTATGACTGGGGACCCTAATAGCGGTACGTTTATATGTAATCACTTGCGGTTGTCAGGATCTAATACGGCCTTGGCGCACGAGTTTACATTCTGGATGTACTTTCCTTCAAGAAAGATCGCGTCAGAGGTGGAAGCATGTTTAGCCGGCATGGGTTTCACCGTCGAGTTGAGCCCGTCCATGGATGGGTCGGCCGATTGGCTCTGCCTTGTAGGCACAAAGCTGGTACCCAGGGAGTCGACATTGGATCAGCTGAGCCGCCGGATGCAGTCGATAACCATCGAGTACTGTGGAAAATACGACGGCTGGGAATCGGAACTCCTGTTCAGAGAATGACAAAACGCCGATCGCATGCCCCGGCGAGATGATAGCATCGCCACGATTCCTTCTGGCTTTCAACAGGTTCTTATGCTTACTATGAGCGCACTTTAACCGTGTAATCGTCTAGAGTAACGTCGTTCGAAGAGGCCCTTGAGGGCCGCGGCTCAACCGTCCAGACGGGATGATTTTTCGAACGGCTTTGCTTTCGAGGCGAGGGAAGTCAACCCGGAGACCGATTATGAGGTGCCCTATCACTTGTGCAACTGCTCTTTCCCTTGCGTTCGTCCTATGCCTGATGTGCGGGTGCGAGCAAGACAGTAACAATGATGCAGTCTTTCTGGACATCAGCGGCAGCTGGTCGGGAACCTACAACCCCGGTGACGGTTCCGAAACTTCGCTTTCAGCAGCCATCAGTCAGAGCGACCGCTCGGTCTTCATTGAGACCTCGCTTTCGGAACGCGGGCATTTCTTCAGCGGGGAGATCAACGGAGAAGGTGAAATGTTCATGACCGATCATTTCGATTTCGAAATCTGGACGGTGCAGGGGGCGGTTACCTCAAGCAGGATTGTGCTGATCGACTACGTTGAAGTGGGAGGATCCGGACTGCGACACCTCACCCTGACACGCTAATCCAAAGGATCGAAAGGGCAAACCAAGATGAAATGCTTATCCGTATTTATCACCGTACTTCTGTTCACGGGAACAATTCTGACGGCACAGGACGACAAGGATGTGCCGAAAGACGGGGCGGAGGAGAATCCTGCGGCGGCAGAAGCTGCGGTGGAGGCCGAGAAAGAAGAATCTCCCAAGGTGGACGAGAAACCTGACGAGGAAGAAGAGACGCCCGAAGTTCAGCGCGAAAAACCAAGAACAAGGTATACGTACGAGCCGAAGCAGCTTAAAGATGAGAAACTCGAGATTTCTGGAGCTGCATCGGTCATGTTGCCGTTTGATTCCGATATGGACGTTGCTTTTGGTGTTGAGGCAAAATTCCGTTACTGGCAGCAAGAGAAATGGGGATGGGGCGGAGCAGTCGGATACAATTTCTGGTCTTTGTCCGGCCCTGTTGATATCAGTGGAGCTAACTTCGCAGAACCTGTAGCTGACGGGGAGATAACTACTATACCCCTGACTGCTTTGGCCTGCTACCGGTGGGATTTCGGCGATGACATGGAGCTGATCGGTGACTTCGGGCTGCGCTACGCTATTGTTGATTCCGACGTGAGCGTCAGTACCCAGTATACGGACCACTTTGGAAGAGACGTTACGTACAGTACCTTCGTCGAGAACGAGGATCATTTCATGGTAGCCGTAGGCCTCGATCTCCGTGGATTCTTCGGGGATGCTTGGTTCTGGCTCATCGGAGCCGAGGCCCAGATCGACCTCAGCAGCGATCCCAACTGGGTCAAGGAAGACGTCGGCAACGATTTCTCGTCCATTGCTTTCCGCGGCGGCATTGGAACCGGTTGGTAGACGGGGACCGCCGTTCTACTCCATGGGTATCTCAATGACTTCGGGTTCGGGCAATAGGTCGTCCTCGGGGAACATCTCCTCGCCGGTCATCTCCTTGCCGGGTCCCGGCAAGGGAACTCCCATGGAAGACATTATCGCCGGCATGGCGCCCTGTATGGCCGGCACCGCACCCATTATGGCCTTGATTTCACTGAAACTGATTCGATCCACACCGATAAGGTTTCCGCCGGCAGTATACGAGTAGCCGGCTATTCCCTCCGAGTCTTTCGGGATACTGGCCAGGGCTGCCGGATCGATCTCCGGCAGCGATGCAATGATTCTCCTGATGATTCCAGATATCGAGATCGTGTGAATCTCAACAACTTTGCCCTTTGTCTGGGGAAACAGCTTTGCAAACGGAGCGGATTCGGCGATGCTCTTTCCCGGGGCCTCCAGAGCGTCCAGCATCGAGTTCATTACATCGGTTTTGCCCATCGTGTAGATAAGGTGATTGCCGGAGAATGCCATCTCCCACTTCATATCCCCGATCCACTTCGGCATCACCATCGGGAAGGGCATTGCATTCGTGGGCTGTGCTGATTGGTCAACGTCGTATGAATAGGCCTTTATCTCGATGCCCTTGTACTCGCGGGTCTCGCCTGTCTTCATTTTCAGCCCCGGCATAGTCCCGGCAAGGGAGTCATTGAATTCCAGGTACATCTCATCTATAGCCGTCTTTGCCTTCACGGGATCCGTTGTTGCCAGCATTTCTGCGAAACCAACGCCCTTGCCGTCCGCCAGCGGAAAAACACCCATGGCCACATCTCCGGCATACATGCCCTTCAGCTCGGTCATCCATTTGCGCATTACCGGGCCAAGCTTATTGAATTGAGGCCCCATGGCCCCGTAGATCTTATCAAGGAGATCGCAGTAGGGTTCGGCGATCTGATCCATAACGTTCATCCCACTGCCCACGGATACGAAGAGCGAATCCTCAGGAAGAAATGAGAGGTATGGAGCTGACGGTGAGTCCAGGCCGGCAATCCACTGGGCCGTTTTCGTTCCCTTCCTCGGCGTTAGACGATCATAGGTGTCGATCGCGGTGGAAGAAACTTTGATGCCCAGTGTGTAGCTGCGGAGCTCGCCCATCAACTGGAGAAGGGCCTTCCCCTCGGCGTCGAGTATGGCGAACGGATCCATTGGCATTTCTTCCGGCATCTCTTGTTTGCGCATCATCGCCAGCGACTGGTTAAGAGCGGTTTCGACAAACGTGGTGGCTGTCTCGATGTTCACATACACCCTTACGGTGCCGGGGAAGCGGACCGCCGGTGACGGTGTGCCGTGTGCCTTCAGGCTGGCCAGCGCTGCCTCTGCTGCGCCAGGCTGTTTGCTCGTGATAACCCGCTTGCCAATGGCTGCGAGGTAGAGCCCTTGAGGCGGTTCTTCTTCAGCGGTGGCCGGCTGCGAGAAATGATGAACGCTGCCCGTTTTCTTTGAAACCGGGAACCGGCTTTTTACCGCGGATGCGAAACCCTGTCCGTTGTCGGACAACGGTAGCACAAACGCGGAAAGAGGTATGAGCTTGTCCGGGGTGAACGCGGGATCATCTGTCTTCACCTCCGGCAGAAAGACGTGAATCTGAACCGGTTTAGTTGTGTCGATTCCCACCAGGTCGGGAGCGTTGAGCGCTTCGCCGATTGCTCCGAGCATCATCGCGGGCTCCATGGTCTTTTGCCCGAGGGTCTTCGAAGCGGTGGTGACATCGGAAATCAGATTGTCGATGCTCTCGATCTCCACGGTAACCGCTGGCTGCGCGGCATTCGCGCGAAGCGGTACCACAATCGCCAGCATCATTGTCAGACAGAGTGTGAGTCCTACCAGTTTCTTGAATCTGTTCATCTTACGCACTCATTTCTGTAGGTTGATTGATAAGAGTAAGACTACGCGTCACGACCAACAACAGCAATTACAATGTCGGCAAATCTTTATAATACCATCTTTCAATGTCCCCCGGTCACCGAACGTCTCACGAACATGAGTATTGCGGAGACAAAGACGACGGCGATGACAAGCCCGCGCAGTCCGCGTTCGGGAAGTCTGGCGCAAAGCTTGCTGCCCAGGGGGACTCCTGCGAGCGAGCCAAGAGCCATCAGGAGGGCCGTGTTCCAGTCCATCTGGCCGCTGGCCCCGTATACAATTGAAGTCATAAATGTCAGGATAACCGCAACGAAAATAGACGTGCCTACCGTCCGGCTGGACGGAAGCCCAAACAGGATGATCAGGGCGGGGATCATCAGAACTCCGCCGCCAACCGACGTGGCACCAATCAATGATCCTATGACAGTCCCAGTAATCACGGCGATGGTCCACTTAAGCGTTGGACGCGAATTGAGCCGGGCTCCTACGCTATTCCCTGTTCCGCTCCCTGCCCTGTGGCCTTTAAGTACAAGATCCACGATTAGCACGATGGCAGAGAATAGCACTACAAAGGCAATGAACATCTTCAGCCCCTGCTGGAAGCGAGCCATGGACTCGCCTTCCGCCCCCATGTGCTTTACCGCCCGGTTGATCACCCAGGCTGTGACTACGTTGCCGGGCACGGCACCGAGGAGAAGGAACAGTGAAGTTCGGATGTCGATCGTCTTGAGGCGGAAGTGCTCGAAAGTGGCATAGCATTTCGTGAGAAACGCATACAGGCTGGCAGTTCCCACCGCGATGGATGAAGGAAGTCCAAGTACGACGGTCAGGGCGGGAAGTACCAGTACGCCTCCACCTATCCCTGTCAGACCGATGCAGAAGCCAATCCCGGCTCCCAGCACGAGCCTCAAAAACCATTGCTCAATGCCCATATCGCTCCCGTAGCAGAAACACCACGATTTCACACCCTACAAGACATGTTCTCCCCATTCAAGCTCCCTAGGGAGGACGAGACTGTTCCGATCCGCAATAAAACTGACCCTCTGCCAGCAGGTTCCATGGTAGAATGAGTACAAATTGTGTGTTGATTTTCCCAGAACACGCGGATAGTGTGCCCAGACCATTTTCTGATAATAAGGAATGAACGAAGAGTGGAGAGGCAGTCTGTGATCGAATACTCACTTACGCATTTGAAGCAGCTTGAAGCCGAGAGCATTCATATCTTCCGCGAAGTTGTTGCGGAGTTCGAGCGCCCGGTTATGCTCTATTCGGTCGGGAAAGATTCATCCGTAATGCTTCGGCTTGCGCAGAAGGCGTTTCATCCCGGCAAGATGCCTTTCCCGCTGCTGCACGTGGATACGGGGTATAAATTCAAGCAGATGTACGAGTTCCGGGACGAGCTTGTGAAGGAACTGGGACTTGAGCTCCTTGTTCACAAGCACAAACGATCCGGGGAGATGAACCCTTTTGACTTCGGGACACAGAAGTGCTGTGCCGTTCTGAAAACTGAGGCGCTTCTGACTTCGTTGCGCGAGGGCGAATACGATGCCGCTTTTGGCGGGGCAAGACGGGAAGAAGAGAAATCCCGGGCCAAGGAGCGAGTGTATTCGTTCAGGGACGGCTTCGGGCAATGGGATCCGAAGAATCAGCGCCCCGAGCTCTGGAGCCTTTACAACGCAAAGGTGAACAAGGGCGAGACCATTCGTGCATTCCCCATCTCCAATTGGACTGAACTGGATGTCTGGCAGTACATCTACATGGAGAATATCCCCATCGTGCCGATGTATTTTGCCGAAGAGCGCGAGGTCGTTATCCGGGACGGACAGATCATTCTTCTTGAAGACGGCAAGACCCTGCCCGGCGAAGAACTCCGCAAGGAGGTCTGCCGCTTCCGCTCACTGGGCTGCCACTACTGCACGGGGGCGGTGAGGTCCAATGCAAGAACCGTACCGGAAATCATTGAAGAAATGATGACCGTGAGGGTTTCCGAACGTGCCACCCGCGTAATTGATCACGATACCGAAGGCTCGATGGAGCTGAAGAAAAGAGAAGGCTATTTTTGATTTGAGATTTCGCCGTTTTGGATCGGCACCAGTAGATCGGCTTTCCAGAGCTGGTCAATAACGTGGTGCAGCTCTGGAGAGCCGCACCTACTTGTCGATTCACGAGTTTACCACTGATGGATTTCGATTTTGGAGGCCCATTGATATGACAATTGACGAGTTCCTGGCGGAAAACGAAAAAAAGGATCTTCTCCGGTTTTCAACCGCGGGCAGCATTGATGATGGCAAGTCCACGTTGATCGGCCGCCTGCTGCATGACTCGAAGAATGTGTACGAAGACCAGATCCAGTCTGTGAAGAACGTGACGCATGACAAGAGTTCGAAGGAGGAGATTGACTTTGCCCTTCTTACCGACGGATTGAAAGCGGAGCGCGAACAGGGAATCACGATAGATGTGGCCTACCGCTACTTCTCCACTCCCAAAAGAAAGTTCATCATCGCAGATACTCCGGGGCACGAGCAATACACGCGGAACATGGCAACCGGGGCCTCAACGGCCAATCTTGCCATTGTTCTGATTGACGCCCGCTACGGTGTGCTTCCTCAGACCAAGAGACACTCATTTATAACCGCCCTGCTAGGGGTTCCTCACATGGTTGTGGCTGTGAACAAGATGGATCTTGTCGATTTCTCTGAGGATGTGTTCGAGCAGATTCGCTCTGATTTCTCCCGGTTTGCGGCAAAACTCACTGTTCCTGACATCCGCTTCATTCCCATAAGCGCACTGCTCGGCGACAACGTCGTGGACCGCTCATCGAACATGACCTGGTACAAGGGCGAAGCGCTGCTGGAGATCCTTGAGAACGTCTACGTTGCAAGCGACCGGAATCTCATAGATCTCAGGTTTCCGGTGCAGTACGTGCTGCGGCCGCACCTGGATTTTCGGGGGTATTGCGGCCAGGTTGCTTCGGGTGTTATTCGAAAAGGCGACGAAGTAACGGCGCTTCCCTCGAAGAAGAAAACCCGCGTGGAATCAATCGTCACATATGACGGCGAAATTGAGCGCGCCTATCCCCCGATGTCAGTGACCGTGACACTTGAGGATGAACTGGATGTCAGCCGTGGCGAAATGCTGGTTCATTCACACAACATGCCCCACGCGGACAGGCATTTTGAAGCAATGCTGGTGTGGATGGGTGAGGAACCAATGGACGTGAACACCGCCTATGGTATCAAGCATACAACACGCACGGCCAGGGCGCGCATCGATGAACTGCGCTACAAGGTTGATGTAAACACGCTGAAGAGAATGGCCCCGGGAGATCTGGCCCTGAATGAGATCGGCCGGGTGGTATTCACTTCCATGACCCCTATCTTCTTCGACTCGTACGTCAAGAACCAGGCCACGGGCAGCTTCATTCTTATAGACCCGGTGAGCAACAGTACCGTCGCGGCCGGGATGATCATAGAGCGCGAATCCGCTGACCGGTTGCCGTCGCGAATCACACATGGCTCTGAAGAAGCCGTGTCTGCCCGGCGGTATGAAAGTCAGGTTCAGACTGGAGAAAGAGAAGAAAGACTGGCTCAACGTCCCGCCACCATCTGGCTGACAGGTCTGACTTCATCGGGCAAGACGAGTATTGTGTATGCCACTGAGAAGAAGCTGTTCGACCTTGGTGCAACTTGCGTGGTGCTGAACGGGCGCAATGTCCGGTTGGGCCTTAGCAGGGGACTTGATTTCGGATCCACTGACAGGGCTGAGCATCTGAGGCGCGTGGCCGAAGTAGCTTCTCTTCTGAATGATTCGGGGATCATTACACTGTGCGCATTTGTTTCGCCGTCCGCAGCAATCAGGGACCAGGTCAAGGAACTGGTGGGAGAGGACCGTTTCCTTGAAATACATGTCGACGCTACGGCCGAATGGTGTGAGAAACGAGACGAGACTGGGCTGTACGAAAAGGCGAAGTCCGGCGTGGTTCAGAACATGGCGGGTGTCAATGCGGACTACGAAGAGCCGGAATTCCCGGCACTTACACTTCCAATTGAAACCCTCGGCGTAGAAGAAAGCGCCACTCAGATCATGTCTCTGCTCAGGGAAAGAAACATCTTCCCCATCTCAAATGGGTAAACCGGCAGCACCACGGGGTGATGAGCCATCTGCGTTGTGAAACAGATCAACGGGGGCAGGGTGAAACGGGGGTACGAGATTCTGTTTACCCCACAGCACAAGGGGTTAGGCGCTAGGTGTTAGTAGCTAGGATTCTGGGACAGCGCAAATCGACCCCACGGTTTTGAGTGGGATACGAGGCAGGCATTGCTACGCGCACGGCGGACCTTTCCCGCTAACGCCTAGCGCCTAACCACTGCGTTCTGCGCTCACAGCGCAGAACGGTCGGTGGTAACCCACCCTTGCCTGCTATGGCTATTGCCACTATTCTTATCCGGTCTTGAGACGTAACTGGAAGTACTTGGCTACAACCGAACTTCACGTCGTTGTTGTCGCTTACAATAAAGCAGGTAGGTATCAGCGTTATTAGATTACGATGAAAGAGCTTTTGACTGTGAAACGTCTAGAATGCTATTTGCTGATTGTTGTTGCCGCTGCAATGTCCGGATGGGGACTTGCGGGTTCACCAGTTGTTCCGTTTGAGATTGCCGACAAGGCGCAGCCGAGACACCAGGGTGACAGGCTTGTATTCAAGCGCCTGTCGAAACTTGGAATGACACCGGCGGCGCTGTGCTCCGATGCGGTGTTTCACAGGCGCCTGTACCTGGACGTGATAGGGACGCTGCCGACCACGGCCGAAACGAAAGCGTTTCTCGCAGATAAATCGTCGGGCAAGCGCAGCAAACTCGTCGATCGCCTGATGGCCCGCGAGGAGTTCGCCGACTACTGGGCATTGAAATGGTGCGATTTGCTGCGCGTAAAGGCCGAGTTCCCCATCAATCTCTGGCCAAACGCGGCCCAGGCTTACCACCGGTGGGTGCGAACCTGCCTTGTTGAGAATGTTCCGTATGACAAGTTTGCCCGTGACCTTCTCACCGCCAGCGGCAGCAATTTCCGCGTGCCGCAGGTCAACTTCTACCGTTCAATGCAGAGCAAAACACCAGAGGCTATAGCCAAGGGTGTAGCATTGGGATTCATGGGGGCGCGTACCGATGAATGGCCTGAGAAAAAGAAGCACGACTTGGCTGCCTTCTTCTCGAAGGTGGGATTCAAAGGCACGTCCGAATGGAAGGAGGAAGTCGTCTACTTTGATCAGTGGAAGACTAACGCCGTTAAGCTGATGGTTTCGACCTTTCCCGACGGCACCCCGGTTCGTCTGAAGCCTGCCGAGGACCCGCGTGTCACGTTTACCGACTGGCTCGTCAGGCCGGAGAATCCATGGTTTGCCGCCAACGCCGTGAACCGGGTATGGTTCTGGCTGATGGGCCGCGGCATCGTACATGAGCCGGATGACTTTCGTTCCGACAATCCGCCGCAGAATGAAGAATTGTTGCGGTGGCTTGCAAAGGAGCTGGTGTCGGCGGACTACGATCTGAAACATATTTACCGCCTGATCTTGAATTCGAGAACCTATCAACAATCCGCTATCCCGGCCACGGATCATCCGGAACGAACCGCTAGTTTTGCCCACTATCCCGTTCGTCGTCTGGATGCCGAGGTCCTGATTGACGCGCTTTGTCAGATCACCGGGACAACCGAGGAATACACCAGTGCAATTCCAGAGCCATTCACATTTATCCCCGAAGATCAACGTTCCATTGAACTTATGGATGGCAGTATTTCGAGTCCCTTCCTGGATATGTTCGGGCGTCCGGCACGGGATACGGGACTCCTGTTGGAGCGCAACAACCGCCCAACGGCAGCCCAACGCCTGCACCTCCTGAACTCCAGTCATATACGTAAGAAGTTCGAGACGAGCGGTAAGATGAAGAAATTGCTCAAGTCGAAGGTGAAGCCTCAACAACTGATTGCGCGGATCTACATGGAGATTCTCTCCCGCCCTCCGACGAAAGCGGAGATTGAGGCAGCAATGACTTATGAGAAATCAAGCAAGCTTGGTCGGTGGCGTGCCTCCATGGACCTGGCCTGGGCATTGATCAATACAAAAGAGTTTATGTATCGGCACTAAGTGATGGAGAACATGGTATGCATGACATGACGATTTCGCGGCGCGATCTGTTACGTTCCGGTCTGTGCGGGGCAGCAGGGCTGATGCTTCCGGGTGGTTTGCGTGCGGCACCCGCTGTTTCCGCCCCCCGGGCCAAGGCCGTTATCCAGATATGGATGTGGGGCGGTCCGACACATATCGACACGTTTGACCCCAAACCCGATGCCGGTTACGACTACTGCGGCCCACTGGACAAAGCGATTGGTACCAACGCGGACGGCATCCAGATCGGACAGTCGTTGCCACTGCTTGCCAAACAGGCCGACAAGTATTCAATTCTTCGTGGTATGACCCACGGTGTGAATGCGCACGAAACGGCTTCGTACATGGTTCAGACCGGACGCAAGGCAGGGGACGGCGATGTTTATCCCTCCGCGGGCGCAGTTACGTCGTTGCTGAAGGGGTATGATGCGGGGTACAAGGGGCTGATTCCTCCCTACATCGTGCTCACGGCTCCCCAGGGACGATTCTCTGAATCCGGTTTCCTCGGTTCACGCTACCGCCCGTTCTCGACGGGCGGTGATCCCAAGGCGGAACGGTTCGCGGTCGAAGGCGTAGTTGCCGAGGGTATCAGCGACGATCGGCAGCGTGGACGGCGGGAACTGCTCCACAAGTTGGATGCATTGGGGCAGGCGATGCCCGACAGCTCCGAATTCAAGGCCCTGGATGCCTGCGAGAAGCAGGCTTACGACCTGATCCTCGGGGACGCCGGCAAGATCTTTGATCTCACGGCGGAGAAGGATGCCGTTCGTGACTGCTACGGGCGAAACACCTTCGGTCAATCCTGCCTGATGGCCCGGCGTCTTGTAGAGAAGGGCGTGCCTTACGTGACGATCAACTACAAGGGCTGGGATACCCACAAGCAGCATTTTCAGACGATGCGCCAGAAGTTGCCGGAAATGGACCAGGGCATGTCGACATTGCTGCAGGATCTCTCGGATCGTGGTCTGCTTGATTCGACGATTGTCTGGTGGGGCGGGGAATTCGGAAGGCGCCCCAAGGTGCAATGGGACCCGCCGTGGAATGGCGGGCGAGGACATTACGGCAATGCCTTCTCATCGGTCGTGGCAGGCGGAGGTTTCAAGGGCGGCATTGTTGTGGGGGCAACGGATGCGAAGGGAGAAGAAGTGATAGACCGCCCTATCCACCCGTGGGACCTGGTAGCCAGCATGTACGAACTGCTGGGGTTTGATCCGTCTGCCATGTTGCCGCATCCGCAGGGCAAGAAGATACATGTGTATCCAGACATGGCGGCAGGTCTGAAAAAGGGCGGCCGACTGAAGGAAATCATGTCATGAAACGGCACCTCAGAGGCGGTCTGATCATGCTCCTGGCCTGCCTGGCGGTTACCGGGATGCGTGCTGGAAACAGTGCTCACATCGGCTACCTTTATCCTGCCGGCGGTTTAAAGGGGACTACGTTCGAAATCACCGCGGGCGGTCAGTACCTGAAGGGCGCCACCAATGCCTTTGTGTCAGGTTCCGGCGTTGAGGTATCCATCCTGAGCCATATCATGCCCCTGACCAACCAGGAGAGACAGAAAATCCGCGAAGGCATGCGCGAGCAGCAGAAAGCGCTCAAAGACAAAAAGTCCTCCCCTCAGAAAATGCCGAAGAGCATGCAGATGGAGGACTGGCCGGACGACCTCCGCGACCTGGATTTCTCTAAACTTGGACTGGCTGACCTGTCCGCTGTCAAGAAAATGCTGTATGATCCGAAGAGACAGCCTAACGCACAGATCGCCGAAATGGTCAAGCTGTCGGTGTCCATTGCCGCGGACGCCGCGCTTGGGACGCGCGAAATCAGGCTCCTCACCAGGAACGGCCTGTCGAACCCTATTGCGCTGAATGTCGACCCGTTCCAGGAATGCCATGAGCGGGAACCGAACGAAAAAGAGGGAACCAACGTTCGAACTCTTCCTGCGGTTCTGAACGGGCAGGTAATGCCCGGTGACGTCGACAAGTTCAGGTTCCGCGCGAAGAAGGGACAGAAGATTGTCGCATCCGTACGCGCCCGGTCACTGATCCCGTACCTGGCTGATGCAGTCCCGGGCTGGTTCCAGGCTGTCCTCGTCCTCCATGATGCCGAAGGTAAGGAACTTGCTTTCGTTGATGATTATCGTTTCGATCCTGATCCCGTGCTGCGCTACGAGATTCAAAAGGACGGGGAATATGAACTTCTGATTAGAGATTCCATCTACCGTGGCCGTGAGGACTTCGTGTACCGGATTGTTCTGGGACAATTACCTTTCGTCGAGAGCATATTCCCGCTTGGAGCCCGCGTGGGCGAATCGCCCCGGGTGGCCCTGCACGGCTGGAACCTCCCGGTAAGCCACGCCGTGCTGAACCTCAAAAAGCGCGGCGCAGGCTTCCACAATGTACAGGTGCCGAAGTTGGGCAGGGGAGCCAACCGCGTCGCCTGTGCCCTGGACACTTTCAAGGAACTGATGGAGCGGGAGCCCAACAACAGCTCCCGGGTGGCTCAGTCGGTAACGCTGCCACTTACCGTAAATGGCCGAATTGGGAGTCCGGGTGATTCGGATGTGTTTAGCTTTGAAGGCCGCAAAGGCCAGAAGGTTTCGGCAGAAGTGCTTGCCAGGCGTTTGAATTCGCCGGTGGATTCGATCCTCAAGCTCACGGATGCCAAGGGCAATGAAATAGCGGTAAACGACGATTACAAAGATCCGGCGGCAGGGCTGACAACTCACCACGCGGATTCAAGATTGATGGCTACCTTGCCGGCCACGGGAAGATACTACGTGCACATGGGGGACACCCAGGGTGATGGAGGCGTCACGCATGGATACCGTCTGCGCATAAGCTGGCCGAGGCCGGACTTCAAACTGCGCCTGGTTCCGTCGAGCATCAGTCTCCATTCCGGCGAGACGGTTAAGCTGAGTGTCGTGGCAATACGACGGGATGGATTCGACGGCGATATCGACCTTGCACTGGAAAAGACTGTTCCCGGGTTTATCTTGAGCGGTTCCCGTATTCCCGCGGGCAGCGATCGTATACCCGTTACTCTTACCGCCCCCCGTGATTTTCCGTCCGATCCAATGCCGCTCCGCATGTTTGGCTTGGCCACCATTGGCGACCGGAAAGTCAAACGTCCCGCCGTTCCGGCCGAGGACATGATGCAGGCATTCTTGTGGCGGCATCTCGTGCCGGCTGAGCAGTTAATGATTACGCACCTGCCTAGGAAGTGGAAGCGCCCCCCCTTGAAACTGGATTCAGATGTACCGGTAGAACTCGCTCCGGGCGGGACTGTCGAGATAGCTTTCCGTTCTGCGGCCCGCCACGTTGAGAAGAACTTGGAATTGGATGCCAGTGATGCCCCGGAAGGACTCACCGTCAAGGCGGTCAAACCCGTGGCAGGCGGCGCGGACGTTGTTCTTGAGGCCGATGCGCAGAAACTGAAACCAGGCGAGCAGGGCAACCTGGTGCTGGAAGCCTTTGGGTGGCGTGAGGCCAAGGACAAGCAGGGCAAGGTGACCGGGAAGAAGCGCCGCATTCCTCTGGGCACAGTCCCCGCCATCCCCTACAAGATAACGGCGAAGTAGCCCGGCCGATTCTTACCTAGCCCGAACATTTCATGAACGAAGAGTTTAACCGCGGATGGGCGCGGATGAACGCGGATGGGAGTGGATTGTTGTTTGTAGTTAACGCCGTAAGGCGTGTCGGGCTAAACTGGTGCTACACCTTCGCCTGTCACTGGTGGCTGGTCAGTTTCACGGCTTCGGGTTTGTCGGTGAACCCGGAAGACAGGGTGAAAGCGTACATGCGGCCCCGCCATGGCCTTTCCGCCTTCCATTCATTGCCCGCCAGCACCTGGTATTCTTCCCAGTTGGAGAAGTCACCCTTGATCTGTTGAACGCCGATCGCCTGCCCGTTGTTGTAGAAGCGCAGCTCGCCCTCGCGATAAGTCACCAGCAGGTTGTAACGTTTTCCGGGCTGAATACTGCAGAGGTACACTTCCGGGGACATTCCGTTGCCCCCGGTTGATGTCGTTCTAAGCCGCAACAGAAGGCGTTCGCGTTCCTGGCACAGTGAAACGTTCCGAGAATGGCCATCCAGGGATGCGCCAAGGATCCGGGTAGGCCCCGACTGCTCCATGTCGGTTGTGTCAAACGATAGCGACAGCGTAAGGGCATTGCTGCGTTTGCAGGCCTGCGTGAATTCCGCGTTGAATCCTTCGACTAACGTTCTTCCGCCCGCGCATTGAAGCGTCTGCCCCGACAAACTGTTTCCGCCCGTGTGCTTCAATGCTACGAGCCGGGCACCCTTCCTGCTGCTCACCCGAGCGCGTCCTCCGGTTCTGCGGGCGTCCCATGCAACAGAGAAGTCGCCCGAAATCTTCTCGGGTTCAGGCATGGCCGCTTTGGGGGGTTCGACACCTGCCGCCGCCCGCTTCTCAGTAGCTTCGCTATCGGCAAGCGCGAACGACGCGGCTGTGTACGGGGCAGCTTTGCGTACCCGTTCGATTTCCTGTTTCACGGCGAGTGCCGACTCAATGTAGTTGTCGATGGTGTACCGCCGTTTGCGTATTTCAAGATGGGCGACATACTTATCCGTGAGCGCCACCACGGAGCGATTCATGGCGATGGTGGCATCCGCAAGCCTGGTGTGTTGATTTGCCTGGAGCCTGGCGACCGTCGTTTCGGAATCAGCCGTCTTCGATAGGTCCGGTATGGTAGGATCGGCCGCGAATCGTTTCTGTTCTGTACGAACAGCAAGCATCTGTTCAAGCTGTCCTGCTGCGCGGTATCGGTCGGCCAGCGAACGCAAACTCTGCTTGTAGCCGGCATGAATGCCGGAGCGGGCGGTCCGGTGATCCGTCTCGATCTTCTTGAGCGATGTCTCGTATATCGCTCTCAGTTTCTCAAGTTCCGTCTCCGCGGAAGAGCTCATAGGAAACGCGGCAAAGAGAACACCCAGAACCACCCACGACAGACGCGCACTAACGCGTTCTCGTCCAGGCATGGATATGTGACAATGGTTCACCAGAAGAAGCCTCGAATCTCTCAAACAGTGTCGCAATAATGTAAAAAGTCTGTCCCACGGACGTTGGACGCTGAATCCCCTCCCTTTCCAGTTGGGAACAGAATCACCAAGGCCAGGGATCGGATGTATTTTTTATGAAATCTTCCGGTGGTGCCTTGGCGAAGACGTTGTCGGTATATGACAGCCAGCGATCAAGAATCTTCTTCTCGGGAACCAGGAACTCCACCCCGAACGAATGGGCCGGGGACCCCGGCTTTATGTTCCGCCAGCGGACGAGGCCGCTAAGCTCGAGCTCTTTGCCTGAGCCGTCAATGTCGACATACAGACGTACCCGCGCGTTCGCAAGCATGGTGTGATGACTCAACACAGCTACCCGCATGCCGCCTAGTGACAGGTTGGAGATCGTGCAAGGCAGCAAATCTTCCACCGCCGGCTTGCCGCCATGCGCGGGTGCGATCTCCACACCGATACGGGCTTTCAGTTCCATCCGCACCCTATGTTCCGTTCTGCGATTCTTCCGTTTCATGACTTTCTCCCCAGGGTCACACCGTGCCGCAGCACCATGCCACAAACTCTTCTCTACATCTACGCGCACCGCATGGCAAGCAAGAAGAACCCACGTTGAGGGAGTTTTGAGGGGATTCACCCTCTTCTGTCCCGTATGCGCCGGACTACGGCGGGCGCGGCAGGGCTGTGGATGATGGGAGTTGAGATGAACATAATCTCTGTGATTTCGATCAACACTGCCAGCGTGATTTGATCGCGTGAGATCTTGTTTACCCCACAGAGCAAGGGGTTAGGCGCTAGGCGTTAGTCGCTAGGACTCTGGACAGAGCAAATCGACCCCACGATGTTGAATGGCTTACGAGGCAGGCATGGCTCCGCGGACGGCGGACCCTAACGCCTAACCCCTAACGCCTAGCCACTGCGTTCTGCGCGTACAGCGCAGAACGCTCGAGTTGCGGGCTGGCAATGGGGCGGTGGCTGTACTAGACTTCATCGCAACCAATTACACCTGAAGAGTTGTGTCATCATTCGCACTGTTACTGGTTACATGGAGAGTATTGTGGGCAAAGATTGCTGTGGCGACGTTGAGATCGGGGGAAGCCGCCACTGGAAGACCGGGGTATTGGAAACATCGGCAGGCTCCGTGGATCGCATCACTTCCGACTTTTCCTGGCGCGACCGCATTGGATGGTGGCGAACACGCTGCGGTATTGGCCGCATGACTTTTGCCGTGCCTCCGGGGCTCCATGCCCTGGGTGAGCCAGGCGCCGATTCGGACGTCTTCGTCACCGCCAATTACAAGATGAGCTTCGACCATCTCAGGAGAAGCCTTGCGGGTCGCAATGCCTGGATACTTGTGCTGAACACCCAGGGGATCAACGTGTGGTGTGCCGCGGGAAAAGGCACGTTCAGCACGGATGAGCTCGTGGCGCGTATTGCCGATTCCGGCCTCGCGAAAGTAGTCTCACACAGCCGCATAATTCTTCCACAGCTTGGAGCCGTTGGGGTGGACGCAGGCGAAGTTGCCGCACAGTCAGGGTTCACGGTCCGTTACGGACCGGTCCGCGCCGATGATATCCCGGCCTACCTGGATTCCGGCTACAAGGTCACCGGCGAGATGCGCCGTGTTCGGTTCCGCACCATGGACCGTGCCGTCCTGATACCTGTCGAAGTGCTCAACGTTGGTAGATTCATTCTGCCCGCCATGGCAATTCTGTTCGTGTTGGCCGGAGTATCGCGCAGCGGTTTTTCGGCGAGCGGGATGAGACTCCAGGGGAGCGCCGCCTTAATCGCGCTGGCAGCGGCGTGGCTTGCGGGCAGCGTGCTGGGGCCACTGCTCTTGCCACTGCTCCCCTGCCGCATGCTGTCCTTGAAGGGCGCACTGGCCGCAGTCCTTGTCCTGGCGTTACCGGCCCTGTGGGTACTGCCACAGCTCACCGGGCGACTGGATCTGGCTGCTTACTGGCTGGCCGTGCCGGCCATTGCCTCCTTCATCATGATGAATTTCACTGGGGCCACTCCTTACACTTCTCCTTCGGGAGTGCGGCTCGAAATGAAGCGCTCGGTTCCCCTGCAGGCCATCTGCGGGGTGCTGGCCATACTCCTTTGGTTGGGACAGCGAATTGCGAACGGATAGATCCATGATGCGATACTTACCAGGTGTAGTAACTCTCGCCCTCGACCAGGAAGAATGTGTCGGTTGCACCAGGTGCACCCAGGTCTGCCCGCACGGGGTATTTGAGATGGCGGACAAGCGTGCCGTTTTCGTAGACCGAGACGCATGCATGGAGTGCGGTGCATGCGCAAAGAACTGTCCAACAGATGCCATAACGGTAGATTCCGGCGTGGGTTGCGCATTAGCCATGATCATCGGAGCCCTGAGAGGCACCGAACCCACCTGCGAATGCCGCGGCGGCACCTGCGACTGACACAAGTTACGGGATCTCGTCTCGTTCTTGCGATTGCTGCTGGATTTTGGCATGCTGCCTGTCATGAAAACCATACTTCACCTTATCATTCACGGGCGTGCACCTGCCGTGTGCGGGAAACTCTTAGCTGTCAGACATTTCATATGGGCCGCCCTGTTGGTGTTGGCCTTGGATTCAACCAGAGCTGCAGATTGGACTACCTGGCGCGGACCTGGGCGTGGCGGGATATGTTCTGAGAAGGACCTGTTGCAAGAATGGCCGGAAGGCGGCCCCAAGCTCGCCTGGAAGACGACCGAACTGGGCGACGGGTACAGCGCAACGGCAATTACCGGCAACACGATCTTCACCATGGGAAAGAAGGATGACATCGGGATGGTGTTGTCGCTGGACATTGAGCAGCAGGGCAAGATCATTTGGGAAACCCCGATCTGCGAGTCCAAGTACGCGCAGGCCTACAAAGGTCCACGCGACATGCCTACCATTGATGGTGACCGGGTTTACGCCCTGGAAACCATGGGAACCCTGGTTTGCCTGAACGCAAAGACGGGCAAGCTGATCTGGAAAGTGAACTACGTTGATGATTTTGGTGGTGTAGTTCCGCGATGGGGATTTGCCGAGTCGGTTCTTGTTGACGGTGACAAGGTTGTGTGTACGCCGGGAGGCCCCAAAGGCACTGTTGTCGCACTTGATAAGATGACCGGCAGAACACTGTGGGCATCCAAGTTAGGAGACAAGGCATCCTACTCATCACTGGTCAAAGTTTCCCACGAAGGCGTGGAGCAGTATGCAGGTTTTACATCGGATGCTGTTGTTGGAGTAGGTGCGGCGGATGGCAAGCCGCTATGGCGCTACACGAAGCCGGCGCACCAGGCCGACTGGGGCGATGTCAATGTCATGGTCCCGGTCTGGTCGGACGGCATGGTGTTTGCGTCTTCCGGCTACAAAACTGGTGGCGGAATGGCACGGATCAAGAAGACGGCCACCGGATTCAAGGCGGAAGAGGTGTGGTTCTCCGACGCCATGATCAATCATCACGGAGGAGTGATACTTCTTGACGGCAAGTTGTACGGCTGCAGCGATCCGAAGAATCTCAAATGCATGGATTTGAGCACCGGAAAGGTGTTGTGGGAAACCAAGGAAGCGGGAAAGTGCTGCGTTCTGTACGCTGACGGCATGCTCTACTGCAGAAGCGAAAAGGGCCCTATCTCCCTGGTGAAAGCGACCCCAAAAGGATTCCAACTGCAAGGCCAATTCGACCAACCGAACCGCTCAAAAGAGCCTTCCTGGACACATCCGGTGATATCCAACGGTTTGCTGTACATCCGCGACCAGGGATTGCTCCTGTGCTATGATGTGCGGGCCAGGTAGACAACCTGGTCTCGCCTGCGGCGCGACCAACAACGCCAGCCCCCGATTTGGTGGGGGAGAGCGTATCCTGAGTCACGGTCGATGAGGTCGTCCATGCGTCCTCGGCGTATCACGCCCATGCTCCCTTATTGCCCCGAAGCCTGCACAACCGCAGGGGAGAGCTTTGCTTCTTCCATCCAGAGGCTGACATGGCCGTTGGGCGGTACAGGTTTAGCATAATACTCGGGATGAGGCCCAAAGTACGTGGTTTTGTTTCTGAAGTGGGTGTAGCGCAGGAAGTTGATGATGGCAATCGTCACCTTTCCGCCCTTGAACTCCGGCAGGATATCCTTGTAGAGGTAGGCGCCGCGGATGCCGGAATAGCGGAAGAAGCCGCCATTCATCTGGGTGAGGAGCTTGCCGTTCACGTAGATGGCGAAGCCCTCGCCGGAGCGGTCACACCCCGCGCCGCCGAGGATAAAGCGATAGGCATGCCCCTTCTTGACCGGCGGCATGTCGAAGGTCTGCCGCATGAGCAGCACCTCCTTTTCCCAGAGGGTGGCCGGTATCTTGCTGCAGCCGCAGAAAGCGCCGTTGCAGCGTGGCCGCCGTTTGTCGAGCTTGCCCCCCATCTGGCCGAACGGTGCCACCCCTTCCTTCCAGCCGGCCTTGACCGGGTCGAAATCGGGGGAAAACCAGTTCTCCATCCCCTCAGGGACGGTGATCTTGCGGTAGCGGTTGCTCTTGTCCAGTTCCTGCTTCTCCGGCGGATCGAAGCTGAAGTAGGACCACTTGGCCCTCCGCAGCTCGGGACCGAACGGCTTCCAGCCGTAGTCGCGGATGCCGCCGGCCTCGTAGTAGGTCATCAATGTATCGATCTGACTCTCGATACTCTCAGGCATCCTTGCGGGTTTCTCGCCACTCACAAGTGCCTTCAACTCCAGCCCACGAAGGCGCCGGCTCTCCGGACCGAAGGCGGTCTCAATGAACGCGGGAATCATCTCTTCCATGATGATCGGAGCAAGGGCCTGCCCCATGTCCCGGGCCTCTTCCGGAACCCGGCTTGTGCCGCTTCGCTTGTCGTAGGTTCCGACCACCGCGTCGGAGTAGATCTTCGCCACGTTTGGGTCCCGGGCAGGCTCGGGAGGCAGAGCCAGTGCTTCCGCCTTGCCGCCGAGGAGCTCGACCATGGCGCGCCCGAGGGCGTCGCCGGTCAGCACGTAGGTTTCCGCATTGTGGTTGTAGTGGTATCCGACGCCCGTAGGAGAATTGCCCTGGGAGCGCCAGAAGCCGCGGGTGTCGACACTCGCCACCGTGCCGGCGAATCTGGCGTGCTGCTTCGGGTCGCCGACGGCGAGCTGCGCCTCGAGGGTCATCAGGTGGCCCGGATCCATGTTCATGCCACCGAAGCCAACCGTGGCAACCACGGCCTTCATCTTGGGCGCCTTGAACTCCTTGCGCAGATCCTGGATCAGGTTGACCAGGTGCTTTTCATACACGACCTTGGGAACGCCCTTGTCCTTGTGCCCCTGGAACCAGGCAAAGCCGACAATCTCGTAGCCCTGTCCGTTGTAGCCGGGGAGCACCTTGTCGAGGTTCTTGAGCGTATTGTGCACCCCCTTCACCATGAGGTCATACTCGAGCCCACAGAACTTGTTAGCCTTCTCCTCCTCGGTCTTTCCACTGGAGGGAGGGCGGAAGTCAAAGCTCAACGCACGGTTCCCCATGGATGACTCGATCAGCAGTACCGGCTCTTCGTGATAGGTTCCCATCACGTAACCGAACGGCACCTCGGGGCCTATGAATTTGCCATTCGAAGTGGTACTCAGGGGACCTCCTCCTCCAAGTTCGTCCTGTGAAATCCGGACCTCCCGGTAGGTCACGTCGTTGCGGACCGTCCAGTTGCCCTCGTCATCGACAAACCAGGGGAACTTGCCCTGCTGTGTCAGCGCGGTGAGATCGCCCTTGCCCTTGAGGTCGACGTGCTTGAGCCAGAGCGCGGCCGATCCGCCCTTCTGGTAGGTGATGGTAATGGGGTAGCGCTTGCCCTGCTCGAGGGTGACCTTGGTCACGACCGGCTCAGCGCCGACGTCTTTGTGGTAGGCCTCCTTGCCGTCAAGGGTCACGACGGCATGCGTACTGTCCTCAAAACCGGCGTGGATCTCGTATGCGCCGGTCATCGGTGCATCCATGAAAGCCTTGGCAACTACCGTGTGCGGCCCCTCGATGCCAGGCAGCTGCGCCTTTACCGTGCCAAGCGCAACGGTGGCTTCCTTGACCGGTTTCATCGCCGCGTAATCCGCATCAGGGCTGTACGCACCCCGGTAGACGGCGACCTTCGCGCCGGCAGGCGCGCCTTTCCCGGCAGATTGGTACAGGCCGTGCGGCAGAAGAGCCGACTGGCCGATCGGCATCCGCATGGGCCGGATACCCGGGTCGGCCGAGAGATAGATGCTCGGGTATGCAGGCTTGGCGCCGCTGAGGGTGCCGAAGCCAACCATGTTGGACTGCCCGGCAAGGATGTAAACCTTGACCGGTTTGCCAGCGGCCGGCGGGGTCTTGTCAGGGCGTGGCAGTACAGCCGGTACCTCGGCGGCATTGACCGGCAGGCAGAAACACGAAATGCAGAGTGTCAGTAGCAGGTTAGCAACGCGTGTGTTCATTCGGTACTTCTCCATTCTCTCAGTTCTTCCAATCCACTCGACCCAACACCAGAAGAAGCACCATAGCACTCCCGCCCCCACAGGACCAGAGTCCCTTTGCGACGTCATTGAAGGCTTGAGCCAGAAGCCTGGCTCTGTTCGTTTTGCCCTCTATCTACCGTTCACGCGCCGGGCCCCCTGTCCTCCACCCTCCGCGGCGGACCCCGGCAGCTACCAACACCGATGATTCTGGAAACTGGTCGCCATTACCTTCTCGTGCTAGAGTCTTGCGGCATGAACGACAGTAGCATTTCGACGAATGCGAATGACGGGAACGGACCCGGCATGCCCGAAGGCACCTGGTCGCATGCCGTACCGTTCCTGGCATGGCTGGTGCTCATGCCGATGCTGGATTGGTCGTCGGCGTGGGGCTATGCCTTGCGCAGCCTGCTTTGTGCAGGGCTCTTCATCTTCTTCCGCCCCTGGCGCTGGTACCCCCGCCTTAAGGTGCGAAACCTCCCACTCGCACTGGTCGTTGGCGTGCTGGTGTGTTGGGTATGGGTGCTGCCCGAGTCCCGCTGGATGGCGGAGCACGCGCCGCGCCTGCAGTGCCTGTACCTGCGTATCGGGACCCTCTGGCCCTGGGCGTTGTCCGAGCCGGTGACGCAGACGCCTTACGCACCGGAGCTGTGCGGCTGGCCGCTTAGCCTCATGCGCCTGCTCGGATCGGCGGTGGTGATCGCGGTTATCGAGGAATTCTTCTGGCGGGGCTTCCTGTACCGTCGTCTGGTCAAGCCGAATTTCCTGGACGTTGACCTGGGAACCTTCCACGCAGCATCGTTCCTGATCATGGGCCTGCTGTTCGGACTGGAACACCAGCGCTGGCTGGTGGGTGTCCTCGCGGGCCTGGCCTACGGATGGATGGTGATCCGCACCAGGGACATATGGGCGGTGGCCGTGGCCCACGGTATCACCAACTTCCTTCTCGGTCTCTTCGTCCTGGCAACCAGAGCATGGGCGTTCTGGTAGGAGCATTAGGAACGAGTGACCAGGCCACCGTAGCGTATGCATTCTCACTTGCGCTGGAGGGCGAACCTGCGGTGAGCCGCATTTTTTCACGGCCCAGGTATTCCAGTTCTGGCGGCACTTGCTCTTCAGAACTTCCGGTATGTCTTCGTCACGTACTGGTTGGCTTCGGGAATGTTCGTGCAGCGCATGTTGTCGCCGTCCCATTCCACCTTCTTGCCCACGCGCAAGGCCAGGTTTCCCATGAGAACCACTTCCGAAAAAGGGCCGGCGTAGTCGAAGTTCGAGCCGGGCTTCGGGCCACCCTTGATGGCGTTGATCCATTCCTGGTAGTGGTTGCCGCGCGGCACTCGTGGGATGGTCTTTTCCGGACGTTTGAACGCCTTCATCGCTGACTCGGGGATCAGGCGCGGACTGTTGCAGTAATCCGTCGTATCCATGATTGTTCCCTTTTCTCCGATCAGCAACTGCCCGACTTTTGCCAGGTTGCGGTTGGGTTCAAGATCCTTCGGTTTCTCAGGCTTCTTGCCGCCGTCGTACCAAACCAGCTTAACCGGCGGTTTGTCGCCGCGTGCCGGGAATTCGTAGGTGATGATCGACCATGCCGGGCCGGTCTCGTTGTTCACCAGCGAGGACTCCGCCGAGACGCTGGTGGGATACTTCAGATCGAGCGCCCAGTAACAGGCATCCATCATGTGACATCCCATGTCCCCAAGGGCGCCGGCTCCGAAATCCCACCAGCCGCGCCATTTAAACGGGACGTAGCTTGGGTGATACGGGCGCTCCGGGGCAACGCCGAGCCAGAGATTCCAGTCCAACTCCTTCGGAACAGGCGGGGTATCGGTTGGCCGTTCAATCCCCTGCGGCCAGGCCCAGAAGCCTGCCTTGGGCGGACGGTTGGTCCAGATATGCACTTCATGAACGGGTCCGATTACGCCGGCATCGACCCACTCTTTGACAAGCCGGATCCCTTCGCCGGCGTGCCCCTGGTTCCCCATCTGCGTTATTACTTCGTGTTTACGGGCGGCCTCGGCGATCCGCCTGGCTTCCCACACGGTGTGAGTCAGGGGTTTCTGGACGAATACGTGCTTGCCGTACTTGATCGCTTCCATGGCGATGGTGTAGTGCATGTGGTCCGGGGTAGTGACCGTGACCGCGTCGATCTCGTTGTGCATCTCGGCCAGCATCTTGCGGAAATCCCGGTATTTTTTGGCCTGGGTAAACTTTTTGAGGTTTCCCGCACCTCGGTTGAGATCCACGTCGCAGAGGGCAACTATGTTCTCGCTGCTGACGGCATTGACGTCACGGCCGCCCTGGCCTCCGACGCCGACACAGGCGATGTTCAGCTTGCGTCCCTCGACGATCTTGCCCTTGCGAACCACATCCTTGGCGCAAAGAGGGGCTGCGGACAGAATAGCGGCACCGGCACCAACAGTTTTTAAGAACTCACGTCTCTGCATCGCACTTCCTCCAATAACTAGGGTCAGACAAGAAAACCTATTTCAAATAGGAGGAAGAACAGTAGGGGCGCGATAATGGGAAGTCAAGCGTGGGGAAAGAAATGGGAGGGAGAGTGTTTGACGGGATTTACAGGATTGAAGACGATGAGATGCGGCATGAATGTGACGATGGTTCTGGGTCCGCTGGTCTGTGGCATCTGTTTAACTAGTTGAGGTCAGAACGATCGCCAAAATTCCTGCGGAAATTCTCCCCTCCGCGAACTCAGCGGCTCTGCGAGAGATTCTCCTGCCGCTCTACGGTTTCTTCTGCCGAAAGGCATGCTGGGATTACAAAAAGAACCCCGCAGACTGTGATGGCGAATGCCATTGCTGCCAGCAGGCCGAAGTGGATTGCCGGCGGGAATGAGGTCAGGCAGAAGCATCCGAACACGCCTACCAGGAGAATACTGGTAAACAGGATCGGCGCCCCCTTGACCCGGAGGGTTTGTTCCAGGGCGGTTGCCGGATCCTCCTTCCTTTTTCCATTCCAGAACGTGATGAAATGAACCGCATCGTCGACCGCTATTCCTGCCACGACCGCGCCAATCATGAACGTCACGGAATTGAAAGTGATGCCTGCGAAGCCGGCGAACCCAAGCACGACCGCTATGGGTGCACCCACCACTGCGAGCGTCAACAACACAAGCCGAGGCGAGCGCCACAGAAGCATCAGGATCAACCCGATTGTTGCCAGTGTAATGGCGCCGCTGCGCCGCTGCGCCTGCATGATAAGCTGGTCCGCTTGCAGGAAAGAATGGAGACCTTCCCCGAGAGATATAGTCACATCGGCAGGTTTGTGTTCCCGCGCGAACGTCATGATGCGGTTGACCATTTCCAGGTACTCTCCCGATGTCATATCGCTGGAACGCACGTAAAGGTAATTCACCTGCCATTCACTGTCAGCCAAGGCATGAGTAAACGGCATTTGCTGACTCTTGAGCACCCCGTCAAACAGCAAGAGTAGCCACGGACCGGGTAGTTTGTAGGAGTCATTCTTCCATCCGTTCCAGACCTGGTTCATCATGGCCATAACCGATGCATACGAATACACGCCCGTTACATCAGACTGACTCTCCGCATAGTCCTGCACCTTCATTACATATTTCAAGAAGCTGCCGTTCACTATTCCCTGCGGTCGGCCACTGTCCATGGCGATCTTCAGGAAATTCCTTCCCCTGTAGATACTCTCCAGATCTTCGGCCATGCGCCGGGTGTAACTCTTCCGGGGCAACATGCGTATGATCCGTATGTCTGTTCTCAGCATAAACAGGCCGGGAGCACCTGCAGCGATCACCAGGACGGCCACTAGTAGAATCAGCCGCTTCCGCCTTCGGACAATGCTGACCTCCGAAACCAACCCCTTTGCCGGTTCGCGAACTCGACTGCGATAGCCCCAATGAGTGATTAGCAAGAGGGAGAGGCCGGGTCCGAACACAAGGAAGAGCCCTGCAAGAACACCAATTGCACCAATGAGTCCGAACTCCCGTGCATAGCTGAGACCGCTGACCAGGATGGATACAAGTCCGACGGCAGTTGTCAGGGATGCAAAAAGACAGGACTTCCAGATCTGGCTAATCACGGCCGACAGGCTCTCGCAGGGGTTCATCCCCTGCCGCAGAAAGCCCGTAAAGGAATGACACACGTGCGCCAGGAGAGTCAGTTGTACGGCAGCCAACAGTGGTACGAGCGAGAGCGAAAAGACGTTAGCTCGAATCCCCGCAACCTGAACGATGCCGGCAAGGATGAGCATGTGGGAAATGAGCATTCCAACGACATAAATGAGCATCCTCCAGGTTCGAAAGAAAATGAGCAGGCAGACCAGGACAAACATGCCGGCCGCAGTACCGAAGCGTCTGAGGTCACCGGTCACGATCTCCAGTAGTTCATGCTGAACCTGGGGTACCGATATTGTGCGAAAGAGAGTGGATTCATCTTTGTATGGGCCCAATATGGTGTCGATCCGGGACTGCAGGGCGGCGCATTCTTCAGGCGAGGTGAACAGGGCTGGGTCGTACGTGACGGCGATTATTGCATTACGCGCATCCTCCGAGACGAGGATGTTGCGAACCAGCGGGTGACCCACCGAGAAGTCCTTAACCTGCTGCAGACTTTTCTCTGTCAGGGGGGAGGGGAGATAGGGCCGAAAGCCAAATGTCAAACCTCGTCGCTCCGGCATCGCTGAATGCGTGAAGCTCTTTACATCGATCACTCCTGGTTCCTGCAGAAACTCGTTTCCAATGCGATGCATGGTCTGCAGGTTCTTGACGGTGAAGATATCATCGCATTCCATGCTGATGAGCAATACCACGTGGTTTCGCAATGCTTCTTCCACGAGCCGGTATGTTGCGAGCGTCCGTTGGTCTCCCTCAAGGATCGCTTCCGGGTCGGCACCCGCCCTGAATTGCAGAAGGCATGAGACACATGCCACGCACAGAATCAGTAGAAGCGAAAGGCAGACAACCGGATATCTGACAAAAGGGTTTTTCAAGAACTGTCCCACCTTCGAACTCTTATCAACTCCCAACAGCGCCATCACCATCAAGGAAAAAGACACCGTACTTCTTCTGCCCCGAAATCAACAGGAAAGAATCATGTTCCGCTACAAAATAGCTGCTCGGAAAGTTAGATGCCCCTTTTTATGTTTCGTTGCTTGTGTGGCGGTATCCCCCTTGTTAAGGTCGATCTTTCCAGAAGAAGCGGTCGACTATAAGTAGAAGGAGACGCCATGAAGAAGACGCTACCCCTGCTGGTTCTGTTAAGCATATCCTCCGGATTGATCGCCTTCGGGCAACAGGTCGGAGTCCCAGCTCCAGGTGCGGTTCCACAACCTCAGCCGACAATGCTTAGCTCCACAGGCATTGCCGCCGGGGATGCGCTGAAAGTGTTGCCGAAGGGAGCCATACTCCATGTGCAGATCAACAACCTGGAGAGGCTGGCTCACGACCTCAATGACCTGGTCGTCTCCGCCGTGCCGGAAAAGGCAATTCCCGCGGAAATGCAGCCAATGATGGCTCAACCCAAACCGTTGCTGTCCTTCATTGGTATGAACACCGTGGGAGCGCCTCTGTCAGCCCCGATCTTCGGCAAGATGATGGGGATAGACGTGACCAGGCCCGTGACCATGACAGTATTCATGGATGAAAATGCCCCTGCTTTTGTTGTTTCCATACCCGTAGCTGACTTCGTTCCGCTTACGGGCATGACCATGAACACGATGCGGCCAAAATCTCTTGAAACCACGACTGTCGGGGAGGCCAAATGTTTTCGAGTAGTTCCCGGCAAGCCGGGCATGCCCGGGGAGATCTTAATCGTCTGCTCCGACGACCGCGCCTTTTTCTGTTCCTCTGCAAGAATTGCAGGTCAGCTTGCTTCCGCTCCCGCCGCGATGCGAATGACGGCGACCGACTTCATCCCCTCGCTTGTTACCGGGAACCGCGACAGCGACGCAATCGTTGCCGTAGACACAACGGTACTAAAGCAGTTTCTCCCGACGATCGAGAAACAGTTCACGACAATTCCGCCACCCATGGTCGAAAACATTCGCAATTCAATTCCACCCACTCTCAGGCCGGCCCTCTCCGCCAGGCTGAGAGCGGACCAGGGTTTTCGCTCTCTTGATGAGTTCCTCGACTATACGGAGGTGTTTGCGCTGGCATCGTACGAAATGCTCGCCAAGAGAATCGTGGCTCATGTCCGTTCCTCGCAAGGAGCGGGGATCGCCCTGGATCTCGGCGGTAAGTACCAATCGTTCAAACTTGTTGTGAGATCTGATGATATCAAGGCGGAGAAAGCCACCAGCGCCATTCCCATTGCAGAGCTCAAAAAGGCGATCGACAAACTGCCCGGCCAGAAGAAACTGTTAATGGCCAGGGGGAAGGTGCCGGAGAAGAAGCCATCGGTCTTCGTCAGGGAATGGTCAGATCTCGTCCGAAAGAAAATGACGGTGAAAGAGATATCCTCAAAGAAGGTCGATATCTTTATTTCAACAGTGTGCAGCATCAAACCCGCTCAGGCAGTGGGGTGCACGACATAGAAATGGGTAATTATGCGGCGATAGACTCCCAGAAGTCCTCGAAGCGTCTAGAGAACTGACAG
>JASLPY010000070.1 GCA_030744755.1 Kiritimatiellia bacterium | reverse complement strand
ATGGGAGGTGTCATGAACTTGGCGCTGGTTTCAGATGCGCTATAGTTCACCATTCTTATGCCATCTTTGCGCGAAACCAGCACCAAGTTCCTGCCACAGCTGACAATGGATGGGAGAAGATCAGAGCAGAACATGTCCTTCCCCATACATGCCACAATCCCATCCTGTAGATTCTGTAGATCCCGTCAAAAAACTCTTTAGCAATATAGCCGGAAGCAATTCTACAGGACTTCGAGAATGCCTGCCGCGAATGTGAAGCCGCCGCCGAAAGCGGTCATTCCCACCTTGTCACCCGACGGGAACTTGCTCGACAGGGCTTCAAGGCTGAGGGGGATGGTGTTGGATGATGTGTTTCCGTATTCCTTGATGAAGTAGAACACTTTGTCGGTCGGGAACTTGATGGCTTTTCGAATGGCTTCTATTATCCGCTCGTTGGCCTGGTGAGGTACGATCATGGCCAGGTCGTCCACTGACATGCCCTCTGCGCTGCAAGCCCGGTCGAGCATGTCGATCATCTTGCGCACGGCGGTCCTGAACACCGGTTTACCGTCCATCTCCAGAAACTCTCTGCTCTGGATCGAAGGTACATACAGGATCTTTTCCTCTGCACCCAGGGCAGAGACATGTGGCCGCCTGACGATGGTATTGATGTTACCAGAGCGCTTCTCGCAGGAAATCAACGAGGCCGTTGCTGCATCACCGAACAGGAAGAAGGTCTGCGGATCTTTCGAATCCAATACGGGTGAAAGCGTTTCGGACGTTACCACTAAGATCTTGTGACCCGGATTGTGCTGCAGAAGATCATAGGCGCCCTGCAGGGCATACAGGTAGCCGGAGCAAGCCGCATTGATGTCATGGGCCTGCATCATAAGCTCACCGCGCTGAGGGCTCAGTTCCTTGAGTATGCGGCAAGCCAGTGAGGGGGTGGTAGAAAGCGGGGTGCCGGTGCTGCAGATGATAGAGTCGATCTCCGAGATATCCAGGTTCTCCGCGGCAAGTAATCTGCGGCAGGCGTCGACGCCAAGCGTCAGGGCCGACTCGCCTTCGCCGATCCAATGGCGATGCTGAATTCCGGTGCGTTTGACGATATCCGCGGAGGACCAGCCCGGGCACATCCGGACCAGATCATCATTCTTCATTTCGCGCGAACCCACTGCAGAATGGATAGAAGAAAGGATGATTTTCTGTTCTGTGCGGATGTCTGCCTCGGGCAGGGCCGGCAGGACAGCTTTCACCGAGCGGCGCTTCTCAAGTTTCGGGCGGCCGGGCTCTTCGTACGCCGTTGATTGCGCGACGGATTCATCGCTGGCCTTTATGCGTACCAGCGGTGTTCCCACACGCACCACGTCACCCACGTTCAAAAACAGTTCGTCGATCGTACCGTCGACGGGCGCCGAAATATCCATCGTGGCCTTGTCGGCTTCGACGGATGCAATGAGATCACCCTCCTCAACGCCCGCGCCATCCCCGACATGGAGTTCCGTGATCGTGATGGTCTCGTCAGAGGGGCTTGATCCAATCGCGTTAACGACAACATGGCCGGCCTCGGTCTTAACTGCCTCTTCCCACTCGAGATCCATGTCCAGCATCTCCGCGGCTCGTGTCAGAACGCTTTTGAACGAGGGAAGGACATCCATCTGGTTACCGAAGTGGTACGGCACATACGTGTCGGCTTGTGCAACGCGTGCAACCGTCACCGGCTTGGCGGCTTCTTCCGCGACCGTTGCGACTATCTCTCCGCCCATTCCGCACGTGTGGTTGTCCTCGTGTACGACGAGGAGACGGCCCGTTTTCTCGGCAGAGGCGAGGACAGTGTCTTTGTCCCAGGGATAGACGGTTCGCAGGTCGATCACTTCGGCATAAACACCGGTCTCATCGAGCGCCGTCGCCACTCGTTCACAGATAGGCATTGTGCTGCCCCAGCTCACCAGCGTGATGTGCCGTCCCTGGCGGGTCACACGCGCCTTTCCAATCGGGACGAAGTGCTTGTCAATATCGTCGGACGTGACCACATCGCGGTCGTTCAGAAGGTTCTTCGGATAGAAGAATATCGATGGCCGTCCGGAAGCGAAGGCCGCGTTGAGCAGGCCCGCAGCGTCGGCCGCGTTTGACGGCATGAAAACATCGACCCCAGGCACGTGAGCCGCCGCTGCAACTGGAGACTGCGCGTGGAAGGGGCCCAGACCCGGACGGTATGCGCCGGAGATGGCCATGACGATGACAGGGCAGTCACAGTTCCCCGCAGTTCGCCAGTGCATGCTGCCCAGTTCGGTCAGAACCTGGTTGTAGGCGAGGGGAAGGAAGTCTGAGAACTGCAGGAAGGCGACCGGCTGTTCACCCGCAAGGGCGCGCCCTATGGAGACGCCGACAATCGTCGATTCCGTAAGTGGCGAATTTCTGACCTGGCCCGGGAACTGATCCGTCAGTCCCCGAGTCAGACCGAACACATCGCCTTTGGGGTCCTCAATGTCCTCTCCATACAGCGAAACCTTGCCGTTGGCTCCGAGGTGATTCCTGAGAGATTCGCGCATGGCCTCCAGCATGCTTAGTGAGCGGTCGTCGTCCTTGCCACGGTATTCTGCCGCTGCATCGACGGACGAGGGGGGCAGAGGCTTCTTTGCATCAAGCACGGCCACTGGTTCCGTGCCGGCGCGTGCGGTCTTGAGCGCATCCGTCACGGTCTGTTCGACCTCGTGCTCAATAGAGTCCAGATCCTCCTGCGAAACCCCTTCCTTCAGTAAGCGCTGCGCCAGGTTGCGGACCGGATCGGCGTGCTCCCTGATCCGGGCAATCTCATCTTCCTCACGATACATGCGATGGTCGTCCGAGTTCGTGTGACTTACCAGGCGCTCTACGTTGAGAAGAACTACCTGGGGTCCGCGTGTCTTTCGCGTGGCCTCCACGGCCGCGCCCATTGCCTCGTGGGTGGACACCGCGTCCGTCCCGTCGACCCGGTGGATCTGCAGACCATAGAAATCTTCGGCATCGCCGTCAGGCAGGGAGTAGAATGTCTTGCCTGCGGTGGGAGTCGAAAGAGCGAAGCGGTTGTCCTGGATTACGAAAAGGACCGGGAGTTGCGAACGCACTGCTTCGGCGATGGCTTCCAGAACTTCACCTTCCTGCGTGCCGCCGTCTCCAAGGGCGCAGTAGACTATTGGCTGTTCGGGATCATCCTTTATGGCTGCCGCGACACCGACTGCCTGGAGGGCATTGTTGCCCACGAGTGTGCAGGCGCTGAGCACATTCAGTTCCGGATCATACGAGAAACCGGGCATGCGGCGGCCGCCGGAACTTGATTCTGCTCTGCCGAACAAGGTGTGGAGGAAGGAATCGACCGGAATGCCGCGCGCCAGGAGAAGGGCCTTGTCGCGATAGTGGGGATGAAGCCAGTCGGCCTTGCCGAGGTGTGGCGCAAGCGCCACCATCGCTTCGTGACCCGATGAGGCAACGTAGAAGGGGACCTCCCCGCGCTGAGCGAGGGATTTCTCGAGTTCGTCCTCCTTGCGGGCGGTTAGCATGAACCGATACAAATTGAGAAAAAGCTCTGTCTGCACTGCACAATCCTTTCAGGTCCAAGCCCTGAATACGGTGTCCAAAGTCGGCGATACTCTAAGCGTGGCCGGAGTCAACGTCCATCAGATTGTACAAGTATTTCCGGGCATTGAAAGCCGTTTTGCTTTTGTGCCGGGCAGATCCTCGGGTGGTACAGGTGGAATCACGCTCAATGCCCTAGAAACCGTTGCTTTCCAGCCATACGGCAATGTCCTCGAATTCTGGAAACGCGGATGTTCGAAGCGCTGCGGCCATTTCTCCGGAGCAGAAGCGGAGGCCGGCCAGGGAGGAGGGCAGTGCCCCGGCGGGTTTGCTGTCTAGCGTGCTTGGTTTGAGCACGAAGACGTCGTGAATCTGCCCATCCTCCACGTGAATCTTGAGATCAAGGCGACCCCAGTCGAACCCGCCGTAGAGCTCGATGTCGAAGGCGGGCGTGCGCCCGAAGGACCACTTCCAGGATTCGTACTTCTCCCTTAGTTCCAGGATGGCGGCTTGATCGAGGTCTGACACAGGTACGGACTCTGCCTGCCCGCCTGCGAAGCGTTCGGCGATGACCGTTTTGAGTCGGGTAACCGTCAGGTCGGCCGCTACTTCCGAGAGGTTCATGACGCTGGCCGGTTCGGACGGAACAGCGCGTGAGTGGATGCGTTCGTCGACAGGGGAAAGGACCGCACTCAGGCGATCTAGATCGGCTGTTACCAGGAGCGTGGCATGGTGCAAGGCGCGATCGCTACGAAGGCAGAACGCATTGCCGGACACTTTGCGCCTATCGACCGTTAGCGTATTGCGGTTTGTGAGTTGGGCCTGGACGCCGAGATCAGCGAGACTGCCAATCAGGAGTTGATAGACATGCTGCTCGTCGTAGGTGTCACGCGGTACGACAAGCGTGCAATTGAGATTGCCCCGATCGTGGTAGACCGCACCACCACCCGACAAACGTCTCGCCAGCAGGCCCGAGTTCCGGCGGAGAATTGAGAGCCGGCATTCCCGCCACGGGTTCTGGTTCCTCCCGATCAGCACCGCATTTTCGCTCTGCCAGAGAAACAGAATGGGATAGCGCTCCAAATCCATGGAAAGCAGATACTCCTCCACGGCCAGGTTATAGAAAGCGTTAAGGTTATTGGATTGTAAGATCATCGTGGTGTCGAAGATTACAGGACACTGGCCATCCTGACAACGCGGAACGGGGGAGCTCGGGTGGTCACGTTTTCGAATCCTAATCCCCAACTCCACATAACAGCGGGATTTCCTCATTCGAGCTATTTCCGCAGTCAGAGCATCATTCCGCCAGATTCATGCAACTCCCACACCCCCATCCTGTAAATCCTGTTGATCCTGTCAAAACACTCCCCATATCCGTGACCATCCGCGCTCAAAAACCCTTACTGCGGTAAAGCTCTCTCTCGTACTGCCCCTTGTTGATCTGGCGGAAAACCCGTAGTATTACGAACTGGGCGGGGTCACCGTCTGTCTGGAGAGACCGGATGCGGGAGATGAACGAAATCCTATAGAGGAGCAGAAGATGAGAAGAATAGTAATGTGTTGTGCAATGTTGGCGGTCACGCTTGTTTCTGGATGCATGACGGGGCGGGGTGTTGTGTCAGAAGCTTCAGTGTCGTTTGAAGACGGCAGCAAATATGATGGCCAGCTGGTGAACGGAGTGCCCGAAGGGCTTGGGTCCATAGTCTTTCCGGAAGGGGGAAAGTACACCGGGGAGTTCAAGAACGGCATGATGGATGGAGAGGGAGTCTACAACTATCCCAACGGGTCAACTTACAAAGGTTCTTTCAAGAACGGATTACGGCACGGTAAAGGCGTTTACACTCGCCCATTTCAGAATACCACATGTGTCTACACGGGTACATTTGTGAAGGACAAGGGTGAAGGTAAAGCCGTGCAGGTAGTTAAGGGCTTGTTCACAATAGTGTGTGAGTGCAAGGACACCATGGCGTACGGGCACGGGGTACGGACCTACGTTAACGGCGACAAGTATGTGGGCGAGTTCAGGAGGAACCATCATTACAAGGGAACCTACACCTGGGCCAATGGTGACGTTTACAAGGGAGAGTTCAACGGTCTTCATCCGCACGGCGAAGGCGTGTTTGTTTTCGCAGATGGTGGCCGGTATGAGGGAGAGTTCAATAATAGAAAGATGCACGGCAAGGGTGTTTTTGCGTTCGCCGACGGAAGCCGTTACGAGGGAAACTTTGAAAACGATATGATGGAGGGCAAAGGCGTTTTCATTTCGAAGGACGGAGTTAAGACGGCAGGAACGTTCAAGGCCGACAAGTACATTGGGGAATAGCCAGACCTGTTGCCCTATGGTCCCGCGAACCCCGTGTACAAACCACCGTAATCAACCGGATACGGCACCGGCTTTCCGCCCTTCATGTCCATGCGCGGCTTGGCATACAGCGCGTCCCGGGCCTCTGTTATCGCCGCCAACGCCGCCTGGTACTGGGCATTATCCTTGCTTTCAAACAAGGCCTTCTCGTCCTCGGCCAGCCCGCCCCCGGACTTCGCCAGGTTCGCGATCAGCACCTGGCTATACTCAGGATGTGTCAGGTTGATGTCCCTCTCTCTTGCCCTGGGTGCTCTGATCTTTCTGATCTTCGCCTGGGCGTTGAGCGCGTTGTTGAACTTTCCCACCCACGGCCCGCTCCAGGCATCACGTGACCCTTCCTTACCAGGGCGGGTATTCTCGTAGGTGCTGTAATACGGACAATTCGCGTCAATCCAGGTGTAGATGATCCGCCTGTCATGGTCGGAAACCTTAAGCGGCTTCGTGCCATGCTCCTTGCTCTCAAGAATCTTCGTAAGCTTGCTCACCTGTGAACCAGTAGTCATCGGTTTGAAATTATCGGTGAGCCCTCTGTTGATATAGATGTAATGTACATACTTTCCTTCCAGGAGGCTCTCGTAAGCCATGTTGAAGAACTTTGTCTTGTCATCCGAAAGATCAAGGCCTTTCTTAGGCTTCTCGCCGCCGTGACACTTGACACAGTACTTGTCGAAGACCGGCTGAACATGCTTAACGAAATCAAGAGGCTCATTGCCCCATGGCGGCGGCGTTATTTCCGACGGGCCCCTTGCCAGCGTCTTGGTGCTCATGGGCCGGCGCGGCGGAGCGGTCAGCCGCGGTTCATGACATCCCACGCATGACTGGAGCTCACCCGGCATGATCTGGGTGACGGACCCCATTCGCGAAATCTCCTTGCCGTCCTTGTCGAGCGCCTCAAAATAGAACTCAACTCCCGCGGGAGCCTTGAAGTAAGCGGATCCGTCCTCCTCTACCGGCACGTTGCCATGGACAAGCTTCACGTAATACGAGCCGCGACTGATAAGCGGATCATGGTCCCATGCCCGCCTGCCGCGCATGTTGCACCGCTTCGGCACCTGCGAGATTATCCTGATTTCCTTGACGGCACCTCGCTCGATACCGTTGTCAAGCAGTCCCTGGTAAACATCCGTCAGAAAAAATGTGCCGTATTTCTTGTCTGATTCAGGAATAGAAGGAAGGACAGGGGGGGGCTTGCGTGAAGTAAGAGGTATAGGGTTAAAACAGGAGATCTGTTTGTCTTCGCGCAGTAAAGTTTTGTTGCCCTTGTAATCCATCACGTAGATCCGGTACCTGGCACCGTCTTCATGCGGCAGTCCGCCATAGGCTACGACACAAACGTCCTTGTCAACCGGCCACGGGTCACGATATGCCCAGTCCCACTGCCTGTCACCGGGCCCTCCACCGGAATGCACTTTCCTGCTGGGACTGTAATTGTACTCGGGTGTAATGTTTACCAGGCCCTCAACATTCTCCACCCCGTGCCGGCGGTCGACTATTCCGATGGCCCCTACAGGTTTTCCATGATGGGGGCCAAGTGTACACAGGACCTTGCCTGTCCCGGGAATCTGTTTCGCCTGCCAGATAACATTCGGGTTGGTAATTGTGTTTCCGTAGAACAACTCGAGACGCGTTCCATCCGGGTTGATAGTCCACAGGCTCTGCAGGGTAAACAGGCTCTTGTCCTGGTATTCCCAGCGCATGAACAGGATCGTACCATTGTCCATCACGTAAGGAGATATGTC
Source organism: Kiritimatiellia bacterium (assembly GCA_030744755.1). Classification (GTDB taxonomy): domain Bacteria; phylum Verrucomicrobiota; class Kiritimatiellia; order UBA8416; family JADHWI01; genus JASLPY01. The sequence continues at coordinate 22,164 of JASLPY010000070.1, read as the reverse complement.
GGCCAGTGTGCTGAACTCGATGCGCCGGATATCACTGCCGTCGCTGTTCATGGTGAACAGGGCGGACGACAGCCCCGGCTGGCACATCGAATAGCTTTTCCCCCGAGTCGAAACGAAACATATTCTGCCGTCGGGCAGGTATACCGGGTGTACATCATGAAACCGGCCTTTTGTAATCTGCCGCAAACCCGTGCCGTCAACGTTGATCTCATATATATGAAACGAATCAGGGTTGCCACGGTAGCCGGGCTCATCGTCTCCTTTCTTCATGTCCATGTAGGAGAACATAAGCTTCTTCGCGTCATACGATTTTTCCATGTCGAAAATGACACCATCGTCACCTTTGAAGATTTCCCTGTCGCCCTCTCCGGGCTTTGCCGGATCATGAATGTATATTCCGCAACCAGGTCGATATATCTTCCAACAATAGATCGTGCCAACACCAAAAGGCTTGCCGAAATGGTGTCGTTTCACGTAAGCAACAGGCGGGCATTTGCCAATTGCCGCTTCGGCGTCGAATGACGGATCGTTCTCCCGCGGCTTTGGACCACCTCTCGCTTCGGCTTCCCGGGGAACGGTAAGCATGACAAGGCCGAATAGAAATCCGGCAATAGAGGCTGTCTGAAGAAAACATGGTCTTGAGAACATAATCATCATTCCTTCCGGCGAACATACGGGATGCAAGAACTCACGTTTAGAATATCATGTGTGTTTTCCCACGACAACCCCAAGGAGGACTTCAGCATGAAGGCGAGGCCTTGACGATCGGTGTCCGTGCCTGGTGCTTTGGGATTGCTGCGATAACTCAACGAAATGACCCCTGCTACTGCACAATGAGGGTCACGGCTTTGTCGGAGTAGCTGATATTGAAACACGTTCCGTTGGCGTTTACCAGGTTGCCCGCGTTCGCGAAGGTTCCCTTGATGTTCCCGGCGGTCAGGATCGTGATCTTGTCACCGGACACCGATTTGAATTCCTTGGCTACGGTGACCCTGAGCGCACCAGCCAGCTGCACATCTCGGTCAACGAGCAGCCGGGTGCCGTCGGCGCGAAGCGCGGCGAAGTGAAGGGTCGATCCGGGCTGTTCATGGTAGCGGCCGCTAATGTTGAACACACCCGTTACCTCGGTGCTGCCGGCGTTGTAGAAGGAGGCTTCGACGCTGCCTTGCCCCCGAACCGTGCCGCCCTTAATCACATCGACCCAACGCAAGGATGAAAACGTGCCGCCTTCCAGAGTCAGGATGCCCTGCCCGGCCACCCGCAATTCGTTGCGGCATGTCAATCTTGCGCCGGCAGCAACGACGAGTTCCTGGGCGGCATCGGACTCGATATTTCCTCGAATTTCGAGGCCAAGGAACTCGATGACGGAACCTGCTCGGGCGCTGTTGGCCTTGTCGGCAGTGTTTTGCATGTGCGCGGTCCAGGAGGCGCGCGGCGCACCGGCATCGGCCATGTAGGTGTCGCCGGCATTGGCATAAACGTAATCTGACCAGTTGTTGGCGTCCGCGGCATCAGCACCATTGGTCCCTGTCCAGCGGTGATAGGTATTGGCAAATCCTGCTGGCTCGGTGATGCGTTCTCCGAGGAGCAGCGCCTCCAGTTCTTGAACGAGGGCGGGATTGGCCTCGGCAATGTTGTCGGTTTCGGCATGATCAGTAACCAGGTCGTAGAGGGCCGGCGCCGGCCGGGAGGTATTCTCTTTCCTCGTTTTGCTTCTGCGGCTCTTGCCCGCCTTGCCGCTTCTACCGCCCTTGCTGCGGATCAGCTTATAGCGGCCGCGGGTTATGGATCCGTAGTTGCCCGCCTCATGAATAAGGAACTCACGCGTCCGCTGGTGACCTGAGCCCAGAATGGTTGGGGCCAGAGAGACGCCGTCGAGTCCGACGGTGGGTGTCGCACCGGCGAGCTCACAGAAAGTTGGAAGCAGGTCGGAGACGTCGAAAACCATGTCGCTGGAGGTTCCGGCCCTGAGTTCTGATCTGCCGGTTATCTTTGCCGGCCAGCGCATGATCGTGGGAACTCGGATTCCCCCTTCGTAGATACTGCCCTTGTTGCCGCGCAGACCGCCGTTGGCATCGTACTCCTTGCACGAGCTACCTCCCGGGCCCCCGTTGTCGGACTGAAAGATCACCAGGGTGTTGTCGGCGACGGAATCAGAGTTGTTGCCGTCACCGTTGGGATCCTCCAGGACGGCGAGGATATTTCCAAAATGTGCATCGATGCGGGTCACCATGGCGGCCCATTGTTTCGACTGGGCGGCTAATGTGGGGAAGTGCGGATCCCCGGCATAGGCACTGTCCCAGCCCGGGAGTTTGGTGATTTCAGCAAATGGTGCGTGCGGAATCTGGACCGCCAGCAGGCCGAAGAACGGTTGTCCGGTCTTGTTGTAATGCCTGGCCTGGGCACGGACAAACTCAAGGGCGGCGAAAGCGTATAAATCGTCACAGTAGGCGGTGGCGGGATACTGGGGATGGTTGTGATTGGAAGGAAACTCAGGGTACTGCGGATTGTTGATGAAGGGTTTCATGGAATTTGGGATGAGCTCGACCCCACCGATGGCCGCTGCCCTGGCCGGGGCGCTCCAGAGCGTGGGCTGAAAGAAGGTATGGGCCCGGATATGGTGAAGCTCCGCGAGCACATGCTTGTAGCCATGTGATGTAGGCAGGGTCTGAACGTTGTCGATTACCGGGTTCTGTTTGCTTGCAGATCCGCCATACCCCCATTTACCCCAATAGCCGGTGACATAGCCCGCGGCGGCGAGGGCATCGCCCATCAGGATGTCATCAGCCCGCATCGCTTTCTTGGCGTTGTTCGGATCGTTCCGATCGGCAAACGTGTGTCCCTGGTGGAATCCCGTCTGCTGAGACGACCGCGCCGGCGAGCAGACGGTAGCGCCGTAGAACCGGGAGAAATTGACGCCCGCTGCCGCCAGCTTATCTAGAGTCGGTGTCTGGACATAGGGCTTGTCAGCCGCTTTCCGGGCAGCCTGGCCATTGGGACCGATGGCTCCCCAGCCCATATCGTCGACGTAGAAGTAAAGAATGTTGGGGCGTGGGGCGCACCAGGCGCATCGAGACAGGAAGAAGACGGTAAGGAAAGCCATGGCAAACAATTGGTTCTTCATAGATATCACGTTCCGGGTTTTCTGTTTTGAATCAGCCCTTGGACTATCAGGAGTCTATTCCTATGCTCATCCCTAACACAACTTCCAATGCAACTGGAAATGTTCCCCGTCTTTTCGGCGTGGTTCTTTACCACGCTTAACTAATGAAAAACCAGGGGATCGATTCGCACTACTATCATTGACGACAACGACTGCGTAGAAGGCTCGGTTCGAGGGGTCTTCTTCCTTGATGGTGCCTATGTCGAACTGCCTATGCGCTACTCTAATGGTATGCGCGAATAACTCAATTCTTACGATCTGCTCCTTGACACTGTATCCCGCTGGTCTTAGCATCGGGTTGAGGGAGCGCACGATGGTCTGGCTCCCGATTGAGAGGAGGCGGAGTGATGAAGGCGGAACGTAGAGACACGTGGGCGGCAAGCATCAAGGACAAACCCGGGGCGCTGCAGGCGAAACTGGATGCCCTGACGGATGCCGGAGCTAACCTGGAGTTTGTCATTGCCAGGCGGGAACCCGGAAAACGCAAGACAGGAGTTGTGTTTGTGACACCCCTCAAGGGCGCCGCACAGTGCCGTGCGGCACGCAAGGCGGGTTTCGACAAGACGGACTCCCTGCACACGATACGCGTGGAAGGACCGGACAAGAAAGGCCAGGGATCGGCAATCACGGCCGCCCTTGCCGGAAAAGGGATTAACGTCAGAGGACTGTCGGCCGCTGCAATCGGCCGCAAATTCGTCGGCCACATTGCCCTCGATTCATCCGCCGATGCCACGCAGGCAATCCGCGCTCTGAAGGCGCTGTAAATCCGCGGGAACAGGGGACAGGTAAGAAGTTGCAACCAGTAGCGGTCTAGCGCAAGAAGGAAGAGGAGGTGGCCTTTCCCCAATTCTGGTGCTTGGCATCGCGCCAGAGATCCCTCGACTGCGCTCGGGATGACAGTTTTCTGAGGTCTTCTGTCATGCCGAGCGTAGCGAGGCATCTCGGGTGCCATTTGCCGCTGAGAGACCATTATACTTCAGATGCTGTGTAAACGTCGCAAGGTCAGGTGCTTCCGTGATATAGCACCCGAAAACTGGGGGGGGAATGTCCTAGGAAAAGGAGGGGATGATCGGAAGGTGCAAGTCTGCCTTTAGTTCGAAGTAGCGGCGCGATGCGCCTCGGTTTCGTTGAAAGGCACTGCATTCGGATCGAGATCGAACGTGACCGACTCCTGTCCCATGGGGGCGAGGCCTTGGTTTATCACGTGCATGAGCAGGGGAGTAATTTCTTTAATTGTTTTCGCTGCGTAGAGTTTGACGAGGCCGATTGTCGTTGGTTTCGCAAAAACGACAACAATTCTGAATTCTTCTGCGACACTGTGGATGTAGATTCCCTTTTTATGCCCTTGGTGGTGCACTGCCTCGAAGCCGCCTTCTCCGAGGACGCGTGACAGTTCGTGCGTAGCGGCAAATGAACCAGCCGAAAGCGCGGATACGGTGTCCAGAATATGTCCCTCAAGAGTACCTGCTTGCCCGAGGATGGCGCCAGAGCAGTCAATGCATAGGACGGTCTCGGCTTCCGCCTGGACCTCGAGCTCACACATGGCACTTTCGATCGCGCAGCCCTGCTCTACAGTTAAAGAATAGCCCGTCATGCTCATGCGTCGCTCACGGCCAGGTCCTCGCGGTTGATGACCTCCCCGATTTCCATTTTGTGTTCCTTGATAAAGCGCGCCATCACCAGTTTAGCCATCGCGTTTAACGATTCGCGAATGCCAGTGCCCTCGGTCGCTACCGATTCGAAAGAGGGTACGCGGTGTTCACCACGGTTCAGCATGAACTCGAGGTAATGTATCGGCGCTATTTCGGGAAGATCGCGTTTGTTGAACTGGAGAATGTGGGGCAAATCTTCAAGCGATACGTCGTCTGTCGCGAGGTTCTCTTTCAAGTTCTCAAAGCTGTCTGTATTTGCCTCCATCTCACTCCATTGGGAGTCTGCCACGAAAACCACGCCGTCCACCCCGTTCAGCACTATTCGCCTTGTTTCGGTGTAGATTGGCTGTCCGGGAACTGTGTAGAGCTGGAACTTGGAGACGAAGCCCTTGATGGCGTTTGATTGCAATGGCAGGAAGTCAAAGTACAGCGTTCTGTCCTGCCTGGTAGAGAGCATTGTCATATCCCCACGTTCAGTAGCCGGGATCACCTTGTGCAGGAGCTCAAGGTTTGTGGTTTTTCCCGAAAGTGGCGGGCCGTAGTAGACCAGTTTGAATGTGATCTCACGTTTCTGAAAGCTTACAAATGACATCTCTCTCCTCGCTCCGCCGCTTGTCTGTACGGCATCTCAATATCGTCGCCTATCCTGAAGAGCACAAAACATGCCACACTCACGGACCCGACATCGAAGGCTATTTCTGTGCGTTTTTGTCGGGTGGTATGCTTTGTGCTCATAACCTTTGGTGTGAGGGGTCAGGCGATTGCCTTTTAGTCCAGCACCAGCTGGAGGGAGAGTTAAAGTGTTTAATTGGAAAAAGAAGTCAGATGAGTCGTTGAGCGAGCTAAGCCGTCCCTATGAGGTCTCTGAGCCTTACGTCATGGATGACCCCAGCGGAAACGGGGCGACCGAAGAGCTGACAGAATCTCTTCCCAGTGATTCCGGCGAAGGGGACGAACAACTGCACGCGGCGCAAGAGAGCTTCCGCGCCATCGAGTCCGTGCTCCAGGAGATGGAGCAACCCGAGCAATCACAGGAAACCAGCTTCAGGATGCCCCTCCGGGACGCCTTTATGCTTGTGCCGGAGGCCTATCGCTCCGACACGGATATGGATTCCGTTGAAACGCGCGAGATATCGATCTTCGTGAAAGACTTCTATGATCAACTCGCCCGCGGCAAACTCGCTATACCACTGGCCAAGTTCGTACTCGACATGCCGCCAGATCTCGTGCTGTCCGAGGCCCACCAGGACCAGGAAACGATGGTCTTGCCCCCGCTCCACGCTGTTATCGCGGCAATCGATCCCACGGAATTGGCTGAGCGCACCGCTTCGGTTCCGGTTGATAAGGGATGCGCCGATCAACTTCCAGATCCGTTCGGCAAGGCAGAACTGTCTCAAGAGCCTGAGTCAGAGATACAGCCGGTTGGTGAGACACCGGAGCCCGAGACACCAGAGCCGGAGACATCAGAGCCGGAGGCGCCCGCGTCTGAGGCATCAGAACCAGTGGCCCCCGCTGTGGAGGCTTCCCAGGTGCCCGCCGCATTCGAGGTAGCAGAAGAGAGTGCGGAACGCGAAGCAGAAACAGTACACAGTTCCGAGGGCCACCTTGAACCGGCACCTCAGACACCCGTTCTCGAAGCGGAATCCGATGTCGCGGCGGAGTTGCCACCGCAATCGCCGGTTGCGGCCACCGTGCCTGAACCGGAATTCGTGCCGGAAGCCCCCCTTGTAGTACCCCCCGTGGCTGCCGAAACGTCCGAAACGTCCGAAACGCCCGAGCTTGCTCAAGAGCAAGAGGAAGATATGCCGGAGCAGTTTGGCGGGCTCAATATCAATACCGCTTCAAGAGAGCAGCTTCTCACTCTCCCGGGTGCAACTCCGTCCGTTGTGCACCAGATCATCCAGTACCGCGCAGCAAACGGTCCGTTCCGCAATGTATTCGAGTTGCGGCACGTGCCGCTGGTGGGCCGTATTACATTCCGCAAGATGACGGGAATGCCGTACAGCCAGCGCCGGCATCACCGGGTCCGGAAGATGATGAAGCTACTGGGGCTGAACATCCAGAACGTTCATCACCTGCCTACGCTGGTCGGGAAGCTGGCCGAACAACCCGGGTTTGCGGGCTGTATAATCTCGGATTCTGACGGTCTGCTCCTGGCCGAACAGGGCGCTGCCGACTGCGCTGAGGCGTTCAGTGCAATTGTACCGCGCATGTACCAGCAGATGCAGGATATCACGACGGAAGTCTGGCCCGACCAGGTGGACTTGCTTTCGGTGTGCATCGGCGACAGGATGTTCTCCGTGGTGAACCGCGGGCATATCTATGTGGGTGCATTCCTCAGCCGGAGGAAGATGACGAAAAGCCAGCTTCGCTTTATCGAAAAGGTGACCGAGGAGCTTGCCTGGTTGCTGAGTCACAGGGCCTATGCCGGGCCATCGGCATCCTGGCGCGCTGAGCGGGAAGGGAGCAACTGGTAAGAATGGTATCGCGTGAACCGCCAGCTGATATGCCCGAGATCCTGGCACAGACGCCGCCTTACGAGGCGCGCCAGTTGCTGGCGTTCCGTTGTGCGCGTGCCTGGAACGTGATGCCGGTTGATTACGATCCGGAAGGTGAATGTCTGGCAGTGGCAATCCACGAGCCTGCCCAGGAGCAGCAGCTACGAAACCTCTTCGCGTTCTTCATGCAGCCACAGAAACTCGAGTTTCATCTTGTGGAAGAGCATGATATCGAGGCCGCCTTCAAGATTCATTTCGACGGCCGCGGCGGAATGGAACGGCAATGGTCGTTGCGGCCGGTGCTGTCGCGCAGCATGCGCGAGCAGCTTGCGAGGACGGTTCGAACAAAACCGGAGGCTGAAGGAGAAACAGAGACTCCGAATGCTGAAGTAACGTCGGGGATCAGTGGATCCCTCGAGGAAGTGCGCTTCGCCGACATCGTACAGATTCTCAGCGCCGGCGGGCGGAAGATGGAAATATCCCTCTCCAGCACGAACGGTGCTGGGCGCGTGTGTCTGGAAGCAACACAGGTCGTGCACGCGGAACTGAATGGAGAGGCAGGGGAAGAAGCGTTCTACACCCTCATGCAATGGGACAGCGGAACGTTTCGTGCCCGCCAGGTTAAGGAACACGCCAACGCGACCTTGTCCGCGCCGCTCATGTCCCTCCTGATGGAAGGCGCGCGTCGCGTGGATGAAGGTATCCCGGCATTTGGTTAATCACCGCTTTAACCCCGGTCAATCGCCAGCGGCGACTGCTTCGACGAGTTTGAGCTTTTCTTCCTCGGTGAAGGGCGTTGCGCGGTCGCGACCGGAGAAAACACGTTTGTAGACGGACACGAGAGCATCAGCCCGCTCAATCAGGGCTTCCCGGTTCTCTAAACCATCAGCCAGTTGAAAGTCAAAGACATCCGGGGCCGTTGCCTCCCCAGCTTTCACCTGCGCGAGGAGTTCTTTAGCCTGTTTAAGCCTGTCCGTGCCGTTCTGGATGATTCCCAGGAGCTGGTCCCTATTGGCCATAATGATTTCTTCGCGTCCGTCGAACAGTGTCTCAATTCCCTCGAAGAAGAGGGCGATACCATATAGTCGGTCACTCTGCAGGGCTATCTCAGCTTCCAACCGCGACACATTCGCATCCGTGGTCGGCACTGGTTCCTGCGCCGGTGGAACGGTAGATTCCTGCGCAGGCGCCTGGGGCTCGGAGGGTTTCTGCTTTTTCTGTTTACCGAAGAATCTTACCATGGTTTCCTGTATTCTGATGATCTAATAGAAACTGCTTCTCTGTTGCCCCGGACGCGTGACGGCTGAAGGCCGCACATTCCAATGCACGGGGCCATGTTACAAACTAACGGAAGACAATCAAGATCAGAACTGGGATGAGGATTTTGCGCTGTTACCCCATGGCATGACCAAGACAGGAACGGATAGAGTTTGATCTGCCGGCAAACGTAACTGGTTTGGAATGATGTAGAGGGGAAGTCGTTCATCCTCCGAAGCCTCTGGCGAAGGAGGGCGAAGACTTCCGATCTTCATCTCACCAGTTCGTTGAAATCAATCCATGGTGGCAATCCGATCTTGGGTTTGACCACCTCGCCTCTTGCCTGCTTGTCTGTCTCCAGGTAGGCGCCGTAGAAGTTGCTGTTGCAGTCTATCCACAACGTGATGCGCCTCATCTCTTCCGGGGTAAGCTCCAGCTTGTGGTGCCCTCCCTCCTTGGTGAGATGCGCATAGAGCTTGGAGGCGTTGGCGCAGACCTTGCCGGGAATAGAATACGATAATCCGTTTTTGCGAATCGCGCCGTTCCCGCCGTGCTTGCCCCATGCGTACTTGTGCAATGTATTGAACGCCTCGGACCAGCCGTTCTTCGTAAACACATCACCATGCAGGTTGGGTGCCTTCTTTTCCTTGTCCTTATTCTTGTCGTGGCACCCCACGCACTTCTTATCGATCACCGGCTGGACCAGCCTGGCGAAGGTGAGAGGGTATGATCCTTCGGCTTCTGGTTTTATGATGGAAGCCGGTCTCTTGAATGCGATGGGCGTCTTGCCCCCCACGTTACGAGGAGTGCTTTCCTTCTTCTCATGACACCCTATGCAGCCAAGTGTTTCGCCCGGATGGAGATAAGTCGATGATTTCATTGACTGGACGACCATTCCTTTCTCGTCCAGCACCTGGAAATACATGTCCGTTCCCGTGGGCGCTTTGAAATGAACGCTGCCGTCCTTTTCCACGGGCACCGTCCCGAGCACACCACGCGCGAGTGACTGGGCGGCCAGGCCGATATTCGGGCTGTTGGACCTGATCGTAGCCTTGGAGAATATGTTGATTATTCGCAATTCTTTGATCTTGGTTCCTTCAGGAAAAGGAAACTCGCTCTCGTACACGTTCATGATCGTTACCGTTCCCATGGAAAGATCGGCGTTAGGATCGGTACGATCCGCCTTGGCCTGGATTGTCTTTGTCGGAATAATCGGGGGCCGTTTGCGGGGCTTCAGAGGAATCGCATCAAAACACGGAAGCTGGTCGTCCTGGAAAAGCACTTCCTTGTTGCCGAAAGCATCCATCAGGCATATGCCATACTTGCTGGCTTTAGGATCGTAAACGCAAATATAGTAATTCTCGCTCAGGGGCCACGGTGTGCCATACACCTCGGCATGCTTGATCGCGCCCTTGTTATACTTGATCACCCCACTAGCAACTTCCGATTCCGGAATGTATATCTCCGGTGTGACGCGCTTTACCTGTGACATCGCTCTGTCATCCGGAACATGCAGGTCAATCATAACCAGTGATCCGAAGTTCTGGCCGTGGTGTGGCGCGGCCGTGGCTATGTATCGGTGTGAACCGGGAATAGCGCGGTTGGACATCTCCATCCAGGGTCTCGATTCCCTCACATCGGGATAGTTGCCGTGATAGCTGCGGGGGTCGCGCCCATCGGGAAATGTGTGCCAGATGTGATGCGCAATATCAGAATCGCGGTCAACATAGTCCCACCGTGTGTAAATAATCATACCGTCGTTGTCGACGCTGGGGTGCCACTCGTTCGTGTCGTGCCAGCTAAGCGTGATTATATCACTTCCATCCCGCATCATTCCGTGCAGCGTATAGGTCGGCACCGGTCGTCCATGACAGCGACCGAACCCACCGATCCGACCAGAAATGCAGACAATGCGCCCGTTGGGCAAGAAACACGGATCAAAATCATTTGCCTTGCCGTCCGTCAACATAGTCAGCTGAGATCCATCCATACCAGCAGCGTAGATGTGGTAGGCTGAACCCTCAGTCCATGGTTCCCCGTTATGCTCCGCATAGGAAAACAAGATGCTCTTGCCGTCGTAATCAAGATCCAACCCGGAGAAATTGCCGCCCTGCAGTTTCTTCCCTTCCAGTCGCCCATTTTGGACTGCGGATTCCGCAAGCAAGTCCCTGACGCTTGGCTTATCACTGAACGCGCCTTCAAGTACGAACACTCCGCCGCCCTTGCCTGCATTGTGACCGTACATCTGGTCGCACATGTGCCTTTCGCTGCGGATCTGCTTGGGCTTCTTGAGAAAAATGATTTTGTCGAAATCAAGCAATGGATTCTGAAACGCTATCTTGCGGCGAAGTGCCGCCACCTTCATGAACAACTCCACCTGCTGGTCCTTGGGCATACCCTCGACGTTTGCTTTGCTCAACGCAACAAGCTCGGCGGCCTCATTCTTGAGTGAAGGCCCTTTCGGCATGCCCTGTAAATCCTTGAGCAGCGCCTCGGTTCGTCGCAGGACAATATCAACAGGAGTCTTGTCCGATTCAAATACTAGCGATTCCTTATTGAAGGTCTCTTTTTCTACGCGTTTGAAATTCCACTTCGGCCTGGCGGCCATGTAACGCTCGAGCGTTTTAAACTCGGCACATTCAGGAACGGTCTTCTGCTCCGTTTTCCCTTGCCCACCCGGCTTGCTATCAGCAGCCATAACAGGCCAAGCCAGCATTGTAGCCACTAGAAATGCAACATGTTTCTTCAGCAATCTCATTACTTAACTCCCTCCATTAGGTAAATCCTCACGATATCCTGAAACGATAGAGCATGGGCCGTCCAACGTCAAGGTACGCTGGAAAACGAGCATCATGGTCCCACGCCTAGCGGCGCTGTGCGCACGCCGCGCCATTTATGCGATGGGCGTCGATTTGGTTCCGCTATAGCTGCCAACAGACGATCCGACAAACGCGGCCTCGCCAAGTCAAAAATGCCATAGCCATAGAGCGTGCAGCGCAGGCCCGAACCGACCGCATCCGCCTGCGGCCAGTCCGCGGGCAAAGTCAATGAACCAAGCCCATGGGTGCCCTTGAAGCTGAGTCCTTTTTCGTTACTGACAGTGACGGCACGTTCGGACTGGGCATCGTTCTTAAAGGCAGTCCAGTTCCATCTGTTGAAGCCCGCAACTCCCCAATAGGAACGACCGACTTCATTTGGCTGGGGCTCGCGAGAACCACGCACCATCTTCTCGAGCTCAAGCTCCGTCATCGGCCGCAATCCGGCCCAGGCGGCAAAAGACACGCCGTCTGCCCAGGACAGACCGAAACATCCTGCGCCTGCGCGCGAGGTGCGGACGTGGGCATCATAGGGCTCCTTTGCGCCCGGGGCGCTGCGCGTAACCTGACCCAGGCCGCCGGAATAGTGATCCTTGTTCACCCCCAGATCACTGGGTGTAGATACCTCATCCCAATTCTCGTTGCCGGCATAACGTTTTTCCGCTTGCTCCTTGGTCAGCGAGTTGAGGAAGGCTGCGTACTGGGCCGATGTGATCTGGTGGTTCATGGCGTAGAAGGCCGCGAAGCCGTTGGGGAAGGATGCCGGAATCCGGCCGCCGTCCTTCAGTTGACCGCCCTGCTTGCGTGCCCAGAGTTTGCCGTTCTGCTTGCCGGTGGCGATCGCGCCGGCGCTGGCGACCTGGTACGGCTCAATGCGTTGGGCGCCGTCGGTATACTTGAAGAACCCGCCATGTTCCACGCCGCCCGAGCCGAGGAAATAGGGGCCCTCCGGCACGTAGACCATGCGAATCGCGTAGGCGCGGACCTCGGCCTTGGCCAGGTCGGCGACGACCTTCACGCCCTGGGTTTTGAGCGTGCCCTCTCCCGGACCGGCCCGCCGTATGAATACACCCGTAAAGCCGTCCGCGCCGCCCGGAACGATGAGATCCACCGCCGTGCCCGTGCCTTTGCCATAGCCCGTTGGATTGATGATCTTGTCGGCCTTCAATTTCACATGCTTCCACTCGGCCTGTTCATTGGCCCGCGCCTTGAAGAAGACCCACGCCGCGTCATGATTGTGCTCATCGCGAAAGGACTCTTCCCAGGTGATGTCGAATGTGATCGTAGCGGCTGCGACAGCTACCTTGTCAATTCCAACTTCCCACCCCACTTTGGAAGATGCACTATCATTAAGATTGCCGCGAAGTACTTTTCCGCCCCCGTCGGGCTTCGGCCCCAAGACGGGCGGCTTCATGGGCCGAGGCACAGCGACCAGGGTCGGTGCATCGGCCGCTGGGGTGCCGATTGTCGCTGTGCGCACACAGCGAAAGCCGATGCACTGGTTGGGTTCTCGATTCATGTACCACCCGCGATTGTACGGCGATATCAAGCTGCTGTATCTGCGATGCGATACACGCATGGCATCAATGGGTCGGATGGCACGCTGAGCAGTACCGACCGGCCATCCTATTCCGCCGCGCAGGCCTGAGCCCGTGCCCCAGAGTCGCGGACCGGCGATCCCAAAGGCGCCCATCCCGTGTTTGCCGGCAAACTCACGTCCATAGTGACTGCCGACGACCATCACGCGTTCCCACATATTGCCGCTGAGATCCAGGATGCCCCAGTAGGACGCACCGGCTGCGACCCGGCCGCTGGTCGGTGTGGCAAAGATGCCCACGCGCAGGTTCCTGGCCGAATTGCGGTGACCTATATTAGCAGTGTCAACGAGCCCCTTTGCATCACGATGCATCGCGCCTTGCCATACCGCATTTCCCGTCTCGGCGTCCGGCTTGGTCTCGCCTTTCCACTGGAGCCGTTCGTTAGCCGTGCCGGCGTCTTGCAGGACATAGCCCTCCTGAGACCAATCCGCGTTGCGATCTAGGGGCCGATGGTAGGTCTTGCCGGAGATTTTCGCCGTACCCCAGGCGTATTCACCCGGAACCGGAGTTAGCGGCCCACGGCATGCTTTCTCGTACTCCAGTTCGGTCATCGGACGAAGCCCGGTCCAGGCGGAATAGGCCAGGCAGTCTGACAATACCAACCCGCCGCACGGCAGAAAGGGCCGACTGCTTTCGTACACCGCCGGTTTCCCGGGCTTGCCGTCGGCAGGTGCAACGCCTGAAACCTTGATTTTGATCGGCCAACCTCCTCCTCTGCCAACAGCGGGAGCGCCGGGGGGCTGATCGGGAGCATTCTTGCTGGATCTATCGATACAGGCTTTTTGCCCTGCGTAGGTTTGCATGTTGAGATACTCAACCCATTGGGCTTTCGTGATCTCGTTCCTCATGCAGTAGAAAGCCGCGTACCCTTTAGGGAATGCGCCCGGCAGAATCTGGGTAGCATCGCTGGTGAAGTCTTCAGGCTCACGCATTCCATGAGACTCATGGCTGCCCAGATTCTTGTTGTCCTCGCCGCCCAGCAGGAGTGCGTTCTCGCTCTCGATCCGAAGCGGTTTGCCTGACATCCCGGCTTCAAACTGACCGGCATACTCGTTCGGGTATGTCGCCGTAAAACCATCGCCTACGCAAAACGGCGACTGCGGCACATAAACCATCTGAACAGAAACGACTCTCACCTCAACGTTCGCCGGCGTCTCGACGCCGTCCGCGGCATGGTTCCAATTCAGCTTGACCCCCTTGAATTCGTTCGGTCCGCTCCCTGAAGCCGCGCGGTAAACGAACACGCCGGCGGCGCTTAGCTTGTCGTCGGTCAGGCCTACGTCGAGCGTCGCGCCTTTGGGTGCGCTGTGGTCAGACGCCTTCGCGGAGAGGGTCGCGCTGATCCAGCCGTCGGTTCCCGGATTCCGGAATTTGGCGAATACCCAGGCCGCGTCCCAGCTCTCGAGCTTGAGCGGTTTCTTGCCGCCGGTCCGTTCCGCAGATTCTGTCCACGTCGCGCGCCAGGAGTGATCCCAGGCCAGGTCCAACGTGATTACGCTCTGCTCGGCAGATGGACCGTCCGCCCGCTTCACATTCGTGATCCGAACAGGGTCGGCCTTACCCGTTCCCTTGAACCGCGATTGCGAATCGGCCTGTGCCTGGCTCAGCGCGCCGAACAAGAGAAACAAGAGGAAGAAATAGCGATTGTGAATCATTGGGTCGTCTCCTTATCTGCAACCATCAACACGTAAGAAAAAAGGAATTATGATCTACTTCCAGAAACACTCAGATCGCCCGAAACACGGTCGGGCCAGATAGAAAAACCCGGTACGAAAACTTCAGTTCACTCAGCTGAAGCGGTTCAGCTCCACTGAGCTCGCAATTGATCGCGTCAAGATTGATGCAGCCATGGCTTACGCCTTCGCCTTCGTCCGCATCGTCGGGCCCATCCCAATACTTCATGCCGCCGGCCGGAAAACTCTCGGGCGAAGGGGACTGAAGCACCGTCATGATCGAAGCGCTCTCACCGATCATTTCGATCCAGACGCCGGCGCCGCGATCCATCTTGGTCATCGGTCGCCAGGTTTTGGCCAGATTGTCGTCAAATGAATCACCGATTCCGACGCGAAGCGGCATGAACAGGCCGGCGCTGGACCGCATGGCCCGAAGCCACTTGTCGTTGACGTCCCACCAGACGGAGGCGAAGTCGATCGGCCCGGTCTCCTCGAACGTGAGCTTCACGTCCACGTCGTACATGTCTTCCTCGAATCGCATGCGTTTTTGAATGCCGACCCTTCCGCTTGCATTCTCCACGATCGGAATCAGGTGCCCGGACAGGCTTACTTCCGAACCGTCGACCTCGGCCGTGACACCGGAATTCGTCTTGCCGTAATGGGCCAGTTGAAATGCGTTGTTGACCGTCATGTTGTCGAAGTGCATGCACGTCGGATGAGGACCCTCGCCCGGTCGGTCGAATCGGTCGAGCCGGCCGGGCCCGAAGATCTCGACCTGGCGCGCAGCGAATCCACCCGCTCGTTCCAGGAGCAGTCGGTAAACGGGCGTGGTCACTTCGATACCTTTGTCAGTTTCGCGAATTTCCATTTCGTTTCTTCTCCAATTCTGTGTTTGCCTTATCGTTATCGGGCCACTTCCATCAGCTCCAGATCATCAAACCAGGCCGTGCCCGTGCCCTCGACGCACAGTTTAATCAGCAGGAACGGGTCCCTCGGCGATGGCGTGAAATCGACTTCAAGCCGGGTCCAATCCTGATCGCCGGTGAGTTTCTTCGTCCGGCGCGTGGCCTGGACGTCCTGCCAGTTGAAAAAGACGTCATCCACCTGCAGGTAGGCGCCGCCGCGGTCGAGTCCCTTCGTCTTCACCCACGCCGCCAAGCGGTAGCGTTTGCTCGATTCGCCGTAGATGGCCGGGCCGCCGCCAATGGGCAATGCGGACTTCACCTTGCCAGGCCCCAGGCCGCGCACGGCGATCGACCGCTTCCCCGAATGCGCGGGCCCTTCCGTCGCGTTGATGTGTTGCCAGATCGGCCCGTTGTACACCTTGCCATGGGGCACGAACGTCTCAAAGTCGTTGACCTTGTTCTGCAGAAATCCGGCCTTACTTGACTCACCCGTAGCCGCGTCCCTGACCACCGCCATCGCTTCCAAGTCCCGCGCCACGGTGCCGGGCACGGACAGGAGCCGATATCGGGCCCGCAGATGATACAGCCCGTCGGCCTCCTTGGTCTCGGGCGGTTTCATGACAATGTGCTGGTCGTACCACTGGCTGCAGGTGGCAAAGAAGACGGGGCCGCTGGTATCGAGCAGTTCCACGAACGGGTTCATCTCTTCTTCCGTCACGAAACCGAGAAAGCCGCCCGGCTGAACGTCGTCTACGGGGATGTTGACGGGGTTGTGATGGACGAAGGAGATCCGGCCGTCGGGGAGCCGCCCCCGCATCGTTTTCTGCCATCGCTTGCGGTCATCGCGCGATTCGCAGACCCGTCCGGCCAGCAGGTTGTTGAACTCGATCTGCCGCGGCTCGGGCATGGCAAAGTGGCTGATGCCGTTGAGCACGTAGCCCAGACGCTCGTCCCACACCAGTCGATATTCGATGGTCCCGCTGTAGCCATCTTTGTGAGTTTGTTCGGTCTTGAACTCCAGCGAGTCGCCCCGGTCCTTCGTGAAGGTGAGCTTAAACGACGTTAGAGGTGGCACCGGCGAGTGGTAGCCGTTCATGCGCAGTTGGATTCTCGCTCCGATCAGGTTCGCCCAGTGATAGATCTCGGGAATCTCGTACTTCGCCCCCTTATCGACATCCGGAGAGAATCGGAACAACTCAACGTGATTCAACCAGGTCGTGATCAATCCGATCCGCTCGTCACCGTCGCAAATGTACCACCACTGTTTTCCCTTGGCCTCCGGGCGGTGTTGGGCGGGCTCGAAGGACTCCAGGCGGAACGCCGGGGTATGCTTCATCAAGGACAACGCCGCGAAGGCCTTGGATCTATCCAGCAGGTTTTGAAGCTCCCCGGCGGAAGCGAGGGGCGACCAGAAGCTGAGGGCAATCAGTCCGCCCACCACTATGGCCCAAGTGCTGACGTTCGATATCTTCTTCATTTTCTTCTCTCTTCTGTGGCTCGTGTAAACGTCATTTCCCGCGCGGCGCGGTCCTTTCGGACCCAGCAGCAGCCGCAAACACAGGCCTCGTCGCGCCCACACGTGCCGGCAATATCGCGGTACTTCGGCGGGGCGACCGAGCGCTCTGCCAATTTGAGCAACTCCTGCCACGCCGGGTCGCTCTTGCCGGAGAACGCTCCCTTGGTAATCTGGCCCCAGCCGCTGGCCGCCACCGGCAGCGGCGCCATCAGCACACGGCTTTCGAACGGATTGGCCACGTTCACCAGCGCGGCATACGGCTGCCCGGCCAGCTCCGCCCCGAATCGCTTCGCGATCGCCTCGCGCAGCGCCTTTTCGCCTTCGGGCGAAGGCCGCTGCGACTCGATGCGATTGTGCGAGTAGTCGCCATAGCACTGGGCGTTCACGTCCAGCCAGTCCACGATCCGCTGAAAACTCTCGCGGTCCAACTCGACTTGCTTCTTGCCGTCCTTGTCCGGATGACCGTCCAGGAGCATTTTGGCCAAGGTGCCGCCATGAGCGAAGAAGTCCTTGGGCCGGCTGGGTTGGGTTCCCTCCTCCGCCCGCTTCACGCGGCCCGAGGCCATCAGCGCTCCGTAGCTGGATTTCCGGCCCGGGCGCCAGCTCATCGGGCCCAGCAGGTTGACGTCCTTCTCGACCTTGTCCAAGCCGTGGCAGGAGATGCAGTACCGGTCGAGCACCGGCTGTACAGAGCGCATGAAGCTGAATCCGCCTTCGTAGCTCGGCCCAGCGGGCGGAGTGAGCGGCTGCACCGTGGCCTTGGCCGGTCGCAAGGTACGCGGGACGCTCGATCGCGGCTCGTGGCAACCGACGCAGGAAGCTTGTTCGCCCGGCTGCAAGTACACCAGACTCCGCATCGTCATCACGGCCATCCCGTTCTCATCAAGCAACTGGAATTGGAACGGAGTACGGGCGGGCGCTTCGAACGCCACGCTGCCGTCCGCCTCAACCGGGACCGTACCCACGATCCGCTTGACGATCTCCACGGGATAGTTCAGGGCGGCCGGTTTGGCGGTCGGCTGGCTGATGATCTCGTTGACGCGCAGGTGCTTGATTGAGCCGGGCTTAAGCGGGTGCGAGCATTGGTACACGTCCTGGATGTAGAACGTGCCCGTCTTCTCCGATTCGCGCCCGGCGATGGCCGAGGGCAGGACCGGCGGCATTGGCCGGGGCCGCAGCGGAATGGGATCGAAGCAAGAGATATTCGCGTCGCTGTAGATCAGCTCGCGCCCACCCAACACGTCGATCAGGTACACCGCGTATTGGCTGCCATGTTGGTAGGTGCAAAGGAACAGTTCCTCGTTGATGGGCCAGGGGGTGCCGGCACCAAGGGGGAAGCGGAGGTCGGTTCGTTGTCCGCCGGACGTGCGGGAGGGGAGGTCGTCGGCCAGCGGTATGGCGGTGCGTGTGGTGCCCTGAGGCAGGCTCCCCTCGGGGGCCGGAAGCTCCGGAGTGATCGAGGTCAAAGGCGGGCCGTGGTTCTGCCCTTTGCGTGGGTCGATGACGATCAGCGAGCCCAGGGTCTGGCCGTGGTGCGCGGCCGCCGTGGCCACCGTTTTGCGCGTGTCGGGAACCGGCTGCGGCTCGCCGGTCAGACACGGCCGCGGCGAGTTGTTGCCGTAGTAGTGGGCCGTTTGCGTGCCGTCCGGGTGCATGACAGACAGGCTCTGGAAGGCGACCAGGCTGCGGTTGATGTAGTCCCAGCGAGAGTAGACGATCGAGCCGTCGGAGAGCACCGCCGGACCCCATTCGTTCGCCTCATTGAACGACAGCTGCCGGATCCCCGTGCCGTCCAATTCGCAGCGGTGCAACGTGTAGGAAGGCGCATAGCGCAGGCCGTGGCAGCGGCCGAACTGCTGGCACCGCGTGGAAATGAAGGCCATGCCGCCGTCGGGCAGGTAGCACGGGTCGGTGTCCTCGATGAGCACGGTCTGTCGCTCACGCTGGCGGACCATCGGGTCCGCGGCCGTACCCGTGATCTGCCGGACCTTGCCGGTCTGGAAGGAGTATTCGTAGATGAAATACGCCCGATGGCGCGCACCGGAACGCTCGTCGCCGGTGATCCAGTAGCGGGGCTCCGTCATAGGTTGATCGTCGTCATGCTCCGTAGAATGGTCGGCGAAGGCGAACAGCACGCGCTTGGCGTCGTAGGAGAGATCGGGATGGATCGTGCCGCCCGGCGGCAACTTGCCTGCCAGCAGGACCGTCTCTCGTGGACTGCCCTTCCAGTCCTCCAGCACGACCAGGCCCGGGGCCTCCCGGCTGTGACGGCCGAGGTACTGATCGCACATGTGCTCGGGCAGGAAGCCGGAGCGCTTGTTGATCAGAAGCTGGGGGAAGTCCAGCGCCGGGTGGGAGAGGACGATTTTGCGCCGCAGGTTGCAGACGCGGACGTAGAATGCTTCGCCGTTGGAATTGCCCTGCGGGTCGGCGAATTGTTTTTCCAGCACCGCCAGTTCCGCGGTCAATTGCGGACGCGGGGCCGCACGCTCGACCATATCGAGCGTCTTGCGCGCCAGGGCTAATCGCGGTTCGATGTATTGCGCGTAGAACAGATCGCGCATGGCCTTCAACTCCGCCACGCTTTTGCACCGCCCGGCAATTTCCTCCGCTGCCTGCTTCTGCTTACCGCCGCAAGCGCCGGCATAGCGGGTGGCCAGATCGGCCACGTCGCCCCGTTTCCAGTCGGCCTTCCAGATGCCGGCTGATGCCTCGATCCGCTGCTGCCGAGCATCGACGGGCGACGGGAACGCCGCCGCGACCACGACCACCAGTGTTTCGCGCGCGGCGGCGGCCCTGGCCTTAACTTCGGCCAGGGAGCGACACTGCACCCAGAACTCCACTTGCCGGACTCCCCTCTCCGGCTGTGCGCCCAGCCAGCCCTCGAGCCACTCGGCCTGGCCGTCCAGCTCGATGCAGATCTCCCAGTTCTCTATCGTGAAACCGGTGTCGTAGTTCTGCTGTTTCCAGACGATCGGCTTCCAGCGGTTGCGCATTCCGCTGTGCGCGAACCAGCCGTGGCGAGTGGGGCCGCGCGCCTCGGCCAACGGCAGCGGCACCGCCTTGCCGTCGCGCCCGATCAATTGCGGCTCGCCCAGAAAGGCACGGCCCTGGCCGGAGCAGCCGAGGTACAGTTGCTTCACCCCCGCAATCGGCACCTTGATCTTGCGCGGCTCCTGCTGGCTGGTCAACTGGGCGCGAAGCGGCTGGAACACTTTTAGCACGGGATCGGCCAGCCGATCGGCCTCGACCCGGCGCTCGGCTGCGGCCTCCTCCTCGGCCAGAGACTCGCGAGACGCCAGCATCGTCTCCCACCAGGCGCCCCTTGGCTGAAAGCAGCCTCGGGCCTCGGCCTTCACGGTGCCCTCGGCCGCCGCAGCGCCGGCGACCAGCATCATAAATGGCACACTGGTCCGAACTATCCATCGCGTTGAGATCATGGCAACGTGTCCTCTCTGCCTGGGTTCGTGTTCAGTTCTCAGGGTATCTTAAGGCTGCTCCGGCACGGAAACGCGGAAGTCACGGTAGCGTGCGCCGCGGGTATACATGTGTCGCAGGCCGATGCGGCCCTCGACGATCGGCGGCAGCGCGTCGCCCAGGAAGTGACAGAGTTGCTCGCGCCCGTCGCCCTGAATGTGCATGAACAGCGTCTGCCCCTTCTTGATGACCGTGATCCGGTACGGCACGCCGGTCTTAAACAGGCCGGTCCGAACGTGCTCGTTCTTCAGTTCCGTGCCCGAGAGGCCCTTGCCGGCGTCGGGCAAGTAGCGGCGCGCACGGATGTAATCCTCTTTGGGATCGTCGTTCCTTTGCCCAAACGCGGCGTAGCTGATGTGATACAGGTTCATGCGATTGAAGTAGCTACTCATGGACGGTATGTTCCGCCTCCACTTGGAAATGTCCTTCGGACGCTCGCGGCCGCAGCCGGTTGCCTGAATGTAAAGGATAGTTACCTGGCGGTTCGTGGTATCGGTCTTCGTGTATTCGTATTCGATCTTGAGGTCGCCTTCGAAGCTTTCTTTTGTCCAGAGCACGGCATGGCAGGAGTCGTCCCAGGCCTTGGGGCCGGCGGTGAACGTCATGCCGTCGCGCCCGTTGTTCACCGTGGCCTTCAGGCCGTCAAGGAACCAGGCATCCTGCCATTTGCCCGTGCAGGGGTCGTGAAAGACCTGTCGCCACTTTGCCTTGGCCAGTTTCTGGAATCGGGGTGTCGCATCGGGCTGTTTGGCGACCTCTTCCGCACCGTAAGTGCCGAGGCACCCCAGCGCCCAGACGATCGAGAGGGCTGTTACGCTCATTCGTTTCATGGTTTCTCCTCCGTTTGCGAATCTGGTGGCCAATCTTCTACTCCGTGGAACGTTCATGCCGCATGGCTTCGCCATAGTACTGCTCGTTCTCGGCTGCTACCTTCTCCCGGTCTTCGGTGAATTTGCTGCGATCGTAGGTCATCAAACCGTTGCGCTCGTTCTCGATGTCGGAGATCTGGGTCCACACGTAGCCGCTGACGCCAGGGTCTTTGACGAACGGCGCATATTTCTTGCAGGTATCGAGGTACTTGGCGTACCCATACTCTCCAATCACGGCGGCCCTCTCCGCCTCCGGCTTGGGCGCGCTGAGCGACCCGTAGCAGTGGAAATCGACGATGTGTCCCGCGCCGGCATCGAAGGGATTCTTTCCCTGATTGGGCCCGCCGCCGGCACCGCTTTCGTGGTTGATCAACCGAGTCGGGTCCAGGGCGATGACCTTGGCGGTCACGTCCTTCAGGTCGAACCATTCTTTTTCGAAAAGGCGATTATCTTGTGTTATCCCCCATCCCTCGTTGAAAAGCACCCACGACACGATGGAGGGATGATTGAACCGCCGGCCGATCATCCGGTCCATCTCGAGCAAAAACTGCTTCCAGTACTCTTCCTTGGAGAGCACGTGGGTGCCGCTCGGCATGTCCTGCCAGACGAGCAGGCCAAGCTTGTCGCACCAGTAGTACCAACGCTCGGGCTCGACCTTGACGTGCTTGCGGCTCATGTTGAAGCCGAGCCGTTTCGTGGCTTCGACGTCATAGCGCAGCGCCTCATCGGTCGGCGCGGTA
>JASLPY010000006.1 GCA_030744755.1 Kiritimatiellia bacterium | reverse complement strand
GGACAGCGCAAATCGCCCCCACGGTTTTGAGTGGGATACGAGGCAGGCATCGCTACGCGGACGGCGGACATTTCCCGCTAACGCCTAGCGCCTAACCACTAACCACTGCGTTCTGCGCTCACAGCGCAGAACGCTCAAATAAGGAGAGGTACGGAATGAAACGTGGACATCTGTTACTATGGGCTGTTACTGCATCTCTGGCAGGTTTTCTCTTTGGTTTTGACACTATTGTGATCTCCGGTGCTGAACAGGCGTTCAAAATGGCCTGGCAACTCCCCAACTGGGTTCATGGACTCGCCGTGGGTGCTGCACTGTATGGCACGGTTATAGGCGCAATGTTCGGCGGCATCCCCGCGGCAAAATATGGTCGCAAAAAGACGCTCATTACAGTCGGAATCCTCTACTTCGTATCGGCAGTTGGTTCAGGCATAGCGACTGGTCCGTGGTTCTTCATGGTTGCCAGGTTCATCGGTGGTCTTGGAGTTGGTGCTGCCACGGTTGCATCACCAATGTTTATTTCCGAAATATCTCCGGCCAACAATCGCGGCAAGCTGGCGGGGATGTTCCAGTTCAATATCGTCTTCGGTATCTTGATCGCCCTGGTTTCAAACGCCCTGTTTGGGAAATGGGTATCCGGAGATATTGCCTGGCGTTGGATGCTCGGCATTGAAGCTGTTCCGGCGTTGGCCTACACGATCATGACCTTGTCCCTGCCGGAAAGCCCGCGGTGGCTGATTACACATGCCAAGAAACGCGAAGAGGGCGCCGACATCTTCCGCCTGATTAATCCCAAAGCCAGCGCCGAAGAGATTGATCAGCTGGTGAATGAAGTTGAAGCGACGGTTGACGACAAGTCCAAGACCGCACGGTTCTGGACCTCGCGGCTCAAGGTTCCGATTCTCCTCGCGATTATGGTTTCCGTCTTCAATCAGTTCTCAGGTATCAATATCGTTTTCTACTTTGCCCCGCGACTTCTCGGACTTGCCGGCGTTGAGAACCCACTTCTGTCGTCAGTTGCTTTGGGCGTAACGAACCTGATCTTCACGTTCGTCGGACTGTGGCTCATTGACAAACTTGGGCGTCGTTCTCTCCTGTATGTCGGTTCGGTTGGTTACATTCTTTCGCTGGGA
The DNA here is from genome assembly GCA_030744755.1 of Kiritimatiellia bacterium. Classification (GTDB taxonomy): domain Bacteria; phylum Verrucomicrobiota; class Kiritimatiellia; order UBA8416; family JADHWI01; genus JASLPY01. The sequence continues at coordinate 118,618 of JASLPY010000006.1, read as the reverse complement.
ATCTGTTCCTACCTCTTTCTGAGCACGCCAACGCTCAAAGTTGTCTCTGCGACAAAGGACCTTGGGGACACCGTGGCCGTGATTGAGTCTGCTGAAGAAGGAAAGATATTCATATCAGACGAAGACAAGACCGAACTTCTGGCTGGATATGACGGTCAGAAAGCCGGGCTCGTCGAGCTCTGCGGTGCTGAATGGTACAAGGGCGCAAAGCCCACCATGGCGGCTGAAGGAGAGAGCACAGATGTTGAGAAAATGGTTATTGGTTCGGATGCAACGTATGCACAAGTCAGAGAGATTGCCGCCGCGCTCAAGAAAGAAGCCGGGGGGCTGTTGGGTGGAACGAGCATGATGGTTCTGGTGTGTCTCATCGGCTTTATCGCTGCTCATGCCGTTGGCCAGGGGGCTGTCATCTGGGTGCTCATCTCCGAGATCTTTCCGAACGATCACCGGGCTGCAGGTACTGCACTTGGCTCCGCGACCCACTGGGTCTGCGCAGCTGGAATGACTACCCTCTTTCCGATTGTCTCGGGTTCCGTGGAAACCGGAAGCATCTTTGCCTTCTTCTGTTTCTGCATGTGCCTGCAGTTGCTTTGGGTCAAGTTCTTTGTGCCCGAAACCAAGGGTATTTCCCTCGAGGAAATCGAAAAGAAACTGGGGATTATCTAGGAGTTCCTATAGTTCGCCCCGGTCCGTCGGAAGTAGAGCTGGCCTCCGGCCTGCTCTCTAGAGGATCAGCCCAGAGGGCCGATCTACTGGGAGTAAAGCCGGTGGGGCTGTGATCTCACAACGACAGCACGTATTCGGCGAGCTCTGCAAGCTGTTCTGCGCTCAGCTTAGAGGTGAGTCCGTGCCGGTCATCCTTGTTAAACGTTGTGACTACATCCAGCATCGTGGGGGCGCGTCCGTCGTATAGGTACGGTGCCGTGCGCCAGACTTCGATGAGGGTGGGAGTGTCAAGTTCTTTGCCCTTCTCCATGCCATCGGTGGTGTTGACATCGTATTTCTCCATGTCAGTCAAGTAGGGCCCCGCATGGCATAGGATGCAGCCTGTCTTCTTGAAATGCTTCTCGCCGCGTTCAGCGGCTTTGCTCAGTTTGCCCTTAACCAGGTACGGGCTGGGGATGGGCTTCACGGAGGATAGAAACGCGTCGATGGACGACGCCTTCTCTTCTTCCGGCATGGCGAACTGGATGTAGCGAATCCCGGCGCGAACCGCTACTTCGGCCTTCTCGCGGATTCCGGTTATCATAACCGGTGGTGTTTTGTGCGCGTTCAGCAGGCTCTTGGTGCTCTTTGGGTTCCCAATCCCGTCGTTGAGCAGGTCCCAGTTCACCGCGTCCGTGCGAACGTCAGGATGGCAGGTACTGCAGCTCTGCCACTGCTGGAAGCAGAGGGAAGCATCCTCAAAGAACATCTGCCCCTTGCGAACAGTGTCCATCTCCTGTTCGGGGCCGAGAGCAATCGATTGGATCCCGGACTCCCCGGGTTTCAGCGAGACGAGAGCAATCGAGTCCGAAAAAAACTGGGTCACCGCCAGCTGATCTCCGACGACGGCCACGCCGCGAGGGCCGTTACCGGGAAGTTTGACCCGGCGCCGAATTCCAGTCAGGAAGCTGAGGCTATTGGCCGGGTTCTCCGGAAGCGATTCGTATTCTGGAATTGTCAGGCCGGCCGTCGCTCTTGCAGGAATAGGCTCCAGCTTCTTCAGGAGAGCTTCCGTGTCGATAAGGCTCACCTCGTGGGTTGCGGCGTGCGATACGCAGATCGTCTTGCCGTCGGCGGAGGATGTGACCCCCCAGGGGTTTGCGGCGCCGAGCGCCACGTCGTCCAGCAGAACGGTCCAAAGGAGTTTCTTTGCGTTGGCATCAATGATGTTAAGCGCATGTGTGTTGATCCAGCCGCGCGCAATCTGCGTAGTCGGCACGAGGAAGCGTGCAAAGATTGACGGGACATAGACATGCTTACCGTCCGTCGAGAGTGACATCCCTCGCAGGTCAATGGCTCCGTTGGGCAGTGGAATGGAACTGATAACTTTGAGCGTGGCCGTGTCAATGACGTCGATGACGGATGTCATCCGGTCAACGTTGGCTGCACCCTTCGGCAAATGGTTGGCAACGAATAGCGTGGATCCATCCAAGTTGAGTACCGCGGCGACCGGTTCGCGCGTCACCGGAATTCGCTTAGTCACCGTCTTCTTGTCAAGATCGATGACTGAGATGTCATTGTCGAATCGGTTGCATACGAATAGACGCTTGCCATCGGGTGTAGCTACAGGAGACATCGGTGTGTGTCCAACATCGATTGATCCGCTGACTTTCTTCTTGCCGATGTCAACCAAATGCACGCTGCTATCGGGGCCGTCGGCGGTGACGAACAAGGTTTTCTTGTCGGGCGAGAGAGCAAGTCCAGTTGGATTCCTGTCCAGGCTAATTGACCCGGACACTTTTCCGCCGGCTACGTCAACGATGTCCACTCGTGAAGCCGTGCTTTCGGCGACGTAAAGGATCTGCCCGTCGGCAACCACGGCAATGGGAGATAGATATTCCGCCGCAGGGCAGGCCGTTGCCAGAAGCAGGCAAGATATGGTCAAGACAATTGAATTTCTGAAAGTCATCTCCATCCTCATGTGTTATTGCGCACTTTGCGCCCATAATCCATCCGATAAAGGGCACCATGATGCGGCACCCCATTTGCGAATACCTATTAAAAGGATAGGGTTGCCACAGGCTCTTTTTCAAGAGCCTGTGCAACAAAAAGTCATTTTACTTGCCCAGGAAGTTATCGTTGATTGCCTTATCCTGGTGGCGTACGGATCCGTTGCAGTGGCAGTTTGCCACCTCGGTTATGATCGCGCCTTCCGGGCCGGCCAGCTGCCAGTGGTGTGTGTAAACCTTGGAAAGCTGCGCCCAATCACCGGCCTTGCAGAAGACCTCGTGACGTACCGTGACTTTTCCGCCGTCATGAGACTGGGGCACCTTAACCTTCAGGTTGTCTTCGCCTTCACCGACAACGTGTGAAGATCCGTAGCGAATCAGCCAGCCTTCGAGTTTGGCAGGAATACCCTCGTCATCGCCTTCGCCATCCAGGTGCCAGTGCTCGGGAAGCATCTGGTTGGGAAGCAAGAACAAGTCCATGAGCATGTACTTGTCTTTGGTGTTGTTTGCCCACATGCGGGCGGCGAGACCCACCTCGGTGAACTTGCCGGTACCGTAATCAGACACCCAAAGCTCCTCACGCATATTGGGGTAAACGGGGTAGCCATGGTACTTCATAAGAGAGATGATGGCATCCTTGCCCTTTTCGACATCGAAATTGCCTTCTTTGTCATAGAAATCAGCATTTTCGAAGTCTAGCTTGCCACCGCCACAACCACATGACCCCTTCATTGTCATGCAGCCAGTCATAGAGCCCAGAACTCCCGCCGCCATCATCAGTGTCACTGCCAGCATCATTGTTTTCATCTCTTGCTTCCTTTCATTGGCTATGCCGTCGCGCTTTTACTGGAGGGATGCCGGACTCGGCGTCCGCGGGCAGCGAGGCCGCTGCCCCTCCCAATTGCTCAGTTCTTTACCATACACTCGACAGTGCTTCAATTACCGCATGGTACCTGGCGTACTTGTCCTCGTAGATGGCTCTGTTGCCAGGATCCGGGTCATGCCGCCGGCCGATTCTTGTCATGGCCGGGACCGCTTCCTCGTAGCTTGAGTAGCAGCCTGCGGCGACACCGGCAGCTATGGCTGCGCCGAGGGCGCCCAGCTCTGTTCCTGCCGGAATCTCTACCGGAATCTGGAAGCAATCGGCAAACATCTGGACCCAAAGTTCGCTGCGGGCAGCACCACCGGTGAACCGGATAACATCCGGGACGGACCGGAAATTCAACAGGCGCTGCAGGTGCGTGTTGTGCCCGAAGACAATGCCTTCATAGATGGCCCTGACGACGTGTGCGCGCGTGTGGTGTCCCTGCAGTCCGACAAGACTTGCCTTTGCGCCCGCAGTGGCGTTTGATCCGTACAGGAAAGGCAGGAACGTAATATTCGCATCCTCAGCACTCACCGACGCGACCATTTCATTGCAGCGGTCAAAGACCGTTGCACCGGCTGCCTCGGCTTCCGCCTTCTCCGCGGCCAGGAACTGGGTTACGAACCATTCCAGGTTGCTGGCGGATGTGGGGCTGCCTTCAAGCATCAGGTACCACCCCGGCATGCTGTAGCACGAGGTCATGAACAGGCCACTGTCGATCAACGGCTCTTTACTGATGTACTGGTTGTTTCCCCAAGTCCCTGCCACCAGTGACATCTGGCCTTCGTCAATGATACCCGATGCCAGGCCACATGCGTCGATATCAAACATACCGCCCGCGACAGGAGTTCCCTCCTTGAGGCCGGTGGCGGCAGCTGCCTCTGCGGTTATTCCCCCACAGATGTCGGCGGATCTAACGAGGGGCGGTAGAATGCCCTTCATGTCCGACAGGCCGAATACCTCGAGAACCTTGTCGTCATAGTCACCGGTAACAACATTCATCAGGCTGGTGCCGGACATGTCGGTGAGCTCAGCCGCGATATTGCCGGTCATGCGAAACCTGATGTAGTCCTTGCACATAAGGACCCACTTGGTTTTCTCCATAACTTCAGGCTTCTCGTCACGAAACCATGAGAGAATGGCGTTGGGTTGTGCTGCCCAGAGACACTGAGTAGTCATGGGCAGGGCTTTTTCGTTTACTCCGTCGGCCATCCACTTGTCGATGTATGATTGCGCGCGTCCATCGGTGGAATAGATAGCGTTGTGCACGGGATTCCCGTCGCCATCGACCAGGTACACTCCGTTGCCGTGGCCGGCACAGGCCACGGCCGCTATCTCTGATGTGTCCACGCCCGAAGACGTAAGCACTTCCTTGATCGCGTCAGCCGTTGTACTCCATATTTCCAGCATATCCCGCTCATCGTAACCGGCCTGCGGCTGGATAGCGTTGACCTTGCGGGAAGCTACGGCGACTTCCGTACCATCAGTGGTGAACAATGCCGCCTTGGCCATTGTTCCCCCATTATCGACTCCCAACAGATACTTTGACATGATGCTCTCCTCTTAGGCGACGGCTTCGTCGGTCTCGTCGGCTTCGTTGGAAGAAACGGTGTCGTCTTTGAAGAGGGCGACAAAGGCAACGAGTAGCACGGCGGATATCACCGCGGTTATGCCCCAGATATGGTTCCAATCAAACACTTTCGTCAGCACACCGTCGACCGTGGCTTCCGTCATGTACCTATTAATCAGGGCACCGTTGACAAAGTTGCCCACGAGCAAGCCTATGCCGAAAGTTGCAAGGAAGATGAAGCCCTGTGCTTGTGCCTGCATTTCCTTCGGCGCCTTCTGATTGATGTATATCTGCCCGCCGACAAAGAAGAGACCATAAATAGCTCCATGAACCAGGATCGCGATGAAGTACAGGAGTCTCATGTCAAAGAGCCCGCCACAAAGGAAAGCAATGTATCGTACGAGCAGGGCCACAAGACCCAATACCATGGCCCATCTGACGCCAGCCTTGGCAAGCAGAAGCGGTGTGGCCATCAAAATGAAGAACTCGGCTGCTTGTCCCCAGTTCATGGTAATGGTGATATATGCAAATCCTTTGTCCTGCAGAAAGACTGAACAATAGGACCAGTAGATGCTGAAAGGAATCATCGCGAGTACAGATACGAGGATGAACATCGCGAAATTCTTGTCTTTCAACAACGTCATGGAGCGCAGTCCCAACGCATCAACAACAGAGGCCGGCTGGCCCTTTGCAGGCGGTGGCGTTTTCGGCAGAAAAAGGGCGACAACAGCCGCCAGAATACTTGTTCCCGCGCCACAGAGAAGTGGGATACTTGTTCCATCGATTTTTGTGTCAAATGCTTTCATCGCGACGAAGCTGAATATGCCTGACGCAAACCACCCGAAAGAACCAAATGCTCTGATCTGAGGAAACAGCTTAGACGGGCTGTTGGACATCGCGATAGAACTTGTTAATCCCCACGTGGGCATATAGCAGAACATGTAAAGAAGTAGAATGAAGAATAGCACGGTTGGGTCGGTTTGCTTGGACGCCAGGAAAAGAAGCACACCTCCCAACGCATTTACCGTGAAAAGCACCTTTTCACTGTTGAAATGCCTGTCTGCGACCATTCCAACAATAGGAGAGACCAGGCACCCTATGGCCATAGAGCTAACGATCAGGGCCATCTGCAGACCGTCGCACCCTATTTCACCTGCATAGGCTGCCAATTGCGGAAAGAATGCCGCAAACAGCATGAACTGCAGAAACATCATGAGGCTTAGCTTAATTCGTGTTCCCATAGACATCTTTTCTACCGTCATCTCGTCCCTCCCTTTTTGTGTTTAGCGGCCACTCTAGCACGAACCGCCAAGTTCGCCTAGCCCAGTATTCCCCCATTAACCATCAACCATTAACCATAGATGCGCTGAACACGGTTCAGCGCATCATCAACCCGCCCGTTGCATCAAGCGTTGTGCCGGTCATGAAGCTGGAAGCGTCAGATGCCAGGAAAACCACCATGTTTGCGATTTCCTCCGGTTCTGCGATCCGGCCCATGGGTATGCGGGACAGGTAGAAGTCCTTCTTCTGCTCCCAGAGCTCGGCGACCATCTCGGTCATTACCATCCCGGGAGCTATTGCATTTACACGGATGCCGTCAGGAGCCGTTTCCCTGGCAACTGCACGAGTCATCGAAATCAGTGCGCCCTTACTTGAATCATAGGGCAGGTGGCCGGAAGTGGAACCCAGAAATGCCGCTTGTGATGCTAAATTGACCACGTTTCCCTTTATGCCCTTGTCTCTAAGCTGTTTGACGAAGTGTTGAGTGGCCAGAAAAACTCCGGTCACGTTAACAGCAAAGGTGAACTCCCACTCTTCCTTCGTATACGCGCCAATGGGTCCCTTCGGGCAATAGGCTGCGTTGTTCACCAATATGTCTACCTGGCCATATTCCTTTTCGAGCGCGTCAAACATGGGGATCACGTCATCCTGTGCACCAATGTTGCCCTGGATTGAAATTGCCGCGCCCGGGTACTGATCCGAATTGATTTCCGCAACCAGTGCTTCGGCAGCATCCTTGCTCTTTCGATAATTCACACCCACCTTGACACCTTCTTCGGCCAGCGCCTTGCAAATGGCCACACCGATGCCCCGTGCTCCCCCCGTTACCAACGCAACCTTACCGTTCAAGTTCAATTTCATAGTCTGTCTCTATCTCTTCTCTCAGTACGTCCACAGCTACGACGTGGACGGCCCATTGAATGTTAGCTTTTCCGGCACAAGCGTCAGTGCAAAGCATGTGCCGGATACTTACGTTCCATTCGCATGGTCCACCTCGTAGCGGAGGACCTACTTCCCCTATCGTTTATCCATTGGTGTGGGACACACCGTGCTTATTGCTTCCTCAAATGTCGGGACCGGTCTGAAATGCGGATGATCTTTGAACTTCTCGTCACGCCTTCCCCAGTAGCTTCCATAGAATACGCCGCTCGTGTCAATCCAGGTTGCCAGTCTAACCCAGTCGGCTTCGGAAAGCTCCAGATCCTTGTGTTCCTTGTCACGCAATATAGGGAACAAGCGACTCTTGTGCGAGCCGATGCTCTTGGGTGGTGCGTACTCGGTTCCGCCCCAGTCGGACGCCTCGGCATAAGTAGGCACTACGCGAAGCAGGGCGTGCCAGGAGACGGAGTAGAGGCCCTTCAGGGTTCCGCGCAGATCACTCTTGCCCTTCGTCTCCTTGCCGCCATGGCATTTAATGCAATGTTTGTCGAGAATCGGCTGTATGTAGGATGGAAAATGGATAACCTGTGTGCCGATTGTGTCGCCGGGTTGCGGCCCGGGCACGACTGCCGGTTTTGTGACTGCAATGGGAATCCCGCTGCGCGTTGGTGGCGTGGAGTTAGGTGTTTCGTGGCACCCGACACATGATCTCTTCTCTCCCGGCATGTAATTCACGTATGTGCGCTCTCGCTGGAGCTCCATGTAATTCTCGTCCAGGGCCTGGAAATAGATGTTCCGGTTGGCAGGTACATAGAAATGGGCCGAGCCATCTTTCTCGACCGGCACCACTCCCCACATCACTTTAACGGACAGTGCCGGACCGCCAACCAGCCGCGTGTGCGAACCGTCCCCCTGCCAGAACCTGCGACAATCCCACGGTCGGGGGACCTGTTCCATCACGCGAATGTACTTAACCTGTCCGTGCTTTATGCCTTCCATTCCAAAATGGACATCCTGCACCGTGCATTCCGCCATTCCCTTTCTGGCCAGTTCAGGATCCAGTTGTCCCGGAAGGACCGGGGGAGTCTTACGGGTCACAAGGGGAATCGGCTGCCAGCACGATGTCTCTGGCTCGTCATGGATCAGCCCGTGATAACCATCTCCGTTAATGAGATACAGCCCGTAAGCCGTCGGGTCGTTCCATTTCTTGTCTGGGTTGTGGGATACGAGGTAGTCGTTTTCAGTGAGAGGGTATGGATCCATGTAAAGCGGGCCGTTATGATCGCGTACCCACTTCCCGTTTCGGAACTGGTTCCACCCGGGTTCCTGTCGGATATCCACGTTGGGTGTGATGTATTTCATGGGCTCGCGGGTCCGGATGTTCTTGGTCAGGTCGGCCAGAATGACGGTGCCGATCCCGCTTTGCGGAAAATGCGGTGTGCCCAGGAACGACACCAGGTTCGGTTTGCCCGGTATCTGGCGCCCGTGAAGAAACGTCGGCGGGAAGCGGATATCATTGCCATAGATCTCGGAGCTTTCAGACCCGTCCGGATGCATAGCCCAGAGACATTTCACTCCAAGCTGGCCCTTGTCGACATATTCCCAGCGGGTGTAGAGGATGCGGCCGTCCTCCATCATGCTTGGCGAGAACTCGCTGACCGCGCTGTTTGAAAGCGGGCGCATGTTCTTTCCGTTGCCATCCATGCGGTACATGATGGCGCTGGAAAGATTGTCCGGCGCGTCGCAAAGGGTTCCATACTCGCAGCGGGAAGACACGAACACAATACCTCCGTCGGGCAGGTAGCAGGGATGCATGTCGTCCGTCTGGTGATAGTACATTCGGGCGGTTCTGCCATTCTTGGAATTGTCGTACTTCGCTATCCGGGCGTCTTCATCGTCCGGACGAGCCAGGATCTGGCGGGGCTTGCCAACGGCAACGCCTTTCTTTGGTTCAATGTCGATTTCGTAGATCCGGAATCCTTCGCGGGGCTCCTTTTTCCAATCGAACACGATCTTCTTTGCACTGAAGTGAAGATCAAACCGACCGAAGATCCCCCCTTCCATGTCCGGGATCAGGTCCGTGACCTTCCCGGTTTTCAGGTCCAGAATGCAGATGTTGCCGCCGTAACGGCTGCAGCCGTCAATGAAATCGGTATAGAAATGGCTGGAGTGATACGTCTGACGCTTAACAAATACCAGCTTGTCAAACGTTATGAGCGGATTGCCGGCAGAGAATTCTGAATACTTGACGGGGGATGCCGGTGGCTCGCCCGTGGCTGAACACAGGAATGTACCCAGCGTGAGACTGGTGATCAGTATAACGGACAGGACGGTCCGATGGCGGGCAGCAGAAAACACTTGTCTCTGAATACGATTCAGTCCACTGCAAGAACTCTCGTTCCTTCCCCCGTAGGTCGGGCACCCTGCCCGACCCGCGCAAGTTTGGCGGCGGGCAAGCGCAAGAAAAGCCCTGAGACCAGTTATTGCCCTCCTGTGCCGCCTGTCGTTGCTCCCGGACGGGCAAGGTGCCCGTCCTACGAGGGGAACCAGAGGCCCAACTGAACACTGAACACTGAACACTGATCACTCCTCCTTTAAGGAACAAGAACAACTCTCAACGCTTCACCGGTCTTCATCAGCTCGTATGCCTCCAGGATATCGTCAAGTTTCATGACGTGGGATGCCAGTTTATCGACCGGCAGAAGGCCTTTATCGATCAACTCCACTGCAGTTGTAACGTGTTCGGGCCGGGAATCGCTTGTTCCAACCACTCGAAGCTCACCGTAGTGAATCAATCTGCTGTCTAAGGATAGCATGTTTCTGCCGACCGGCAAGGATGCAAAGAGGCAAACCGTACCATGCTTGCGGACCAGTGAAAGCGCCTGTTCTTGTGGCTGGGCGGCCGGAGCAGCAACGATCACCACGTCAGCACCGATGCCTCCGGTGGCGGCCTTGACTACCTCCTCAAGGTCCTGTGTTCCAGGATTCACAAGTTCGTCGAACTCGAACACATCACATTGCTGAAGGCGTGACTCGTTGATCTCCGACATGATTATCTTCGAAGCACCCATTCCGCGCGCAACGCATGCGTTCATGATTCCCATGGGGCCGGCACCCATCACGAGGACCGTGTCCCCCTCCTTGATCAGGCACTGCTCGCAGGAGTTGACGGCGCAGCTTACGGGTTCCGCCAGTGCGGCATGCTCTGGTTTTATGCCCGCGGGAACCTTGACAACGTGCCCGTTATCCACGGCGCGCTTCGGGACTGTCACGTATTCGGCCATTCCGCCGGGGTAGCTGTAGCCCATGGGGGCCACATTGGCGCACAGGTTCGCAAGGTCCTTCTCGCAGTACACGCAGGATCCGCAGGAGACGGAAGTGGCCATGACCACCCGGTCGCCCAGCTCGTAGCCTGTCGTATCCGGGCCTATTTCATCTATAATACCGGTGAATTCATGGCCAATCACCATCGGGGGTTTGATCCGCGGATTACCTACGTGGAAGGCCTTAAGATCTGAACCGCAAACGGCGCATGCATCAACTCTTACGCGTATCTCACCTTCGCCGGCGGAGGGGACAGGTACATCTTCAACACGTTCATCTTCCGGCGCATAAAAAACAACAGCTTTCATGGGTATCCTCGACTCTCACTCCATCTGCAAGTACGTCCACCGCTACGAGGTGGACGGCCCATTGCATGTTACTTAATCCCGGCAAGAGTGTTGGCGCGAAGCAAATGCCGGAGGTTCACATTCCATTCACTTGGTCCACCTCGTAGCGGTGGACCTACTTTGCTGATGTCCCCAGTTCGTAGTTAACGCCGTAAGGCGTGTTCCACTTCCTTACACTATTTCTATCCGATACGTCGTCTCGTACGTTCCGTTCGCGGCAAGCGACATTATTCCCTCTTTTGTGGTAAATTCGCCGTCGGTGGCTTCATTGTCGGGCACGCCATACCACGGTTCAATGCAGGCAAACTGGACGCCGGGCGGTCCCCACAGGCCGAGAAACGGCATGCCGTCTGTGGTCACTTTGATCTGTTTGTTGTTACGGCTGTTGCGGATCGACACCTCTTTTGACGCCGGGTTCTTCAGGATGATTGCAGCCTGTTCAAAAAGCTTCCTGGTAATGAAGATCTGCCGGCTGTTGTCGAACACGGGGGCGGTTCTGTTCAGGGTGAGACCGCCGCCGAAGAAATTGCGCTCAATCGTTTCCGATTCGCTGAAATGGTAGTAGTAATGCTCGAGGTGCCCACCGGCGAACGGAATGTTGAACGCGGGGTGAGACCCGATAGAAAAGTACATTGTACCGTTGCCGGTATTGCTAACTTCGTATCGGACAGAAAGAATGTTGTCGCTAAGGGTGAAATGTGCCCGCAAGGCGTAATCAAAGGGATACATCTCCCTGGTTTCTGCCGAAGATGCGATCTCGAACGATGCCGATGTGCTGCCGGAGTTGACCAGGGCCCAGTCGGCTTTTCTCACCAGCCCGTGGGAGGGCATAGAGTAGTCTTTGCCATTAAAGGTGTATTTGCCGTTCTTCAGCCCGCCGATGATGGGAAAGAGTATGGGAGCGGCGCCGGTCCAGTACGCCGGGTCCGACTGCCACATATACTCTATTCCGGTCGACTTCTCTTGAATGCTCTTGATCTCAGCGCCTGTTTGCGCGATGCGAACACTCAGCGACGGACTTGTCAATGTGACACTAGTAGGCACCTTCCCCCTCTTGTCCGGTTACGATCGCAACGCTTGAGACCGCGCCGATTCGGTTTGCCCCGGCTGCCAGGATTGCGACGGCACGCGGATAGTTTCTCATTCCCCCGCTTGCCTTGACACCGAAGTCGGGACCAACGGTCCTGCGCATCAGTGCAATGTCTTCCGGCGTAGCTCCGCCTCCGGAGAACCCCGAGCAGGTCTTTACAAAATCGGCGCCGGCTTTCTTGGAAAGCTGGCATGCAATGACCTTCTCGTCGTCATTCAACAGGCTGGTTTCGATGATTACTTTCAGAACCGTGTTGCTTCGGGTTGCCCGACGCACGGCGCGGATGTCTTCCTCGACCAATTTGAGGTTGCCGGACTTGAGGGCGCCGACATTAATGACCATATCCAGCTCGTTTGCCCCGTCGGCAATACAGCGCCTTGCCTCGAACGCCTTCGCGCGCGAATCCATCTGTCCAAGTGGGAACCCGATGACGGCGCATACCTTGATACCCGTGCCCTGGAGTTTCTGGGTCACGTACCGGACCCGCCCCGAATTGACACAAACAGAACAGAATTTCCATTGTATAGCTTCTTCGCAGAGCTGATCGAACGCTGCATCCGGAGCTTCAGCCTTCAACATTGTATGATCAATATACTTGGCAAGGGCGGCCGGAGCTGATCCGGGCAATGCACCGCCGGTCTGCTGGCTAATGCCTTCGGGTACGTTCAACCGCTTGATAACTTCGCTGGTTATTTTCTCTATAAGAGCCTTCTCGTCCATTTATCTGTCCCCAGGTATGTTGTTATTTTCAGAAAACTTCAGGTTACAGGCGACGACTTTTCGGTCGCCATGACTTTATTAATAGTGGCCCAGCGCCGTCCGTCCGAGAAGCGAAGCTCCAGCCATGTCCTGGCCATCTCACAGAGCTCCGCGTTATTGTGGAACGGGCCACCCACTGTCATTACGTTAGCATTGAAGTGTTCCCGGCTGTTCACGGTCGACCTCATGTCATAGCACAGGGCGGCTCGTATGCCCTTTACCTTGTTGCAGACAATAGAAGAAGCGATGCCGTCGGCATCCATAACAATACCGCGCTCGCATTCACCGCCAGCCACCTTCTTCGCGACGCCCGCCGCAATGTCGACACAGTCCTGTCCAGGTCCGGCCGTAACGTTAACCACGTGATAGCCGAGGCTTTCAAGGTACGTCCGGACCGCCGTCCCGCCGTCCGCCGCCGGCGAACCGACGCCCAGGGCAACATGCCGAACGTCATCCTTCTGATTCAAGGATACTTCGCGCGTCACCGTGTCGGGCGAAAGATCGAGTTCTTCGCCCTGCGTCTTCGCCGTGATACTGGCAACCACGGACTCAACGATCTTCTCTATGTCGATGTCCGTCACAGATCAATTACTCCTCGGTTTCCATCGAAATCTGGTCAACAATCCCGGCGACAACAGCGCGTATCGTAAAGATATCAGGTTCTTCGAGAAGCATTCGGGCCGATCCGCCTTCGTCCATTATGAGTACGGTGTCGCCCACTCCGGCCTGCACACCGTCAACGGCCAGGAACGTTTTGCCTTTCGGGGTGCCGTCAGGGTCAATGGGCTGGACAATCAGCATCTTCAATCCGGCGTAGTCGTCAATCTTGTGATCTGAAACCACGTCTCCGATTATTTTGGCCAGGATCATGAAATGCTATTCCTTCTCAAGGTCAATGTGGTCAACAATGCCGAAGATGGCTACGTCGCCCGGCTGGAACCATTCGTTGTACGCACGCGCGGCTTCCTTGGAAGACTCATAGAATACGACGTCGCCTTCACCGGCCTGGACAGGGTCCATGGCAATCAGTACATCGCCGCTCTCGTTCTGTTCCTCGTCCAAAGGCTGGAGCAGGAGAAACTTGATGCCTTCAAGGCATTCCAGTTTCTGAGTACTTACAACCGTACCGACGACTTTTGCCAGTTTCATTACCTGCCTCTTCGAACGATCAGATGATTCTAAAATGATCCACTACCACGCAGCGTCTCTCCCTGGTGAAAGTACGTGCGCGTGTTACGCCTTCGCCGGTCGGGCTGGCGATCGTGAACGACGCAAATCCCGCGCCGCCCATGCCCAACCCGCAGTAGCTTGGCCCGTTCTTAACGAAAATCGAGCAGTTCATAACTCTCGCCATTTTGCTGAGCTTGGCGATGTTGAGCGAATGCATTGTGGCGGTGTGGCGGAACCCATGTTCGCACTGAACAGCCAGTGCGATGCCCTCGTCCACGTCGCTCACGCGAACAAGCGGAATAACAGGCATCAGCTGCTCGGTCCAGACAAGGGGATGTTCTCGCGCTACCTCGCACAACAGTATGCGGGTAGAGGAGGGGACCTGTATGCCGGCTGCGGCGGCTATGACAGATGCGTCTTTTCCAACGAACTTCTTGTTCGCCATGCCCTCGTTGCCGGGCCCGCCGGGTTCATCGATCACCAGTTTCGTGATTGCGTCTGTCTGTACGGCGTCCAGTTCGTACGCCCCGTTCTTCACCATTTCCTGCTTCAAGCGGTCTGCAATGGAGGCTACGGCTATCACTTCCTTTTCACAGATACATATGATGTTGTTGTCGAAACCTGCGCCGTCGACGATGCTTTTGCCGGCCTTGTCCAGTTCCGCGGTCTCATCGACCACGCATGGCGGATTGCCCGGCCCGGCTGCGATAGCCTTCTTGCCGCTGTTCATGGCGACCTTGACTACGGCCGGTCCGCCGGTTACGACGAGGAGCCGTACGGCGGGATGCTTCATCATTTCCTGGGCAGACTGAATCGTGGGCTTGCCAACGCCCGTGAGCAGGTTGCGCGGCCCGCCGGCCTTCATGATCGCATCATTCAGGATGGAGATAGCCATGCAGGAGGACTTTTTAGAGACCGGGTGAGGATTGAACACTGCCGAGTTGCCGGCAGCGATCATGCCTATCCCGTTGCTGATGACCGTGGCAGTCGGGTTGGTGCAGGGTATGATGGACCCAATGACACCGTACGGAGCGCGTTCCAGCAAGGTCAAGCCGTGGTCATCGGTCCAGACCGTGGGTTGAACGTCTTCTATGCCTGGGGTGCCCTTTGCCGCCAGCGTGTTCTTTGCTATCTTCGTTTCCAGCCTGCCGAATCCGGTCTCTTCGAGTGCGGCCCTGGAGATGAGTTCCACGTTATCGAGTACGGCTTTCCGCATCTCGCAGATCATTTCCCGGCGGATCTCCAGAGACAGTGCCGACAGATCGTTGTACGCTACTTCCGCGGCGGCAACGGCACTGTCAATGTCGTTGAAAATCCCGCTTCCGCCGATCTCATCGTGACTGACGGCTGTTGAAGAAGTCTCTTTCCCATCACTGCCCAGGTCGAGTCCTTTCACGACGCTGGCAACAATTTCCCGTACGCTTTGTTCATCGATGGCCATTGGATTGCCTCGGTTTGCTATTTCTTGTAGGCGACCGTGTCACCTTTTCCGATCAGGTCAATAATGCCCAGAATGGAAGTATCTATGGGCCGGTCAAATGTTCTTTCGGTCTGACGATTCGGACTTCCCTGCGCCATCATGACCATGTCGCCGTGGCCGGCTCCAACCTGGTCGAGTGCGACGTAGAAATCGTTCTTCACGGTTCCGTGTTCATCACACTTGTTGACGAGGAGGTATTTCGCCCCGCCAACATTGTCGACCTTCTGGGTCGCCACGACCGTTCCGGTTACCATTCCCAGTATCATGCGTCCTTGGCCTTATCATAGACGTAGGCGCCATCGATCTCGATGGCGTCGACAATAGCCGTAATTGTGGCATCGGAGGGCTTGCCCTCGGTAGCCTCGGTGTATCGACCGCAGCTTCCCGTGGCATAGAAAACGATCTCGTGTATGCCGGCCCCTGCAGCGTCGATCGCCACGACGTAGTCCTTCTTTCCCTTCATTGTGGCGGGATCGATCTTCTCAACGAGAAGAAACTTCCGGCCCTCAAGTCGGGGTGATTTCCGAGAAGCAACTACGGTCCCGAGTACGCGTCCTAATATCATGGTCCGCCCTCACTGGATCGCAGGCATAAACCGGCCGCAAGATGCGGCCGGCGTATGCACTACGGAATACTTACTTCTTAGGTGTGCGGCCAAGCGGCAGTGCCACGTCGACATTATTGTGCGGGCGCGGGATCACGTGGGTGGATACCATTTCGCCAACACGTTCGGCTCCGCGTGTGCCTGCTTCGAGTGCAGCGCGCACGGCGGCAACGTCGCCCCTGACGATTGCGGTCACATAACCCCCACCGATCTTCTCGTATCCGACGAGTTCCACCTTTGCGGCCTTGACCATCGCATCCGAGGCCTCAACCATCGCGGCGAAACCTCTTGTTTCTATCATTCCCAACGCATCTGTATGATCAACTGCCATTGTTTCCTCCTGGCTCTTTTGGGGCTTCTGTAAGACGGCTTAGCAGAAGCAATGTCTACCTGTTTACAATCAATCGCATGGCGGTGACTATGACTACCATATATACGCCATTTCCCGCTCAAACTTTCGCACAGCTTTCGCGAGGGTTTCAAAGATGCTACTTTTTGCTTGCATATGCAAGGTTTTTTTCTTAGGTTTTGCGAATTCTTGGGTAATTAGGGCTTTTGGTGCCTGTTTTCTATGGGCAAAGGCCATTTTCTTGCAATTCAGCCGGGCACATTGGGCATGTCATTAGTCGATTCAGTACGCGATGCGGGAGTCATCGGATGTGGCGGGGCGGGCTTTCCGACCCACGTCAAGGTAGATTCGAAGGTAGACCAGGTGTTTGCCAATGGTGCTGAGTGTGAGCCTCTGCTCAATTCAGATCAGCGGATCATGGAGCATCAGGCCGACGAGGTGATCGACGGTCTTGCCCTTATAATGAAGCACGTTGGTGCGGGCAAGGGTTACGTAGCCCTGAAGAAAAGCTACAAAGACTCGATTGCCGCGCTGACCGTCTCTATCAACAAGAAGCGCGCCAATATCGAACTTGGTCTTCTCGACAGCTGCTATCCATCCGGCGACGAGCATATTCTGATAACAGACATCACCGGCAAAGTTGTACCCGAAGGCGGCATTCCCCTGCAGGTTAACGCCGTTGTCAGCAATGTGCTGACCATGGTTCAAGTGGCGCAGGCAGCCAAGGGGCAGCCTGTCACGGAGCGGGCGGTGACGCTGGTGGGTGAGATCTTCAAGCCGCAGGTGGTAAACGTTGCCATCGGAACGCCCATACGTGACTTGATCGAATTCACGGTGCCATTGGTTCCGGTTGAGGATATCGTTGTCATTGCCGGTGGCCCAATGATGGGGCCGATTGTGGATGTGGACGATGTTGTTAACAAGACCACGTCAGGGCTGCTCTTTCTTCACAAGGATCATCCGCTTGTTCAGATCCGCAGCATACCGATGGACGCGATGGTGCGGCGCAGTGTTGCCGCCTGCTGCCAGTGCAGGATGTGTACCGACGCTTGCTCCCGTTACCTGCAGGGGCACGATATCGAACCGCACCTGATGATGAGGGTGCTTGCCTACAAGATGGACACCCCCACTCGTGGTATGACGAGTGCATTCATATGCTCCCAATGCGGATTGTGCGAGTTTGCCTGTCCCATGGACCTGAGCCCGAGGAGGGCCTATGCGGATATTTTGAGGAACCTTCGGGCCGCGGGTTTGAAGAATCCGCATACGAAAGCCCCCCTTGAGCCTCACGAGTTCAGGGAATTCCGTAAGATTGCGAAAGACCGACTGACCAAGAGGTACAAACTGGCCCAGTATGACAGGCATGACCTCGTTCTCACCCAATTCCCTGCACCTCCGCTTGTCAGACTGTCGCTGACTCAGGCAATTGGAGCGCCATCGCAGCCCGTGGTTGCGGTGGGGGACAAAGTCTCCAGGGGGGCTCTCGTGGCCAGGATTCCCGACGGCAAGCTCGGCTCCATGCTTCACGCTTCGATAGACGGAACCATAACGGGCATTTCCGATGAACATATCACCATAGAAGGTGCGAAATGAGATTACCGGCGATCGGCATGATTGAGACCAACAGTATCGCCAGGGGAATTGTGGTGCATGACGTGATGCTGAAGAAGGCGCACGTGAACGTTGTGCAGTCGAACACGATATGTCCTGGCAAGTACATCGTGTTCATCCAGGGGCACGTAGGGGACGTCGAGGAAGCCATGAATGACGGGCTTGAATGCGGCGGCACTGCGGTTGTTGACAGCTTCTTTATCCCCAACATCCGCCAAGAGATCTTTCCGGCTCTTGCCGGGGGCAACATGGAAATGGATGTGGATTCTGTGGCCATCGTTGAAACATTCTCGGTTTCCAGTAGCATCGTTCTTGCGGACATGGCGCTGAAACGGAATGAAGTAAGGCTACTGGACCTTCGCCTTGCCGCCGGGCTGGGAGGAAAGGCATTTTTCTTTCTTACCGGGCCTCTTTATGAGATCGAAGAGAGTGCAAGGCACCTTCAGGAAGAAGCCGAGCCAGGAATGTTGACTAATATCGAGGTGATCGCGGCTCCGCATGAAGGATTGTGTGAAGCAATCGGTGGACGGATACTGTAAGAATGCGGAATTAAACGCACGGAAAGCGGAAGACAGCATGATTAATCGTCGCAAAGATATGAAAGTCCAGGTGCGCCCGGAGATGAAGGGTGGGCAGGGAGAAGTCACAGTTCTTCATATGGTAGACTGTGATGACCAGCCAAATGTCCGGTTCATCGGCGAAATGACCATTCCTGAGAGTGCGAGTATAGGTACTCATGGCCACGACAAAGAGACCGAGTACTACGTTATCCTGGAAGGCATCGGCATCGTGACGGAAAAAGACGGTGACCACAAGGTGGGCAAGGGTGAGATCGTTATCACCGGCGGCGGAGCAACACACGCCATTCGCAATGGCGGGCACACTCCACTGAAGGTACTGGCCTTTATTGTTACGGAGTAGGGCAAGGGGATGGGAGTCAACGCCCAACGCCCAACGTCCAACGCCCAACATCCAGTGGCGACCGACTTCGACCGGGCGATCCCCGTAACCGCGAGCGTCAGCTCGTGAAGAATATCGGCTGACCCTGAGTAGACGAGACTCCGGCCATACTTCTCGGATGTACGGATTCCTTCCGAGATTATGCAGTGTTTTAAGAAGGACGGGATACTCAGTTCAATTGACGATTAATGATTGTGGAATTGACGATTTGCGAATGATCTTTCGCTCAATCGTAACTCGTCAATCGATAATCACTAATCGTCAATCTCAACTTGTTGCAACCCTCAAACCCAAATCCGGCTACTTGCTCTTCGCCTTTGCATTTTCATTGACGCTTTCCAGCGTCTTGACGGCTGCGGCTGAGGCATAGTCGATCTCGGCTTCGGGGCCACACATGATTAGCCGGCCTGTCGCGCCGAACGGCCTGATGCTGTTAAGCTTCACCTGGGCTTCTTTCAGGGCTTCGTTGCACGCCAGAACAAGATATGCCGCCGGAGTTGTTTCCAGGATCAGTATCGATTCGCCGGCCACGACCATGTGCCCCTTGCCGAGTCCGGTGAAAGAAATGGCGTGATCCTGTTCCACGGAGCGGATCGTCTTATTGGTCACGAGTTTCACCGCAGCGCGATCGCTTTCGGTAAGGCCCGCGGCTTCCAGTACAACTTCCCCTGCCTGTCGCACTTCGCCCTGGTCAGCGTGGTGGACCTGCATGAGTCCGTAGATTCGTTCCGTAACCACTGAACCAAGCCTCACGCTGGTTCTCTTGAGTACGTGATCGATCATGGTGTGAATCTCCATGGCCGGCGCAATCTCGAGCATAAGGGCCGAATCATATTCGGCCGGATCATAGACCCGGTTGTCCTTGGCTATGAATTGCGCAAGCTGCGGCTGCAGGCTGTCGATAAACGTGTATGTTCTGAGTTCAAAGGCCATCTGTTGCTTCCTCCGGTTATTCTGGTTGTAATTAAAGAATCAGGACTTCAGTTAATGCATTTCCCTTCCGCCGGTGACGTTGATCGACTGCCCCGTCATGTAATCAGCGCCCTCGGACGCAAGGAAAACGGTTACAGCTACGACATCATTGATCTTGGCCAGTCGCTGGAGCGGAATCTTTGCCGTGAATTTCTTTACCACTTCGGCGCGTTCCATTTCCAGGTTTTCGATGTAGCCGGCCGAGACATTCTTCCAGACGCCTGTGCTGTCCGTGATTCCGGGGCATATGCAGTTTGATGTGATTCCATCACTCGCCAGCTCGTAGGCCAACGCCTGGGTGAATCCCATGATGGCGGCCTTGGCTGCCGAGTAGTGCGTCATCAGTGCGGAGCCTGTTTTCCCGGATTTCGAGGAGAAGTTGATGATGCGGCCGTACTTGTTGGCCTTCATCAGGGGGACGACGTACTTCGTGAAAAGGAAGGACCCTTTGCAGTTGACCGCGAACATCTTGTCCCAGTCCTCTACCGTGATGTCTTCGACCTTTCCCTGTGCAACTATGCC
This sequence comes from Kiritimatiellia bacterium, assembly GCA_030744755.1. Classification (GTDB taxonomy): domain Bacteria; phylum Verrucomicrobiota; class Kiritimatiellia; order UBA8416; family JADHWI01; genus JASLPY01. The sequence goes on along the minus strand of JASLPY010000006.1, from coordinate 98,181 downwards.
GGCAACGTTTACCAGCACGTCAACATTCCCATTGAATGCTTCGGCAGCAGCCTCAACGCAGGCCTTAACCTGCTCTTCATCAGTGACGTTGGCCGCAAGACCGCGGCAACCGCTTCCGATTTCCTCCGCGGCTGCATCAATCTGTCCCTGGTCCAGATCACTGATGAATACTTTGGCGCCGCTGGCAGCAAACTCCGCCGCAATACCTTTTCCAATAGCACCGGCTGCGCCGGTTACCAGTACCGTCTTGTCATCAAATCTCAGATCCATGTTCGCTGATCTCTCTTCCTTTCGCCCCCGGCTTGCACGTTGCACGCCGGCAGAACTCTCATGTTTCCTTAACTTTTTGTTACTGTTACGCCCTTTTTGTCAAGTTCCGTACAGGCCTCGTCTGTGATCTCGCTGTCCGTGACCAGCTGCTTTACCTCGTCGATGGGCAGTATTCTTGCGAAGCCTACGGTGCCGTACTTGTTGGAATCGGCCAGGAACGTAGCTTCATCCGCCTGTTTCACCATCTTTCGTACGACTTCGGCCAATTCTCCAAGATGTGCGGTGACGCCGCCTTCGAGTGAGAAGCCGTCCGTCCCCAGAAAAGCGCGTTTCACATGGAACTGCTCCAGCTCTCTCAGTGTCACGGCGCCCACCATCGCCTCTGCCGAAGGGGTAAACTTGCCACCCAGAAACACGACCGAAACCGAAGGGTTCATCCGTATATAGGGGAGAAGCAGCGTCGAGTTGGTCACGATGTGAATGTCGCGCTTGCCAAGCAGATACCTCGCCACGAGCGCCGTGGTAGTTCCGGCGGAGATCATTATGTGATCACCGTCCTTGACCATACTGGCTGCTGCACGGGCTATGGTCTCTTTCTTTTCAACACTCTCTCGCTGCCGCTCAAGTATCCCGGGATGGAATGTCGGGACCGCACCTCCGCGTGTGCGCAGGACGAAGCCTTTCTCGGCAAGAGACGTGAGGTCGCTGCGTATGGTGACCTCGGAAACGCCGAAGCTCTTGCTCATGGCCGATACGGAGAGAGAATTGTCTTCCCGGACAAGCTCCAGTATCTGCTTTTCGCGCTCTGTTAGATTGATAGACATTTTCGTATTGATTTCGGTTTTCTTACGAACTAGTTTTATTTATATTTCGTGACGGTGATGATTTCAAGTGGTAAATTGCGAAAATAGTAGTTGAGGGTGTATTACCCATATCGTGACAACGCCTTCGGCGAGATGCTTCGACAAGCTCAGCATGACATTCGTACTGGAAACACGACCACTCCACCTGTCATCTCGAGCGTCGGTGAGAGATCTTGATTTGGCAACGGCCCGCTAAGGACTGAAGATGTCGGCACGGCCGGCTGAAAGGACGTTGCCGAAGTGCGAAGTACATGCTATGTATATTGAATAACGTGAAACGATGGAATTAACACAAGGAGGGTAATGGTATGAAGAATCTGTTGATTGGTATGGTAGTGTTGGCTCTGGTGGGTTGTGCAACTATGACCAGGAAGACTCCGGAAGTGGGATTCAAGCTGGTGGACAAGTATGACAGTCCTGACGGGATGACCATCGGGCCGGACAACTACATCTATCTTTCCATGAACGCCGCGGGAATTGACATGAAGTTCAAGCACCCCGCCAAGATCATGCGTATCTCGCCGGATGATGAACTCGAAGAGTTCGCGGATCTGCCGGCACACCCGGAAAGCAAGCTAGCCAGTCCCCTCGGATTGGTTTTTGCATCGGACGGCAACCTCTATGTTTCCGACAACCAGGCATTCGCCGGTGGTGATAAGGCCTCACGTCTGATTCAGATCATTATCAAGGATGGTAAGCCTGTCTCGAGTGGTGTGGTGGCCACGGGTCTTCAGATGGCCAATGGTATCGCTGCCCGCGACGGGTTCATCTACCTCAACGAAACCGCCATTGATGGCGATGTCAACCCGATGATCAGCGGCGTGTACCGCTTCAAGGTTTCCGAGCTCAACCCCGGAAAACCCATCAAGGTTACCGGCGTTGAGGATTCTCATTTCTTCCTCAAGATTGAGACCAATTACGAGGACGATCTCCACAAGGTTGGTGCTAACGGCATCGATTTCGACTCAAAGGGCAACCTGTACGTCTCGGATTTTGGGGAAGCCGAGATCATGAAGGTAACGCTCAAGGATGACGGCTCGGTCAACGAAGTCACGTCTCTGTGCAAGGGGCAGGGCCTTGAGAGCGTTGACGGTTTTCATATCGACTCGGAAGACAACATCTGGCTGGCCGACTTTCTGGGCAACGCTATCGCAAAGGTATGCACGAGCACCGGCAAGGTGAAGATCATCGCGAAGAATGAGCCCGGTGATGGTGCAGACGGCTCTCTTGATGCGCCGTCAGAGTGCATCCGGCGTGGCAACAAGATTTACGTGTCGAACATAGATATATCCTATGGCCCGAACACGGCTGATGAGATCCAGACGATATCTATTATCGATCTGGATTAATAAGACAAGTGAACCAGCGGGTGTGGGGAAGGATTCATGATGCGGAAGACGTTGGTGGTTGCCTGCTTGTTTCTGGCTGTCTCGATGTCGCTGGGGGGGGCCTCGCAATTCCAGGAAGACTATAGGCTGTGGAATGACAAATGCACGCAGTGCCATGAGATGACGTGGTACTTGTGGCCACGGTCTTTTAAAGGCTGGCAGTTGACCGTAGAAAACATGCAGTCTTACGCCTACGGGGAGACCTCTTTCACCGATGAAGAAGCTGAACGTATCGCCAGGTTTCTCGGCGACTACGCAGGCGAAGGCCTGATTATTGTGCCGGAGGGCGAGTCGACGTCATCCGTGGCCGTCGCTTCGATTGAGCCGGAGACCGTTGAGCCGGAGACCGTTGAGCCAGAGGTGGTCGAGCCAGAGGTGGTCGAGCCAGAGGTGGTCGAGCCAGAGGTGGTCGAGCCAGAGGTGGTGGCAGCCGTTGAACCTGAAGTGGTAGAACCTGAAGCCATCGAACCTGCGACTGCCGTTGCCCCTGTTGAGCAACCGACAAAACCATCGGTGCCGATTCCTCTCAGGAAACGCATCTGGAACCCTTCCAGGAACGCGCTACGCGGCGCAAGGACGTCCGGATTCATTGCGGTGATATGCCTCGCAGGTCTACTGTTCACCGGATTCAAACGCAGAACGCTCAAACAGCGCTTCCGCCAGATCCACGTGAAACTGGCGCTGGGGTTGTTTGTAGCTTTGTCTGTCCATGGCATCATCTATATTGCCGAGTACGGAACACCAGGTGTTACCTGGTACTGGTTTGGATTGGTGGGCTTCATCGCCCTGATCGTAACCGAAGTTCAAGGCATAGTGCGCAAACGCTTCCACAAGGGACTGTTGATGTCTCACCTTGTCGCTGCTTGCATCGGCCTGGCACTGAGCATTCTTCATTGGATCTGGGCCTGGCTGTAGATCAATCTTGTACGGCGTGTTGCCCAAACTGAAAGAGCGCCTTCGGCGAGATGCTTCGGCAGGCTCAGCATGACAGTTCCTTAAAGAATACCATTACATCAATGGTGTCATCTTGTGATCGTCGAGGGATCTGAAGGCTTAACCAATGCCGGAGAGATTCCATCGGCCCAGTATCGGCGGCTACGAAGAGAGAGACTTGCAATTCCCGTAGCCGCCCAGGACTTCCGGGGTAGATCGGCTATTTCTTCATCGGGGAATCGTCACATTGAAGATCGCCGGTGGCGTACTGTATGCCGTCGAGCAGGAAGCGGAGAAGTTCTGGCTTTTCAAAACTCTGGGCGTTATGTGAAGGACTGCAGTAGAAAATGCGGCCCTTGCCGTGTTTTTTGATCCAGGATACATACCGCTTGTCGGATTTGACGGCCGCGTCTCTTTTTCCACAGTTCAGCTTATCGGTATCCATCATCAGCAATGGTCGGAAGTTCTTGTTCTTGTACGCGTTCTTGAACAGGTACGGCTCATCAACATGCACCAGGGGCTTTCCATTGAATGCCGCTACAAGCGGATGATCCGGATCAACTAGCTTGCAGGTGATTTCCTGCTGCGCAGGGTGAAAATCGAATGAGCCGCCCAGCACCTTGCTATACTCTTCCGAGTTGTTCAGGATCGTTATGGAACCGTGAATCGAGACGAGCCCCTTGCCGCCGGCAATATGTGAAATCAGGCTCTTCTCCAGCATGGCAGACTTCTCGTCATTCTTGGTGACATCGAAGAAGAGGTTTCGCCTCTTGCGCTCGGAGCAGTTGTTGTTCAGAACGATCACATCAAACTGCTTAATGTTATCTGGCTCAAACAAGCTGACTTCGTTGCTTTCGATCACCTCGTATACCCCGGACTTACGTCCCAGGATCTTGATAACTTCAGCCGTGTGCGGTGTGCACCAGTGTTTGTAGCCGGTCATGAGGGAGAATAGCAGTATCTTGTGCTGCTTGCTCGGTTTGACTGTCGGCTTTGCGGGTGCGGCTTCTGTGATCTGGGCCTTCCATTCTTCCGTCAGTTTTATGGCAGGCAACCCCGCAAAAGAGGAGGCGACGATCGAAATCAGCAGTGCGAGAATAAGAGCGTTGCGTTTCATGATTTCATTTTTCCTTTAGGTAGGCGTTACTCCAGCGTCGGCTTTGCAACTTCGCCGCGCAGCTGTGCCAGTCCGCCATCTTTCTCGTAGACACCGTAGAAAACCGAACATGAATCCAGCCAGAGCGTGATACGATGCATGTCTTCCTCGGGCAGTTCCAGCTTGTGATGCCCGGCTTTCAGCATCTGGTACAGCTTCGAATGACGCGCACCGAACTTGCCGGGCATGGTGCGATGGGCTTCGCCGTATTGCCAGAAACCGTAGTTCTGGGCCAGGTTGTGGTATGAGTTGAAGAACTTGTTTCTACCCTTATTAACCACGGTCCCGTCAAGCAGCGGTGGCTTCTTCTTGGCCGTCTGGTTCTTCTCATGGCATTTAACGCAATGCTTGTCCAGTACCGGCTGCACAAGACGCGGATAGCTGAACGGGTTCGATCCGTCCACGTCGGGCTTCGGAACCGATGGCGGCCGCTTCATCGCCATTGCCATCTTCTTGGGTGCTATGGGAGCCCGGTACTTGGGCTCGTGACAGCCTGAGCAAACCAGTCGTTCGCCGGGCTGGACCCAGGCGGAGGAACGCATAGACTGAACAGCCAACCCCTCTTCATCCAACGCCTGGAAGAATACCTCTTTCATTGCAGGGATGGTGAAATGGGCGCTTCCGTCTTCTTCTACGGGAACGGTACCCAATACGTAACGTGCCAGGATTACTGAGTCTCTTCCCGTGGGCAGGCGAAGACCTATTTCGTGGGGAGGTCCACCCGATGGAACAGACATGGGAATGATCTGATATATGCGGAGATTCTTGATCTTTGTTCCTTCCGGGAAGGGGCGCCGGCTATCATATACGTTGAGCACGGCCATGGTGCCCGTTTCTGACGGATTCTCGGCCAGCCGTTCAGATGCTTCGGGCACAACCGGGGGCGTTTCCCGTGGTCGCAACGGCATCGGGCTCAGGCTTGCAACCGCTGTATCGCGGTAGAGAAGTATCTTGTTCCCGAAAGCATCAAGAAGATAGATCCCATAATTCCCCTTTGTGTGCCGCCTTCCCTGGAAGCCCGCGCCGGGCTTCATGCCGGGGTCATAAACGCAGAGATGGTATTTCTCGCTTAAAGGCCATGCAGTCCCATAGACCTGAGCGCCGCCCTGGCTTTCGGGGAAAGCCACGTCTGGTGTGATACGCTTGACCGGCGCCATGGCATCATCGTCTTCAACTCGCGGATCAACCATTACAATCGATCCGTAAGCCTGCCCGTGATGCGGAGCCGCCGTTGCCGTGAATCTGTGCGAGCCCGGTATGGCCCTTAGGTCAACTTCCATGTCCGGCCTGAGTTTGCGGGGCGCGTAGTTGCCGTGTACCGCGGCTGAATCGCGGCCATCCGGCGTCATGATCCAGGGAAGATGTACGGTACAGCCATGACGGTCCACGTAATCCCAGCGCGTGTAAAGGATCATACCGTCGTGTGTCACGCTCGGATGCCATTCATTCGTCTCGTGCGGGCTCAGCATCTTTATGCCGCTTCCGTCGGCGCGCATGTCGAAGACGGTATAGGTGGGGCATGCCCGGCCGCAGCGCAGGTAACCGCCGCGCCGTTCGGAAATAAACATCACACGGCCATTCGGCAGGGGATGCGGATCGAAATCGTTGAACGTGCCATCGGTGAGCTGCTCCAGCCCCGATCCGTCTACGTTTACCTTGAAGAGGTGATAACAGCGACCCCTATCCCAATGTCCATTGTTCGCATGGTCGAGGTGGCGTATATGGCCGCCGTTGCCGGTGCCTTCGACGTAGGCAAAGTAGATCGTCTTGCCGTCATACGACAACTCGGGTGACAGGAAGCCGCCTGTCTCCAGTTTCTGGCCGTTCAGGCGGCCGCGCTGAACAATAGAGTTCTCAAGGATGTTCTTTTCTTCCGGGTTGTCGCTGAAAGGGTTGGAGAGAACGAAGACTCCACCGCCGGGAACGGCATAAGTGCCATAGTACTGATCGCACATGTGGTTGTACCTCGCGCGTTGACGCTTGATGAAAAGGATCTTGTCGAAATCAAGCAGGGGATTGGAGAAAGCAATCTTCCGGCGCACGGCGTGAACCGAGTCAAACAGTTCCTGCCTCCTGGCAGCGTCACCGGCGTCAGCTTCCAATGCCTGTTTCTCGAGATCTGCCAGTTGTCCCTCGAGTTCTTTCAGTTTCGGCGCCTTTGGCATGCTCTCTATGTCATCCAGCAGCGTTCTTGTCCGCCTCAGGATGATATCGAGCGGGTCGCGGTCCGATTCGGCGATTGATGACGCCTCGTGAAACGTCTGCTCTTTGTACTGGGTGAACCTGCTTCGCTTCTTCAGGTCGCTGAGCAGGACGTTGTATTGTGCCTGGGCTTCGTTTTCCGGGCTTGCCACCTGGTCGGGCGCAGGTTTCCTTCCTGGCAATGGCGACGCGCCTGCAACAGCCTTGAAGTCAACGTCCTTCGAGAGAATTCTCAGCTCGGCGACGGACGCAAAGATTGCGCTATTATTGATCTCTGACATGGCGCGCAGACATATGTAGCGGCCCTTGGCAGCGGGAAAGCTGATGGAATACTCGGGCTTCTTGCCCGTGAATGTTCCTTTCGAGACAGGTTTGCCCAGCTTCTTTATGTCATTACTGACATAGAATTCGTAATCCTTGATAGTTCCGTTGCTGTGTCCGCTGCGCGGCACGTAAACGAATCCTGAAATCTCGTAGTCCTTTTCAAGTTCAACGACCAGGTCGTGGGGAAGATCCGTTTCGCCTGCACCCCAGGCGCTGTGCCACATGGTACTGGAGTTGCCGTCCATGGCCCGGTACGCCTCGAAGCCACTCGCCTCGCTGTCTGAACTGGCCTTGACCGTGACGGTTTTGGCGCCTGTTAAGACTGATGCAGATAGCACCAGGGATGCTGATAAGAACACGATTGTACGAAACTTCATGCTATTCCTCTTGTTGTTTCATTCACCGATACCACGCCCTTTGGGCGGAATCAGAGTCTCTTGACTATGCCATTGCGTTTCTACGGGAGGGACACCGGCCTCGGCGTCCGCGGGCAGCGAGGCCGCTGCCCCTCCCATTGCACTTGCACTTGCACTGCTCTGGATACCCCGTCTTTGGGCGGGGTTGTTTACTCAGTAACAGCTTCCTGCTCTACCTGGGCTTCAGACGTTGCCGTCGCCGTCCCATGCATGTAGTTGCCCCTGGCCAGAACACTGACGCCCAGCATTAGAACCACAATGCCACCGATGATCCAATTGACGCTCTGTTTGCTGGCGCCTTTCCATTCTCCCGTGAGAAATCCGTTTACGTTGCCCACCATTATAGCAAATGACATGAACACCGCATAGCCCACGGCTGCACCGATAGGGCCGAGCTTGGACGCGCCTACGCCATAGAAGAGAATCGCCCCGTCGTGCAGACAGGCCATGATCAATGCGATTATCAGAACTTTGCCAATCCCGGGCGCCGTCAGTGTTCCCCAGGTATTGTTCTTGCACAGCTTGAAAACGCAGTAGCCGCAGGCCGACAAGGACCCTCCCCAGAGGATCAGCGCCGACACCACGAATGCGGCACGCCAACCGGGATTGCCCTGCGATTCCATCGAGATCTGCATGATCTTCCCGCCAAACCCGAAGGCCAGCCCGTAGCAGGCGCAGAGCACACCGGATATGAATGCAACGATCAATCCTTTGGTCAACTTGCTGCCTGTCGGCATCTGCTCGCCGTCTCCGTCATCGGCCTGGCTCGTGCTCTTCAGCATGGCCGCCTTTCCACAGATAACAACCCCCACGATGCATACAACAACACCCGCGGTGATCGTGAGACCATGTGGTGTTGCCAATTGGTCAGAGTTGTGGATCACGAAGCCGCCGAAGCCACCTGTAGCGATTTGTGCCCCGTAGTTTATTGCGTAGGCAAGCGAAAGCCCGATAAAAGCGAAACTGAGTCCGAGCGTCATGGATCCAAGTCCCCACAGGAATCCGAACAGCACTGTCATCTTGACCACGGCCCATCCGGCTTCACCGCAGGTCGTAAACAGCCCCTTGGCGATTAAGGGAAACACTGTTGTTGGAAGGAGTATGGCGACAAAGAAGAAGAATGGTCCCCACAATGTCTCCCAGGGAGTGTCCTTTTTTACGAATTTGCTCGGCAGACCGAATGATCCTCCGCAGATTGCTCCAAACAACAACAGTAGTAAACCGAATCCCTGTGACTCCATGCTGCATCTCCTTTGTTAGTGGCCGCCTATCTGGTGTGCGCCCCTTCCTCAAAACAAGCCGGAGGCTTGTCAGCTATTAGCCGGTGGTTGATCCCGCGAAGCGGGAGATACCACCGGAACCGTAAGAAGAAGACCACCATCCCGAAGGGATGACAGCACCTCCATTGTTATTGCTGGCATCCCTTCGGGATGCGGTTCATTTTCCTTGTTCTATCCGGTGGTACCTCCGCCTCAGGCGGATCAACCACCGGCTACCTGCTTCTAAGCCTCCGGCTTGAAGACTGATCATTCCTGGCGGAATTACTGTTTTCTACTTCTCAGACTTCGTGGCAGCGATCACCGGGTGTGCGTTCTTGTGCGGCACGTACTCTGCGCCCGGAAAATCGATTCTCGGCCGTTCTTTCATTAGCTGGGTGATTGGTTCAAAGGTCTCGAGGATCGCCTGGTAGTCGGGGTCATCTTTACTGGCAAAGACGGCCACTTTGTCAGCCACGACGTTGGTCGTTGAACTGTTGTCAGTGGCGACTTCCCCGGTATTGCCCTCGGGCGCTTGCTCGTTCTTGGGCACCATCATGCACAATCCCATCCCGCCGGCACTTTTCGCCAGTGGTGCCGAGAGGAACTGGTTCTCTTCAACGTTTGTTATGCGAGTGTAGAACTTGCGCGGCACCTTCTGGTGGCATTCCGCGCATCGCCGTTTGCCCACATCTGCCAAGACCCTGTCCAGGTTCTTCGGCTTCATCTCGCGACTTCCGTGTGTGTTGGGGTGATTGGTCTTCGAGTCCCTGTAATACGGAACATTCAGATCCATCCAGGCGAACAGGCGCCGCTGAGATTTCTCGTCCATCGTAAAGCGCTTCTTCCCGTCCTTGTCGGGGTGACCAGTCATGATGATCTCGGTGAGCTTGCTGGGGTAGGCGCCCCAGGTCCGTGGTTTGATCATCAATATATTCTCGCCCGCTCCATTAATACTGGAAATCCATTTTACGTACGGGTTCCGGCCTACATCGGCAAGATTCCGAACGCCATGCCTGTAAGGCGCCGTTTCTCCATGTGTCCCTTTCCTTGCGAGGTACTCATAGGAGACATTCCAGAAATCTGTTTTGTCGCCCGCCAGATCGACGCCCTTGGGCTGTTTGCGGGCGTTGTGGCACTTGACACAGTGTTGGTCGAGTACTGGCTGGACGATCGACGAGTAATCGAACTTCCTTCTTCCCCATTCGGGCAGTTCGAGCTCCTGCGGTCCGTGCATAGCTGCGACTGGACGTTTCGTTCTATTGATTGGGGTCGCGAAGTTGCGGTCAGCATGACAGCCGATACAGCTCTGTCGCTCGCCGCGCTGGAAATGCGTCAGAGTACGCATCCTCTGCACGGCACGGCCTTCCTTGTCCAGTGCCAGAAAGTAGATAGGGATTTCTGAAGGCACCTTGAAATGGGCTGATCCGTCTTCCTCCACCTTGGCGTAGCCCCAGAGCTTCTTCGCCGCGTAGGTTGCACCACAGGAGACCAGGGGGAACTGCCATCCATAGATTCCTCTGTGCGGCGCGAAGTCACCCTTCTCCACTTCTTCTACGACAGCAATATGGGTTATCTCCCCGCGCTTCACATCAGGTTCAAGTCCATTGTAAACGTCCTGCATGACGACAGAGCCCCACGGTTCGAGGTTCTCTCCCTTCGGCAGCATGGACGGCCGAATTGGTGGGGCCTTGACCTTGCGAATAGGGATTGGGGAGTAGAAGCCCATGCCGTCCTGGGGCCGTGCCACTACCGCGCTCTCCGTTCTGTCGTAATCGCGGAGTATCACCGTTCCAAGCTTGGACACGAGGAAGTACTTCTCGTCAACAGGGAAGGGGTTTTCGTAGGGCCCCCTGTTGACAAGCGCATTGCCTTTCAGTCCCGGGTTTCCCGTTACAGGCGGCACCCGGATCTCAGGAGTGATATTCACTATTCCTTTCTGCGCGTTTGAGCCAAACGAGGGATCGATGACACCAAGCGCCCCGCGGCAGCCACCATTGTGACCGGTCATAACACAAAGCACTTTTCTTGTGTTGCCTATCGAGCGCGCTTCCATAAATGTGCCCGGTTCGAGCACGCGGTTGCCGAAGAAGCCCAGGGAATGTGTTCCGTCTGTCCGAAGCGTCCAGAGACTCTGGATCGGGCAGGCAGGACGGTCAACATATTCCCAGCGGCTGTATATAATGCGCCCGTCGTTCATCACGCTGGGCGTGAAATCATTGAGGTAACCATGTGACATTTTGAAGATATTTGAGCCGTCCCTGTCCATGCGGTGGAGTAGGGGTGACGAGCTGGTGAAGCAGTAGGCAAAGGAGAGCTTGCGGTCCGACAGGAAAGCTATCCTGCCGTCCGGCAGCCAGCAGGGATTGAAGTTGTTGGAATGATGATCCGTCAGTAGTACAGGTTCACGGTCTTTCAGATTCATTCGATAAACCTGGTACTTTGCATCACGATCCACACACATATGGTTCAAGTGCTCCGACCCCTGGCTGCGCCTGCTCAAGTGCTCATTCGGTGTGGCTTGCTTCTTATAGCTGAACAGAATTTCCTCACCGTCATAGGAGAGCGTACAATCCATCACTTCCCCGCCTTCTGATTCGAAGATCTTCTCGAGTTGCGGGCCATCCGTGTGCGGCGTGCAAATGTAGATGCCTCCGCCGGGCTTGAAGCTCTCGACATGGTAGACATACACGTGGCTGATATTATAAGCGTGCCGCTGGACCAGAAGCATCTGTTTGAAGCCCAGTTCTCCGGCATAGAGCTTTTCGGCCAGCTCGGGAGATTCGTTCAGGACAGAAACGCTTACGGCCCCACCTCGTTGCCGGCCGCCCGATCCCTGCATGGGCTTCATCGCTACGAACTTGATTAGGTCCTTGTCGGCAGGAGCTGTACTGTAGACTTCTATCTCTGAGGCACCGGGGTTATGTGCGTTGTGGAAATTGAGGAACTTGAGAGTCAGTTTGCTCGCCTTGACCGGTTTCGCAAGGGTGAATCTCTGGGCACCATGCCCCGGCTTGAAGCTTGTCTTAGCGGCAGGCGTCTTTGCACCATCCAGGTAAAGCTCGCAGTCTTTGAAGGTTTCGACGGCATAGCCCGTGCGTCCATAATAGACGATCTGCGCAATCTCTACCGGCGCATCCCATGACATGGTCAGTTCCACACCATTTGGATGCTGATTTCCTTTGGCCGCCCATTCCTCGCCGTCACTGTCGTGTTTGCCTGCCTGAGGGATTATTCCATCCGCGACAAACTTCGCCGCGTACGGTGCGCTATGCTCCGAAGTTGTGGAGATCTTAGCCTTCCGCGCAAGATTCTCGGGTTTTGCGCCCAAAGCCACGCCCGCAACGCCACACATCATCAGTACAATTGCCAATCGTCTCATGTCACCCCCTGAATATCCAATTAACCCGAGTCAGCGCAGAATCGATCCTGGAGCCCGGCGGGCCTCCGCCGGCCGTGTAGTACCAGCACATCTGTTTGCGGCAGGTGAAACGTTGTTCGATTCTGTCACGTTCATGTACATCCCTTGTTCCATTAGCGGCGGAGGCCTGCCGCACTCCAGTTCAGTATCCCGTTCCTTGTTAACCATCAACCATCAACCATTCTCCCTGAGCGCCTCCAGCATCGCCCGGTAATTCTCTGGCTTCACGCCACGATGGATCGTGTTGCTGGAGGAGAGAATATATGCGCTCTTGCCTGCCTGTAGTATAGCGTCTCGGACTTCTTCGGCAACCTCTTTAGCGGTCCCATCGCAAAGCGCACCTTTACAGTCTATGTTGCCTTTAAGGCAGAGGCTGTCGCCATATTTCGCCCTGGTTTCATCCAGGCGCATGTCCGCACCAGGATCGATGGGGTCGAGGCAATCGATGCCCGCTTCTACCCAGAAATCAACCACGGCGCTGATGTCGCCGTCGCAGTGCTTTATTACGAAGTATCCCATATCCTTGTAGCCTTGGACCACGCGCTCGAAAGTCGGACCTACGAGTTCCATGTATTGCTCGGGGCGGAAGAGAAGTCCGTTCGCATTTGCCACGTCGTCGGTGGTGGCCACGATGTTGGTGCCAAAACGTTCCTTTGCGATGCGTGCGAGCTTGAGGTTGTGGTCTACGGCACGGTTCAGGAGGTCGGTGAAGTGCTCAGGTTCAACCATGAACTGGACCAGGGCATCCTCGTATCCGAGCATATCACGCATGTCGGAGAACCCGTCACGAAGGTTCAGGATAAGCGCGCGCTTGCCGTCAAAACGGACGGCGGCCTTTTCAAGTGTTTCGAAACGATGTGAGGCCGCGGGGTCAGGGAATGTGTAGGCCCCGTGGTTCGTGATATCTTCGACAGGGCTCTGGAGAACGGCGGCAATACAGTCTCCGGTTAGCTTTCTTGTGGCGCCCCACTCGTCGGTGTACGTGTCATCGCTGGTGAATTCCTTCGTGTAATCGGCGCGAATGTTGATGCCGTCGATATCAAGCGAATCAACGATGTCGACCGGATCGGTTGATCCCGTCAGGGCCTCGCCGACCGCCTCGTCTATAAACCACTCAAACGTGGGTACACAATCCGGCTGCTCCTTCCGAAGCGCACATTCGATTCTCTCTTTCCCTGTCATTCCGTCTCCCTGTCGCGTCGGGCTGCCGGATATCATAGTTGAAACCTGTAGGAATGTACCATAGCAAACAGCAGAAAACCGTGCAGAAAGATAGCTTCACGTTTCGATAAGGGAGAATCAAACCACCCGCGCTCCCCGCGCTGGAGCTCCCGAGGTCACGGAGGTTAGAGGGGCGGAGGGGACGCAGCATCCGGGGAGCGTCATGAATTTGACGATGGTTTAGTTGTGCATTCATGTCGCCAACCATTCACTAGAATAAAAGCAAAACCATAATCAAATTCATGCCGCGTTTGCCTCAGGAGAGGGAAGAGACAGACAACGTCGAAATTCCCCCTCTTTCTCAAATGGCAAACGTTGCATGAATCTGGAAAAAGGAATGAAGGGAAAAGGGCATTCCGCCAGATTCATGCAACATCTCCAGAGCCCGAGTCCCCTCCTTCCCTCTAACCTCCGTGACCTCGGGAGCTCCAGCGCGGGGGCGCGGGTGGTTAAGCTCTCCAAATCCCATTCTGGCAACTTCTAGAAAACTTCCAGGAAAACACCAAATATCCCTATTGGCATCCGGGTCTTCGAATACATATAATCCGGCATGACAACTACAAGCAGAAAGAAGTCAAACAAGCAGTCCATGCTGCTGGTGCTGTCTGCACTCGTTGCAATGCATGGTGTTTCCGCCGAACCGAAACCAACTATCTCGGCGGCATCTGTTCATCCAGGCTCCTATGCCGCCCTTAATGCGATTGACGGCAACCCGGGGACCAGGTGGGCCAGTGCTAAAGGGAATACCAGCCAGCTTGAACTCGATTTCGGAAAGACCGTCGAGGTCAACGAGCTCAAGATCTCCTGGGAAGCCGCCTATGCTATCGAGTACAAACTGGAGATTGCGGGCGAAGACAAGAAGTGGATCACCCTGTTTCATCAGAAGGCCGGCAAAGGCGGCGTGGAGCAACTTAAGGACCTTAAGGGCAAAGGGCGTCACCTTCGCATTCTTTGCCTGCGCGCGGGGGGCCATGACCTTTTCTCCATTTGGGAGCTGACGTTCCCGAATCCGGAGATCACGAAGCTCCTGGCAAAGGCCGCCGGTGCGAAGAGCAAACCCGTGCCTGCCGCACCTGCCGTGATCGCGGAACCGGTCAAGGAGCAGCTTGGCAGACACGGCGTGAAGGAAATCGTCTTCGCCGTGCGGGCCGATGGCAATGATGGTCACTGGTACGCGAATCTTGCCTACTACTCCTATGATGAGAACAAGATGCTCTACGGAAAGGGCGGGCGACTCTGCAAGCTGAACGTTGAGACGGGCGAGAACAAGATCCTGATCGATGACCCGGAAGGGACAGTTCGCGACCCCACCGTCCATTACGATGCAAAGCGAATACTGTTTTCCTGGCGAAAGGGCGACAGCAGGGTCTTTCATCTGTACGAATGCGATATCGACGGCGGCAACATCAGGCAACTCACCGACGGCCTCTACGACGATATTGAGCCCTGCTATCTTCCGGATGGTGGCATCATCTTTGTTTCGGGCCGCGGCAAGCGCTACGTGAACTGCTGGCTTACCCAGGTGGCCATTGTCTATCGCTGTGACGGAGACGGCGGCAATATCCGGCAGCTTTCGGCCAACGTTGAGCACGACAACACGCCGTGGGTCCTGTCTGACGGTCGCATTGTTTACCAGCGCTGGGAATACGTAGACCGGTCACAGGTGCACTATCACCACCTCTGGACGATGAACCCGGACGGCACGGACCAGATGGTTTACTTCGGAAACCTGCACGCCGGAGGGCTGTTCATCGACGCGAAGCCTATCCCAGGAACGGACAAAATCGTGTTCATCAATTCGCCCGGCCACGGGCAAAGAGAACATAGCGGAAGTGTGGCAATCCTTACTGATGAACTGGGTCCAGATGAAAAATCGTCGCTTCGGAATGTGAGCAGGGGTGGGTGCCGTGACCCATGGCCGCTTTCGGAGAATCTCTTCATAGTGGCTAAAGGTCGAACCATTGTAACCATGGACGGCAACGGGAAGACGACCAATCTGTACACGCTTACCCCGGAGTTTGCCGGTCGCGTGAACATTCAGGAGCCGCGTCCGGTCATAGTACGCAAGCGCGAACCGGTGGTCCCTTCCCGCGTAGACGTTGCCAAGACAACCGGCCGGCTGATCCTCAACAATGCCTACGTGGGGCGGAACATGGAGGGCATCAAGAAAGGAGACATAAAGAAGCTCCTGGTCCTTGAATCTCTCCCGAAACCGATCAATTTCACCGGCGGCATGGATCCTTTAACCTACGGCGGAAGCTTCACCCTGGAACGGATTGTAGGCACGATTCCCGTCGAAGAGGACGGGTCTGCATTCATGGAGTTGCCTGCGAACCGCGCCTTCTTCTTCGTGGCACTTGATGAGAAGAACAACTCCGTTAAACGGATGCAGAGTTTTCTCACCGTCATGCCCGGTGAAGTGCTTAGTTGCGTTGGTTGCCACGAAGAAAGAGGCAAAACCCCCGTTGACACCGTCAATATGGGGCTGTTGAAGGCGGTGAAGCGTGCGCCGAGTAAGCCTGAGCCAATCAAGGGTATCCCGGATGTCTTTGACTTCCCGCGCGATATTCAGCCGATTCTCGACAAGCATTGTCTCAAGTGCCACGACAACAAGACCCGGAAGGGCGGGGTCCTTTTGACCGGCGACCGTGGCCCCATGTTCTCGCACAGCTACGTTACATTGACGGTTAAGAAACAGGTTGCAGACGGTCGAAACCAGCCGAAGAGCAATTATCCGCCGCGCGCACTGGGCACGTCAGCCAGTCCGCTCATGAAGAAGATAGACGGCAGTCATCACAAAGTGAAAGTTTCACAACACGAAGAGGACATGATTCGCTACTGGATCGAATCGGCAGCCTGCTATCCCGGAACTTACGCGTCGCTGGGGCATGGCGGCATAGGCGGATATCAGCAGAACAGGCAAATCAACACGGACGTTGGATGGCCTACGGCGGCGGCGTTCAAAGACAGCGTTCAGCGGCGTTGTAGTGAATGTCATAAAAGCATGCCGAAGAGCATGTCGGACGAAATAGGAATGTCCTTCTGGCAGATAAACCAGTCCGACAAGCGACATGTGAACTCGCGGCACATTGTCTTCAACCTGACCAACCCTGACCAATCCCTGCTGCTGCTGGCTCCGCTACCCAAATCGGACGGCGGCCTTGAACTCTGCAAGCCGAAGGGGGAAAAGGATGACGATAAGAATAAGACTCGTCATCCAAAGCTTTTTGAAAACAAGAAGGACAAGGATTACCAGGCCATGATTGCCCATATCGTGGCAGGCAAGGAGTTTCTGGAGAACGAACTGACCCGGTTTGACATGCCCAACTTCAAGCCGCGCCCCGAGTATTTCCGAGAGATGAAGCGCTACGGTATTCTGTCGGCCGATTTCAATCAGGAAACCGATCCCTTCAATGTATATGACCTCGACCGCAAGTACTGGGAATCGCTCTGGTATCAGCCGTGAGGAGAATCAACGCCCAACGCCCAACAACCAAGTTGGGAGTTTTGGGAACTACGAAATGCTCCAAAATGCTGGGGCTTTCGACAGAATCATTTCTATCGTGATCCGTAGGGAAAGGGAAAGAAGTAGCGCGGCTCTCCAGAGCTGCGTGTCTCAGTGCCGGGGCAGGCTTTGATCACCTCTGGAGAGGCGATCTACTTCGGGCAGCGAGGCCGCTGCCCCTCCCGCCGGTGGATGTGCCTTGCACCGGGAGGGTCGGCGGCCTCGCCGACCGCGCCAAAGGGATCGTGCCTGTATCACGCAATCCCAAAGTACCTCCCCTCTCCCCGTCTACCCCCGCAAGCGGCGCGCCAGGTGGTAACCCAGGAGAGCCATGCCCAGCATCATCAAACCGCCCTCGACGTAAAACAGCGTCGCAGGTTCGCCGGATGCCGCCATGTCCAAGTGGAACACACGTTCGAAACCGGTATGGAAAGAGAGGCTGTTATGGTTAGGGGTGCCGCCTCCGCCGTTGCTGAATGGATGGCCGCCTGTGTACGAATTCGGGTCACCGTTGCCGTCACTTATGAAACCGCCATTGGCAACGTCCACATCGAAACCGTACAACGTGTTGGGGTTCAACTCAATCGGCGTGTCAAAGGTCCATGTTATGTAGTCATTGCCAACGATATTCACGTTCCCCGACGACTCCTGGCGGATCGGCGTAAGCACAGACCCGCTGATCGTGCCGACGTAAATGGTCCAACCGCCAGGGTTTCCAACCGTGCTCGTATTCTTCAGGGTTACGGCGTTAAGGAGGTAAGACCCGCTGCTTCCGGTGGTAAACGACTGTCCATGGATAGGACGGTTCGCCCATACATGCCCACGGTTTCCGTCGGGTTCGTAATCGCGCACCAGTTGTGCAATATCTTCACCATCAACAGTTGGAGGTGTTGCAGATGCCGCCACCGTTGCGGCATCCGCCGGCAACGAACCGACCAGAACCAGTCCCATGACAAGGCTGAAGATCACGATGAATGAAAGATGCTTGGTGGTGCTGTCATCGTGCGTTTTCATAATTGATTCGTTCCTAATCCGTATATACGTTCTGTCCTACCGGATCTCGTTCTGCTACGCATTCCCGTAGCGCGTGTCGAGTAGGTGCACCGGGGCGGGATTCAATATGCGCCGCAATCTGTACCCTTCCATTACCAACTTCATAATACAGCACTTCCATCAAACTGTCTATTGAGAATATAGATCCCGGGGGACAAGGGGCCGATCTACTTCGGGCAGCGAGGCCGCTGCCCCTCCCGCCGCTGGACGTGCCTTGCACCGGGAGGGTCGGCGGCCTCGCCGACCGAAGTCCAATCAAAGTGCCCACCCGGTCAAACCCCAACGTGGCCGGAGCATCCCTGCTCTGGCATCCCCCTACTTCTCCATTGCTGGCAAGCTGCATGTATCCTATTCTTGCTGAGTTATCAGTGCTGTGCAACAACGGGAGCCCTTTGGAATGAGAGAGTCTATACACGCCGTAACTGTCGCCTTTATGCCATTCTTCCTGGCTACATCAGTGGCCACGGCGGATATCATCTGGCAGGAAGCCGAATCGATGGGCGAGACGGGCAAATGGTCCAACGACCCGCAGCACATCGACATCATGGGATCGCCGTACCTGCTGGCCACTGGTCTGGGCAAGCCGGTGAATGACGCAGTTAGTGCTGTGACTGTGAAGAAAGCGGGAACCTACACCCTCTGGGTGCGCTGCCGTGACTGGTTACCATCGCATTCGCCAGGCCAATTTCAGGTGTTCGTGAATGGCAAAGCTTCCGGCGTTACGTTCGGCAAGGCGAAAACCGATGCCTGGCAATGGATGAGCGGTGGTGAATTCAAGCTGACAGCAGGCGATGCCGAACTTCGGCTACATGACATCACCGGCTGGTGGGGGCGCTGCGATGTTATTGTCCTGGCAAACGGTGACTTCCAGCCGGCGGACGGCGGGGATGCGCTTGCCGCTCAAAGGCTGAAGCACGCGGGTGTCAGTCCCGAGATAAAGAACATGGGCAAGTACGACCTGGTCGTGGTGGGCGGCGGTCCGGCAGGCATGGGCGCTTCCCTTGCTGCCGCCCGCAACGGACTCAGGGTTGCCCTTATTCAGGACAGGCCCGCGCTGGGAGGCAACGCATCATCCGAAATCGAAGTCCCGCCCATGGGCTACATCGGTTCCCCGCCGGACAGGCGCAGCATAACGGGTCTCCCCGAGGAGCTGTTCGGCAAGCGGCAGAGCTGGGGAGCCAGGGGGCAATCCGAGCACTTCAAGGCGCGCTTTGACGCAGAGACAAGCATCGCATTATTCCTGAACACTCGTGGAGTCGGGGTCGAAATGGACGGAGATTCCCGAATCAGGACGGTCATCGGCCAGGACGTGCGCTCGGGTCAACGCATGCGCTTCTCAGCGCCGCTCTTCGCCGATACCACCGGCCATGGCTGGATAGGCTTCTATGCCGGCGCCGAATATCGAATGGGCGCGGAAGGGCGCGACGAGTTCAATGAGTCCCTTGCTCCCGTCAAGGCCACGAAACTTACTATGGGCAACAGTCTCTATAAGGCCGTCTTCGCAGTCCGCGAAGAAGCCGTGCCGTTTGACTGTCCGTACTGGGTGCACCAGTGGGAAAAGGATTCCGACTTTGAGCCACGCGGTTCGCACCGCCGCATAGGGTCGCTTCTTCGTCCCGGCAATTTCACGCCGCCCACGCACGGCAAAGGCCGCAACCCGGGAGACAATCCGGATGGTCACATCTCACGGGCCTGGTGGATCGAGTATGGCGGCGTCAAGGACACCATCCAGGATGCCGAACACATTCGCGACGAGCTCTTCCGCATATCGATAGGTCTCTGGAATTATGCGAAAAACCACAATCCCAAGACGAAGGAAAGGAATGCGAAGCGGGAACTGGTCTGGCTGAATTATGTGCCCGGTTCACGTGAAAGCCGTCGTCTTATGGGCGATTACATCATGTCGCAGAAGGACTACGACACGCAGGAAGTCCATGATGACACGGTTGCTTTTACTGATTGGGGCCCCGACATTCATCACCCAGAGGGCTTCTGGGTTAAGGGCAACGATGCTATCCATGTCTACAAGGGGCGACGGACGAGCATTCCTTACAGGACGCTCTATTCGAAAAACATAGAGAACCTCTTCATGGCTGGACGATGCCATTCCGCGACCCAGGTAGCAATGGGCGGTACACGTGTCATGCGTCCGATGTGCGCGACCGGCCAGGCGGCCGGAACCGCTGCCGCGATTGCAACAAAGTATCAGACTACCCCGCGCGGGGTCTACGAGAAGCACGTCAAGGAACTGCAGGATACGCTGGTGAAAGACGGGTGCCGCTTGATGCGAAAGGGCGGTGGTATGCTGGAGCCCCACGGCGAGTCGAAGAGGGAAAACCTGAAGGGGGTCGTGATTGATGATGCAGAAGCCCGGTTCACCGGCGACTGGGCGAACGGTGCATGGAAGCCGGTCGTGGGTTCCGGCTACCGTCACGACGGTGACTCCAGCAAGGGAGAGAAGATCGCCAGCTTCACGTTGAACGTGGCTAAGCCCGGGAAGTACAAGGTGCTTTTGCTTTACGTTCCGGGTGATAATCGGTCTAGCAATACCCCGGTAAAACTGACCATCAGCGGCCGGCAGGAATCCTTCATCGTTAACCAGAAGGTCGCAGACGCCGGGGGAAAAGCACTCGGCACGTTCCAGATGGATAAGGCCGCGATTTTGACGATCTCGAACAAAGGTACCGATGGCCACGTAATCGTAGATGGGGTCCAGCTTATCGCGGTTCCCGGGGATTGAGTAGCCCTGAAAGGGCAACACATACCAGTCCAGGGCAACGCCCTTGATGTACTCACGTCTTTTCAGAATCCGGTGCTGTCGAGACAAACCGGAGGTTTGTAAGCCGGTAGCCGGTGGTATCTCCGCCTCAGGCGGATCAACCACCGGCTAATAGCTGGCAAGCCTCCGGCTTGTCAGGACGACATAGGATTGAGCTAAGATGTTTAAGACAGATCGCCTCCACAAAACACTGTTACAAAACCGCGTACGTCTGCTAGATTCTTCACTCTTTGAAACCGTTCAGAATGAAAGGACATGCAATGAACGTAACATCACGAACTCTCACCTGCAGTCTGGTCATCCTGCTTGCTTGTATCTGTCTCACGTCTGTGGCCGCTCCTTCCAAACCAAACATCCTGATCGTTTTTACCGATGACCAGGGGTATGCGGACCTGGGTTGTTACGGCAATGAGAAGAACAAGACCCCGCGCATGGATCAGCTCGCAAAGGAGGGGATCCGGTTTACCAGTTTCTACGCCCAGCATGTATGCGGCCCATCGCGCTCGGCTCTGTTGACGGGACGCTACCCGATCCGGAGCAAGGGGTGGGGGATGCCCGCCACGGAGATTACGTTCGCGGAACTCATAAAGGAAACCGGCTACCAGACCGCCTGCATCGGTAAGTGGGATGTCTCCAACCGCAAGGCCATCATCCCCCGTATGCCGAATGCCCAGGGTTTTGATTACTACTTCGGGACCCTGGGAGCCAATGACGGAGGCGGGGTGAGCTTTCATGAGAACAATGAGCCGGCCGGCAACACCCGCGACATGGGCAGTCTGACCACTTTGTACACGGACAAGGCCATTGACTACCTGAAGAACAAGCGCGACCCAAAGAAGCCCTTTGTCCTGTACGTGGCACACACGATGATGCACACCATCATCGGAGCTTCCGAGCGCTTCCGCGGTAAATCAAAGGGCGATCTGTACGGCGATGTGGTCGAGGAATTTGATTACGAAACGGGTCGTCTTCTCGACACTCTCGATGAGCTGGGCCTGGCAAAGGACACCCTTGTCATTTACACAACCGACAATGGTCCGTGGAACCAGCCTGCATATACTAACAACAAGAAGGGGCACCCTAAGGACTCCATCTTCTGGGGTCAGTCCGGCCCCCTGCGCAACGGCAAAGGGTCATGCTACGAGGGCGGATGCCGCGTTCCCTGCATCGTACGATGGCCGGGGAAGGTCCCTGCGGGCAAAGTTTCGGACGCCATATTTGCCACGATTGATTTCATGCCGACCTTTGCCAATCTCGCCGGCTACAAGGTGCCGGAAGATCGAAGGATCGACGGCGTTGACCAGACCGATCTGATTCTCGGTAAGAGCGAGAAAGGCGCCCGTGACAGTTTCTTCTACGTAAACGCCATGCGAAAAGGTAACTGGAAGTATCTCAAGGCAAAACACTGCATGTACGGCTATTCGAGGGACAGGAAGCGTGCGGAGGTGGAAGAACTCTATGACCTGGAAGCCGACCTCGGAGAAACCACGAACATGGCAGAGAAACACCCCGAGAAGTTGGCGGAACTGAAAGCGCTGCTGGAAGCGGTAAAGAAGGGTACAGATCCGGGGGTGGTGAAGGTCCTGCAGACGGTGAGGTGAGTGGCTGCCATCCCTCCGGGATGGTGGTTGTTCGGGGTCGGATTCCGGTGGTATCTCCCGCCTGAGGCGGGATCAACCACCGGCTAATGACTGACAGGCCTCCGGCTTGTTTTGGCATGTTGTTCGGGCTGGATCCGGCGGTTGATCCCATGAAGCGGGAGATACCACTGAATATCATCTGGCACATGAATGTGGCGTTAACCACATGCCAGGCCGAGGACTGGAAAGGGTAGATCTGAGGGATTGAAAGAAGAGAAGACGGGCCATCATCGGAATGCCAAGCCGGAGGCTTGGGAGCTGGTAGCCGGTGGTTGAACCCGCGAAGCGGGAGATACCACCGGGTATAATCAGATATATGAATTGCATCCCGAAGGGATGCCAGCATAGAACCGGGAGACTTCTTTGCATGCCATCAACATATCTTAGTCTGCACTACCACATTGTGTTTTCGACCAAACGCCGGGACCCCATAATCGACTTGTCGTGGCGCCCTCGGCTTCACGAATATCTCGGAGGATCTGCGAAAGGCTTGGATGGTCATCCGCAAGGCGTTGGAGGTACCGCAGATCACGTACACTTGCTGGTAGGGCTCAAATCAACACATCGCCTGTCCGACTTCATGCGTGAACTGAAGAAGGCCTCATCCGTGTGGGCACATGAGGAGATTGGGCTTTTGGAGTTCGGGTGGCAGGAGGGATACGGGGCTTTCACGGTGAGTCTTAGTGCAAGACCCGCTGCGCTCAGCTATATTGCCAACCAGGAGGAGCATCACCGAACGCGAACGTTCCGTGAGGAATTGGTCGAGCTCCTTGAACGTGCTGGAGTCGACTACGATGCCAAGTATTTGGATTGACGAAGATGATGGCTAATGCAGCGAGATGGCTGCCATCCCTCCGGGATGGTGTTTGTGTGGGGCCGGGATTCCGGTGGTATCTCCCGCTTCGCGGGATCAACCACCGGCTAATGGCTGTCAAGCCTCCGGCTTGTCGTGTGGAGTCCGGTGGTATTGCTTCGCTCAACCACCGGCTAATGGCTGGCAAGCCTCCGGCTTGTCGTGTGGTGACGGTCCTGTGCCTTATCAGTGCAGTGGCATGTTCCGCCGCGGACATCAAACCTCCGCACACCGACTACTGCAAGATGTTGGAGCGGGACATCGAGGGTGCTCATCACGGCTTCCTGGCGGGCAACAAGCTGTACTACGTCTCAGGGCAGAGCGGTGCAAAATGGGACCGCATCACCGAGACCGAAACGCTTGGCTTTACCCATCCAATCTTTCGCGATGGCCGGGCCCGTGGATTCGGAATCGTACAGGATGCGGACACGGGCTCCGGGCATGACATGTGGGGCTGGAGTTTCTACCGTCACAACAAGGGGGCTTACGGCACGCTGATTGTCGACGGCAAGGAGTATAAGCATCCCAAGGCAGACGAAACCCTGTGGCGCCCCGACCGTCAGGTCAGCAGGTACAGTATTGGTGGTGTCAAGATCACCGAGGAGAAGTTCATCAGCGAAAACGATGTCCTGACCGACATCATCACTGCGGACAATGATGTTGAGATCCTCTTCGAGGGCGAGAGTTTTTCGTGCAGATGGAATGTTCCTGGTCATGATGGTGACGATTCCACGAGGTCGATGAATCAGGGCAACAGTTCAACCGTGACCTTCAAGCGTTCGGACAATGCCATCCATCTTGTTGAAGATGGGAGAATCTATGCAAAACCAAGATGGAAGCACCCGGCCGTTATCGGCAAGACGATGTACACGGGGCTGAGGTTTGTCATCTCCGCTGACACGGAACTCCTTGATCCGCGGATGGAGAAAGACAAGAAGCGCGGTAACATGCTCTTCTCCTTCAAGCTGAGACTCCCGGCCGGCAAACCCGTGACCCTGACCTACTCCGTCGCCGAGGAGTACAAGGATGCACTGTCTCGTGCAAAGAAAGTGCTCAAGAGCCCGGAACGGAAGATGGCCGACAAGACTGCGCACATGAATGGCCTGCTGAACGGTCAGATACCGTATTTCCGATGCTCAGACGAGATGGCGGTCAAGACCTACTACTACCTCTGGTCTCTTTACTTCATGTACACCCGCGACATAGGGGAGGGATATCTCCAGTACCCGCATACCCAAACCGCGATCAACAACTTCATGGGCTTGCACCTTTGGGATTCCTGGGCCTACACACAAGCGGGATCCTGGGTGGCGGACAAGTGGACCTACGGGCACGGTAACATCCTCTCCTGGCAGTTCATGGTTCCCTTCAAGAACAAGGCTAACCAGATGCCGGATAATTTCGGTAAGACCTGGCGCTGTGTCGATGCCTACATGGGGTTTGTCGGCACCGTTGAGCCGGCCTGGCAGCAGTATCGCCGCTCCGGAGACAAGGCCTACCTCAAAGAAGTCTATACCAAACTCTTCAAGCCGCTCTACCGGGACAACAACGGGCCCACGAGAACCTTCGGCATTGAAGTCAATGCGATCAATACTCTGCAGAAAATGGCACGCGTTCTGGATCTGGATAAGGACATCGCCCACTGGGAGGGGTTCCGAGAGCAGAAGGAGAAGATGTTCAAGAGAGAATGGTCGGGAGAATGGCCGGGCTTCTATGGCCACAAGAACACTCCGTGGAAAGACATCTGGGCACTTGTCGCGCTGCAGTCTGACCTGATGAGACGCGACTGGGCCAGCGAAATGATCGACAAGTACATCATGGATACAGAGATCGGGTTCATGTCGCCGGTGGGAATCAACACCCGTGCCGCGGATTCTCCTCCCAACGGCATCTTCCGCTGTTCGACCATCTCTCTGTGGTTGGGCGTCGACGGCATGTTCCGCCAGGAGCGACCGTATCCTGCCATGCTCACCACTCTGAATCACATCAAGGCCATGACGCGCGAATGGGGTTACCCGGTTGCTCCCGAAGCCTGGGAAGAGAACCACAAGGCCTGGGGGTCTCGTTACTACAACTGGGATATTGCGATTGTCTGCCCGATACTGGAGTGGTTGGCCGGTATCGATTACTCCATTCCTGACAGCACTTTCAAAGTCGCGCCTCACCTGCCGCCGTCGTGGGAGTATATCGAGACCTATACGCCGGTTGTGCTCAAAGGAAAGACGCATTGGGTGAAGGTGCGTGTCGAGAGGAAGGAACATCGCGGGGATTACAAGGTCGCTGTGAACGTCGAAGGTTCACCCTTTGAAAACAATATTGTCCAGATCCACGAGGAGAATCGTCGCGTCATCAAGAAAAGCGGCGGGAAAGGCAGCTCTTCGGCAGTTCTGAGCGGCAAGAAGCTGAGACCCTACAAGACCCTTGCCTGGGTAACTCCGCGCACCAGGATATTCCATAACAAGGCGCTTGTTAATGCGGAGAACCTTACTCCGGGTACCGTTCTCAGGTACACGGTCAACGGGAAGGAACCGACGAAGAGTTCGCCCGTTTATCCAGAGGAAGGAGTTGAGATCGAGAAGGCAACCGACTTTACATTTCGTTCATTTGGTACCGACGGTGCGACCTACCTGCCGTTCAATCTTAAGTTCGAAGATACCGAACTGCAGCCCGCTGCCCGTATCACGGCGATCGATCTTGAAGCAGGGCTCAACTTCACGGCTTACGAGATCCCGAAGGGGACGACATCGATTCCGGACTTCCGAGATTTGAAGGAGATCGCCAAGGGAACTGTTGGCAAAGACGGGTTGACAGGGGGGATCGAGCTAGCGCAGATTCAGAAAAAGATCGGTCGCAAAGAAGAGTTTGCCCTGCATATCACGGGTTACCTCAGCATCCCGGAGGACCAGGTCTACAATATTCATGTCACTTCGGACGATGGATCACGTCTATTTATCGACGGAAACAGGGTCATAGATCTGAATTCGTTCAGCGACAAAGACCCTTGGTTCAGAGACGGCTACGTGGGACTAAAGAATGGGCTGCACAAGGTTGATATCTACTATTACCAGGCGCACTATAGAGCAATGCTCCGTTACGAGATGCGGACGGGGGCTGAGACCATCCGAAAGAAGATACCTGCCGATGCGTGGAAACGTCGTATCAGATGAGGATACTCGGAAACACCCTTGCGATGTCACGGGAGGGACGCCGGCCTCGGCGTCCGCGGGCAGCGAGGCCGCTGCCCCTCCCATTGCGCCCCTATGGAGCGCGGCGGGCCTCCGCCGCTATGGAGCAAGAGATGTGCGTAAAGCGTGACAGAATTGAACCAAGTTCGAGATGTCGCAGACAAATGCGCAGGCATTGCGCGGCCGGCGGAGGCCCGCCGGGCTCCAGAGCTTCTGCGGACGGGTTCCAACCACGAGGAAACAACTAATGAGATTCGTACACCTTCTTCTTCTTTTGATCCCTGTCAACCTTTGTGCGGCGAAAACATCCCCCCCCAACTTCCTCCTTATCTACGTGGACGATCTGGGCTGGGCTGACACTTCCGTGCCCATGATGGACGGTGAGCCGGATTCGAAAAGCGATTTCTACCGGACTCCGCACCTGGAGAAACTGGCGGCTCGCGGGATGCGATTCTCGAACGGGTATGCCCCGGCACCCACCTGTACACCTTCGCGCAAAAGCATTCAATTCGGGAAAACGCCCGGCCGGCTCAAGTACACCTTCGTGCATGATGTGCTGGCGATGAAACGCGGTCTGAGGTGGAAAGACGAGGTGTCGATGGCGGACGTCCTGAAAGCGGCCGGCAAGAACTACATCACAGCCCATTTCGGCAAGGGCATGGAAAATGAGCGAATGGAGACAATCGGGTACGACGTCACCGACGAGTACGACATCGGCCCCAACGGTAACTTCCACGGTGAGTACCTGGATATAAAAAGTCGCAAACCAATTCCCGATGACGATCCGAAGAGGATCTACTCGCTAACGAAGCGCTCGGTCAGTTTTCTCGAAGAGAATGCCGGGAAACGCCCCTTCTTCCTGATGGTATCGCACTACGCTGTTCACGTGCCGCATCATGCAAGCGCGAAAGTAATTGAAGAATACCGTAACCTGCCACGTGGCAAGCACTGCAGGGACGCCGATTATGAGGATCCCGCCAAGATGTCCAAAGGCATGCGAACCTGTGCCTGGCGTCTTCAGTACGCGGCGATGATCGACGAGATAGATACGAGCATGGGCAAGATGATTGATGTGATCGAGAAGGCGGGCCAACTCAACAATACCTACATCATCTACACCTCGGACAACGGCGGGGGATTGAAACCGAATGGTCCACTTAGTCATGGCAAGGCAACGCTCTTCGAGGGCGGCCTGCGTGTGCCATGGGTGGTTGCGGGTCCGGGCGTGAAGGCAGGAGTGCAATGCGACGAACCCGTGGTACAGTGGGATCTGTTGCCGACGCTGCACGACCTGTCCGGGAGCAAGGTACCTTTACCGGATGACCTCGATGGGGGTAGCCTGCGGAGCGTGTTTGAGCGGGGTAACAAGGAGAAAGTGAAGCGTCCCGTTGAAGCGCTGGTCTTTCACTATCCCTGCTACTTCGCTCCTCCGCTGAGCGTAATCCGTATGGGTGACTTCAAGTACATGAAACACCAGCTCACGGGTGACGTTCGACTGTACAACCTGCAGAATGACTACGCGGAGAAACAGGACCTCTCCAAGTCGATGCCGGAGAAGGCTGCGGAACTGGACAAGGCGTTAGTTCGCTACCTTGGCGAAATCAAAGCGGAGGATGTGCAGGACGTTTACAAAGCTCGTTTCGAGGAGCTTGACAGGTACCGGGCACAGGCAGTTGCAACATACGTGCGCAAGATTTGTGATCTGGACGCAGGCGAGGACAAAGAAGCTATCGCCAGGCTGAAGCAGGCGTTGGAAACGGATAAAGCCCGGTTCGCAAAAAACCGTGAGGAAGTTAAGGCAAACATGAAGGGCACGCACTGGGCGGGTCCGCCGCCGAAGAAATGAAGAATGGAGCGAACAACCGGGTCTATCAGTTCTGAATGGCACTGAGACAAGGAGGGGGAACGCTCTCAGCAGGCACCTATCTCCGAGAGGTGCCTAGGCAGGGTTTGGGTGCGGGGGGACAGAATGAAGAGCCGTGCACTGTGCATTCGCCCCGTAGCCACCTGTCTGCCGCTGGACGCCTCTCGGAGATAGGCGCCTACTTTGCCCTGTGCCAAACGCCTTTATCTCAGCGCCATTTGGGTCCGGCCCCGTCTTGTCTTACTTCCCACGTTCCAGCCAGACCGCCATCTCACCTTTCTCCCTATTGGCCCAGGCGTAGTAGGGGATCGCGGTGAACTTTGTCGGCTTGCCGGCGGTCTGCCCTGTGCCGGTGATAACCGTGACGCCCTGCAGGAAATCGTCGCGGTGCTCGACGGCCAGGGGCGCATCGTCGGGAAGAACCAGGTTGGCTACCTTGTCCTCGCCCCCGCTTACCTCGTGGTGTTCGACACAGTAAACAACCGGGCCGCGTTGCATTGCCGCGCGCCCGCGGTTGGCCTCAACCTTCTTATTGCACAGTATGCGCTGGACCGTGAGGGGCCAGTCAACTTCCACTGTGTCGCCTGCCTTCCAGTCGCGTGTCATAGCCGCGTACCCGGCGTCGAGAGTCGTTTCGGCGTCTTCACCGTTCACCTTGCATGAGAACTCCCACTTCGTCTTATTCCCGGGGGCGACATGATAAAGATCGCTGGGAACCGGCTGGTTGCGGGCCCAACCGGGCAGGCGCAGCTTGACCGTAAACTTGCCGGGCTTGTCCGGTGAGACTGTGATCTTCACATTGCCTTTCCATGGGTACCCGGAGGTCTGTGTCAGCTTCACCGTGCGTTTTCCCAGCTTGATATCGGCCTGGCTCTGGCCATAGAGGTTGACGTAGATGGCATCCTCACGGATGGCATACATGTAACCGCCTACGCTGGCAATGAAGCGGGAAATGTTGCTGGGGCAGCAGGCACAGCCGAACCATGCTTTGCGTTCTCTGCCAGACTCGTTGGCGGCAAGGACGTTGGTGTAGAAGAAGAGCTTGCCGTCAAAGGAGACACCGGACAATACGTTGTTGTAGAGTGACCGTTCCATAACGTCGATGTACTTGGCATCCCCGTGCAGCAGGAACATGCGGTGATTCCAGTAGACGTTGGCGATGGCGGCGCAAGTCTCGCAGTAGGCCTTGTCATTGGTAAGCTCGTAATCCTTCCCATAGGCCTCTCCACGATTGGTGGAGCCGGTGCCACCCGTCACATACAGCTTCTTAGACACAACGTTATTCCAGATACGATCGATGGCAGCAATGTACTTCTTGTCACCACTCAACGCGGCTACATCTGCCATGCTGCTGTACATGTAGTTGGCACGGACGGCGTGACCGACGGCTTCGGTTTGCTCAAGCACGGGCTTGTGGCTCTGGTTGTATTCCTTCTTTCCCCCGTGACGGCCACGCATCTCCAGGAAGAACTTAGCCTGGTCGAGGTACTTGCGGTCACCGGTGACACGGTAGAGCTTGGCCAGGCCAATCTCGATCTCCTGGTGACCGGGCGGTTCCTGCAACCCATCAGGTCCGAACGTCTTGCATATCAGATCCGCGTTCTTGATGCACACATCCAGTAACGTCCGTTTGCCGGTGGCCAGGTAATGCGCCACACCCGCCTCGTACATGTGGCCCACGTTGTAAAGCTGGTGTGCGTGGTGGATGTTGGTCCAGCGATCATCTTCGTTTGGGCGGCACCGGACCCGCTTATAGTCTTCGACGGTCTTGCGTGCGGTCCAGAGGGTGTAGAGAAAGCCGTCATCTTCCTGGGCGGCGGCATACCAGCTGATCAGGTTGTCCAGGTATGAGTCGAGCTTGGGCTCCTTCTTGACGCTCAGGCAGTAAGACGCACCTTCGATGACCTTGTTGACATCCGAGTCGTTGAAACCAAAGCCGCCGGTCCATGCTTTCTTGGAGAGTCCGCCGGCTACCTTGAAGTTCTCAATCCTGCCCGTTTCCTCGCTCTTGCCGAATGCGAAAGGAATTGTAACCGTGCGGTTGACTTCGATGCGCGGCTGCCAGAACGTATCTGTCAGCTTCACGTCGATGAACGGTACCGGTTGATAAGGATAATCGCTCTTCTCAGCCGCGTTTGCGACGGAGACCGAGACCAAAAGGATGAGGGCCAAGAATCGTTTCAGCATCATAGGGCTCCTTCCAGTAATCTGGTGTTAATTCCTGACGGGCTTAGCTTCAAGTTCGCAGAAGAATAGCAGAAGTGGAGAAGACAAATCCAGATGAGGTTTCGAGTTCCGGGTGTCAGCCATTGTGCCCGTTGCGCTTGATGGTGCTACAGGCCTGAAGCTAGAATGTCTCGCGACGAATGGCATAGACCGGGCACAGGGTTACGCGTTGCGGGTGTACGGGACGCTGCCCTCGTCCAGCTCATAGCGCTGGACGTACTGAGAGTAGTGCCACCGCTACGAGGTGGCCCAAACACGGGGAGCAGTATTGAAACCTATAACCAAAACCCTCATTGCAGGAGGCTTGTTGATCATGCATCAAGCCGCATTCGCCGCGACAGACAGCAAACCGAACATTGTCATCATCCTGGCCGATGACCTGGGCATCGAATGTCTCAGCTCATACGGTGGCACTGATCATACGACCCCGAACCTCGACAAGTTGGCCACCCAGGGCATGCGGTTCACGCACTGCTTCTCACACCCATACTGTTCGCCCTCGCGTGCAAGCCTGTTGACGGGACGTTATCCGTTCAAGAACGGGTTGAAGGTGGTCATCTACAACGAGCGGGCACATGCAAACACCTACCTTCATGTCGACCAACCCAGTTTTGCCAGGCAGCTCAAGCAGGCTGGTTATACCACCGCCATCGCCGGCAAATGGCAACTCGAATTCCTTCATCAACGCAACTCGATCAAGGATTTCGGCTTCGATCAATACCAATGCTGGCAGATATTCAGGGACGACAAGTCAAAGACACGCCGGTTCCATAACCCGCACTTCAACAGAAACGGGACTGTCATCGCCGACGAGATCAAGGGCCGGTACGGCCCCGAGGTCAATGTCGAGTTCCTCATCGATTTCATCAAGACCAACGTCGCAAAGAAAAAGCCGTTCCTGGCGTACTATACGAGCCTGCTTCCTCACTTTCCCTGGGTACCCACCCCGGACAGCAAGGATCAGGACTACAAACTGCCGAGTGCGACACACAAAGGTAACCCGAAGTACTTTCCCTACATGGTGAGCTACCTGGACAAGAACGTCGGACGAATCATGCTGGCCTTGGATGAACAGGGCATCGCCGACAACACCATTCTCATGTTTATGGCGGATAACGGGACAGACAGGAGTCTCAAGAACAGCTGGGGCGACGGAAAGAGCATCAAGGGCGGCAAAGGTACCATGACCGACCGGGGCACCCGAGTGCCGCTGATCGTTCGGTGGCCCGGCCACATCATGCCGGGAAGCACTTGCAGCGACCTGGTTGACTTCTCGGACCTGCTTCCCACGCTCTGCGAGCTCACCGGAGCGCCTCTCCCGCAGGAGAAAATCCATGGACGGAGTTTCCTGGCTCAACTCCTCGCAGGTCGGGGCGACCCCAGGGAGTGGGTTCATGTTCAGATGAACGGCAACAGGCATGTAAGAGACAGAGAATATATTCTGAACAACAAAGACCAGCTCCGGCCAGTTGTTGAAATCTGGGAGGACCCCGCCAAACCCGATCAGAACAAGCATCCCGAGAAAGAACAAGCTGCCCGCAAGAGGCTGCAGGCAGTGTTTGACGACTTGGGGAAATGACATGAAAATTCTACTGCCGTATCGATCGCCTGGCCGACCAGATGATCGTCGCCACCGCCCGCCTCCGCGACGCCACAATCATCACAAATGACAAACTGCTGCGCCAGTATCCACACGTCAAATCATTGTGGTGAGACGACTTCCGTGACAACGAGGTGACCTGTAAGGATTGCAGGTCAGGTGACGGAGCCCTCACACAAGCGGAATCTGCGGCAGGTGCTTGAAATGGTAGTCGCGTGTGTAAAGGGTGAGGCGGTGCTGTACCACCAGAGCGGCAATCCATAGGTCGTTGGTGGGGACGGGTGTTCCCTGGTTGCGGAGTTGTGCGTAGAGACGGCCGTAGTGAAACGTGGTCTGCTCGTCCGGTAGCAGAACTGTGACACGAGAGCGGTCCAGGAAGCGATTGATAGTGCGCTCGTTTTCGGCGGCAAGCGTGCCGTAGGCGAAGCCCGCTCGCAGTTCGGCAAGAACGGGCAACGGCATGGCTGGTGATTTCTATCCTAGCCCGAAAGGCGGTTGCAGGCTTCGTCCAGGTCGGCATCCGTCTTTGCGTAACAGAACCGGAGCAGGTTCTCTCCGTCCTCGTGGTAGAAAGCCGATCCCGGAACACTTGCCACGCCTGTTTTCTCGAGCAAGTGCACCGCCTTCTCTTTGCTTGTCTCTCCGGGCAGTGATGATGCATCTGCAAGAACGTAATAGGAACCCTGGGGCGGATACGGCACAAGGCCCGCTCGCGTCAAGGCCTTACAGATCTGGTCCCGCTTCGCCAGCAAATCGCCGCACAGGTCATCATAATAAGACTGCGGCAGTTCGTTGATTCCAGCCGCCACTCCCATCTGCAGCGGTGCAGGTGCACAGACGTAAACGAGATCGTTCATATGGCCTATCGTCTCAACGAGACTTTCATGACACACGCAATATCCAATGCGCCACCCCGTTATGCTGAACGTCTTTGAATAGCCCGACACGGTGATTGTCCTGTCCGCAATCTCCGGCAGAGTTGCCGGACTGATGTGTCTGCGGCCATCGTAGAGGAAGTACTCATATATCTCGTCTGTAAAGACGAGCAGGTTATGCGTAACGGCAAGGTCCGCGATTTGCCTGATCTCCGCCTCCGTAAAGACCTTTCCTGACGGGTTTCCCGGAGTACACACGACAATAGCCCTGGTTTTCGGCGTTATCAAGCGTTCAAGATCTTCCAGAGAGAAAGACCAGTCGGGCGGTTGCATTCTTACATAACGCGGCACGGCACCAACCGCTTTGAGCATGTTCACATGGTAACCGTAAAACGGCTCCATAAGGATTACTTCATCCAACGGGTTGAGAAGCGCAAGGCAGGCAATGTAGAAAGCACCGGTCGATCCCGCACTCAGTATCACATGGGAGTCAGCATCGCAGTCGATCCCGTTATAGGATTTCATCTTTCCGGCAATGGCTTCACGTATGGCCGGAAGACCTGCGTACGGCGTGTAGGTGTTGTGTCCCTCAGCCATCGCCCTGGTGACGCCCATCTGGACCTCTTTTGGAACACCAAGATCACAGACCCCCTGTGCAAGATTGATTCCGCCGGCTTTCGTGCAGGACGCAGTCATGGCCCGGATCTCCGACTGCGTGATCTCGCCGCTCCTCATACTCAAGGGAATTGTCACAAAGCTCTCCTCGCTGGAAATGTTCCGGAAAGTAGATATCGTTTGTCGGATGGAGTCAAGAAAGAGGTTCCGCAGTGGCACGTCTCTGTAGCGAGAACGTTTGGCATTGGCTTGCCACAGCACAGCCCGAGTGGATGAGTCCAAGTAGGGGTGGGTCAGGCCCTGACCCGCCCCTGGTGTGCCCCAGGGCCTGGGGCACACCTACTAGTGAGATGCGAAAAGTAGATCCAGTCCCTGGCGAATGGACGGCAGACATTTTGACTACTGCTTTCCTCCCCGATCAACTATGCTTCTGAATACAGCATGAAAAAACTGATAATACTCCTGTTTCTCGTTACAACCGCACTTCGGGCGGCCGACGACGGTACCTCGGGCGGACTCGATCCGAAAGCAGTTCTCGGCAACACCCCCATCCTGTTCACTGTCCGCGTGCCTGACCGCGATGGGACACACAACTACATGGTCCCGAACTGTTACACCAAAATGGGTGCGAAGCTGAAGGTCCTCGACCCATCTTCGGGCAAGACGCGTGTTCTCGTCTCGGCCCCCCAGGGAATCATCCGACGTCCCTGCGTCAACTTCGACGGCAAGCACATCGTTTTTTCCATGTGCAAAACCAAGGGCGACAAGTTCCACATCTACGAGATTGATGTCGATCCGGGCGCCCTTTTCTCAGAAGAAGGCGAGATTGCGCCGAAACAGCTCACCTTTGCGGAAGATGTTTATGACGTTGACCCCATCTATCTGCCCGACGGCAAGATTGCTTTTTGCTCCACCCGCGACCTGAAGATCGTGCCCTGTGCAGGGCAGCTCGTGCCACAGATTTTCCGCATGGACAGTGATGGGGCCAACATTCATCAGATCACCCGCAGCACGGTGCACGAGAATGAGCTCTCGCTCACGCCGGACGGTCGAATTCTCTACAACCGCTGGGACTATGTTGACCGCAACTTCGGAGATGGTCACGGCTTCTGGATCACGAATCCCGACGGCGCCAACCAGGCAATAGTCTATGGTAACAATACCGCCCACCCGGCGTCGCCATGGACGGCACGGATGATGCCAGACGGCAGGATCATCTGCACCCTCGGCACCCACCACGGTTCTCTCGGCGGAGCCCTGGCAATTCTGGATACGCGCGAGGCCGTTGACGGCCGCAGTCCGATCCTACGCACCTGGCCGGCTGACATTATCGAGCGCTTCGATAGCCCGGACAAGATGG
Organism: Kiritimatiellia bacterium; assembly: GCA_030744755.1. Lineage (GTDB taxonomy): Bacteria > Verrucomicrobiota > Kiritimatiellia > UBA8416 > JADHWI01 > JASLPY01. The sequence goes on along the minus strand of JASLPY010000006.1, from coordinate 63,176 downwards.
TTCTTACTGAGCAGAACTCGAAAAGTGGCAGCAACAAGATGTACGGTATCTGGCCGGAAAAAGCACGGGCCCTCCTCACCGAGGATCACAACTACCGCTTCCACAGGTGGCCTGATGACCTGAACAGCGTACGCCCGTGGTACAACACCCCGTTCCCCTTGAACGACAGGTACTTTCTGTTCGTTGTGGCGCCCGACCGACAATCACCCGGCGTAATCTGTCTCGGAGACATCGAAGGGAATGAGGTTAGAATCTACGAGGAGAAACCCGGATGTTACGATCCCATGCCGCTTGTGCCCTCGCGTAAGCCTGTAGCAATTGCCTCCACCCGTGACTACAAGAACAATGATGGTCACTTCTACGTTCAGAACGTCTACAAAGGCACCCACATGGAAGGAGTGGAGCCCGGTTCAATCAAGTACATCCGCGTCGTCGAGGCCTTGAGCAAACAGGGCAAAAGCGGTCACATATGGAGAGCTCTAGGGCACCAGGAAGGCGCCATCGGGTGGTCGGGCTTTATCGCCAAGCGAATACTTGGTACGGCTCCGGTTGAGAGTGACGGCAGCGCCTCCTTCTACGTTCCATCCGACCGGTTCGTCTACTTTCAGCTTCTCGATGAGAACGGAATGATGGTTCAGAGCATGCGTTCGGGGACTTCCATCCATTCCGGTGAACGCCGGGGATGCGTGGGATGTCACGAATCCCGTGCAACTGCCGGAGTACCTTCTGCACCAAGCAAAGCTTCCCTTGCGCTCAGGCGTGTCCCCAGCGCTCTAAAGACCTGGTACGGCAAGCCGCGACGTTTTAACTACCTGTCGGAGATACAGCCCATTCTGGATAAGCACTGCGTGAAATGCCATGACTTCGGCGGCAAGGGCGCAAAGAAGATCATCCTGGCCGGCGACAAGGGCTTCGGTTTTAACGCCTCGTACAGTGAGTTGCAGAGCAAAGGCTACACCGGCGCCATAGGTGCCGGTCCCGCCGGTCACATGCCTGCCAAGACCTGGGGATCGCTCACAAGCCCTCTCATTAAGCATCTCAAGAACGGCCACCCGCTTCCTATTGGGCCCGAGGCTAATGCGCCGTTACGAGTCGAATTAAAACTCAGCAAAGAAGACATGGACAGGCTCATCACATGGATCGATCTGAACTCCCCGTACTACCCGACTGGTTACTCGGCCCGAAACGGACCGTCACCGGGGCGTAATCCTCTTACCAGGCAGCAGACCGGGCGCTTCATGAAGCTTACCGGATTGTCGGAACGCACTATGCAGCATGCCTATCTTTACACTGGCCCTGTAGTCAGCTTCGACCGGCCTGATATGAGCCCCTGCCTGAAGCTGGTTGAAGATGCCGGTGCCCGGGCAGAGGTCTTCGCTATCATTGAAGCCGGCAAGAAATCACTAGCAGAACTCCCCCGTGCCGACATGCCGGGATTCTCAACCCTCCACCCGGCCGATGCGCAGCGAAAGGCTCACAACGAGAAGTACCAGCGCATAGAGCAGAAGGTCCGCGCAGCAATCCGAAACGGTGCCAAGGTGGTGGACTCACCACAGGCCGATGAGGTAGCGAAGAAGCAGTAATGTGTCGCTCCAGTGGGGTCATGCCTCTCGGAGATAGGCATGTACTCTGGAAGTAGGGACCTATCTCCGAGAGGTCCATCCCCAAAAAACGCCACAACAATCCCTTTTCGCGCTTTTCGCGTGTTTCGTAGTGTCTCTACTGCCGCATGCAATTCAAAGCCCGCTGAGGAAGAATCGCCATCTCTCTTCCAGATCGCGCCTTGGCCCGATGATGGTGATCTCGTATACGGAATCGTCCGGCGGATCAACGGAGAAGTCAACTTCAGCGATGAAAGCGCCGAGGATCTCCCTGTCGTCGCCATGTGACGGCGCGAACAGCTGATCGTATGCGAGATTCGCTTCTTTACGTACCAGCATGACGAAGACGCTTATCTGCGGCGTGGCACCGACTCGTTGCCACGACCCATCTTCCGTCTCCCTGTACTGGACACGGTGTTCGCGATACCAGTTGGGGCCCGGTCTAGGAAAAGCGACCGGCACGGTGTCGCCGCCGGCACCGAACCGTTTAAGGCGCTCATGAAAAGAAGATGAGTTGGCCAGGCGGTCGAGAATGTCCATCGCGAAGCGATTTCCCTCCGCTTCAGAGGCGTCCTTTCCCTTTGTCGTTCCTGCATGGTGCCCGAACCAGCCTTCCGGCTGGATGCGGGTTCTGAGGACCGGTGCCTGAACGAACACGAGATCCGTGCTTGAAGCCGGTGCCGGCACAGGCCTCGCCGCAATCTCACTCGGCTTTGGCAGCAGGGCCTCCCGCTCTTCGAGATGTCCGGCAAGATAATCCCATCGGTCTTCTCCCAGTCCTTCCGGCATTGGGAACCCGGGTCTGCCCATGTTATTTGGGCCGCGAACCACGAAGTCCTCGTCTGATTTCTTTGACAGATCAATCCACGCCACGGCGCCCTGGGCAATACGTCGCTTGGATCGGTCCATGATCGCATCGGTGATGGTTGCGCCCTCAACCAGTTCGCACCTCATCACGATCAGCCGCGCACGGTCCGGACCGTCCGGATCCGGCATGGGCCCGCGCCGCTTGGAATCCGTGGGCATGAACCGCTTGCCGATCTCGGGTTCCTCTTTTGGCGGTGTAAAAGGTGCGCAGAATATTATCGCCACTTCTCGCGATGGCTCTTCCAGGAACTCAAGGAATCCAGCCATGGCGTCAGAACGAAGCGCGCGTCGGAGAACGGTTTCGGCAAATCCTGGGGCGGCGGAATTTCGCCACGGGCCACGGACAACAAGAACTCTTTCAGAGGCAACGAAAGGCACGCCTGCCGTCCTTCCTTCAAGCATCCCGGGAGCTGTTTCCTGCTGCTCGCCGAACGGTACCGTTGCCGTCATGAACGGCACGGTCCGGGCGCTGATCCGAATGGCCGTTATCAGCCACATGAGACCGAAAGCCAGGAATATGGTCAGCGCAAACAACAAGGTGGCCCGGAGCGGGCGGGGTAGGGGAATGGAAGGAAGCCCGGCTACAAGCTTCTTTATGAAAATGTCTCCCGGAATACAGAACGATGTGCGCCGACGGTATGCCTCGTACTCGTCACCGAACAGCTCGATGCATTTACGTTCTTCGTTTTTTGCGAGGTAGTAATAGAGATACATCATCAGGAAGAAAGCCAGGAACATGATCGCACGGCCCCAGGCAAGAAGCAGGCCTACACCGAAGAAGGTGAGAGCCGTGTACTGAGGATGTCGCACCACGGCATACAATCCACCCTTGACCATTCCCTTTTTGAACAACTTGGCGGAATAGATCTGCCCCGCGCCTACCAGGAATATAAGGAAACCCAGAACGACCAGGATCGGCCCAGTCATTCCCAGGGTCAGAACCGGAAAAACGAAATGAGTAAGCCAGGCCGTCTGCGAATGCCGCGCCAGGACCTGGATACGCAGCCCTGATCCATACAGGAATCCCGCGAACGGCAGCAGCATCCAGATCGGTTCGAGGATCACAAAGAACCCGAGGATCCTGAGCAGACAATGGCCTATTGCCGCAAGTTTTCCCTTGCGCTTTCCGGTGTCTGAGGTCTCATTCTGCTTCTCAAGACCCCGTACTTCGTGGGTGGGCGGAGTCCATTGGCTATGCCTTTGTGCTTCCACGGGAGGGACGCCGGCCTCGGCGTCCGCGGGCAGCGAGGCCGCTGCCCCTCCCATTGCACCGCTATGGGACGCGTCTTTCAACGGCGTGTCTTCTGGGTGGGACTGTTTAGTTCCTGTCGTCATGGCCGCTCCCGCTACCCGTTATCTTCTACAATCACCTTACCCGTTACCGGGCTGACGATACCCGCCAGGTCGGGATCATGGGTCTCGATTGCCAATTCGATCCGTCCCTCGATCTCTGCAATGTACGGCGATTCATCGCCCGTGATTCCTGCTTTCTGGAGTGCAGCGTCAAGCTCCGCCTTCTTGTCCTCCGGCAGTTTCTCCTTGATTGCCGAAGCAATGTAGGCCGTCACCAGTTTCTCGTCCTTTACCACTTTCACGGCTACGGCGTCAGCGGTGTCATGCAGGTTGTGCATCATTATCGCACGGGTCTTCTTCATAACTGCTCCCTGGATTCGTGCGATTTCCGCCGGGGCCGGTGGCCCCCCGGCACGGACGCGCGTACGAATGGCCATGACCTTCGACTGTACGATGGTGGGCATCTTCTCCGGCAACGCGGTTACCTGTTTTTTTCGTGCGGCCTCGAAAAGGCGGGCGCGTACGGCTATACAATAGTTTGCGCGTGCACCCTCTATCTCCACGTTCGTCAGCATGGGAGTGATGGGCTTCATCTTCTCTGCATCTATGCCAAGGTCCGCCAGTTTGCCGTTCAATGTCCTGGCGATGCGTTCGGCAAGCGCGTCATCCTTCAATGGAACGCCAAGCTCCTCGTCGCTCACGATGACCTTGCCCGTCTCCAGATCGATGATACCGGTGATATCCGGGTCGTATGACTTGATGGTATCTTCAATTGCTGCTTCGGCCCGGGTGATGTAATCCGGTTCCCGGTCTGATGCACCCGCTTCCTTCACCGCCGTGTCGAAGGCCGCAATCTTCTCCCCGGGCAGTTTTGCCCGGACTGTCTTCGCCAGTAGCCACGCGATGAGACGGTCGTCCTTCATGGCCTCCCCGGTCAATTCGTCAGCGGTTTCATGGAGAACATTCATCATGATCTTTCGTGCCCTTTTCTGTGATGCCATGCGGATGCGGGCGATGTCGGCCTTGCTTGGAGGGCCTGCGCGTTTCTTGCTCCGTATGGCCCGGACCTTGGGGCTGACCTTGTCAGGCATGATCTTCGGCATTGTTGACTGGAGCTTGCTACGTGCCGCGTCAAAGAGATCTCCGCGCATCTCTGCCCGGTACGATGCACGAAGCTCCGCCACGCGGGAGGCCGAAAGTGTACGGCCCATCTTCTTCTGTGTATCTGCCGGCAAGTCGAGGTTTGCAACAATGTCTCCTATCATTGTCTCCGGAGGCGGCAGCGAAGCCTCCTCGCCCGCGCGGAGCGCGGTTGTTCCCCAGGCTCCATTCACCAACACTGCTCCCGCCAACACCTGCACTACCATACGTTTGTCAAACATGTCACTTCCTCCCTCTTCGTTAGGCATTTGCACCGTGAACTTCGTTCCTGTCACATAGACCGTTCCGATCGTGGTTCGAACGCGGAATTCGCCTACGCCGCGGTCTGCTTCGCAGAGCACCGTGCCCTGCTGTAGAAACACCTGTTCCGCATATTTCTTTCCCTCGACTTTAATCGTACTGTTCGTTTCCATCCGCACTCGGCAGTAGTTCCCGAGGGTGATGGTTCCATTCCCTTCGCTCGTGGCAACTACCGAGCCACGCTCTATCTCGCCTCCTCCGACAACTGTGTACGATCCCGAGGCCAGGGGTGCCGGGTAGCGGTTCAAAAGAAGCCCAAGTCCAAGGCCGACGATCAACACCGCGGCGGCCGCGACAGCACGAGAACGCCATGGCGATCGGTTCGGGAATTGCAGATTCTTGGAAATGGCGCCGCCGGCGAGAATCTGTTTGAGCTGAACATCCTGGGCCGCTGCAACGACCAGGGCGTGGCGGGCTTCCTTATCGCTTCGCAGCCGTTCGTCCAGGCGGCGCACATCCTCAGGGCCTGCCGTTCCGTCCAGGTAGCGCAGAATCAGTACATCCAGTGAATCGCTCACGGCGTACCTCCTTCCAGGCTTTTCAGCCTGCGCTCGACACATTCCCGAAGCTGGCGGCGGACGCGGACGAGAGCCATCTCGATCGCCGCTACGTTCTTACCGAGTGTTTTAGCAATTTCCTGAATCGGAAGGGCCTTCCAATAGCGGAGGTTCAGCAAGTTGCGTGTTCGTTCTTTCAGTCCCGCGACACAGCGGCGCAGATGGATTGCCCTGTCATCTATTTCGCCTGTGAGACCTGCCGCCATGTCCGCCAGGCTCTCTACCGCTTCCGGCGAGAGAACTTCACGAGACCGGGCCAGGCGCTGTCGCCACTTCAGGACTTCCATCCGTGCAATCCCTACCGCCCAACCTTCGAACGGCCGGTTTTCATCGTATTCCTGAAACTTCTCCCATAGCACGCTCGATACTTCCTGGAGGAGATCGTCGGCCGCGTGCATGTCTCCGGTTGCGGCCAGCAGGTAGGCCCTCAGCACGCTGTCCACCGGTAAGAAATGTTCAAGAAACAGACGATGATTCTCTTTGGTCATGAATCTCTCCTCACCCTGTATCCTCAGAACCAACGAAAAACCAACAAAAAAGTTTTGCGGGTCGACGGTGGGATTGGTTAGTCCCTATGGGACGAAACATAGCAGGCGGCAATGTGTTTGAATACCTATTCCGGAGATCTGAATTCTAACCTGCCCGCAATGGCTGCGCCATAGTCGCTGCAGGCGGGCGAATCGAGCTACGCTTTGGGTGAGGATTCTCCCGTAGCTGAATCCGTGAGGATTCAGAGGTGTCGGCATTCCCCTTTCCCCTATTGGCGCGGCGCCCCTGTACGTGCTATATTCACGTGACCCGCGGGCCGTTGCGCTTGTGTCAAACAAGGAGGGTGCATGATGAGATTGTCGATTCCGCCGGCTATTAAGACGTTCGTTAGTATTCTGGTTGTGATGACTTCAGTTCGTTGCGCGTGGGCACAGGCTGAGCCCATCGGGTATCGTACCTGGACATCCCGGAAGGGGACGCAGATCACGGCCAGGCTGATCAGACAGACGGGTTCGCAGGTCGTCTTGCGAAACGAATCGGGAAAAGAATTCCGCGTTGGTCTTAGCGCCCTCTCGCCTGAGGACATCGCGTATGTTGACAGCCTGCGTAGAAGCGCCGGTACCAAGTCGTCTTCTTCCGGCACGGATTGGCCCGGATGGCGAGGGCCGGCGCGCGACGGCAAATCGACGGAAACCGGGCTCCTGAAATCCTGGCCGCCGGGAGGGCCGAAGCGGCTCTGGGAGAAGAACGACATTGGCGAGGGCTATTCCGGCGTAGCGGTTGCATCGGGCAGCGTCTACGTGACGGGTGCCATCAGCGACCAACTCAGGGTGTTCAGCTACGACCTTAACGGGAAATCACGCTGGACGATCACGCACGGGCCATCGTGGACAAAGAGCCACTCCGGCACCCGGGCAACACCTACAATTGACGGTGACGAGTTGTATCTTCTGTCAGGCAACGGCAAAATCGCCTGCTACAGGACGAGAGACGGCAGGGAGATCTGGACACGCGACATGGGTGACTTTGGTGGGAGGCCGGGGGGATGGGGTTATTCCGAGTCGCTGCTGGTCAACGAGGGCCAGATCTATGCGTCTCCCGGCAGGCGTAAGAGCATGGTGGCGCTGGACAAGAAGACCGGGCGCACCTTATGGGAGAGTTCCGGGAATGGCGGCTCGGCACAATACTGTTCGCCCATTCTTATAAAGCACGGCTCGACATCCATGCTGATCAATGGAAACGGCGGAGGTCTCTTTGCGCTGAACGTGAAAGACGGCAAGTTGCTGTGGTCCACTGATTTCAGTGCCAACAATACGGCCAACGTTCCAACGCCTGCCTACGCCGATGACCACGTGTTCTGGTCCAACGGCTACGGCAAGGGTGGCATCTGCATGAAACTGACCGCCGGCGGGTCGGCCGGCGAAGCCTGGCGCACGAAGGAACTGGTTTGCCACCACGGCGGTTTCATTATTCATGAAGGTTACATCTATGGTAACCACGGCGGTGGTTGGACGTGCCTCGAGTTGAAGTCAGGCCGGGTGAAGTGGAACGCGAAGGGGGTTGGCAAGGGGTCGCTGTGTTATGCCGATGGAATGCTCTACACGTTCGGCGAGAGTGGAGGAAAGATGGGCCTGGTTTCCTGTAGTCCCGACCGGTTCGAACAGAAGGGCGAGTTCAGCGTTGCGGGAGGCGGTCCAAGCTGGGCGCACCCCGTGGTAGCCGGCGGGCGCCTATACCTGCGCTACGCCGAAAACCTGTACTGCTTCGACATAAACGCGAATTGACCACCCGCGCTCCCGCGCTTGAGCTCCCGAGGACACGGAGGTCAGATGGGAGGAGAAGACTTGGGCTCTGGAGATGTTGCATGAATCTGGCGGAATGCTCCCTGCTCCCCCTCATTCCTCAATCCAGATTCATCCAACGTTTGCCATTTGAGAGAGATGAAAAGTCGCTGCCGTAGCCGCGTGACGAGTCCTTTCGCCACACGTTGGGCCTTGAGCGTTAAACGTGGTGCGCTGAATCCCTCCTCTTTTCCCTCTCCTGAGGCAAACGCGGCATGAATTTGATGATGGTTTCGCGTCTATTTCTGGAGTGGATGGCGACATGGATGTCACTATGAAACCAGCGTCAAATTCATGACGCTCCCCGGAAGCAGCTCCTCCCCCCATCTAACCTCCGTGTCCTCGGGAACTCCAGCGTGGGAACGCGGGTGGTTGGATCTTCCATTTGCTTTCACTTGTCTTGATTCTGATTGCCCCGAACGCTATTCTGTTTACCTCTTGAGAATTGGTTCAATCTGGCAGAACTAACGAAACGCAACAAGGAGGTATGAACATGCGTAAGTGGACACTGACCCTGGTAGCGATGATGATTGCGGCGAGTGCAGCTTTGGCGGCGGATGCTACTCTCCTGTTCGAGAACAGCGATTTCGAAACCGGTACGTTGAAGAACTGGACTGCCGAGGGTGAGGCCTTCAAGATGCAGCCGACCAAAGGCGACAACCCGGCCGCACGCGGCCGCTCCGATAAGAGCAATCACCATGGTGACTACTGGATCGGTACTTACGAGGCCTTCACGGGCAAAAAGGGAACCAAGGGTGCTACCCAGGGAGATACGCTGACCGGTCGGCTGACCTCGAACGAGTTCAAGATCGAAAAGGACTTCATCAACTTCCTTGTCGGCGCTGGTCCTCACAAGGATACCTCTGTCCGTCTTGTGGTTGATGATAAGGTCTACTATCTCGCTTCCGGCAAGGAGAGTGAGACAATGTACGCCGTATCGGCCAACGTGAAAAAGTTCAAGGGAAAGAAAGCGAAGATCGTACTGCTTGATAATGAAGCAGGCGGATGGGGGCACATCAACGCTGACAACTTCACTGCATCCGAAAAGGCGCTTGCAAAAGTCATCGAGCCAATAGACGCGGCAAAAGTCAAGATCACCAAGCATAAACCCAGAAGGAGGGGGCCTCCCTTGTCAGGTGACGCGAAAACAGCAACTTTCAAATGCGAAAAGCAGTTCATCCTTCTTCCGATCGACAACAACGGTCCCAAGACAACGATCAGCCTGACCGTCGACGAGAAGACAGTGCGCTTCGTTACCGGACCGCTGGCCGCTAAAGAAGAAGACATGGACTGGTGTGGTTTCTTTGACATTTCGCAATACAGGGGCAAGGAGGCAACCCTGAACATCGGCGGGCTGTCCGACGAAGGATTTGCGATGGTTAAACAGGCCGACAAGGTTCCTGGTTCGGAGAACTGGGGTGATGAACCGAAACGCCCGCAGTTCCATTTTTCGCAGCGCGTGGGCTGGAACAACGATCCCAACGGCATGGTTTACTATGAAGGCGAATGGCACCTTTACTTGCAGCACAACCCGGTTGGCTTGCCCTGGGGCAACATGACCTGGGCTCACGGCGTGAGCAAGGACCTGGTGAGCTGGGAGCACCTGCCCAACGCCCTGCATCACAAGCGCGGCGACGCCATGTTCTCCGGCGGCGCGGCGGTCGACTGGAAGAACCACGGCGGTTGGAAGACCGGCGACAACGATGTCATAATCGCTACCTGGACCAGCACGGGTCGAGGAGAATGTATTGCTTACAGCAACGACAAGGGGCGGACCTTCACCGAGTACGAGGGTAACCCCGTTATCCGTCACCGTGGTCGTGATCCGAAGCCCGTGTGGTACGAGTACGGCAAGGAGGACACCCCTCTCAATGATGCAGCCAAGAAACTCGGCGGTCACTGGGTCATCGCGGTTTTCGACGAGAAAGGCGGACGGAATGTAGCATTCTACACTTCGACGGATCTCAAGGAATGGACGGAGCAAAGCCATCTGATGGGCTACTACGAATGCGCAGAGCTTTACACACTTGCGGTCGACGGGGATGCGGGCCACACGCATTGGGTTGTCTTTGCGGCTGACGCGCGCTATGCAATCGGCGATTTCGACGGAAAGACATTCACCCCGGAGCACGAAGGCAAGCACCGGCTCCACCACGGTCCATATTATGCCTCACAGCTCTTTTCGGACGCGCCCGACGGCCGCCGTATCCAGATCGGCTGGGCGAGGCTCGGGATGGGTGATGCGTGTTTTAACCAGACGTTCACGTTTCCCACTGAGTTGACCCTGCGCACGACCCCAGACGGAGTAAGGATGTGCGGGGAGCCTGTCAAGGAGATCGAGAAGATTCACGGGAAAACCCACAAGGTGGCCGGGAAGAAGCTGACCGAGGAGTCCCCTGTTGAATTCAAAACCAAGGGAGCTCTCTTCGATATCCGTGCCACATGGAGTGTCGGTTCTGCCAAGCAGGTTGGGCTGGCAATCGATGGTCGCGAGGAATTCCTGTACGACGTCGAGCAGGCGAAGGCTAAGGGACAGCCCTGCAAGATTGCCGACGGCAAGATCAGCGTTCAGATCCTGATCGACCGCCCCATGAAAGAGACGTTCGTGGACAACGGACGGATAATCTTCACCGAAGGCTACAACAATGACTTGGATATCGAATCGGTAAACGCCTTCGCACGCGGCGGAGAAGCCACGCTCGTCTCGCTGAAAGTGCACGAGCTGGATGCCAGTTGGAAGTAAGTAGAGCTGGCCTCCGGCCTGCTTTCTGAAAGATCAGCCCGGAGGGCCGATCTACTTTGATCAGCCCGGATCCTCCGTCGTCCCGCAGGCGCGGGACTATGGCGGACAGGCGGCCGATTGGCAAAGAGATGAAGATGTGATGAGGGAATGGTGGCACGACTGATCGTCGTTGCGATCCTTGTCGCGATCTTCGTCGATCTTCATCGTTGTCCCGATCCTTGTCCCGATCCTTGTCTTGATCTTTGTCGACGACGATCGGGACGATGATCGGCACGACGATGAGGAACGACAACGATCGAGACGATGATCGGGACAAAGAAGGATTGCCGAACATCGGCCTCGAGGTGACGTCATAAGGCGCACCTCAGGCAAGCGATCTACTTCGGGCCACCGGACGTGCCTTTTACATGGAAGATGCTCCACCGGGACAAGCCTGGCGGTGGCCCGAGGTCCAACCCGACCCACAGCATCAACAAAAGCCCCCCTTTTCTTTTCTTCGCTGTTCGTCAGCTCTTGTTCAAGTATTCCCAGACCCCCACCTTACGCAGCTCTATTTCCAGGCCGGCAACACCCTCTTCGTCCAGGTTTGCCAGCGGGAGGCGCACGGTCCCCATGTCAAGACCGATTGCTCGAACCACGGCCTTCGCCGCCGAAAAAAATGCACCGGTCCGGCAGAGAGCATCAATCCCTGCAATCGATAGGTCCTGCATCTTCCGCGCTCTTTCTTCATCGCCGTCCGAAAATGCCTTTATCAATTCGTGGTAGATGGAAGCCATGAAGTTGTACGTACTGCCAACAGCGCCCTGTGCACCGTGTCGCAAGCCTTCGATGAGAAGCTCGTCCCGCCCGAAGAGAATGTCGTACTTCCCTTCGGCAAACCGGACACAACTTTCATAGTCGTCGAGATCTTCGAAGGTGTACTTGACCCCATGGAAGTTAGGGATGCCACTTACTCTTTCCAACAGTTCGATAATCGGGAATTCAACCTGGTTCATCGCGGGCATGTGGTAGTAGTAATAGGGCAGGTCCGGCACGGTGCTTGCGGTCACGGCGATATAGTCGACGAGTGCGTCGATGGTGTCAGGGCGATAGAATATCGGGCCGATCTCGCCGATGGCCGCTGCCCCAATGTCCGCCGCATGGGCGGCGAGCTCACAGCTCTCCTTCTGGCAGGGATGTCCCACGTGAACGATCACCTTGAACCCGCCGGGGGCCGATTTGACCCACTGTTCGGCAATCAAGCGGCGTTCGGAAACAGTGAGAGACAGTCCTTCACCGGTTGTGCCGTTTACAAAGGCGCCGACCACGCCATTGGCATGAAGCATTCGTGCGTAAGCCGGCACGATATCGAGATTCACTGAGCCATCCGGATGGTATCCGGTGAGCGGAGCCGCAATAAGACCGACTGTTTTATCCATCAGCAATTCCTCTTTTTCGCCCGAAGTGGCACGACGCCCATCCCGACAAGTGTCCTTCAAAAGAACGATCCTATGTCTACACAACAACCATCGACAAGTCCACCTTCTTTGTGCGTTTGCACCCGAGATTGAATCCTCTGCGCGTTGGCCCTTTGCCGCCGGAGGTAGATAAGCTATATTCGTTCTCAAATATCTGGAGGAGTTTATGACAAGAACCCTGCTGCCAGCCGTGCTCCTGGCATGTGTCTGCTCATACGTTGAGGCGAAACCGAATATTCTGTTCATTATGTCGGACGACCATACCACGCAGGCCGTGGGTGCTTATGGCAGCCGGCTGGCGAAGGTTGATCCTACCCCGGTGATAGATTCGCTGGCAAAGAACGGCATGCGCTTCGATCGCGTCTTCTGCAATAACTCCATATGCGTTCCCAGCCGCGCCAGCATCATTACCGGCCAGTATTCGCAACGTAACGGCATTATTGTACTCGGAGGACAGATTCCTCCGGAACGGCAATACCTCGCGATCGAAATGAAGAAGGCCGGATACAGCACGGCCATGGTCGGGAAATGGCACCTGTCGGCCGAGCCCGCCGCGTTCGACTTTTACTGCGTCCTGCCCGGACAGGGCAAGTATCACAATCCGGATTTCCATGTTCGCGGTGATAAGCCCTGGAGGCGAAACAAGATAACCCGGAGCGGCCAGCACTCCAGCGACGCCATCACGGACATCAGCCTTGAATGGTTGAAGAACGGCAGGGACAAAAACAAGCCGTTCTTCCTGATGCACCATTTCAAGGCGCCGCATGACATGTTCCAGAATGCGAAGCGTTACAACAGCTATCTCGAAGACGTAGATATTCCGGAACCCGATAATCTTCACAACCAGCCGGCCGATGGTTTCGGTTCCGTTGCAACGCGCAAGTTCGGTGCAGGCGTAACCAAGGCGCACCCGAGCTGGGGCCTGCCGCGCAAGCTGGGCGTGGACCCGAAACTGCAAGAGCCGGAACACGGCAAGCTTGCCTACCAGAAGTACCTCAAGCGTTACCTGCGCTGCGTCAAGGGTGTAGACGACAATGTTAAGCGCCTGCTCGACTATCTTGGGGAAACCGGGGAACTGGAGAACACGGTCCTCATGTACACAGGGGACCAGGGGTTCTTCCTGGGCGAGCATGACCTGATGGATAAGCGCTGGATGTACGAGGAAGGCATGCGAATGCCGTTCATCGTTCATTGGCCAAAGGGAGTAAAGAAGGGCCAGGTCAACGACTGGCTGATAAACAACACCGACTTCGCTCCTACCATCCTGGAATTGGCAGGTGCTGAGAAAACACCCGATTACATGCAGGGGCGGAGCTTTGCGGCTGCAGTGAATGGAGATAAGAAGCCTGATGACTGGCGCAAGGTCACTTATTACCGGTACTGGATGCACATGGCGCACAGTCTCAAGGTACCAGCCCACTTCGGTATCCGCAGCGACCGCTATAAGCTGATATTGTTCTATGGCCTCAGCGTGGCAGGAACGAATCCCACTCCGGTTGCCTGGGAGTTCTACGATCTTGAGAAAGATCCCTTCGAGATGAAGAACGAGTATAACAACCCGGAGTACAAACAGCTTATCGCGGGGATGAAGGAACAGCTCAAGACAACACGCAAAGAGCTGGGTGAAGAAGACAAGAACCCGAAGATCCTGGAAGTTATAGAGAAGCATTGGGATGATTAGCGTGGGGAGATCTGAATCCTCACCCACCGCCGCCAAGGCTATGGAGGCCAAGCGGATTCAGCTACGGGTGGAGATTTGGAAGTAGCTGAATTCGCCTGCCCTCCATAGCCTGGGCGACGGAGGGTTAGAATTCAGATCTCAAGGAGACGCTTAAGAAACAAGGGAGGAAACGATAATGAAGAGATTGCTGGCGTTGTTGACAATTCTAGGTTGCTGCATTCACGCAGAGGCCAAAGACACCTGGTTTGACGAGTTGATTAAGCTAAAGGATGTGCCGCCGACCAGGGTCGAGCAAAAAGACTCCGTCCCCTTGCCTGATTTCGCCAATGGAAAATTCACCGTTACTGCCTGGATCAAAACAAAGTCTGAAGGGACTATCTTCGCAAAGACGCTTCCCGACAGCGACTGGGTGTCGGGTGGAAAGTCGCTATTCATACGCGGCGGTCGCCTTGCATACGACATCGGATGGGTCGGTGCGATTGGCGGTGCTGCTGGAGTTACTGATGATAGATGGCACCATGTGGCAATCAGCGGATCCGCGCCTGTTAAGCTCTACGTTGATGGAAAGCTGGATTGCGAACGCCACATGGACGCCAGGCCAGACCCCAAGGGCAGCGTTTTCAAGATCGGCTACACCTCTTCCAGTTTCGCGCCACAGTTCAAGGGGCAGATTGATGAAGTGCGGGTTTACGGGCGCGTCATTTCGGGGGCGGACATCGCCGCGCTGGCAAAGGCCGATAAGCCATCGAGCGGGGAAGGTACTCTAGCCTACTGGCCGTTTGAGAATGGTGGGAAAGATGAGTCAGGAAGCCTCAACCACGCTTCCCCTGTCGGCGAAGTTGAGTTCGCCGACGGTAAGTTCGGTAAAGCGATGAGCGTCAATTCCGGCCACATGGCTGCCGCCTGTGGAAAAGGCCAGAGTCCCGACAGGAAGCTCTGGGCCGAGTTGGGGGCAAAGTACGGCGATGATGTTTCCGTTAAGGAGATGGCATGGGAACGTGACGATGGTATATGGGGCACCGACTGGAAGACGGTTTCATATCCCGAGGTAGCTAAACGCTACGCGAAGGTGGCACTGCGCCCAACGAAAGTCGCCGACGAAATCAAGGCACTTGCCGCGAAGGTCAAGTCATCGAAGGATCTGTATAGAGTGCGAGCCCTCTATCTCAAGTCGCGCATGTACGATCAACTTTTTGCATCGCTGGAGCAATTCAAACTCAAAGAATTGCGGACGACCATTAACGAGCTCTACAAGTCGAGCAGTACGGGAAAGAAGCTGCTTGCGCAGCTTGATGCGCTTGAATCACAGGCCGCGGGCTGGACCGACGGGCCGCCCGAAGGTGGCGTGTTTGAGACATGGAAGAAATCATGCGCCGCACTGAGAATGGACGCCGTGCTGAACAACAATCCTCTCATTGATTTTGACAAGATGGTTTTTGTTAAGCGGTACACATTTTCGGCGAACCATTACTATACCGAATTCATCAATTCGCAATGGATGCCGGGCGGTAACGTCTGCGTGCTTGATATGGAGACAGGGAAGGTTACCGAGCTGGTGCCGGAGCTCGAAAACGGCGTCTTTGGCCGGTTCGATGTCGATTTTGACGCTAAGCATATTGTTTTTGCCTGGAAGTCCGCCAACGACAGCGGTAACAGGCTTTACGAGATAGAGATTGACCCAAAGAGCGGAGAAAGGGTCGGGGGGCTTAAGCAGTTGACCTTCCCCGAGGTCAACGAAGAGGAAATCGTCAAGAGCTACAGGGTGGGCTACCATCACGGTACTGACGACATGGATCCCTGTTACCTGCCTGATGGAGATGTCGTATTCATCTCCACCCGCTGTCAGTACGGTATCCTTTGCGATTCGCCGGACATCTTCACGACCAGCGTGCTGTACCGGATGGATCATGATGCGGACCTGGAAACCCGCAAGACCGGGAAACATCTCACGAAGCTTTCAAACAGCTCGGTGAGTGAACAGTCGCCCTCGATAATGCCGGACGGCCGAATTATGTACACGCGGTGGGAGTACGTGGAAAAGGGCGCCGTCAGTGTCAAGTGTCTATGGGCAATGAAACCGGACGGTTCGGGGTCCGCCGAGATATACGGCAACGATATCTCTCTGCCTCCTACGTTCCTCTACGGGCGTCCCATTCCGGAGAAGCCCAACCACTTTGTATTCCTGGGAACGCCGCATTACCCGCAGAACGGAATGGGTACCGTGATCAGGATAGACATGACTAAGAACATCCGGACCAGGGAGCCGATGACCTACATGACCCCGGATGTCGACATCAGGAGTGAGGGCGGTTTTCACTTCATGATTGACGGAAATTGGAGGGGAGATCGTGCGGGGAGACTTGGACGACTGTTCAAAGAGCCTTATCCGCTTTCTGACAAACTCTTCCTCGTTCCGCACAAGGCAGCGGGCCATGAATGGAAGGACGTCAAGGCCTACGACCTTTCGCTTCTCGATGAGAATGGCAACGTCATCGTTATCCACGATGATCCGGAGATGTCATGCTTCCTGCCGTTTCCGCTCAAGGCCAGAAAGCGGCCGCCGGTTAACCAGTCCGTTATCGACAAAGAGATGGCTGCAAAGAACCTGGCAACATGCGTTGTGACGGATATCTACCACGGTATGGAAGACACCCCGCGTGGTTCCATCAAGTACATTCGCGTGCTTGAGCAGATCCCGCGGCCCTGGGCGACGAGGCGGCGCTGGGGCGGTGATGGTTATGATCAGCAGCATGCTACGATCACGAAGAACACCCACCTTGGACTCAGGGTCCAGCACGGCGTGGTTCCGGTTGAAGACGACGGCTCGGCCCATTTCGTCGTGCCTGCCGGAAGAAACATCTACTTCCAGTCGCTTGACGAGAATTACATGGCCGTGCAGATCGAGAGAACGCTGGTCAACTACATAGCCGGGGAGACCAGGTCGTGCATCGGGTGCCATGAAACACCCAACCAGGCTGCGACCGCGCGCACGTCCAGCGCCGTGAAGGCGCTGAAGCGCAAACCTTCCTTCCCGGGACCGCAGCCGGGCGAGAAGTCAGGTCAGCGTCCGATTGATTACGTGGCGGACGTTCAGCCGGTTCTGGATAAGCATTGCATAAAGTGCCATGGCGAAGAGAAGCCGAAAGGAAATCTTATCCTGACGGGAAAGATGACCCCGATGTTCTCGATGTCCTACGAGCAGCTGATTGAAAACCGGCGCGGCGGGTTCGGCAGGAAAAGCAAGACCCTCCTCATCGGCCGTACGATAGGTGAAAACCATCCGAAGACAGGGAACGTTGATTACATGCCTGCGCGTTCATTTGGCTCGCATGCCAGTGTCCTGGTGGCAATGCTTGCGCCTGGCAAAGTGAAACTGAAAGATCCGGCGCAGGCCGAGCTTGCCGAGAAACTGATCAAAGAACACAAGAAGGTCAAGCTCACGCAAGGGGAATTGGTAAGGATCACAAACTGGGTCGATACCAACGCGCAGTTCTACGGCATGTACTGGGGTAGAAAGAACATTAAGTACAAGGACCACGCGAATTTCAGGCCGAAACCGACATTCGAAAGGGCCGCTTCTTACGTGAGCCTTATTCCGGAGAGTGAGAGATAGGGGGATGCGATGCGAGATGCGAGATGCGAGATGCGGGATGCGGGATTTGCCATGCCGGAGGCTTGGCGCGGATTACGCTTCATTCTACCATGGCTGCTGGTTTTACTCATGGTGACGAAAATGCATGCGGCTCCACATCCGAATATTCTGATCATCTTCACGGATGACCTGGGTTACGGGGACGTTGGCTGTTACAACACCGAGTCAAAGGTGCCTACTCCCAACCTGGACAAGCTTGCCAGGGAAGGGATGCTCTTCACAGATGCGCACAGTCCTGCGACCGTCTGTACGCCGAGCCGCTACAGCCTGCTTACCGGGCAGTGCGCTTTCCGTGCCCATCCCGGTGGAGTGTTCACCGGCGTCGGAGGCCCCTGCATTATCAAGGAAGATCGCCTTACTCTACCCGGCATGCTTCGTAAGAAAGGGTACCGCACGGCATTGTTCGGGAAGTGGCATATTGGTATGACTTTCTTTGACAAGGAGACCGGGAAGAGGATTCAGGGCGGCGGTGTTGATGCTGTCAGGAGGACGGATTTTTCCCGGCCGATTCCGGATTCTCCAGTCCACAGAGGATTCGATGAATTCTTCGGTACGGTCTGCTGTCCGACAACAGACTGGCTCTATACGTATATTGAGGGCGACAAGGTTACCGAGGTGCCTACAATTCACATGAACAACGACGAGAAGAAGCGCCGCAACCTTCCGTTCAATCCATATACCCGCGATTTCCGATCGGGGCTCGCAACCAAGGCTTTTGAGCCGGAGAACGTAGACCTTGTCTTCCTCGAGAAGAGCCGGGATTTTCTCAAGCGCCACAAGGCAAAATCACCCGATAAGCCTTTCTTTCTTGTCCACTGCACGCAGGGTGTTCACCTTCCTTCCATTCCGGCCAAGAAGTACCGGGGCAAGACGGAAGCCGGCCCGCACGGGGACTTCATATTCGAACTGGATGATGTAGTGGGCCAACTCATGCAGACCCTGGCCGAACTCGGTTATGCCGAGAACACACTCGTTCTTTTCTCAAGCGACAATGGGCCTGAGCTGCCTACCGTCAAAAACATGCGCAAAGATCATCAGCATGATGGTGCTCGACCTTGGCGCGGCTTGAAGCGTGACGACTGGGAGGGTGGACATCGCGTGCCCCTGATTGTGCGTTGGCCTGGAACGGTTAAGCCCGGAGCGGTTTCTGACCAGCTCGTGAACCTGACCGATGTCATGGCGACATGTGCGGCCATTGTTGACTATGACCTTCCAAACGATGCGGCGGAAGACAGCTACAACATGCTTCCGGCACTGGCAGGTGAAAAGAAACCTGTACGCGAGTTCTCGCTTCAACAGGCATACCGTGGAAAGTCGAAGTCGATACGCAAGGGAAAGTGGAAGTACCTTGATCATAAAGGCTCGGGCGGCAACAATTACGGCAAGGGAGGTTCCTGGGGAGCCAAGGAGTTCTCCATTAAAGAGAAGGCTCCCGATGCACCGGGGCAGCTCTACAACATTGAGAAGGATCCAGGGGAGACGAACAATCTCTACCTCGAGCATCCCGAGATTGTGAAAGAGCTGAGCGAGAAGCTTCAGGAGCTCGTGGCCAGTGGCCGGAGTGCACCGGAAAGATAGCAGGAGCACAAGTACTGGCACTTGAAATGGCAAGCGTGTGAGGAGACTGTATGATAACGAAGCAAGAGAAGAGAGAGTTTCTGGACAAGGCTGTTGAGTACCTGGAGAAGGCGAATATTTGCGTTACCCAGGAAGAAATCTATGGCATTGAGATTGCCGACTACGGTTTGAGCAAGCTCAAGGAATGCGGACTCGCAATCCTCGTGTATGTGAACACGGATCGCGTCTGCGCCAAGGAACTGATAATGCTTCCGGATCAGACCTGTCCTGAGCACCGTCACCCTCCCGTTGAAGATGAGCCCGGAAAGGAAGAAACTTTCCGTTGCCGTTGGGGAACTGTCTACCTCTACGAGGAAGGCGAGGCAGCAGCGAACCCAAAATGCACCGTTCCGGAAGGGGATGACGAGTACTACACGGTTTGGAACGAAATCGAACTGAAACCAGGCCAGCAGTACACCCTCAAGCCGGACACGAAGCATTGGTTCAAGTCAGGGCCGGAGGGTGCGGTTGTCTCCGAGTTTTCAACCAAGAGCCGGGACCATCTCGATATCTTCACGGATCCGAATACGGCACGTGAGACTGTATTGGCGGACTGAATGGGGAAGTATGAGGGTGGCACATCCCTATGGGCCGCTCCTAAACAATCTTCTCTTCCGTCTCTACGTCAAAGTAATGCGCCTTTTCGAGATCCAGGGCGAGGGTGACTTCGTCGCCGACTTTTGCCCGGACATGCGAATCTACGCGCGCAATGAAACTACTGATGCCGACCGCGAGATACCAATAGGTCTCGGAGCCCATCGGTTCAATAACTTCCAGTTTGGCAGTAACCGTGCTTTTCACCGGATCGGCCCCGCCTTCGGCTGTGACAATATCCTCGGGACGCACGCCCAGCGTTGTTTCCCTGCCTACATGGGCTTCAAGACCGGCGCGATGCTGTTCGGGTACGTTGACGCTGAATCCGTCTCCGGCAAAGACCATGCCGGCGTCGTTGGTGACCTTGCCCTCGAAGAAATTCATCGGTGGAGTGCCTATGAATCCGGCAACGAACTTGTTGGCGGGTTGGTCGTAGAGAGTCACGGGGTCGGCTGCCTGCTGGATGATTCCGTCCTTCATAACCACGATACGGTCGCCCATTGTCATGGCTTCAACCTGGTCATGAGTTACGTAGATCATTGTTGTCTTCAGGTTGGTGTGGAGAAGACTGATTTCAACCCGCATCTGTACGCGCATCTTGGCGTCGAGATTCGAAAGTGGCTCGTCAAAGAGGAAGGCGGATGGCTGGCGAACAATCGCGCGTCCAACCGCAACTCGCTGGCGCTGGCCGCCTGACAACGCTTTCGGGCGGCGCTGCAGGTAATCGGTCAGTCCCAATATCTCGGCAGCATCCTTAACGCGTTTGTCGATCTCGTCCTTCTTGAACCGGCGCAGCTTCAGGCCGAAGGCCATGTTGTCGTAGACGGTCATGTGCGGGTACAGGGCGTAATTCTGAAACACCATTGCTATGTCGCGATCCTTGGGAGGTACGTCGTTCACGACGCGATCGGCGATCTTCACGGTGCCCTTGGTGATTTCCTCCAGGCCGGCGATCATTCGCAATGTAGTCGATTTCCCGCAGCCGGATGGGCCCACCAATACCAGAAACTCACCATCGATTATCTCCAGGTTGAAATCTTCAACCGCGGTGACGTTTCCATCGTATACCTTGTAAACACTCTCAAGTGTCACACCAGCCATTTGCTTCTCCTCCGCTCTATATTCAGAATAAGCGCTACCGGTCCAAATATGGACACACCTGAATTCCGGTTGTTTTCTGTTTCCTTTAGTAAGCAGACTGTATATTCTGAGTTATATTTGTCAAGGATCTTTAGCTATTATGCCGGATGTTTCACAAAAAGGTGGGGACAGGTACGTAATCGACGTCATCGTCGGTTCGCCTTTGTGGCAGGTTCCCGTGGGGACAACGGTGGGCCAGGTGTGGGCGGTTGCGTGCTTGGGCGGGAGCTGCAGTTTGACTTTTCGACAGGTCCCTGCGGAAGTGGGGCCGGAGTCCTTCCTGTCGCTGGCCGTTGATCCGATGGGTGCGATCCGCTTTAACGATGTCCGGGCTGTTGTGTTTCGCATTCCGGAGCTTGATACTTTGGAACTGCCGCATGAGGTCATCGGACTCGACGAGCTATCGTTGGCTGTGATCCACGACGTTTTCTTTGCGGGCAGACGCACAGTTACTCACCAGCACGCGGCGCTTGCCATGATCTGTCATCAGTTGGCCATTCCGCGATCGGAGCCGGGGGCGGGTGAGGGTGACCTGGTGACGAGGTGTTTGTCCTTCATGGAGCAACATCTGGATGAAGCAATCTCGCTGGAGACGCTTGTTGATCTAACCGGTGTGAGCAAGACGCAGCTGCTCGACCGGTTCCGCAGAGATCACGGCTTGTCACCCATAAAGGCTCTCACGTCCATGCGCATGGATCACGCTCGGGGTCTTCTAACCCAGACGGATATGACGATATCCCAGATTGCGAATTCGGCCGGTTATGCGGAATTGACCGCGTTCACCCGTGCTTTCACCCGACAGGCCGGCAAATCCCCTTCGGCATATCGCCGTGATGCCCAATGGTTGGTGTAGGGTGCCGGGAAGTGGAGTAGCGTTGTGCGGTGGTCATCCATCACTCTTGGGCCGTTTCCCCGGCAGGGGGAAGAATGCCCAGGTACGCTCGGCGAACTTGTCGTATTCGTCTCCGAAGATCTTCCTCAAGTATCGTTCCTCGAAGTAGGCTCGCTGGCATTCGACGGGTATGAAAACAACTACGGCAAAGAGAAGTGTCCAATAAGACCCGAGTAGAAGTGGTATTCCGATCGTTTCGAGACAGGCGCCCAGGTAGAGCGGGTGTCGGACAAATGCATACGGGCCGTCTGTCACCAGTTTCCTGTCGCCGATCTCCTTGTCCACGTGTATTGCCCATTGGTGGCTGAGGTGGTGGAACGCCCAGTAGCGTATGGCTACCGCAATGGCGTAGATCACCAACCCTGTGCAGCTGACCACGGGGCATACGGAGTCCTGCTGTCTGAAGAAGAAATCAAAGAGCGCAAAATAATAGACGGCCGCGAAAGCGTAGCCGACCGAAACTGTCGTCCAGTCTTTCTCAACCTTGGGAGCATACCGCTGCTTCATGCGGAAAAACATGGCCCAGAGTTTCTCAAGAGCCAGGGCTGCAAAGATCCCGCCCAGAAGCGCCCTTCCCGCAAATTCCGGCGTTAGCGCACACAGCGCGATAGGCAGGAAGGGTAGAACGAGGGCTAGAATGAACAGAAGAAAGAGAAGAATGGAGAGGCATTTGTTTGCCATGGGCTTAAAGTCCTCCAAGCGTATTTGATAAAGCAAGACTCGAAAGGCACAGTATGAAGAGTGCCCTATTGAATCGCAAGGACTTAAGGAGTCGAGCATGCCACCATCGACGCATCACACGAAAAACCAGGCACCCTCTGGGTGCAATCAGGTTCTATCGCTCGAGAGATAGATTGAGGCAAAGATCAGGGTAAAGGTTACGGAAGAAAGCTGCTTCTCCTCGTCTTTACCTTAATTTTTACCATCGTCTGTCTGGTCAACTGCTCGCACAGATAAAGAAAGAGGTCACTGTCTCGGGGGAAGGAGACAGTGACCGATCGGATCCACGCACACAGTACTGACTGTGCCGGCACGCGGGGATCTGAAACTGCAAAATCAGTTGAGATTGGCTCCATTTGCCGTGTCATTGGTGGAGGCAGTGGAATGAAGGGGCAGCCTGATTCTGAATGTGACGCCCGCATCATCGTCATTCTGTAAGTCGATGATTCCGTCGTGATCTTCGATGATGTTGCGGGTTATGTACAACCCCAGGCCCATTCCGCCGGTCTGCTTCTTCGTAGAGTAATACGGGGTGAAGATGTCTTTCACATGTTCTTCCGGAATCCCTGGACCGTTGTCCTGAACACTGATCTCGACGTAATCCTCCATGACCATCCACGCCAACTGCACGAGACCGCCTTCTTCAGGCAGAGCCTGTATCGCATTCGTCACCAGATTCTGAATGGCCCTGTGCAGCTCCATGACATCCGCCAGTATCTCGCAGTCAAGTGGGGCAGGGGACAGGCTGATTCGGGCGGCGGCTTCTGCTGCGATTGGAAGGCAGTTCTCTGCGATCTCACCCAGCAGAGATGAAACTGTGGTTACTTGTCGTGCATCACTGCCAGGCTTCTTCTTCTCTCTCCACTGATTCAGCATGCTTTCGCAGCGCTGCACGTTCTTCTCGATAACCGACAGGTACTCGGTTGCCTCCCCTGTAGCGGCACCAATCCAGCGGTTCGAGTCTTCGATCTCCTCCATGAGAAGATGTACGTAGCCGTAGATAACGGTGAGGGGATTGCGGAGATCGTGAACGAACTCAGAGGAAGTCTGGCCCAACTCCGCCAGGTGTTCCTTCTGTGCAAGCTCCCTGCGCATCTTCACGTTCAGATCGTTGAGTTCTCTGGATGCGCTGGAGCGGCGTTTTTCCATTTCTGATCGCTGCACGTATTTCTTAACCGTTTCTCTCATCTCCTTCGTGTCGAAGGGCTTTCTGATGTAATCATTGGCGCCATGGCGGATAGAAAGCTGGGCGGTTCTTAGCGAACCGAAGCCTGTCAGCATGATTATGGAGGTGAGCGGCTCTATTGCGCGGATTTCCTGGAGGCCGTCAATACCGTTCTTTCCAGGCATTTTGATGTCGAGGATGATCACGTCGGGGGAGTGTTCCTTGATTGCCTCAAGTCCTTCGTCCACGGATTCGACACAGACAACATCGTATTCGTCTTTGAAAAGGAAGCGTATGCTCTCCCTGGGGCCCAGCTCGTCATCAATCACTAGCAGCACGTGTGCGCCCGGCATGGCGCACGACTTATGGGGTGAAAGTCCCCTATACACCTATCAGGAGGAAGTACTAGCGGAAGACAAGGGCGTCGTCGCGAGGCGGGGTCTGAAGGAAGTTGAAAGCAAAGCGCTGACCCGACGAACAGAAATCGCATAAGAGGCGTGGTGGCCGGATGAGAGTGCACGTCACCTCAAAGTCCAATACCTGAACGGAAAGCCGGTACGTAAATGCGGCGGGTATAAGCGTGAAAGTCGTGTGTCTTACCCGGGGAGATCTCCTCGTTTGCCTTCGGGCTACCGTGCTCAAGAGAGGACGGGATGAGCGGGGAGAAGTCAGCCGAGGACATAGTAAGTGGATGGAACGAGCCGGGGGTTGGTGACAACCCGTTTAAACGAAGAAACCGGAGGCCTCACGTTCATTGAAGGCCCGAACCTAAGATGAGGAAAGAGCCTTACATCGTGCGAACAGACCGAACAGCAGAAACATATGCCGAAAAGCGTATGGCCCGGGCCCAGGGGGTTGGACAGAATCCGACTGAGTACGCCGGGGAGCGGAGGGCTGTCCACGGATGAAAGCAAACTCTGACCCACACAGAGATGACCTGCTCGAAAGAGTAGTGCATCCCGCCAACATGAAGGCAGCCTGGAAACAGGTTGCGCGGAACAAGGGGGCCGCCGGAGTAGATGGCCGGGATATTGCAGCGACCAAAGCGTCTCTGCATGAACACTGGCAGGAGCTTCGGAACCAACTGCTGGATGAAACGTATAAGCCGTATCCGGTATTGCGGGTAGAGATACCCAAACCGGGAGGCGGGGTGCGGAAGCTTGGCATCCCGACAGTGACGGACCGGGTCATTCAGCAGGCCCTGACCCAAGTGCTCACCCCAATCTTTGACCCCGGGTTTTCGGAGTCGAGTTATGGCTTTCGGCCGGGACGCAGTGCCCATGACGCGGTGCGTCAGGCATTGAAGTACCAGCAAGAAGGCCAGCAGTGGGTGGTGGATCTGGACCTGAAACAGTTCTTCGACGAAGTGAACCATGATGTCCTCATGGCGCGCATTGGTCGGAAGGTAAAGGACAAGCGGATAAAGCGGTTGATAAATGCCTACCTGAAAGCAGGGGTGGTCTGTTCGGACGGAGAACATCCGACGGACAAAGGCACCCCGCAGGGCGGGCCACTGTCACCGTTCCTGTCCAATGTCCTGCTGGACGACCTAGACAAAGAGCTGGAACGCCGTGGACACAGCTTCTGCCGCTATGCGGACGACTGCAACATCTACGTGCGTTCGGAGAAAGCCGGGGAAAGAGTCATGGACTCGGTCACCGGATATATCGAGAAGGTTCTGAGACTGAAAGTGAACCGGAAGAAGAGCGCGGTAGCGCGTCCGTGGAAGCGGACCTTTCTGGGGTTCACCTTCATCAAGGTCCACGGAGTGATGCGGATACATATACCGGAAAGCAGTCTGGATAAGTTCAGGCATAAGGTGAAAGTCCTGCTCCACAAGGGGCGAGGCCGGAACGTGAGCCGATTCATCCGCGAAGGGCTGAATCCGTTGCTTCGAGGGTGGTTGCACTACTACCGTCCCGGAGTGAGCAAACGTATTCTCAGGCAGTTGGACTTCTGGATCAGGCGTCGAATGAGATGTCTGATCTGGAGGCAGTGGAAGCGTCCCGCAACCCGGGTCAGGAAGCTGCTTAGTCTAGGCTGTTCAGAAGAACAGTCCCGTACGGGTTGGACTCGCCGTGGCCCTTGGCCGTGTGCGGGCATGCCCGCGCTTAAGCAAACACTGGACCCGGCCTACTTCCGCAAGTTAAACCTGTATGGTCTGCTGGAAAACATGGCAACAACGTGAGATAACATCAACTTAGGAACCGCCGTGATACGGATCCGTATGTCCGGTGGTGTGAGAGCCAGGGGAGGGCAACCTCCCCGGCTACTCGATTCTTAATGGAACCTATGTCCGGCACATCCTCCTCCAGTGTTTGGGCAAAACTAATCATCGTTCGATCTCCTGAGACTGCAACATTAGGAAACTGTCTCTCGCCTCCCCAGCGTAGTGGGGGTGCAGGCTTTAATGGGAGGCGAGAGACTTCAAGTATCTGCATCTCCTAAAACGTGTAACCGTAAGCCAGGCTGAAAAGATAGGCATCAAAGTCGTAGTCGCCATTGACTGCCGGGTTCACGTTGTCGTTTACAGTCCGGCCATCGAAGATTCCGGCCGCAAAAGCTACATCCAGGCTGTGTCCGGTTTCGCAATCGTACCCCAGGCCGACAGAAACCACGCTCTGGTCTTCTTCCGACGCGACCGGGAGGGTCGTTTCGGTAGGGGTAGGGGTCTCGAGGAAAATGTAGCCTGCCCGGGCTACCCACTCCTCGGCGAACTGCCAGTCCACGCCAAAACCGTACGTCCAGTTATCATCCCAGTCCTGCGGAATCACCGAGCTGGGGAGAATGGCCGTATTGGCGCCGATGTCTATGGGCAGAGATTCGTTGAGGGAATGTTCTATCCACTCGATATCGAATTCGACACGAACAGTGTCGGTGAGCTGTATGCCATAACCGGCAGCAACGACGGTAGGATAGTCTATTTCCGTCTCGAAACGGCTCGACGAGGTGACTCCCATGGCTGCAGCGCTGCCCGGGACATTGCTGACATCAAAATCGCCATCGTATTCAATGCTGAAAGGTGACTTGTACGTAAGGGCCAGAGTGTGATTATCGTTCACTTTCCAGGTGACGGCGGCATTTCCGCCTACCCCGTAGCCATCGCCTTCGAATCGTGCGTTCCCGGCGGGATCGGCTGGGTTCATGGTGAGAGATGACCATGGGAAGAGTTGTTTGAACATTATGTCTGACTGGTAAACGTTCATCCCCAGGCCTACCGACACTTTATCGGTGATCTTCTTTGCAATCGTCGGGCTAAGGTTAATGACCGACTGTTCGGCGTAATAGGGTGAAGCTTGGGCGAAGTAGATATCGCTTTCCCAGTCCGTGAAACGGCCGTAGGGAACCGTAAGGGCAAGACCTGCCACATATTCGCCATCGGCGAACGGGAAGGCTGCAAAAACCGCTGGCAAGTAGGCCCAGGGGTCTTCTGATTCATCGGAAAACCCGTACGGAGAATCGATCTCACGCACGGCATAACCCAATGTGAGGGATACCATTACCTCTGGTTTTTCCAGATCTGTAAGATTCGCCGGGTTGATCGTCACTGCCGAAACATCGTCGATATGTGCGATCTTACCGCCGATTTTACCAAGAGCTGAAGCGCTTTCCGGAGGATTGCGATAGCCATCGGCGAGAACAGAGAACGATAGGGTTGATACCAGAACTATAGGAATGAGTGATTTTCTGACGCGCAAGGATAGTGTTTTCACTACGCAGGCTCCTCTTTTGTTGTATTCTGTCTGTCTGTGCAAGACTGGCCATACCTTCTCCCACCAACTGCACGCCCTGAGAGAAGGCTCCCCAAGACGCTGCGTAACTTCTAGCAGGTCGTGTGCCATCCTGTACAAAGTTGATATATGGCCTGACTTGCAATTTTAAATGCACGGAGCCGATAGAGTGGGTCTATGATCCTCATGCTGCTTTCTCCTTGAAGTAGAGTTGGACTTTTTCGTCTGCCGAGAGTCCACTGAGGAGCTTTCTTGGGAGTGAGTTGATCCAGTCTTCTATTTTCTGGATCTGAGCGTTCGAGTAGCGTGAGATATCAGCACCCTTTGGTATGAAGCGACGCACGATACGGTTAGCGTTTTCGTTGGAGCCTCGCTCAGATGCTGTGTATGGGTGGGCGAAGAAGATTTCACAGCGCTTCTTGTTGCTGAGTACGGAGCGTTCAATGGCCTCTGCATCCAGGAACTCACTACCGTTGTCACAGGTGATCGTCTTCATGGATTTGAAGATGCTGTTGGCTTCGCGCTCAAGTTTGCCCAGTGCGCGTGTGACGGCTTCTTGAGTTCTCTCAGGGATCTTGCGGATGACTTCGCGACGACTCATCCGCTCGGTGATGGCCAGCAGGCAGGCCGGCGAGGTTCCTTTCCCCCCGACCACCGTGTCCATTTCCCAGTGCCCGTACTCGCTTCTGTGATCAGCAGCACTGGGGCGTTCGCTGATGCAACGGCCCTTGGCATTGGTGTAGGCCATCCGCTGTCCTCGTTTCTTTGGGCGTTTATCGGGAGGCTTGTAGGGCAGTTGCCGTCTGGAGACACCGATGAGCCCCGCATTGATTGCATTATAGACCGTACGCTCACAAGGCAGCCACGAATACTTTCCTGTCTTACCCAGACGCACCAGGGCCGCGTAGGGCGAGAGCTTCTCGTCGATGATCTGCGTGCGGATGGCCTCGGCGATCCGGTTTGTCAACTTCCCGCGTGGCCCCTTGTTCAAGGCAGCCTGCTCAGCGGCATCTTGCCCCTTACGGGCCGAGTAGACCGTAAACTCTTCAAGTTCAGTGTTCCTGTTGATGACTCTTCCCCTGTGGTATTCCCGGCTGACTGAGGTCCGGTGTCGTCCCAGATGGCGCGCCAGCTCAGCAAAGTTGGCCTTCTTCTTGCCTGGATAGAGAGTCCTATCCAATGTTTCCAATCGAACCCGATCTTCCCAAGTAAAGTGTTTGCCTCCACTCCGTCTTTTGACATGCTTGTTCTGCTCCATGGGCCTCCCTGGTTGCTTTTTGTTTCGCAACTCAAGGAAACCATATTTTGGCCCATGGGGCACTTCCTCCTGCGCGCCGCCCCCCATGGGGGGCTCTCTTGGGGGGCCTACTCCAACCTCAGACGAACCACCACCGTCTATACATCCACTATCTCCTCCTTTGGAACTAGACCGAGACGAAGCGTGCGTTCTACTTTGCACTTCGAGAAAGTTGATATATGGGGTACTTTCCCTTGACAATGTCCATATGTTGTGGTTAAAAGCTGTACAAGAATGTACACGATCCGGCTTTGTGTACAATTCTGAACGGTGAGTCTCGGCGATCTGGCGGGTGTCCCGAGTAAGTCTGAACAAGTTGCTGAGGACAGGTAGAATCCAGCAGTGACATGGGGCTGAAATGCTAGCAGACAGTCGCGTTGTGCTAACCGGGATAGGAGTTGTAGCTCCAAACGGTATAGGTATCGACCCTTTCTGGGAGTCGCTTCTTGCCGGCAAGAGTGGGATAGGTGAAATCTCGCGATTCGATGCGAGCGACTATCCCATTCATGTTGCCGGCGAGATAAAGGACTTCAATCTACAGGATTTCCTTGAGGAACGCGTGCGGCCGAACCGGATGGCGCGTCACACCGAGCTTGCCCTCGCCGCCGCCAAGATGGCAATTCGCGATGCTGGCATTGGGCAATCTGAGCTTTCGGACTTCGGCCCGGTTCCGATTGTCATCGGGGTCAGCAATGGGGCTGTCGATGTCATCGAACGCGGAAAGAAGGCCCTGCTGGAACGTGGCCCTTCCCGGGTAAGCCCGTTCACCGTGAGTGCGTGCCAGCCACACGCCATTGCTTCCGCTCTTTCCGACACCCTGGGTGTGGAAACGCGAACACTCACACTTTCTTCCGCCTGTGCGGCGGGTCTTGATGCCATCGCGCACGCTTGGGAGATGATCAGGCGTGGAAAGGCGGACCTGGTTCTTACTGGAGGGGCAGATTCCGCTACAAACCTTCTCACTGTGGCCTCGTTCTGTGCGGCGGGAATGGTGCCGGACGTCAATGGGGATGAACCCTCCAGGGTCAGTCGACCGTTCGACCGCGAGCGCCGTGGTGGAATCATGGCGGAAGGAGCGGGGGTCCTGATCCTCGAGAGAATGGAAACCGCGTTGGCCCGCGGGAAGAGGCCATACCTTGAGATTGTCGGGTACGGAGACTCCGTGGATCAGACAGAAAGTGAGCCCGCATCAGGGATCAAGGACTCCATGGCGTCGGCCCTTGTCAACGCGTCTACACGTCCGGAATGCATTGACTACATATGTGCGCATGGCCCGAGCGATCCGATAATAGACCGTGTTGAGACCGAAATGATCAAGGAAGTAATGGGAGATCTTGCCTACAAGGTGCCTGTCACCTCTATAAAGGGCGCCACGGGGAATCCACTTTCGGCTGCCGGCCCGCACGAGTTGGCGACCTGCGCACTTATAATGCGCCACGGAGTGATTCCACCCACCACGAACTACGAGTTTCCCGACCCTGACTGTGACCTGGACTATGTTGCCGAGGGGCCGCGTGAAGCGGACGTGGCAACCGCCATGATCAACCTCCATGGGCTGGGAGGCGGAAACAGCTCGATGATTGTCCGGGAAGTTGCAATATGAACCTTTTCAAGATAGCTATCGCCCTTGCATTCCTGGGGAACGCCGCTCTCGGCTCCCTGGTTTTCGCTACCAGTTGGCGGCGATCGGCAGCCCGTGGGTTCGGGGTGATGTCTCTGCTGCTCGCCTTTTGGCTTGGATGCCTGTGGGGCGGCGCAACCGCAAATAGCGCGAAGAGTGCTGAGTTCTGGATCCGCATGTCCAATATTGCCGGAATGCTGATTCCGCTGGGGTTCGAGATTCTTCGCCATTCTATTGTTTCGGGCAAGAGTGTCTTCAAGGGAAATCGCGGACTGGTTTACTGGATTGCGTTCATGCTGCCCTTCGCGGTTCTTTGCTTTACCCGTTTCTTCATGCATTCAGCCAGCCTCCCTGTCGGGTCCGCAACTGTGAACGTACCGCATTACGGGCCGGGATTCTTGATTTACCCCGTCTATTTCATTGTCAGCACCGGTTGCTTCATTCGGCGTTTTATCAAGGACCTCCGGGGTACCACGGGCGTCAGCAGCATCGAGCTCCAGTTTGTGGCTGTGGGTACCGGTTCTGTTCTCCTGTACGGGATTGCCTTGCTTCTGCTGACTATGGTCACAGGGATAATCGAGACGGCCCGCTTTCTGCCGGTTGCCATCATCTTCCTGGATGGGTTCGTAGCCTACGGTATCGCCACCAGGCGCATAATGGGCGTTTCTTACGTGATGCAGCGCATCACCGCTTATGCCACGCTGGCAGTCTACCTGGGGGTCGGGTATTCCATCTGGTGGGCTGCGGTTGACCTGTCCGTCAATTTCATTGGAGTACCGGGTCAGTTCCCTTATGCCCACCTTGTTGCCACGCTGGTCGTGGCGTTGTCGCTGGTGCCGGCCAAGGGATGGGCCCAGAAGTTCGCCCAGCGTCTGTTCATCAGCAGCCAGACAACCAGCATTGATGATACTATCGAGAAAGCCAGCCGCATCCTTCAGTTCGTGACCCACATGGATGCTCTGCTTGAGCAATTCTCTCGCGTAATCGTTCAAGATTTGAGAACGGGCCCGGTTACCATTCTCCTGTCGAATAGCGGTTCGGGCTGTTACGGGCAGCACTATCCCCAGACATCGAACAACGGTGCTGTGAATCTTGCCGAAGACAGTGTGCTGATAAAGAGCTTGCAGGATACGAGAGATCCTATGGTGTTGGACCTTCTCGATCGCACAAGATCTGGATCCGCGGTGACTGAGATCGCCGAGGCAATGTCCAATCTCTCGGCTGCCGTTGCCGTCGGAATCCATACAAGGGAAGGACTGGCTGGTATCCTTCTTCTCGGGGAAAGGGTTTCGGGAAGAATCTATGACGCCATGGAGCAACGTGCCCTTCACTTGATCTCCGACCAGCTTGGCGTGGCGCTCGAGAACGCGCAGCTCTACACGGCCCTTCAGGACAGCAAGATCTACAATGACCTGATAGTAGACTCCCTTGTCAGCGGCCTCATAGCAACCGATCCCGACGGGCGTATCACCGTCATGAACCAGAAAGCCCAGGAAATCACGGGAGTACATATCGACAACATGTCAGACATGACCGTGTCCGGGTTGCCTGCGCCCCTGAGGAATCTTCTCAACGACACTATCAGTGGTGGCGCAAAGATAAATGACAGGGATCTCGTGCTCAGTAAGTCGAGCGGAGAAGAAGCTCCCGTCCGCGTCAGCAGTTCCGTATTTCACGGCCACGAGGGCGGGTCCCGCGGGGCTCTCGCCCTGATAAGCGACATGACCGAGCTGCGCAAACTGGAAGAACAAGTCAGGAGAACAGACCGGCTCTCCAGCCTGGGGACGCTTTCCGCAGGCATGGCTCACGAAATAAAGAATCCCCTGGTGTCGATAAAGACTTTCACTCAACTGTTGCCTGAACGCTACAACGACGAAGATTTCAGAAGTACGTTCTTCGATCTTATCGGCCGCGAAATAATGCGCATTGATTCGATCGTTAACCGGCTGCTCAGGTTCGCCCGCCCCGCCAAGGCCTCTCTGGTTCTGATGGATATTCAGGCGGTTCTGCATGAGTCCCTGCAGCTCATGCAGGAACAGGCCAAGAGCAGGAACGTAACCCTTAAGACGGACTTCAAAGCCGGCGAGATCTTAGTCAAGGGAGACTCGGAACTCCTGAACCAGGCGTTCATCAACTTCTTCCTGAATGCTATCGAAGCCATGCCCAGCGGCGGCGAACTCGTAGTTACAACCGAATGCCGGCTCCCCTCACATGCTTCCATGTTCGATTCTCGGGGTCTGGCTGATGAGATCCTTAATGTTGCGATAATGGATACAGGTGTAGGTATGAGAGCCGAAGACGTGAAGCACGTGTTTGATCCATTCTTCACCAAGAAGAGCAACGGAACCGGGCTTGGCCTGTCCGTTGCCCACAGTATCCTTCAGGAGCACAATGTTGCGATTCACGTTGAGAGCAAACTGGGTGAAGGAACGACGTTCTCCCTGTCGTTTCCCGTTGCCCGGAGAGAAGGGGTTGCGGCATGAACTCGCTTTCGTCGATAGCATTGTATTCGAAGGATGAAAAACTAACCAGGACCATTCACGCGTACCTGCACACCATCGTGGATGTGCAGTTTGCCGGTGATATCGATGAGCTTGAAACAGTTCTGAATAGAACAGGCCCGTTGATTCTTCTCCTGGACCTGGTGGCGGATGGGGCGCTGGACGTTTTGGGCCGTGTTTCGAAAGAGTCATCGGAGAACCTGGTTGTAGCCTTGGCTTCGCTGCGGTCAGATCCTGCCCTCAAGGCAGAAGCTATGGGCGCCTACTCGGTGATCTCCCCGGATACGGATCGTCATACTCTCCAGTCGCTGATCGTTCGCACCATGGATTACCAGCGCGTTCTCCAGGAAAACCGCATGCTTCGGGAGAGTACCGACGAAGCCGACGCGGTGTTCAGAAAAGACAAGCGCGATTCAGAAAGCGCCGTGCCGGCTCCATCTCTTCATTTTGCCGGTGCATTCCGCCACTTCGACAACGTCGAAGCTGTTTTCGAAAGTGTTGTCGAAGACGTTGCCAATATCGCTCATGTTTCCCGCGTAGGCGTTTTCTCCCTGGATAGCGACAACCGAGTTTATCGCTTCCAGGCCGGTGTAAGATGCATGCCCGACACACGACGGCTGACGGTAGATTGCTCCGATCAGCTCGTGAAGTGGCTGACCGTGCATGCGCACACCATATGCCGCGGGAAACTCGGTCACATGTCTGATCCCGGCGAGAAACTGATGCTTCAGAGGGCCCTCGATGCACATGGTGCAGAAGTGATAATCCCCCTGCAGGGACGAGAAAGGACCATCGGGTGGCTGTTTGTCGGTCACCACGTAACCGGTGTCCCGTTCCAGCAGGAAGATCTTGAGAACCTTGTAGGACTTGCCGAGCATGTTTCACTCATGCTTGACAATGCGCTGCTTTACGGCGAAGTCGCGGTGCAGAAGACTCTCGCCGAAACAGTTCTCCATTCAATTCCGATTGGTATCGTGGCTGCGGGTGCCGACGGGCGTGTTCGCTGGTTCAATGAAGCTGCGGCACGCATGCTTTCAACTCCGGTGGAATCGGTGATGAACCAACCCGTTGCGAGACTTGGAAGCCGCCTTGCTCACCTGCTTGCACGCGGCGTAGACGGGCAGTCACTGGAGAATCCGAGAACCTGGACGGATAAACTTTCCGGCAGAACCCTGTCGGCCATGACCAGGCCTCTTATGAACGGGGGCACCTATCTTGGCGCTGTTGCCATCGTGCATGATCTCACGAAGGAACTCCTTCTGCGCGAGAAGCAGGAAAGAATTGACCGGGCCACGTTCTGGGCTGAACTGGCAGCAGCAATGTCCCACGAAGTCCGCAACCCGTTGGTAGCGATAAGCACGTTTGCACAGCTTCTGCCCGAGCGTTATGAGGATGAGGAATTTCGCGAGAAATTCAGCGTTCTGGTATCCCAGGAGATTGCGCGCCTGAACGGCATGATCGATCAGATCAACGCCTTTGCCAACCCGCCGGATCTTGCGTTTGTGTCGCTTAGGATCGATCAGCTGATGAAGCGTGCACTTGCTTTGGCAAAGAAGCGTGTGCCTGGCAATGGCGTAGCTGTCAAAGAGTCGTTCGACAAGAGTCTACCGATACTCTCCGGCGATGAAACAGCGTTGACCGATTGTCTTGCTCACCTGATCGTCAATGCAATCGAGTCGGTTGCACAAGTTGAGAATCCCATGGTTAAGCTCAGCGCGAGGGAGCACGGCGGAGCAAAGGGGGAAGACCACGTCGAAATCCGCATCACCGACAACGGAGTCGGTATACCGACAGAGCTGCGGGACAAGGTGTTCTCACCTTTCTGTACGACCAAGGCCCGGGGGATAGGTCTTGGTCTTCCTATCGTGAGAAGGACTATCACCGACCACAGCGGGAACATCAGTATTGAAACGGGAAGCAGGGGGACGATTGTGGTTATATCGCTTCCCGCGTTGATAATGGAGAAGGAGTACGATGAAGCGCGTGCTTGTAGTTGATGATGAAGTAGGTACAAGGCAATCGTTACACGCCATCTTCTCGGGGACATACGACGTGTCCATGGCGGATGGGGCGGAGAGCGCCGGCCAGACACTTGCCAAGGAGCCGGTCGACCTGATCCTGCTTGATGTGAGCATGCCCGGCAAGGATGGCCTTTCGTTTCTCAAGGATCTCCAGGGACTGTATCCTGATGTCCCCGTGGTTATGATAAGTGCCCTCACTTCGGTGCGGCCTGTGGTGGAGGCGATGCGCGAAGGCGCGTACGATTTCGTAACCAAACCCTTCGACATCCAGGACATCATGCGAATAGCCAAGAGAGCCATCGAGAATACCACTCTCTCTCGCAAGGTGGAGACACTCCAGACCGATGTCTACCGGGAGTTCCCGGTCAAGAACATCATAGGCACATCTCCTTCTTTCATGACTGCACTCGACGATGTACGCAAAGCGGCCGACACGGACTCGACAGTGTTGATCCGCGGTGAGAGCGGTACCGGAAAGGAACTGGCCGCCCGGCTTCTCCACTTGAGCAGCACGCGCAAAGATGAGCCTTTCGTTGCAGTCCACTGTGCCTCGCTGTCTGAGACCTTGATGGAAAGTGAACTGTTTGGCCATGAGAAGGGCGCCTTCACAAATGCAGATAAGCGGAAACCAGGCCGCTTCGACCTGGCGGGGTCGGGAACTCTCTTCTTCGACGAAGTCAGCGAGATGAGTATGACCACACAGGTCAAGCTTCTGAGAGTCCTGCAGGAACGTGAGTTTATGCGCGTCGGTGGCACCCGGGTGATTCGCACAAACGCACGAATCGTTGCCGCGTCTGCGAAAGATCTTCGTGATGAAGTCAAGAAGGGGGATTTCCGGGATGACCTTTATTACAGGTTGAGCGTGGTCCCTGCATATTTGCCGCCGCTCAGAGAAAGGCATGGCGATATCCCTTTACTTGCCTCGCATTTCCTGGAGTTCTTCCGCCGAAGTATGGATGCAGATATTGACGGCTTCGACGAGGACGCCCTTGCCATGTTGTGCAGGTATCCATGGCCTGGAAACGTCCGAGAATTGCGAAATATCATTGAGAGAATGGTTGTTCTGCATCGGCGGGACCACCATATCATGCCGGAGCACCTCCCGGAGGAATTTCACAGTGGCGACGGTGGAATGACTTTCGTCTCACCGGAAGGCATGACGCTCGAAGATGCCGTAAACACCTACGAACGAAAGATAATAGAGAAGGCGCTGAAAGAGACAAAGGGCGTCCAAACCCGTGCTGCCGACCAGCTCGGAACAACGCGCCGAATACTCCGGTACCGCATGGAGAAGCTCGACATAGAATCGAGCGCCTTCTCATCGTAACCGCTACAACTCGCCCAGCCTCTCTTTGATGGCTGCGAGATCCTTGACATCTCTTGCAGAGAGAGTCTCTCTCATGTCTTCGAGTCGCCTGACGGTGATGGCCGCCGTACGTCTGTCGCCTTGCGTTATCAGGATGTCCGTGGTCCTCAGTAATGCGCCGGTGTGATTTGGACTGATTCTAAGACATTCGCCGAAAGCCTGCCTTGCTTCGTCAAGCTCTCCCGATTTGAACAGGATGACCCCCAGGGTGTCCCATGCATGGTGACCGTCAGGCTCCAGTGTGACAGTTTCTCGTGTAAGGACCTCGGCCTCGGAGAGGTTGCCCCCTTCCTGCAGAACCCAGGCCAGGTCATTGAGAATCTTGGCACTTCTTCTGGTTGTAAGGGCTTTTCTGAATGAGTCCTCGGCCATTCCCAATTCACGCCGCTTGTATTGCAGGCGTCCACGAAGATGGTTTCCGAAGAAATTCTCGGGATCGGAGCGCAAGAGCCTTGTGACATACGTGTCGAGGGCAACGGACCTGTCTAGAGTCAGCTGAACAAGCACCATCTGCTCAAGAATGCGTGCATTATTCGGCCTGGTCAAAAGGGCCTTCAGAAGAGGCTCTTCTGCGGCCTCCCATTCTCCGCGGCGGATGTTGATGCGCGCTTGTATGATCTCCGCATGGAAAGAGTCGCGCTTCAGAACTCTCACCTTGTCGAGGCATTCCTGCATGCCTTCCGTGTCATTCTGCATCTCGTTCACACCGGCCAGAACTACCCATGCTCGCAGGTATGCGGGGTGCTCTTTAACAAGCTTCCTCAACAGGGGGCGCGCGGCGGCCGGTTTTGAATGCATGCAGGCAATGATGGCCTTTTCGAGAGTGATGTGATGCTCGGGCGCCCCGCTTGCCCGGGCCTTGTTCAGTAATTCGGTGGCCTCGTCGAAGTAGCCCTTCCTCGCCGTGATGCTGGCCAGGCCAACCAGTGCGCCCGCGTCCGAGGGAGACTTCTCGAGGATATTACGGTACACCGCCTCCACCTTCTCCGTGTCGTCGGCCATTAGATAAGTATCGGCCAGTCCGTGCTGCAAGAGGATTCTGCGATCCGCATTCGCTGCAGCTACCGCTTTCTCCATGCTCGCCGTCGCACCGTCAATTCTGTCCGCAAAGGCCTGCGTTCGGGCAAGGGCGAGAAAGGCGGCGGGACGCCTGACAGTACCGTAGAAACGGTTGACCGATAGAATGTCCGGCCGCCCTCTCAAACCGGATACTGCCTTGCGCATTTCCTCGCGCAGGCTTTCTTCGTCGGATTCTTTGCCATGAACGGGAGCAAGCGAGAGGAGATTCGATAGAACGCTTATGTTGTTGGTACAGATCCCTTTTGCCTCGTGATATATCCTGTAAGCTTCCGCGGTTCTGCCAGTGTCTTCGGCCAGCACCGCAAGCTGGTTTGCAACCATGCTGGCGTGCCTCAATGCATGTTGATAGATCCTTGAGGATTCGCGGGAAGGCGAACCGATGGAGTCCAATCGCGTAGGAAAGTTCGCCCAGAAGCTGTCGTGATCCGCCAGCAGAGCATCAAAGCCAATTGAATCGACACTCTTTGCCGCCACGAAAACAAGTTTGCGGGGAATTGCTGCAAGGCCGGCGTTTTCAAGTAATTCCGGCGCCACGAGAAAAGCCGTCCTCTCGGCAAAACTTGCGTTGTTGCGTATCCAGTTCTGGACAAGCAACGTGGGCCCGAGACGTACAATGTTCTTTTCGCGATCCGTCGTCAGAAGGGATTCCACGTATGCCATGAACCCCCTGTCACGCGCCCGGCCCAGGTCGAGAAGGTGAAGCCTGCGCCCCTTCCTGTCCGCCACAACTCTCAATTGGTTGTCCACGGCACCATTCGTGATCAACCATTCCTGACCGTCGAGGCAATCCACGATCTCCTCTGCAAATACCGTCGCGATATCGCCGTGTCTGCTGTCGGCGGGCACGGAATTGCGGAATGGCATGACAAGCACCAGTGCCACGAACGGAAATGCCAGTACATACCCGAAGTACCTTCTTGTCCAGACCTTGAAAGGACGTTGGGTAGCCAGCCACCAGGATGTAGGCAGGAGAAACCAATACGCAACGAGGTAGCCGAATGTCAGGCAGATGAGAAGTGGCGGCATGAGCATTGCGCGGTCAACGCCGGTGATCCGCCAGGGTGCCAGGGAATTCACGTTCCACAGGCATGCAACTGTCACGGCGGTGAGAATAAGATGAAGGATCGGGTAGCTCCATTCTCTCGCCCGAATGTAGAAACTCTCGCTCTTCTCTTCGCCCAGGGTGTCTCTTGCCATGCTCAGCGCTGTTATTCCCGGTACGGCTGACGTTATTAGTATCATCAACCAGCCGATCTTGGGGAGACTTGATCTCAGGAGGTTAAGTTGGGCAAGCCAGAAGAAGCGTATCACTTTGAAGTAGCTTGCATATCCGCTGAAGTGGTAACCATCGGACCCGGCGAAAGCCCACCCGACAACAAGCGAGAGGCATACAGCGGCAATTCCACAAAAGGCGGCAGGGACAACAAGCTTTGTCCGGATCCGGTCGTATATCAACAGGTAGCAACAGACAACTGCCGCGAAGATAGGTCCCGCCACGATAAAAGCAGGAGACTCCAGGGCTCCAACGCCGCACAGAAAAGCCGCTATCGCCAGCCTGGTGGCTTTCGGTGTTCTTAGAAAACCGAGTACAAACCACGTTGACAGGAGCATCATCATCGCGTGGAGTGTCGCCGGATGGCCCCTGGTTGCGATAGCCCAGAACGGAACGCAGAATGCCAGCGCGAATGCAGCCAGTAGTCCCGCCAGTCGGGCGGCTATTGCAACTCTCCGGACGTGGCGGGTGTGCCCCTTACCAAGCGATGTAACTATCGTCTCAACGATCAGGTAGACCAGGCCAACCGAGATTGCGGACAGTACCGCGCCCAGAATGTTCACTGCCAGGGGCGTTCCGAGAAAGG
Organism: Kiritimatiellia bacterium; assembly: GCA_030744755.1. GTDB lineage: Bacteria > Verrucomicrobiota > Kiritimatiellia > UBA8416 > JADHWI01 > JASLPY01. The sequence continues at coordinate 23,930 of JASLPY010000006.1, read as the reverse complement.
CCAGCTTGCTGGATATCCTGATTAGAACGTGCCACAGGGGATTGAGCGGCGTCATTTTTGGGAAGAGGCCCGAACAACTCACAATAAGATCTGCCGGAGTTCCGGGGTAAGCTTCTCTGCAGAGAAACATACCGTAGACAACACCCGAGACCAGGATGACTAACAAGGCTAGTAGAAGGTCGAACCAGCGAACCCCCGATACTTGCGTTGCTTCTCGACTCACTGCTTTCGTTCCATATTGATCCAACCCCGAAGGTTGATGGATATGTCTGGTGACTTGTCTACCTTTCCGCCGGATTGGATTGATCAGAGGTGGAAGGGAGCGGAGGCAACGGGCTCCCCCCGTCTTGGGCGTCCTGCTGGAAGTGCGAAGCTACCCTTATTGCAGGGTCGGCATTGCGATCTCACCCCGCAGTTGGGCCTCACCACCTTCTTTCTCATATACTCCGTAGAATGGCGAACACGAATCGAGCCACACTGTAATACGATGCATATCCTCCGGCGGCAGTTTCAGTTTGTAATGCCCTTTCTTGAGCATCTGGTACAGCTTCGATGCCCGCGCTCCGAACTCGCCAGGCGTTGTCCGGTACCATTTCGGGTCCTCCCAGTTTTTTCCGCCGTAGTCATAGAAACCAAACTTGGGCATGAGAGACAGGTACGAGACATAATAGGACGTGTTCGGGTTCATATAGGTCGACCTGCCCGATTTTGCCACCTCGCTGTCCAATCGTGGCGCTTTCTTTGTCTTGTCCTCGGCATGGCACTTCACGCAATGCTTATCCAGCACCGGTTGCACCAGGCGGGGGTAGCTGAAGGGGCTTGTGCCATCAACGTCAGGTTTCGGCCGTGAGGGGGGGCGCTGCATTGCCAGGGGTGAGGATTTCGCCGGTGTTGTCGGTGCCCCGTATCTTGGTTCATGACAGCCCTGGCACATCATGCGCTCACCCGGCTGAAAATGTGTTCCCGACCGCATCGATGTTACCGCCAGACCGTCTTCATCAAGGAGCTGAAAAAACATTTCCTTTCCTGCCGGCACAGTGAAGTGGGCGCTGCCATCCTTCTCCACGGGAACAGTTCCAAGCACTGCGCGGGTGAGATTGATCGAATCAGTTCCCTGCGGGCACTGGAACCCGGTAGAGTGGGTAACCCTCTGCGATGCGACTGACAGGGGAAAGATCTGGTAGATACGAAGGGCCGTGATCTTCGTTCCTTCTGGAAATGGTGTTCTTGTAAGGTTCACGTTAACAACTCCAACGGTTGCCTCTTTAGGCGGATTCTTTGCGAGCCGCTTAGACATTTCGGGCAGAACGGGCGGTCTTGGTCGCTTCTTGACTGGTATGGGGCTCTGGCTGGCGATGGACGGATCTTTGTAGATCAACTCCTTGTTCCCGTACACATCAACCAGGTAGATGCCGTATTTGCGCGAACCGGCCGAGCCACCCGTAGGCTCGTAAGCGCAGAGGTAATGGTTCTCGTTCAGCGGCCACGGCTGTCCATAGTCCGCATCCTGGCGTTTGTTGGTCTGCGATTCGGGGAATCCTACCTCGGGAGTCAGACGCTTGAGCGGGGCTGCCATGTCATCATCCTCAACGCTGGGGTCGAGAACTATCAACGATCCAAATGATTGACCGTGATGCGGGGAGGCAACGCCAACAATCTTCTGTGACCCGGGAATGGCCCGCATATTGGTTTCCATGTCCGGACGCTTTTTGCGGACGGCGTAGTTGCCGTGTATGGCGCGTGGATCACGACCATCCGGAGTAGTAGTCCATGGCATGTGGGCGACTTGACCGTGCCGGTCGACATAGTCCCAGCGCGTCCAGACAATCATCCCGTCATGCTTGACGCTGGGATGCCATTCGTTGGTTTCGTGATACGAGAGACAGCTGATACCGGACCCATCGGCAGCCATATCATAGAGGGTGTAGGTGGGACAGGCGCGTCCGCACCTCAGGTAGCCGCCACGCCGTTCAGTGATGAAGGCAATGCGGCCACTGGGCATCCAGCAAGGATCAAAATCGTTAAAGGTCCCGTCTGTAAGTTGTTCAAGCCCGGTACCATCGATCCTGCTTTTGAATATATGGTATGACCGCCCCTGGCTCCAGTGGCCACGGGAATGCTCCAGGTGAAAATCATGACCCCCGGGGCCGTCACATTCCACGTAGGCAAACAGGATGTCCTTGCCGTCAAACGAGAGGTCAGGCGAAAGAAAAGAACCGGTGCCTGAAAGCTTCTGTCCCTTCAGGCGTCCCTTTTGTACAACAGAATTGGCCAGGACGTCATGTATCTGCGGTTTTGAGCCGAACGGGTCGGACAACACGTAAACTCCACCGCCAACCTTCCCGTGCACGCCATAGTACTGATCGCACATGTGCTCGAATACTTGAAGCCTGCGTTTCGTGATGAGGATCTCGTTGAAATCCAGCAACGGATTGGAGAAGGCGATGCGCCGCCGGAGGCGGCAGGTCTCATCGAAGAGCGCGCGGCGCGCAACGGTATCGGCCGCTTCGACAGCACCTGCCTTCTTCTTCAGATCGGCCAGTTCCCCGGCCAGTCCCTTCAGGTTCGGCGCTTTTGGAAGATTGGCAATATCGGTCAGCAACGCACTGGTACGACGCAGAACAATGTCCAGCGGATCACGATCGGTATCATGGATCAGTGCCTGTTCGTGGAATGTCTGAGATCTGTGCCCGTTGATCTTACCGCGCTCCCGCAGGTTGGAGGCGAGATCGTCGAACCTGCGTTGTGCTTCGCCATCCGGATACGCTATGCCGGGAGGGACGGGGCCGCTCGCATTGTTCTCCACGGCCTGTGCGCAGCTTCTGTCGTTGACGCAGGTTGCGGTGAAGATAATTGCCAGAATCAATCCAAAGTCACTTATTCGTTTCATAGCTTCATTCACTCCAGTTAACTAACCTGAGAAGACTTATCACATTGTAAGCGCGCCTGCCGCGGCTTTCTTCAGGATGGCTGCCGTTTCTCCGGGCAACTTATCATCCCATTTGACCTGCAGGGGAGAGTTTCCGGTGATGGCTCCGTAAAAGACGCAAGCGGCCATGTAGCCGGCCTGGGGGCTCGGGTGGCTTCCGTCTTTCTTGTACAAGCCACGGAACAGCTCGTCGTGTTCCTTGTGAATCACCGCGAACGCAGTGCCCACCGGCACGACTTCAACCTTGTTCTTTTCGCCCGCGATCCCGTATTGCTCCGAAACCCGCCTGTGCATCGTCTGAAAATCAGGATATGCATCCTTGAACTGCTTGTGCCCGTCGCGGCGTCCCCAGGTCTGGAAAAGCATGATGCGCGGAACGTTGTGTTCCCGGGCCAACTCTACCAGGGCAGTGACCTGCTGCTGGAATTGGGCTGGATGCGCCGGTGTTGCCGCTGTCTGAAGACTCTGCCCCTGCATGATGAGAACATCCCATTTCTCTGATTTCAACTTGGCCAGGGTGGCCTCCGCGTTCGCATGATACTGCAGGTCTTTTCCACCGGGACTGAGTACAGTGAACTTGTATCCGGCTGATTCCTTCGTGAACATTGTCTTGATCCAGTGCGCCGTTCCTGAGGAGTAACTGTTACCGAGCATGAGGACTTTCTTTTCCCGGGCGAGGGCGCCGGCTTGGACAAGCATGAAGGCGAACACCGCGACGACAGGTATCATGGTTCTGTTCATTGACTCTCTGACTCCATTTCCACTTCCATATGGGTTTGCCCTGTAGCCCGAATGGCACGATTTTAAGGTTCTTCAGTGCAACAAAGAAGAACAGCCCTCACGGGCTTAACTACAAACATTGGAACACATTGCGTTGCTGTTCGTAGTTAACGCCGTAAGGCGTGTCCGCTTTAAACCAGTACCATTTCCCTATATCCCCATCCACCTTATACATACATCGCAAAATCGCCGTCATCGATATAATCCGGGCGGGCCCAGCACAACGTGGCCGGGTTGGCAAGCGAAGCGCATCTGCGCTCCATTATGCCCTGTCTTCGCATACTCATCTTCTTCGTACCACCCAGTTTTCGGACGATGTCTACGTTTTCTTCGAGGATGTTTATGCCGTAATGGCCCACAACGGCGGCAGCCACTCCGTCCTGGCTGAGTGCGTAGTAAAGCAGACCGCTGGGTGTATTTCCATTCTGTTCCACGATACCCCTGACGACCTTCATGGCCAGCAGGCCTGTGCCCTGTTTCAGCGCCGGCTCCACTACCATCTCGGCATACTTCCTGTAACGAGTGGGATTTATAGCTACCATGGCAACATCGGGAGCCAGTTTCTCGATGAACTCTTTCGATTTGCTGGCGCTGTCCATAGATGAGAAGCCTATGAACTTTGCGATGCCCTCGCTCTTCAGTTGCTGCATTCTTTTCCAAACGCCTTTTTCGATCGCTTCAATGTCGTCCTTAGGAGATAGCGCATGGATCATGAGGACGTCCACGTAATCGGTCTTCAGCGCCTTGAGACTACGTTCGAATGATCTCATCGCGCCCTTTTCGTCGCGGGGATCGAACTTGGTCGTAATGTAAATCTTGTCGCGGTATTGCGGTAGGATCTCGCCGAAGCGGCTTTCTGTTCCGTAGTCGTTGTGAGTGTCAAAATAGTTGATGCCAAGTTCGACAGCCTTCTGCAGCAACGGTTCCCAGTCGCCATTCTTGTTCCTCTTGAACTGACTTCCGGCACCGAAAGCCAGAGTAGATATCTTCATGCCGGTTTTTCCCAGCTCTCGTGTCGGCATGCCCTGCCCGACCTTGCCATCGGCTGCAAGCGTTCGCGGCGTCAGCGTTCCGAGTATGGCACCAGACGAGACTCCTGCTGTTGCTTTCAGGAATTGGCGCCTTGTTGTTGCTGTCTCATTTCTTGTCATGAGCTTTCCCTGGATATTCTCTTGTCCATGCTGCGTCGTGTGGAGACTTCTGACCCAGTACGTAAGAATTGTATCGGCTTGCGCGAACATTGCAATAAGAGGATTCTCCGCTTGAGCCGATTGCGCTGTGGCGCAACCAGCGTGGAGTAATGGAGTTATGGAGTGGTGTCAGAATAGCGTTCCCCCAAGCGGTCATGATGTTTCTTAAGGTTTCTGAGGCATCAAAGGAATTACTGATCTTTTTCTTCATTTTTCGACCAGAAGGGTACTGCCGAGGGGATCGGTTGGGTTGTATAAAGTTCGTCATGATTCTTTATGCGACCGATTCATTGTTTGCATGGAACAGACTGGACGATTCCCCCGACCTGAAGACCATTCGGCATTTCTTCGAAAGTCTGCCGGATCGGCGAGCAGGAGAGTGCGAGTAGGATCGGCGAGCGCACCCATTCCCAATTGCAGATCATAATCGCGCTCATTCCCCTCGCCGTTCCCCGCGGAGCGATCCCCACTCCAATACTCCAGCACTCCAGCATTCCATCTGAGGGCGCTAACAGCGCAATCGGCTCTCTCCGCTGTGACCCCTTGGCCGGTGCCACCCCTGTAACAACCTGAGGCTCCGAATGTTGTGAACAGAGCAAATAGCGAAACAGGCAAAGGTTCTGACATGTTCGGCGACAGTTTTCAGTATTAAGTGTTGAGTATGCACAGGGGTCTATCTGATACTGCACACTTAACACGCAAAACCACTTTTCAGGGGCAGGCAGATGAAATACCGCAAGTTTGGCGAAACCAGCTTCAGTGTTTCCGCCTTGGGGTTCGGGTGCATGCGTTTTCCTACAACGGGTTCCAGCGGGGACGTTGACGAGCCAGAGGCCATCCGCATGGTTCGGCACGGGATCGATAGTGGCATTAACTACGTCGATACGGCCCATGGCTACCACGGGGGAAACAGTGAACGCGTACTTGGTAAGGCGTTGCAAGACGGTTATCGTAAGAAGGTCCGCCTCGCAACAAAACTCCCTATCTGGGATGTAAAAGAGGCCGGCGATTTTGACCGGCTGTTGGGAGAGCAGCTCGACCGACTTCAGACCGACTGCATCGACTTCTACCTGTTGCACAATCTCCAGGCGCCGACCTGGCCGAAGGTGCGCGATCTCGGTGTTCTGGATTGGTTGCGAGAAGTTAAGGCAGCCGGGAAAATTGGAGAGATGGGTTTCTCCTATCATGACGATTACGATACTTTCGTCGAGATTATCGATGCCAACCCGGACTGGGTGTTCTGCCAGATTCAGTACAACTACATGAACGAAGAGGTGCAGGCCGGCACCCGCGGCCTGGAGTACGCCGCATCAAAGGGATTGGCTGTGATTGTCATGGAGCCGCTCATGGGAGGATGCCTGGCCCAGGCTCCCGAGCCGGTCAAGACAGTGTTCGATTCGGCATCGATCTCGAGAACGCCGGTTGACTGGGCGCTGCAGTGGCTCTGGCACAAACCGGAAGTTGCCCTGGTGTTGAGCGGCATGAGTACCATGCAGCAGGTTGAGGAAAACCTTGCAAGCGCAGACACTTCGGGGATTGGCATTTTGAGCGAAGAAGATTTGGCAACCGTGGCAAGAGCCCGGGAAGCATACGCAGGTTTGTCGTCCGTGCCCTGCACGAAATGCGGCTACTGCATGCCCTGTCCCACAGGCGTGGACATCCCCCGCAACATGTGGCTTCACAATGCTTCGACGGTATTCGGCGGCAATCAGAAAGGCCTTTCCACCGCCATCTACCGGGGTCTGCCTGAAACCAAACGGGCTGCCGCATGCATAGCCTGCGGCGAATGCGAACCGAAGTGCCCCCAAAGCATTCCAATATCCGAATGGATGACCAAGATAGACGAGGCGTTCCGGGCGTAAGAGAACTGCGTATCCGGAAGTCCGAGGTCTACATATCGCCGCTCTGTACTGCTGGTCCGCTCAAGCGGGGACTATCTCTTGCCCGAAAGCCGAGTCAATGACGGCTGCTGCTACTCCTTTCAACGACATTGTAACAACGTCGTCGATTGTACGGATTTCTGCGTCCCTGGCGTGGAGGGCGATGAGTTCGTTGTATAGATGCCGCTTAAGGGGCGGCTTCAGTAGTTCGGAGAAGCGCCTGTCCGAGGTGCCGATGACCAGGGTGTGGGGATCCATGGCGGCAACGAGGCCGGCCAACGCCTGTCCCAGGCGCAACGCAATGCGGTCCAACACTCGTTCGATAGCGGGCAGTTCCCTGGCTCTTTCCACGATGTCGGCCGCATTCTTGACACGGGATTCCGGGCAGACTGTCAGGATCTCGCGAAGGATGGCAGGTAGGCTGCAGTATGCCTCGAGGCAGTCCGCTTTCCCGCAGGTGCACAGGCGACCGTCGTTCCCCGCAGAAACATGACCGATCTCTCCGGCAGTGAAGCGTTCCCCGATCACCAGGCTGCCCCGCGACATGATCGAGCATGCCACTCCATCGTGCACGTGAAGGTAGATCACGTTCTCTGCATCCCGGCCCAGCCGGTCAAACCAGGTACAGGCGCGGAGCTGGCATCGCACATCGTTATCGACCGTGACAGGACTGTTAAGTCGATCTGCCAGGATGCTCCCGAGATCGACGTCCTTCCAACCAGGGATGTTGACCGCCTGAATGCAGCGGCCCTTTACCGGATCGACGATGCCCGGGGTCGCCGCGCCGATGCCGAGTACGTGCCCCTTGGTAGTTTGAAGAAGCTGCTTCATCCCTTCCGCAAGTTGCCCGACGATGGCTTCGGGGCCTTCGCTGAGCACAATGGGTACCGTCGTCCGATCCCGCATAGTTCCGTCGAGATAAACACGGCCGATATGCAGGTCGTGTGCGGTAAGTGCGGCCGCGACGACGTGGAACCTGTCTCGATCCAGCCCTATGGCGCTTCTGAGGCGTCCCGGCTGCTCTTCGCGAAGGATACCGTCTGCGAGTAAATCACTCACGATATTGCTCACGCTCGACTTGCGTATCCCCAGGCTCTCACTCAGGACGCTTCTGCGGAGGGGGCCTTCCAGGTGGAGCGCGCTGAGAATCGCGCGCTGATTGATCATCCGTTTGGCAATCTGTTCACTGGCCATAAATCAGCTCCTGACGGTGCATTTGTGCCCAAGATTAGGGCTTAGTACCCACGTAAGTCAATAACACTGTTATTTCAAAGACTCTTTGGGTTGCTTTTTGTTGCGTATATGTTATTACTTTGGTCTAAACGAAGGGATCGTCTGAGAAAGCAGTTTCTTACAGCCATCGCTGTTCTTATGCTGTACGCTGTAGTATCGTTGGCAACGGAGAACACGAATTGGTGAAGAATCAGACTAAGAAGAAACCGGCCTTACGGCATTAACTACAAACGCTGATAATTCCAGCATAACGACCGTCTGTAGTTGAGCCCGTAAGGGCTGTTTTCCGTTCAGAAACCTGTAGGATGGGGGATACTCATATGCTGAACGTGGGCATTGTTGGATTAGGGTTTATGGGGAGAACGCATCTCAAGGCCTGGCAGGAGCTTGGCACGGAGGCGAGGGTGGCGGCTGTCTGCGAGTCAAACCCCGATGCGATCGCGGGTATCGGCGTAGCGGCGGGGAACCTTGAGAAAGACCCATCATCGGCAACATTGGAAGGCGTTGAGGTGTACAATGATTTCGGCGAGATGATTGAACAGGCTGACCTGGATGCTGTTTCCATCACGCTACCGACCCATATGCACCCGCAGTTCACTGTCAGCGCGCTGGAGAAAGGGTTGCACGTGCTGTGCGAGAAACCGATGGCGTTGACTTTGGAGTCGTGCGACCGCATGATCGAAGCGGCTTCGAAGGCGGGTAGGACCCTGATGGTGGCGCACTGCATTCGTTTCTGGCCCGAGTACGTCTGGTTGAAGCATGCGATAGATACCAGGGCGTATGGCGAGGTGCGGGTGGCCGATTTCTACCGGCTTGGCACGGCTCCCGGGTGGGGCGATGCGAGCTGGTTCTCAGATCCAGGGAAGAGCGGTGGAGTGACAATGGATTTGCATATTCACGACGTCGATTTTGTGCGGTATGTTTTTGGTGCACCCCGCGATGTAAACGTGGAGGGGGCTTGTTTCGAAAACGGATGCCCCGGTCACGTCCGAACTTCCTTCAACTACGGCGATGGTCGCCTGGTGTCGGCAACAGGGAGCTGGATGATGGCCGAATCGTGCGGGTTCAGAATGGGCTACAGGGTCATCTGCGACTCGGCCACAATTGAATTTGACTCGCAGGAAGAGGAGCCTCTGCGGGTTTACAATGCAGGTGAGGACGTTGTCCAACCGGAGTTGCCGGAGGGTGACGGTTATACAGGCGAAGTCAGGCACTTCGCGGAATTGATCAGCGGCTCCAACCAGGAACCCGTGATCACCTGTGAAGATGCACGGGAGTCCGTTTCCCTGTCGCTGAGCATCCAGGAAAGAACCTGAGGGTTATACCATGAGAAAGATCGCAGATTGGCCGCTGGGAGTGTGTACATGGTCGTTGGGTAATGACCTGGAGAGGGTGGGGGACGTCCTGGATCAGAACGATTTGAGCCACATTCACCTTGCCTGCGGCGCATTGACGGACGCTCCCGGTCGTGAAGCCTGGCTGCGTGCAATCGAAACGCGGGGCTGGGTCGTTACCAGTACCATGGTGGGTTTCCCGACTGAAGACTACTCAACGCTCGATAGCATTCGTCGTACGGGAGGTATTGTGCCGGATGAGCATTGGCCGGCAAACCGTGAGATCGTAATGGATGCCTTGAGAATGACTGCCGAACTGGGGGTCGGGTACCTTTCGTTTCACGCAGGATTCCTGGACATGGAGGATAGCGAGTACGCGCGCAAACTGATGGACCGGATGGCGGATATTGCCGACGCGGCATCCGACCGGGGAATCGTTTTGCTAATGGAAACCGGCCAGGAGAGTGCTGAGGAGCTGTGCGCCTTCTTTGATAATATTGAGCACCAGGCGCTGGGGGTCAACTTTGACCCGGCCAACATGATTCTCTATGATAAGGATGACCCCGTCGATGCGGTCGGTGTGCTGGGCCCATGGATCAGGCACGTTCACATCAAAGATGCCGTTCGCACCCGGACGCCGGGCGAGTGGGGGGCAGAGGTTCCCTGGGGCGAAGGCGAGGTGCCTGCCGACGCTTTTCTGCGGGCTCTGGCGGAGACTGGGTTCGACGGTGCACTTGCCATTGAGCGGGAAAGCGGTGATAACCGGATAGCGGATATAGGAAAAGCAGCGGAAAGGCTCAGTCATGATTAACGCCATTGTCGTCTTCGTCTACCTGATTGGCACTGTTCTTTTTGGTATGTATCTTGCACGATTCATCAAGAAGGACGATGATTTCTTTCTCGCAGGGCGCTCTCTCAACCAGTGGGTCATCGCCGGAACGATCATGGCGGCCAACGTGGCGGCTATCTATCTCGTGGGACCGGCGGGTGCAGCGTACGGCGGCGGCGGAATCTCCGTTCTGCTGATTGCCTGGACGGGGAACATGGTGGCAGCCGGCAGTGCGTTGTTCTTTGTGCCGCGGCTGCGCCGGTTGAGAATCACCACGGTTTCCGAATTGCTCGAGACGCGGTACAGCGTTGCGTTGCGCCTGCTGGTGGCCGGCTGGTGGATTATTTACTACTCGCTCTTCGCCGGCAACGCCATGTATACGCTGGCGACAGTCCTTTCGCCTGTCCTGAACATGGAGCCTACGAGCATCATCCTGTTCGTCAGCGGCGGAGTGATTATCTACTGCTTCTCCGCCGGACTGATGGCCACGAGTTACTCGGCAGTGATCCAGAGCTTCATCATGATCATCGGGGGGTTAATATTGCTTCCGCTCTGTCTGAAGCACCCGGCCGTGGGCGGAGTAAGCGGGCTTTTCGAGAAAGTCGATCCCCAGATTATGACATTCTGGAAGACCGGTGAAGTATGGCCGGCCGTGCAGCACATTATAATGTTCGCCTTGCTGGGCCTGCCGTACTGGTGCACGAGCCAGTACATGCTTCAGTGCTCTTTCGCAGGGCGTAGCGTTCGTCATGCTTCTCGCGGTCTGATTATAGCGAGCATGATCACGGGCGTTCTGACGCTTTCCTACATCATTCCGGGAATATGCGGACAGTTGATCTACGCCGACAATCCTCTTGGGGCGGGTGACAGCATCCTTCCTAAACTACTTGTCGACGTGCTGCCTGTAGGTATCGGGGGCCTGATCGTGGCTGGACTCGTGGCGGCATCCAACTCCACGGCAAGCGCCCTGCTGGCTGCACTCGCGACGCTGGCGGAGAATGATTTCTTCCGCCGCTTTGTGCCCGGCAAAACCTCCCGCGAATATCTCTGGTTCGGTAGATGTGCCCTGGTAGCAGGGGGGTTGCTCGGTATCCTCTTCTCCTTCTACGTGGAGAAGGTTGGCATCATCAAGGCCAATTTCGACATTATGTCGGTGTTTGAGCCACCGATTTTCGTGATCGTGGCGGGGGCGCTGTTCTGGCGGCGCTCTAACGCCTTCGGGGCTACGGCAGCAATGGTGGGCGGAATCGCTTTCGGAGCGCTGGCGGCCCTGGTATTCAAGATCCCCGCGGAGATGCGCACGTTCCTTTCTTTTCCCGTATGCGTTGCCTTGCTGGGCGTTGGAAGCTGGGTAGGATCGATCGTGCGCCCGCGCACAGAGGCACAAAATGATAAGATAGAAGCACTCCTGGCCAGAACCCGTGGCGTGGAGCTGCAGCTCGGTACGCGAGACGGGATCGTGGGTCTTGGTCTTGCCGGGATCGCGCTCGTAGTGTTTGTCCTTTCTGCGGTATTCGAAGAGGCCTTGCCGCGACCCGCCAACCTGTTTGTTTTCATGGGGTCCATGCTAACTTTTGTGCTGGGCTGCTACATCGCGGTCCCTGCCTTCATGCCGGACGCTGAAGAGGGGCAGGAAGAAGGAACTTCAGCCATTGAGGGATCAATGGTCCAGAAGATTCTGGGCAGCGGGTGGTCATGGCTGGCGGTCTGCGGCCTGGCAACGATCCTGGTAATCGTACTTTACATCAAGTAGTTCGCGCGAGTTGTTACCGATGAGCAATCTGCGTTGTTACGCAAATTGCAGGGGCTAGGCGCTAGGGGTTAGGGATTAGTGGGACGCCTGCATCTGGTAGAGCCATGCCTGTGTGGTAACTCGTTCAGGACCGTGGGGTCGATATCCAGGACGAGGTGACCTAGCTACTAATGCCTAGCGCCTAACGCCTTACGCTGTGGGGTAATAAGAATCTATCCCTTCAATATCAGCCTATTATCATTGATTCATCTCGCAGCGCAAAAGGCTCGATGAGATGGAATTATGAGTTTCTTATTGACGGTAGTAACATATGTGTGACAACTTGCGCGTTGTTGCCGGTAAGATAGGGACAGGGCTAGATATCTCGACGGCCCGTAAAGAAAGGATAATTCAGGAATTCATGGCTGAGACACTGGACATAACATGTGCGGTTTCCCCGGTCCTCGATACGGGCTTTATCCCTTCTGTGCTCTGGAACCGGGCCTACTGCGAGCGGTGCGAGCAAGACCCCGGGTCCTCCCCTATAGATATTGCGCTCTGCAGACCGGACGGGACGTGTTTCGTACATCGTACGAAGGTTCTTCCGCACGCCGGAGAGAATCTTGACATCAACAACAAGTACGTCGAACGCCTTGTGAAGTTCCTTCTGTGGCAGAAGGGCGGTTCTCGAATCACCATCGGCGGCAACGATGCCATCGGCAACATGGTCGCGGAGGCGTACAGCCCTGATGGGAGCCAATCTTTCGATTTCGACATCATGGGCAGAAGAATGTTTCTGGAACCCATGACTGTGGTCTCCTGTCCGCTTGAGGAAGTGCCGGAACCACACGAGGAGGAACTGGCGTTAGGCCGCAATCTCGACGGGTGCCGGATCGGGTTCGACCTGGGCGGCAGCGACCGCAAAGCCGCCGCCGTCATCGACGGTAAGGTCGTGTTCTCGGAGGAGATCGAGTGGGATCCTTACTTCCAGCACGATCCGCAGTACCACTACGACGGTATCCAGGACTCGCTCAGGCGAGCTGCAGAACACCTGCCTCGCGTCGACGCCATCGGCGGCAGCGCCGCAGGTGACTATGTGAACAATGAGGTGCGCGTTGCATCGCTTTTCCGTGGCCTTTCCGAAACGGACTTCGACAACCATGCCCGGCGGATTTTTCTTCGCTTGAAAGAGGATTGGGGGAATATTCCGTTCGAGGTAGCCAATGACGGTGAGGTGACAGCGCTGGCCGGGTCGATGTCATTGAACTCCAATGCCGTGCTCGGGATTGCGATGGGCACGAGCCAGGCGGTCGGCTACTGCGATCCCGGCGGTTTCATTACCTGCGGTTTGAACGAGCTGGCATTTGCGCCAATCGATTACCGGGACGATGCGCCCGCCGACGAATGGTCAGGGGACATCGGCTGCGGAGTTCAATATTTCTCGCAGCAGGGCATTGCACGGTTGGTTCCGGCGGCAGGTATCGACCTTCCCGGCGATATGCCCCTGGCAGAGCGGCTGGTCGCCGTACAGGATCTGATGAAGCAGGGGGATGATCGGGCCCGGCGGATCTACGAGACGACCGGCACGTACTTTGGATACGCGCTTGCGTCGTATGCAGAGTTCTACGAGATCCGTCACTTGCTGCTTCTCGGCCGCGTTACTTCCGGCGAAGGGGGGCAGATCATCATCGATAAAGCAAACGAAGTTCTGTCTGCCGAGTTTGCCGAGCTGCGCGAGTCGCTCAATATCTCTACCCCGGACGAGCAACTGAAGCGCCACGGCCAGGCCATCGCAGCGGCGAGTCTGCCGAAGATTGGAGGATAAAGGCATGCAGTTTAGCAGACCAGATGCGGATATCTATGTCCCTGACGGGGAACCGATGCCTGGCGCGCTTGCGCGCACGACACACTTGTGCGTTGGGGCACACCAGGACGACCAGGAATTTATGGCCTATCACGGAATAGCAGAATGCTTCAGCAGGGCAGACAAATGGTTCACCGGTGTATGCGTGACCAACGGCAGCGGCAGTTCGCGCAGCGGTCCTTACGAGCGGTATACGGACGAGGAGATGATGCAGGTTCGTCGGGGAGAACAGCGCAAGGCAGCCACGCTTGGTGAGTACGCCTGTGAGATTCAACTTGCCCACCCAAGCTCGTTTATCAAGGACGCATCCCACGAAGGAGTGGTCAACGACCTGATGCAGGTTCTCCAGGCGGCGCGGCCGGACGTTGTATACCTGCATAACCCCGCTGATAAACACGACACGCACGTCGCCTGTATGTTGCGGGCACTTTCGGCGCTACGCGCCCTGCCGGAAGATCATCGCCCCGAGCGGGTGATCGGATGTGAGATCTGGCGCTCGCTGGACTGGTTGCGTGACGAAGAGAAGGTTGTATTGGATGTCGACAGGCACCGCAACCTGGCAGCCGCACTTTCGGGTGTCTTCGATTCACAGATCACCGGCGGCAAGCGCTACGACACTGCCAACATGGGGCGCCAGGCCGCAAATGCAACGTTTTTCGAATCGCACGCAACCGACGCCTCAATGGCGCTGACGTGGGGAATTGACCTGACGCCGCTGGTGCGAAATCAGGAACTGTCGGTAATCGAGTATACCAGGGGCTTCATCGAACGGTTCGAAGAGGATGTAACGAGCACGCTGGAGAAATTCGGCGCCTGAACAAAGAAGGAAAGAGGTAACAGTATGAAAGTTGGATTCTACGGGCACGTACGTCAGTACGAGAACATCAAGAGTGAGATCGACGCCAATATCAATGAGGTGCTCCTGAGCGGCAGCTACGTGCAGGGTCCCATGCTAAAGGCATTCGAGGCCCAGGCGGCCGAGTACTTTGGAACAACCTACGCCATCGGTGTCGGCAACGGCACGGATGCGCTCTGGTTGAGCCTGATGGCGCTGGGCATTGGCGCAGGCGACGAAGTCATCACGAATGTGAATACCTTTTTTGCCACCGCAGAAGCCATATGGATTGCCGGTGCCAAGGCGGTATTGGTCGACTGTGAGCCAAAATCCAAGTGCATCGATCCGGAGAAGATCGAAGCGGCCATCACGGACAAAACGAAAGCGATCATGCCGGTTCACCTGTATGGTCAGTGTGCTGACATGCCGGCAATCTGGGAGATCGCAGAGAAGCACGGTCTGAAAGTGATCGAGGACAATGCCCAGGCTATTGACGGGGCGGGTGACACGTTCAAGCAGGGCGATCGCAGCGCCACGGTGACGACTAGTTTCATAATCCAGAAGAACCTGGGCTGTTTCGGGGACGGCGGAATGGTGTTCACGAATGACGCCGCCGTTGACGAGACGATCCGTAAGCTTCGCAACCACGGGTCTAACGCCCGTAACGTGCACAGCCCCGGCTTCAACAGCCGACTTGACGATCTGCAGGCCGGCGTGCTGAGCGTGAAGATGAAGCATATTACGAAGTTGACCGATCAGCGTATTGCATGGGCCCGCGTGTATGACGAAGAGTTAAAGGACTGCACAAGCATCACGCTCCCATACAACGTGCCCGGCTATCGCCATGTTTATCACCTGTATGCCATTGAGGTGAAGGATCCCGCCAAACGTGACGCGCTGGTTCAGTTCCTCCAGGACAACGACATCGATGCCAAGACACATTACTCCATCGCGATCCACCAGCAGCACGGATTCCCGTGGGGCAAACCCGTCGAGATAGCTGGATCGCTGGAGAACGCCGAGGCTAACGCGGCCACCTGTGTGTCGCTGCCGATGTTCCCTGAGTTGACGCAGGAAGAGATCGACTACGTGATCGCAAAAGTCCGCGAGTGGGATCAGGCCAACGCGTAGGGTTGGGAAGGGGAACCCACCCCGACCGCCATCCGGCGGTCACCCCTCCGTGGGAGGGGAGTTTGGTTGTGGGTGAGCCAATGTGTGCGGTTTGGGCAAGGAAAGATCCCCTCCTTGGAGGGGTGGCCGAACGGAGTGAGGACGGGGTGGGTTCGCCTGTTGAACCCGGCACTGGAGAAATGAAATATGAGTAAGTACTCAGTGGTTGTAGTCGGAATGGGCAAGCGCGGTAAGCATCATGCTACCGCGTTCCAGGCTAACCCGCGGTTCGAGGTCGTGGGTCTTTGTGATATCGATGAGGGGCGCCTTTCAGAGGCGGCGGAACTGATTGGTGGCGGTGTTGAAACATCAACCGACGCCGCGGCATTGACGGCGTCCTTGAAGCCTGACGTGTTTTGCTTCTGCACGATGCCGCACCTGCGCAAAAGCTTCATTAGGATGGCCGTGGGCAGTGAGGTTAAGCTCGTTGCCTTCGAGAAGCCCGTTGCTGACTCCAGTGCCGCCGGTAAGGTCGTCAGCGCTCTCATCGGCGAGAGCGGAATCAAAGCCGTCGTGAGTCACCAGCACCGTTATGGCCCGCATTATAGTAAGGTGAAAGAGATCGTCGAGAGCGGGGCCCTGGGCAAGGTCCATACCATCTACGCTTCTACGCCCGGCTGGATGATGCATATGATGACGCACATGATCGATTACATGTGCTGGTACAACGACTACGCCGATGCCGAGTGGGCCATGGCGCAGGCGGCAGGGCGCGGTAAGTTGAGTGACAACCACCCTTCTCCGGACTACATCGGCGGCTTCATACAGTTTGCAAACGGTGTTCGGGGAATCGTTGAGACGGGCGCAGGCGCGCCGAATGTCCCTGAGGTGGCCAAGTGGTGGGGGCGCAATCGCATCCGCGTCATGGGGGATGACGGGTTTGCTGAAGTTCTCACCAACGGCGGGTGGCGTAGCGTCACGGCGTCTGGTGGTGTCCAGAGTGGAGAAGGGGTCATGAACTACGAACATGACATGGTCACCTACGTCCAGGAGATGGCCGATTGGCTGGACGACGACAGCAAGAAGCATTCGTGCAATTTTGATCGTGCTTTCATGGGGTTTGAAGTCATGATGGCCATGTGCCGATCCGCACTGGAGGGAGGGCAGGTCGCCCTGCCGTTGGCTGCGGGTGCCGAAGAGATTACCGCCCTGCGCGAGGGGCTTGGCGAGAATGGCGTTCTTCTCGGGTCGCCGGAGCATGCCGCCGAATTCGGAATGAGCTGATATGGAAGTTGTTGTTCGCCCCACAAAGCCTGACACGTCCTGGTTGGCGGCACGCCTGATTGCTGCCGCAATAAAAGCAAAACCCCAGCTTGTGCTGGGGCTGGCCACGGGGCGTACAATGGAACGGCTCTACGCGAAGCTGGTGCAAATTCATCGTGAGGAGAGGCTCGACTTTTCACTGGTACGCACCTTCAACCTGGATGAGTACATCGGGTTGCCGGAGGAGGATGAGAACTCCTACCGCTACTACATGAATCATCATCTCTTTGATCACATCAACATAGACAAACGCAACACTTTCCTGCCCGACGGGATGACCGATGACGAGGCCGGGGAAGGGGAGCGCTACGAGGCGGCCATTCAAGAGGCGGGCGGGATTGATTTGCAGCTGCTCGGTATCGGGAGGGCAGGGCACATCGGATTCAACGAACCACTTTCCGCTTTGCAGTCCCGCACGCGTGCAAAGGCTCTCACCCCGCTGACCATTGCCGAGAATTCCGGGGAGTTCGCCGATCCCGCACGCATACCGCGCCGTGCGATTACCATGGGTGTTGGGACGATTCTCGAGGCAAAGCGACTGCTGGTGCTCGTGACCGGCGACAGTAAGGCGGAGATTCTGGCCAAGGCAATCGAGGGGCCTATCACCTCAATGATCTCCGCAACAGCAATTCAATTGCATCGAAATGTGCACGTGATCTGCGATGAGGAAGCTGCGGCCGGTCTATCGGGGCGTGAGTACTACGATTGGATTTTCGCCAATGAGCCGGAGTGGGAGGCATACAGGTGATTCACGACATCGCGAAAGTGGCCGCGGCTTTCGACATGCGCGGAGAGTTTGTGAGCGCGAAGCCGTATGGATCGGGCCATATCAATGACACGTACTCAGCTTGCTACGAAGAGGGCGGCGGGATCGTCCGTTACATTCACCAGCGTATCAACCACAGCATCTTCAAGGATCCTCCATCGCTCATGGACAACGTTTGCCGTGTCACCGAACACCAGCGACGCAAGCTTATCGAAGCCGGGGTTGATGATCTCACGCGTCGAGCCCTTACGCTCATACCTACTCTCGATGGAGAGTCGTTTCACAGGGATGCGGATGGCAACTTCTGGCGGACGTACATCTTCATCGAGAAGGCGCAAACCTACGACCAGATTGAGAACACCGACCAGGCGTTCCAGGCAGCGAAGGCTTTCGGCGAATTTCAGAAACAGCTTGTCGACCTGCCCGGTGAGCGGCTCCATGAGACGATTCCCGCATTCCATGACACGCGCAGCCGGTTCGCGGTATTGCAGGCGGCAATCGACTCCGACACTCAGAACCGGGCCGCGTCTGTACAGTCCGAGATCGAGTTTGCGTGCGCGCGCGAGCCTATCGTTGGTGTGCTGGTGGATTTGCAGGGCAGGGGACTGATTCCGGAAGTCACCACCCACAATGACACTAAGCTCAATAACGTCATGATTGACGACAAGACCAACGAGGGAATATGTGTCATCGACCTGGATACCGTGATGCCGGGCCTGTCGCTATACGACTTCGGGGACATGGTGCGCACTGCTGCCCGGCCCACGCCGGAGGACGAAACGGATCTTTCCAGGGTGGTGGCCAGGATGGCCATGTTTGAAGCCGTCACCCGGGGATACCTGGAATCCGCCGGCGACGTCCTGAATCAGGTTGAGAAGGACCACTTGGCATTCTCTGCCAGGCTAATCACTTTCGAGATCGGAATCCGTTTCCTTACCGATTACCTGCAGGGAGACGTCTACTTCAAGACACACAGGCCCGGTCACAACCTGGACCGCTGTCACGTGCAGTTCAAGATGGTCGAGTCTTTTGAAGCCCAAGAAGACGGGATGAACCGTTGTGTTGAGAAGCTGGGCTGAGCCGGCCATTCTTTGGAGTGCGGCGGGCCTCCGCCGCCTCTTCGGTCATATCCCGGTGGCTGACATCCCGGCGGAGGCCCGCCGGGCTCCAGAGTAGAGCCGGCCTCCGGCCTGCTTTCCAGAGGATCAGCCCAGAGAACGCCGATCTACCCCTACCTGACCAGGATAACTGTGCCCTGGCCAGTCGCGCTGACTTTTCCGTAGGTGACGAAGGTCGAGCCAGGTACCTGGTTGGAATAGCTGGCCATGACCCAGTCGGCCGAACGCCAGGTTCTGGAGAAGCGCGATTCATCCATGTCGCCCGTGAGTATCTCGGATCCCTGTGTGGAGTTGGCGATCCTGTAGTTCGCATCCGCGAAGTTAGGGTCGTTCGCCATGACCTGGTATCCTACTTGAACACCGTTGTAGTAGATCCACCGCTCACTGGTCACGGCGTTGTACGTTGCCGCAACGTGGGTCCACTTGTCGGACATGTCTCCAACGTTCGAGCTGCTAAGGTCATCGCTCCAGAAATAGTAGTGGAACTGGGCGTTCCCCTGCGTACGCAGACTGCAGGCCTCGCGCAACGTGGCGTTGCCGAAAGCCATAAAGCCGTCGTTTGCCGTTCCCCCCTGGTAGTAGAACCAAGTCTCGAATGCCACAGAGTGATCTCCCGAAATCCCCATGTTCGGCAGCGAAACCCAGTCGTTGCCGTCAAAATCCAGTGCCTTGCCGATTATTCCGTCTATCTCGGCCGGGTCGTTTTGCAGGGTTCCATTGAACGTGTCCAAGGATGAATCTTCCACCGTACTTCCGGAAAGCGCCATGTGATAGACGCCCGTGTAACCCTCCGACCAGGTCGATCCGTTTGTGGCATAGGCGGGCAGTGTCGTCTCGTCCGGATTACCCCAATATGCCCAGATGTTCGTGCCGGCCGGAGGAAGCTCCGGCAGCTGCACCCATACGGCCGACTCGCCGCCGGTGTCCCACTCCTCGATCTCGAAGTTGAAAAGCCCCGTCAATTCTGCGTCCGCGAACCGCAGGTCATGGCCGTTGGTGGATGCAAACGTATTGTACTCGAATCCCTCGATTGTCTCGGCAAACCTGACCAATGCCGGCCAGTTCGTCAGCGTTTCGCTGCCGGCGTAGCCGTCGAAGCTGATCTGCATCCGGTACTGCCAGTTGGCCAGGTAAGTGCCGGCACTGTCGTCTTCCGTTATCGCGCATACTCCGTTGCTGTCCCCCAGCGTGCCGTTGACAGGATTGCTCAGGTTCACACTGAACGTTTCCGGCGGATAGTCGAAGGTGGTGTCGCCCAGCACCTGCACCGTGATTTGAGTACTGGTCTGGCCCGCCACAATTGTCACGGTGCCGGTAATCATGGTGTAATCGGCACCCGCAACAGCCGTGTTATCGGCCGTGGCGTAGTCCACGGACATGTCTGCCGCGTTCGGTCCGGTCAGGCTGACAGTGAACACCGCGTCTGACGTCCCTGCATCGCCTTCGAGCACGCTGATATCATCGATCGAGACGGACGCCGCAGGCATCGATGTGCTTGTCACGTCCGACCAGTCTTCAGCCAGGTTGCTGCTGTTGGTTGCATAGCAGCGGTAGTAGTATGTGAGTCCCCCGGTCAGTCCGGTGATATTCGTGGAGATGTCCACGTCTTCGCTCACGGTCCCGACGACGCTGGTAGCCGCCCAGTTCGCCTGGGTCGTGCCGCCGTCGCTGGTTCCCCAGAAGATCGTCACATCGGCGCCATCACCCATGGTCAGCACGCCGTTGAGCGTTGCATCAGGCGCAGCCACGTTCGAGAAGCCATCTCCCGTAGTGACTTTTGGGTCTTCGCTGTTGATACTACCCGACACGCTGTCCGGTGTGCCGCTCGTCGCGTTGATAAGCGAGCCGATGCTGACTTCCCATCCTTCGTCCTCCTCCTGCTCGAGGTCGTCCAGCACCACTATCGTGATATTGGAGGACAGGCTGCCGGCAGGGATCACCACGCTGGTGGCTGTGCCCGTGAAGTCGGCCGGGTATGAAGCCAGGTTAGTGCTGACCGTCCACATCCCGTCCTGGGCCGGGTCGGAGGGTTTGATAACGACCTCCGTGCCCATGGCCGGCGTCTTGAATCGCGCGTCAATCCCCGACGCACCCCCGCCTTCGGCGTGCGTGACGGCGAACATGTAGCTGAAGCCGTTCGTCAGCGTGACGGTGTGTGTCGCGGTGTTCTCCCATGCGAGCTGCTCGCCTCGGTCGGATCCCAGCCCCGTTGGGCTGGATTCAAAGACTCCATCCCTGTCCAGATCTATCCATATCCCGCTGCGATCATCATCCTGTGCGATCCTGAACTCGTAACTGCCGGTTGTCGGCGGGTTGAAATACCCAAGGAACAGGTTCTGGTAGTTGTCGCCCCAACTGACCGCGCCGGTGTTCTGGAAGTCCGCGTCATCGTTGAAATCGAGTCCCCGGTCCAAGGGGCCGCTGGTCAGGGCGGTGATACCGTTTGGAGTCATAGCCATCAGGCCGCCGTTGTTGTCCAGGTTCAGCATATCGTTATCCCACGGATTGTTGTGGTAACCTTTGTGGGTAAGCCTGTTGGGCAGCCCGCCACCTAACGAGAAGTTCACCGTTACGTTTGAGAACGCCGGAGCATTCAACGTGGCTGTGACCACGGCCTGACCGGGGCCGCTCTCATCCAGGAGAAGTGGATATGCCGCGCTGATCCCGTACTTATCTGCCAGGTGCCTGCCCAGCTGCTCTAATTCGAAATCGGTCAGGATACGGTTGTAAATCAGGACTTCGGCGATTTCGCAATTGGATTCCTCGCTGTTGTTCCTGTACCCGCCCAGCCCGAGCCGGCCGATCATGTAGTTGCCGTTGCCTGAACCGGTATCGTTGGCGGTCAGGAGTCTGCCGTCCCTGTAGAACGATGCCTTGGGATCGGCGTCATCGTCTATATGGCCCGCGTGCACGATCCAGTCCGGATCGCTGTTGCCTAACGTGTGAATCCAGCCTTCGGCATGAAACCTCTCGTTCAGATTGCCGTGGAAGCCGAAGAGCCAGTTGCGTGTCGCTGAACTGATGACCCGCTCGCCGTCCCCACCCGTATACCGGGCAACCGAAAGGACCGTGTACCGGGTGAGCGGATCGAAGTTGTGGGCAGTGGACATGTAGTCGTCACTGAAGGTGACTACTGGCCTGCCGTTCGGGCCGGTGGTGTTGTAGGCGTTCTGATCGGTCCCCTCGCGGGTGGCGTCGCGTGCGTTACCCGATTTGTCGGACCAGGTGTCGATCGGTGTGCCGTCAGGCGGGTTGTCGGTGGTATCGCCGTCACCGTCAATATCGTCGGCAGCAAGCCACAACTCGCAGCCGGAGATACTCGACGGGCTGAAGCCTTCCGACACGACGCTGAGCGTCACGGCAGCCTGTGGCACGATGAAACTCTCGGCCGGTTCGCCCCAGTCATCGTTGAAGGCATTGGTGACATAGGTGCGGTAATAATAGGTTCCGCCTGCGAGTACAGGTACGGTAACTTCGAACGGATCCATTACCACATCGGGGATGCTTTCGGACTGGTCCCAGCCCACGTGCGTGGATCCCGGATCGCTGGTGCCCCAGTAAATCGTTGCGTCTCCGCTGCCGCCGCTGAGAAGTTGAGCTCGCAGCACGGCCGAAGTCACTGTCAGCGTTCCCGCCGGCAGATTCGTTACAGCAATCGGACCGAGTGTTTCAAATGCATGGCTGGGTTGCGCCCAAATGTTCGTAACCTGGTTGGTGGCCTGGAAGGTGTAATAGTAGCCGGACTGTTCCGTCAGCCCGGTAATCGAATGGTTCACGGCCCCCTCGTGGTTGGTGACCCAGCCAACGTGGGCGCTGTTGCTCCACGCGCCGGCTTTGTTCGTCCCGTCCGTCGGCCCCCAGTATGCCCAAACGTCAAACACCCAACCGGTGGCATTGAGCGTGCTGTTCATGGTAACCGACGTGGTTGACACGTTGGAAACCGCATCGTTGGTTATGGTAGCTGTCAAAGATTGTACCCAACCCTGGCTCCACCAACCGTTCTGGTTTGCATCGCCCGGGTTGATTTCACGCTGCGAGTCCGACGGCTTGGTGATCTTGAAGTCGCAGTTGTCGCCACCGCCGCCCTCTCTGTGCGTAAACGCAATCGCGTAGGCTTCCCCGCCGGTCAAGTCAACCGTCTCGGTGTGAGGCGTATTCCAGCCCTCCGGCGGATAGTTCCAGCTAATGGCGTCCGTACCTGCCTCGAACTCACCGCCGTTCTGGTCGACATCAAGCCAGAGAATCTCGTAGTCGTCGCCATGCACATAGAAGGTGTACGTGCCGCTTACGGGGGGATGGAAGTAGCCCCACCACATCTGGCAGTACTGGTCGGCCAAGCCGCCCGTCCCGACTTCGGTGGTCCAGATTTCCTTGCCTTGAACAGCTCCGGGCCGGGAGCCGTCGGGAGTCGGCGTTAAATCAAATAACCCGCCATTCTGACCATTGGCCACACCGTCGTCGATAGTGGCGATCTCGTTCTCCGCTGCGCCTGCATAATAGTCATAGTTCAGCGCGTTGATGCCCTCAATGCCACCCGCCGGCGGCTCGATTGTTACGAAGTTGGTGGTGAAGTTTGCCCAGTCTTCGCCTGCGGCGTTGGTGGCGTAGCAGCGGTAATAGTAGGTCATACCGTAGCCGGCAGCCACATTAGTGGAGAACGCCCCCTGCGGGGTGTCGCTCAGTAACTCGTAGGCGTCCCAGTTCCCCTTGGTCGTCCCGCCGTCAGATGTGCCCCAGTAGATGTATACGTGCGCCACGTTACCCGTGGTCAGCTCGCCCGCGAGCGTTGCAGATCCGACCGCCACAGTCGGTGCCGTGTTCGTCACCGTCGGCCCGGTGACCGAGGTGACCTGTTCAGACGGCTGCGCCCATACGGTGTCCAGGGCGTTGCTCAGTCGAAGCGTGTAGTAAGGCGTGGAAGCTGGTGTCAGTCCGGTGATCGTATGGCCGACGTTTTGCGATATCACGTTGGTATAGGTACCCACGTAGGCATTGCTGGCCCAGCTG
>JASLPY010000069.1 GCA_030744755.1 Kiritimatiellia bacterium | reverse complement strand
CGGCAACCCAATGCCAAACGCGTTTCATCCTCGGCGGCGATTGACGACTTTAAGATTACATCGCCTGGCAAAGGCCGCCGAGGAGGCCCCAAAGACACCCGCACACCGTGTTTTTGAGTGTTTCGTTGGGGTCAATAGCTCCGCCTTTCGAGATCTCGCATCACGAATCCCGTATCTCGCATCACTTCCTGGGGTAAAAGAAAAATCACACTCTTTATTCACCCCACTATCATTGATTAAACCAACAGCGGTAATGGCTCAGACTAAGGGTTTTGCGTTGCAGGCCGAATGCAGGAATCAGGACTCAGGAATCTGCTTGTCCCCACGTGTGGGATACGTGAGGATTCATAGGGCGAAGGGGAGACCAAATCGAAAACGTCTGAATTCTCGCGAATTCAGCTACAAGACCATCTCCAGGGTCTCTATGATGTTGTTATGAGAAGATCGTCGATAATCATCATGTGGATATTCATCGTGACCGTAGCGGGTTCGGCTGAAGATAAGGAATGGAAGATACATGGCGATACGTTCAGTAAGCTGGGTTTCGATAAGATCGTTTTCGTCCGGCGAAATACGTGCACGTCGGATCACTACTACACTGACCACGTGAACGACCGGTCGAAGCCGGGCGGGAACATGTGTGTGCTGAACCTTCAAGACGGCGAAGTGACTGAACTGCTGCCCGAAATGCGCGGCGGCTGGCTCGGCCGGTTCGATATCTCATTTGACGCCAGGAGAATCGTGTTCGGCTGGAAGAAATCGGCAAATGAAGGTTATCGCATCTATGAAATCGATATCGATCCTTCAACCGGGAAGCTCATGGGATCCGGTCAGCCCAGGCAGCTCACATTTCCTGCGAAGAATGAGGCTGAACTGGTCAAGAAGTATGGGAAATCCCGTGGCGGCCAATACTATCATCACGGTACCGACGACATGCATCCCTGTTACCTGCCGGATGGTGGTATCGTCTTTGTCTCAACCCGTTGTCAACATGGGATTCTCTGCAATAACGATGACGTGTTCACCTCCGCCATCCTCTACCGGATGAGCGGAGACGGCAAGAATATCCGTAAACTCACCAACAGCTCTGTCAGCGAATCATCGCCATGCGTGATGACGGATGGACGCATTTTGTATACGCGCTGGGAATATATCGACAAGGGTCATATCGGCGCGAAATGTCTCTGGGCGATGAAACCGGACGGGACCGGGTCGGTCGAGATTTACGGTAATGATATTTCATATCCCCCGACATTCATATACGGCCGGCCGATCCCTAACAAGGCCAATGAGTATGTCTTTCTCGGTACCCCGCATTGTTTTCCCAACTCTATAGGCACGGTCATACGGGTCAATACAACCAGGAACATCCGGACGCGTGAACCCATGACCTACATGACGCCGGGGGTGGACATACGCACTGAGAAGGGGTTCTGGTATCTTCAGCCTTCCGGTGAATGGAAGCATGATAACAACGGAAGCGGCCCGCTGTTCAAGGACCCGTATCCACTGTCGGACAGGCTCTTCCTTGTATCGCACAAACCTGCCGGCCCGAAATGGAGCGACGCGACTGCGTATGGCCTCTACCTTATGGATGATTCCGGCAAGGTTCGGCTTGTGCATAACGAACCGTCACTCTCATGCTGGCAGCCATACCCCCTCCGTGCCAGGTCCAAACCACCTGTTCTCAGTTCACCTGTTGATCCAGGGATGGCAAAGAAGAAACAGGCGGTGTGCGTGGTAACCGATGTCTATCACGGGCTGGAGAACGTTGATCGTGGAACTATCAAGTACATAAGGATACTCGAACAGGTCCCGAGGCCATGGTCGGCGAGACGCGG
Source organism: Kiritimatiellia bacterium (assembly GCA_030744755.1). Lineage (GTDB taxonomy): Bacteria > Verrucomicrobiota > Kiritimatiellia > UBA8416 > JADHWI01 > JASLPY01. The sequence continues at coordinate 28,032 of JASLPY010000069.1, read as the reverse complement.
GCACAACTCTGACAAGTACGGCAAGGCGCATGTTGTTCTTTCCCGCCGAACGGTCCTCGGGCTGAAGGTGCAATGGGGCATCGTGCCGGTGGAGGATGACGGATCCGCCAACTTCGTTGTGCCCGCCAATCGCAATATTTACTTCCAGGTGCTCGACGAGAACTTCCTGGCAGTTCAGACTGAGCGGAGCTACGTGAACTACCGGCCGGGTGAGACGCGGGCCTGCATAGGTTGTCACGAGACACCCAACAGCGCGCCGACAGGACTTTCCCAGGGAACGGTAAAGGCATTGAAACGAGCCCCATCTACTCCCATGTCCCAGCCGGGTGATGCATCACCGCAACGCACCCTGCATTATCCTGCCGATGTTCAGCCGGTCCTTGATAGACACTGCGTCAAGTGTCATAACCCCAAAAAGAAGAAGGAATGCGGCGGCCTCGATCTGAGCGGCACTCCTACGGGATTGTTCAGTGTGTCCTATGAATCACTAATGTCCAGGATCGAGGAGCAGCAGGGAGCAAGACTCAAGGAAGGCTTCAAAGAATCCGTGGATTATCTGCCCGCCCGTTCATCGTTTTCATTTGGAACAACGCTTGTGGCGATGCTTTCCAAGGGGGAGGTCCGGCTCCCGGACGAGAAACTTGTCAAGCGCGCGGCTGAACTTGCCGAAAAACACAAGAAGGTTGAACTCAAGCCGGAAGAATTGCTGAAGATCAGCACATGGCTGGACGCCAATTGCCAGTTTTACGGATCGTACTGGGGCCACCGCAACATGAGGCACAAGAGTAATCCCAACTTCCGCCCGAATGTATCGTTCAAGCAGGCTTTAAGCAGTGGACCTCCAAATTCACGCTAGCTGACAATAAACATGAATCCATAATTCAATACAAAGGAGAATAGGATGTCTTCAACACTGAGTACTTCATTAATAATCCTCTCGTTGCTCTTTTCCTGTAATGCATTTTCGGAAGACGCCGAAACGTCGGCCAAGAGTGAATGGATCGAGCTTTTTAATGGGACCGATTTGACCGGTTGGGAAGGTGACCCCGGAATCTGGCGGGTCGAAGACGGGTATATCTACGGTGCTGGGGCATGCACTGACCATAAGGGCTACAAATCTTACCTCATAAACCGATCCCATGTGTTCCAGGATTTCATCCTTGAAGCCAAGTTCCACATGGCAAGCGGGAATAGCGGCATTAATTATCGCTGTCATGATTGGGACAAGCAGAGCAACAAGCTGTACGAAGTGAGCGGGTATCAGCATGACATCGCAGGTGGAGGTCTCTGGGATATCTACAGTACAAGCAGCAAGAAGCGATACAGCGTCAAGAAATCATCCACCTCTGCCAAACGTAATCAGTGGAATACTATTCGCATTGAAGCCAACGGCAGGAAACTGATTCACAGTTTCAACGGTGTCAAATGCATGGAATTTGTGGACGATGATGAGAATGGTGGATTCCGAGAAAAAGGGTTCATTGCATTGGAATTTCATGACAACGGAACAAAGATCAAGTTCAAGGATATTCGCGTAAAAGTCCTCAATGCCCCATCCACAACAACTGCTCAACCAGCATCAAAAGAGGCTGAAAAGAAACAGTAAGAGCCGTTAAGGGCGGACCCCACTCCGCACACGGTTGTTATCCACTGCCAAACTGATCTCCTGTACCACAATTCTAAATCCGACGTTATACGGTTTTTGCCATGCGGGATAGCTTACCCGCTTTTCTCTTTTGCAGCGTTCGGGGCGGTCGAGGTATGAGCCGCCTTTGACTATCATCTCTCCGTCCTGTTCTGTCGATGTCCATTCAGCAGCGTTGCCGTACATGTCTTTGAGTCCGTATTTGTTCGCATTGTAGGTCCCAATCGGTGCGGTGACGCAGTGTTTGTCATCGTGCCGGCTGTCCGCCAAGGCAACGCCTTCGGCGGCTATATAGTCTACATCACCGCCGATCTGGAAGTAAGTCGTCCGGCCTTTATAACCGAATGTTGCAAAGGTCTTGTCGGCCACGTTGGCGCGGATGGAAAAGTCCCCGGGGACCTCATCACTGCAGGCGCGTTCCCATTGATCCTCCGTGGGGAGTACTGCTTTGCTGCCTGTTTTCCCGGAGAGCCATTCGCAGAACGCATTGGCTTGATCCCAGGAGACGCGGAGTGCGGGTTGATCAGGGCCGTTGAGAGAGATACCGCGGTCATCACCCCGCGTGGCGTGGCGCTTGGTGTAAAACCAGCTGTCGTGTGATTGATCGAACATACGGAACTGTTCATTGCTTATTTCGCACACACTCATCCAGAACTCATCCTTGCCCAACACTTTCACCATGCGTATTTCGCTATCCTCGACTTTAACATCCCTGAACTCGAGTTTTGCATCATAGTCAGGGTGGAAAAGCTCTTTTTGATCCTGCCTGTCTCTTGTAGGCACGGACTTGCCTTTCCCTTTGTAATCGGCAACCGCATAAACAGCTTCAGGATCATAGACTGCTTCTCCGTAGAGCCTGGCGAGTTCCGCGCGCCGTTGGTCCTGGCCGTTTAGGACCGGCATCCTGAATACGTCTGCCCATGTTCCGTGGCACTGGCCGTTGAGATCAACCCACGTGATGAGACGATCCCAGCCTTCCCTGTCGATCTCGACTTTGCCATGGCGCTGCTGCAGCATTTGGATGAGTTCACTTGTGTCGGCATGATAATGGCCGGGATTGAGAAGAGAGACATCATCGCCGACATTTACGCGCCTTATATACGGCAGGAGCGCTTCGTAGGCGGGAGTGTAGCGGACATTACCTCCGTATTGTCTTTTGTGTTGTATACTCATGCGCTGGCTGTCAAGGCGGCCTGGAGCGAGGCCTTTGTAGTCAGGGCGCTTGTCTTCGGCCCTGAGATCAGGGCGGTCCTTCTTCGAGCCGTCATGACATGACACGCAGTGCTTGTTCAGGACCGGCTGGACTTCACGTTCGAAATCGAATCCTCGAGCGGGCCCGTACCATGGCGTAAGATCATGCGGTGCGCCTGTTGCCGCAATGGTACGCCGTCGAAGCGGGGCGTCTTTTGGTGACTCGTGGCACCCGACACAGGAGACAGCTTCGCCCGGCATTGCCGTGAACCAGGTACGCATGAGCTGAACAGCCTTGCCCTCGCTGTCCAGTGCCTGGAAGGCGATTGGGGTATTGGCCGGCACCTTGAAGCTTGCCGAGCCGTCCTTTTCGACGGGAGTCATGCCGAGGATCTGTACTGGCTCCCACGGTCCGCTCAGGCCTATCTTGTCATTACCGGCCAGCCCGATATAGCCGAAGTTGTAGGCTATGATTCGCAGGTCCTTTATCGTGCCGCGGGGAACTCCATGGAGACCCGGTCCCACATGCACATCCTGAATGAAGACGGTTGCATCTTTGCGTGTACTGTCTACTTTGTCGGGGATTGCCGGCGGAAGCCTACGTTTCATGACCGGGATGGGCTCGAAGAGGGCGTAGCCCGGTTCTTTGTGCAGAAGCTGAACATCGTCAGACGTGTCGGCCAGGTATATGCCAAATGCGTCAGAATCATTATTCATCCTTGCCGTAACAAGAATCTTCTTCTCCGTAATCGGGAAGGGGGTAAAGAATTTTGGAAAATCTCTTTCCGTCATTCTGTCCACATATTTGACCTCAAGCGGAAGCCCCTGGCCGGATATTCTCTGGACGATGCCTTCATCTTCGCGGGTACCCTTATTAGTATCGACGACGACGAGGTGACCTGATTTGTGACTGCCGTGGTACCCTGACAGCAGTGCGACGAACTTACCTGCCGTTCCCGGCAGTTCCCTTGGTGCAAAAAGAGCATTGGGGAACCATGAGTTGCTGCCGTAGACTGCGCGCTGTCCCGTGCCGTCAGGGTTCATGCCTATCAGCGGTCTGTTGAACAGGCGGTTCATACCGGTGTAATCCCAGCGTGAGAAAACGACCCGGCCGTCGTTGCGGACCGACGGATTGGAGTCGTGGTCCTGGTCGAAGCAGAGACGGCGCATGCCGGATCCGTCGGAGTTCATTATGTAGAGGTTAGCGACGAACTTCTTCTGTATTCCGTACCAGCATGGGACGCATTGGAAAGGCGCGTTGGATGCGACGATGACACGTCCGTCCGGCAGGTAGATGGGCTCATAGCAGTCGACGTCTTCGGGCGTATTGGAGACCTGGCGCAGGCCTGTACCGTCGATGTTAATCTCCCAGATCTGCCAGTTGCCGGTACTGCTTTTTGCGAAGAGAAGGCGTTGCCCGTCCCAATGGAGGTCAAGGTGACCTACGAAGGAGTTATCGTCGGGTTTGTAGATGGTCTTGCGAGAGCCGGCTTCTAAGTCATGGACTACTATTTCATTATCGTATACCTGGTTCTGCAGTGAAGAGTGGCTCTCATGGTTGGTCGGATAGCCAAGCGCACGCATCATCGTCGACAGCGTTTTTGCCTTCCTGGCACGGTTCATGGAGCGCTTGACATATACGATCTTAGATAGGTTTGAAGGAAGGTGCGGCCGCAGATCATCCGTCATGATAAAAGGGACATCTGGTCTCTGCCTGGCGACGGCAGGACTGCATACCAGCAGGATTGAGCAAATGAGAATCTTTTTCATAGTTCCTGCAGGTACTATAACTGATATAGGTCTGCTTTTACAGTTATCGTTCATCACAGGAATTACCGCAGTGCCCCTTGACGGAGCCCATGTCCAATGGCCTATGCGCCGTGCGGTGGGCAAACGTAACAGGTTTGGAGTAATGGAGTTGTGGAGTATTGTCAGAAAGGGAACCTGGACTCCAATCTCTCAAGATCCAGCACTCCAGTACTCCAACACTCCAGTTTCGCAGGGGTAAAGATTAATTAACCCGCCCTGTAACAGCTTGGGACGCAGAGTGTTGTGAGCAGAGGAAATAGCTCATCAGAACATTTCTCTATGCCACGAGATGCTGAGAAAGTAAGGGTTCTTCTCCCAGTCGCGTCCATGAGGATTCAGCGTATTACTCCACAAGTGGATCAGAATCGACCGATCAGAATCGACCGATCAGGATTACGATTAGGACTAATCCCTGCAGAAGTGATATGCGCCCGGGCCGTTTGAATATGGACTTCCTTCCTCTGCACAGGTAGTCTTCCTTCGTGAACTGGAAAACTGTGGGGTTGGGAGAAAAGTTGTGGCGGCCGGAAGGCAGTTTTCTATCAGCTTATGTCATGCTTTGTTCGTTGTGTGCTGCATCCTTGAGGAGGATAGTGCGGTATGAGTGGTAGGTGTTTGATTGGATTGTTGCTGGTATGCGCTTGTGCAGGCTGCGCATCGCCGAAGATTCAGCAGGTTTACGCTGGGCCGCGCCTGCCGATAACCGCAGTCGCCAGGCTGCGGGTGCCGAGCACGATGGTCTTGATGGATGTCGACGGCCAGTCGATTGGCGAACGAGCGTTCGCCTCGAGAAGCGCCACTTATGAGCTCCGGCCCGGGACCAGGCGTTGCCTTGTGCGCTACGAAGATACCTGGCCAATGGACGAAGCTGAAAGTGAAAAGGTCATCTCCGACCCCGTCATGGTGAACGTAGAACTGAAAGCGGGGCAAGAGTATTACTTTGCCCATGATAGCCCCGTCTTCCTGGCTGTGGCCCGGCGCATGGCCAAGAACTTCAGGCCGGAATTACGGCAGAAAGAGATCTTCTCATCCACCGCTCCGCCTGCCGGGCACATAGCAACGGCACCGGACACCCGCGCTGAGCATGCCGCGGCGAGCAGCATGGCCGAATCCGCGCCGCCCGAGCCGGAAGCAGAGATCATCTCACCGCTGGAGATGTTGCTCTACTGGTGGGATAAAGCCTCTCCCGAGGAACGCAAGTTCTTCATCAAGAAGGTTGAACGGTAGGGTAGGCTACCTCTCAGTTTCCCTCCCGATTACCCAAATCCGCCACATATTCTTCCACGTTCTTACTGTCGATCTCTTTAGCCTTCTTATTGAGTGCCAGCCGCTCCCTGGCTGTCTTCATTTCGCCTTCGTTCCAGGCGTTGGCTTCCACGTAGTCACCGCAGAAAGGAATTGCCAGGTCTATCCAGGCTGCGAGCTTATCCAATTCCTCCCGGGAAAGACTGATGTTTGCCGGACAAGGCGAAGCGTCCGTGTCGTTCATGGCTAGCAGGCTGCTCTTCGTCGATCCGCCGTACTGCGGGGGGATCATTGTCGGCTCGGATGAGTTGCTGATCCAGTTGACAACGTCATTAGCCTGCCCCCGCGCCCTGTTGCATTCCGTCCCCTTTATCGGCGTCTTAGTAAGAGTCATGTAGGAACGCGCCCAGTTGCGCTTTGATGCCCCGTCATGAATCGGATCGCCGGTGAGTAGATAGTCCTTTGCCTTTTCCGGGCCATCTGCGCTGTGGCATCTGATACAGTGCTTGTCGAGAATGGGCTGGACCTCTTTAGGAAAGCTGAACCCACGTGGTTCGCCGTAAAACGTTTTGAGCTGCTCCGCCCCTGCTTTCATTGCCTGGCTGGCCTTGCCCGATGTCTTCGGCGCATCATTCTTGTTCTCGTGACATCCTACACAGGAGAAAGTCTCGCCCGGCATCAACGTCGACCAGGTACGCATTGTCTGGATGACCTGGTTGTTTTCGTTCAGCGCCTGAAAATAGACCGGTGTCTTTGCCGGTACTTCAAACATGGCAGAGCCGTCTTCGTACACGGTGGCATCACCAAGAATGACCTTAACGTCCCAGGCTCCTGTTCCCGTCGCTATCGGAGTCACAACCCTGGCGCCGCCGCCTTTGCCGCTGGTGCCGTTCGAACCAATATTCATTTCCCGAAAGCGTAGCGCAACGACGCGAAGCTTCTTGATGGTTCCTCGCTCAATTCCTTTAAGCCCCGGGCCGTGGTAGATGTCCTGCATGAAATATGTCCCCGTTTTCTTGAGATGGTCAACCACCGATGCCCTGATATTGGGTGTTTTTCGCGTTATCACCGGGATAGGTCTCATTGAAGAAATACGATGATCCGCGGAAAGGACCTCGCGCTTGCCATCAACGGTCATGTAGTAGAGATGAAACCGCATGGCGTCCTTGTTGTTTCCTCTGCCGCGGTAGTAGGCGAGGGGGTCATAGCTTACCAGCAGCGAATACTCATCCAGGGGGAACGGGTAACAGAACTGGTCACCTTGCTGCGCATATCTGTCGGCCCTGCCGTAGGTTGGTGGCTTTCCTGATGGTAGCTCTGTGACTCCCTCAATCCCCTGCCTGCCTATCGTGTTGTCTATGATGGCAAGCTTTCCACATTGCGGATTGTGGTGTCCGCCGAGCGCGCACATGACCTTGGTGGTTCCGGGAATGCCACGCGGGTGGAAAAAGGTGGTGGGTTCAAACGTGTTATTGCCGAAATACTCGGTCTGGGCCGTTCCGTCAGGATTCATCTGGAACAGTGCCTGGGTGTAGATTTGTGACCTGTCATTGTAGTCCCAGCGCATGTAGACAACCCGTCCGTCATCCAGAACAACGGGGCAGGGGGTATGCACCTGGTCAAATCCCACCTGCCTGGCAAACTTGCCGTCCTTGTCACAGATAAACAGGTTGCTCACGTCAGGCCCGGCACAGTCAACCGATTGGACGACCCGCGACGAATTGAACATGATGTTGCCGTCCGGCAGGTAACAGGGTTCGTAACTGGCACCGTATGTGTCTGCCCCGGTAATCAGCCGGGTTCTTCCTGTTGCCAGTTCCATCTCGTAGACATGATAGAATCGCTCCTTGTCACCCTTTCTCCATGCAAACAGCACTCGCTTCGCGTCATACGAAAGGGCCGGATCCCTGATAGCGGCTCCTCCTGCGTCCGTCTTTATCAGCTCTGTGACGCCTGCAAACTTGCCATCGGCAACCGCTTCAGCATCAAGGTCCAGCCTGCATAGTCCTCCGTGAATGTTGCCGTTCCAGTGCGTGTATTCAGTGTAGGCAAAGAATCCACCACCCATGTTCTGGTGCTTAGCGAAAACGACCTGCCTGGTCTTCGCCAGTAATGGCGTTAGCCTGTTTCCTCTGCGTTCCAGGCATGCCTTGATATAAAGGTCCAGCCACTGCCTGTCTTCCGGACCAGCCTTGCTCTTCACAAGTTTCTGAAGTTCCTTTTCCAGCTCACCGGACCGGTGTTCCTGCAGCACTTTCTCGATAAGCTTCTGTTCAAGTGCAGCGTCCCTGCCCGGATTCAGATATCCGGGAAGTTCTTCATTTCCGCTCCAGACAGCTTTCCATTCGCTCATGTCGCTCATGCCGTCCTGCATCAGCCAGTCGGTTTCAACAGGAAAATCTTTCCAGAACGCCACCGCGTATCCGGCACCGACAGCAGGCGCAACCTTCTTGACCGAGGCACTTGCTCTTGCCCGGGCATCGAGCATGGTCTCCTGCCATGTCGCCAGCTTCGCATAGTCCACCTTTACGGGAGGAGACGGCGCAGGCTTCTTTCTGTTACCTGTCGTAGCCACGCGAGTGGGCTTCTTCTTGTCTGTAACGGCAACGTCGATGAACTGGCCACCCGTGGTCTGGTGACAGTGGACGGCTACCAGGTTCTTACCGACCTTCAGAGCTTTCTGTGCCTTCTGGGTGATGAAATAGATCCGGTAGTCCTTGATATGGCCCTTGGCCTCTGCCGCAAGAACACCGTTGAGGTACAGTTCGAAATCCTCGTCGTGACACACTTCGAGTGACAGCTTTGTGACGTCCTGATCTTCTTTCAGAACATACTCGCCCAGCATCCATATGTCAGGTGTGGTCCAGGTTGTTCTGATTGTTCCACCTGGTGTTCCCTTTTTTCCGAATCCGCCTTCACCGGTCTTCCACTCAACCTGGCATTCTCCGCCGGGCTTCTCCCAGCCCTCGCCTGGATTGCTGGTGGTATACTTCCATTTATCTTCGGCGGCGGTGGAATGGACGGCAGCAAACAGAAACCCCGATATAGCGGCTAAATACATGGAATTGCGCATCATGAACTCACTCTCTTATGTTTTACTACAACTGCAAATACAGGACACTGTCCTTATCAAGGGTACGGATGGTATCATATGGATAGTTGATATGTCCCCAGTAAGTTCCCGTCTTTGAACGTTCTGCGCTGTGAGCGCAGAACGCAGTGGTTAGTGGTTAGGCGCTAGGCGTTAGCGGGAAAGGTCCGCCGTCCGCGTAGCGATGCCTGCCTCGTATCCCACTCAAAACCGTGGGGTCGATCTTCGCTGTCCCAGAGTCCTAGATACTAACGCCTGGCGCCTAACCCCTTGTGCTGTGGGGTAAACAGAATCTCGTACCCCCGTTTCACTCTGCCCCGTTGATCTGTTTCACAACGCAGATGGCTCTCTTTGAGTGCAAACCATCCGCTTTCCTAGAGCATCCGTTTTCGGTGACTTCAGGACTTGTTGGAAAACATCCTTGACATGTCTAAGTTTTTCTGGCTTCTAGAACTATAAGAGGGCGCTGGATTCTTGCTGGAGCATTCGCATGCAGGATAACTGCATGCAACTTGGGTCTATGCGCCATGAAAGGGCGTGGCAATGCAGCGAGGGAAGACAGGTTGTAGGGTATCATGCGGGTCTAGTAGAGGGCAGTGCTGTTCTTGAGTAGAGGATGTGAGAGCACAAGAGAGGCGGAAGGAGCAGGTGATGGATCAGACAGCTAATAGTACAGGGGCCACGGATCAGCCGAAAGCTGCGGGAGTTGAGGGAGACTCTTTGAGTTCACCGATGGGTGGGGGGGCAAGTCCACTCTTATCATCAGGCTCGTCGTCCTCGGAATCCTCGAAGTCGTCCAAGAGTTCGAAGTCCTCGAAATCGTCCAAGAGTTCGAAGTCCTCGAAGTCCTCCAAGAGTTCGAAATCCTCGAAGTCGTCCAAGAGTTCGAAATCCTCGAAGTCCTCCAAGAGTTCGAAGTCATCCGAGAATTCGATGTAATCTGGCTCGTGGTAGGTGCTGAAAAATCCGAGTCTACCGGATCACGATGTGCCTGCTCGATCGTTCAAAATCAGCGGGGATGGGGAGGTCGTAGGATTCGAAGCTCCCCACGCAGTTCTCCGTCAGGAGACCACGGGTCGTGCTTTCGCCGAATTGCACGATTTTCTCTCCCAAAGCGTAGACTCTCTTGTCTCTGGTAATGCGTTTCATGATGTCCACGGCAAACCGGTCCATCTGTTTGGCGCGACTGACTTCCGGCATGTCTTCAAAAAACTTGCGGATGATCCCTGCGCGGAAGAACTGGTGTATCCACACGTTGCGCGGTTCCCGTAGTTCATAGAAGGGCAATCCATCATGGTAGATGCGAGAGTCCGGCTTGATAACCCTGGGTACCTTTCTTACGAAGGCAAACGTTACGCCGGCAACTTCCGGGTCCTGAACGGAGGAAACCCACTTGTACGTTCTCCTGGCTTTGTCGGCATCAAGCGCAATCAGGTACTTATCGTCGATGCACCAGTACACCCACTCATCGTCCTCAATGTTCGAGAGCAAACCCAGGGCGGTTGCCCGAATGGCCGGTTCTGTCTCACAAGGGCAGATCTTCTTCCCCCAGGTCTCAGCAATACTCCGAGGGTACTCCCTGTTGTACGGGATCCTGAAAACAAACTGATTGGACGGCCAACATGCTTCATACGTGCAGAGCATGTGGTGCACGATTGGGAGGCGTTTGTCACAACTTAGCACAATTGCTTTCATATCGCATTCAATGGCCGAACACATATTCGAAATAGTCGATTTCGTCGGCGTACATCCGGGTAACAATCTCCTGCGTGCTCTCGTCGTAGTATTCCCAATACGGCCCATGTTCTGTCTTCTTGTCATGCCGGAGTTCAAGTTTCTCAATCCCGATCCTGTCGCATATCACGTTGAAGTCTCCCTGCAGATTCTCAAATCGTCCGATGAAATCCACAGGGCTCTCATTGCCGACAGAGACGAAGTCAGTTTGCGGTCTGAGGTGTTGAAAGGCCTCGCATCGCCCTCTCCTCGTTGACCAGGCCTTCGCGGGAGCCCATGTGGCGAGGGCTTCGATGAATGTCTTGAAGGTGTCAAACTGTTTGTGCCTTTTCCACGTATACTCCGAAACCAATCTTTCCCACGGGTTTCTGACGAATGTAAACTTGAAATAGCTGTTGAAGACAGAAGGGTTGATATAGCCCATTGTAAGCATTTCCCGGCAGGTCAGGTGCTGTTTCCATATTTTGTTTATCCTGTCCCACCCCATGAGGCTTTCCTCATTCTTGCGCCACCCTTTTCCGAGCCGGCGGCCCAATGTCTTCTCCACGGATGAGCCTCCTGTTTTCGGGATGTGGACGAATATGATCTTCAATTGATGTGATAGCACGGTTCTATGTAGTCCCCGGGACAGGGCATCAGCCGGTCCGTATTCCGGAGAGTATTCTCTCCAGGCGCTCGTCAACAACTCTGGTGTGGAGGGGATTCTTCCCCAACACGAATCTCTTCCAGTTTTTCTCTTTCTCAAAATGGGCATGGACGACTTTTACGGGTTTGGTTGCCCGGGTATATCTTTTTGCGAACCCCGTTCTGCCGACGTTGAAGGTTGTGTTGAGACGCGTCGTATTCTCGTTGACAATGCGGCCGGATCTTCTGAAAGCCGTTTCGTCGGGTATTGTCTCCCCATCATCGAGAAACGCCCGCCTGGCTGTTGCCAACACAGCCCGAAGAACAGGCAGCGCCTTTTCGTTCAGAAATACGGATCCGGAGTTGAGCCTTTTGCCGCCCAGGTACGGGACCATGCCGAGTGCCTTGATTTCGGGCATCCCGAACGGTGTCATCTGCCACGCGTCCAAGTCGTGCATCCACGCCTCACCTATTATGCCCTTTTCAAGCAGCTCTACCGCTCCCAGGACCTTGTTGCACGAAGCGTTGATGTCATTGTCTGCGAAGTTGAGCAGCGTGTTGTTCACTCCCATGTGGTTGAAAGGAAAAGAAGTTGCGATGATGACGTCCCGTGGCGCCCAGCCCAGTTCCAGACTGTTCTCTACCTGTGCCTGCAGGTACTTCCGGAGAAGACCTCCACCCATACTCTTGTACTGGTGGCGCGAGATTACGTATATCATGACGTTCTTCATAAGTACCGTGTATAGAACTGCAACTACAGAGCGACCGAAAACTACTGGATCTTTACGGCCCGTAACGTGGTCATTATCCGTTCGATCTGAACTCGGTTTGCGCTATACAACTCGTTGATTCTTTCCTGCTGTTCACATTGCTTCCATTTGTCCAAGGTCCCGCCTCGCACATGGGGGTCGTTTTTGAAGCACGAGGCGATGCGGCTGCATATCTTCTCGGGGTCCTCGACCAAGTCATCATATTCCACGACCAGGATATTTCGTGCCCGGTTCTGAGCGATACGGTCCGTTGCGTGTGCATTCCATTCGAGCCACTTGCCTGAGTAGTACTCCAGGACGTTCCTGCCCTTGCTGACAAACTTCTCGTAACAGGAGGCCAGGTAGGGACGGTAATCGCGAAAAAGGAAGACAACGGTGAAGTCTGCCTTATCTGCCAGGAGGTCGTGTATCAAATCGAACGAGGCCGGAGAGCCGTTTTCGGGTGACTTCTCTACGACCTGTCGATAACGCCGGTAGGGTTGCAGGAGAAAACAGAGAAGGCCAAACGCGAATTCGTTAAACGGGATCGAACCATACTTGCCCAAGTTCCCGACCACTTTGTTCAGTTTGAGCCCTAATTGCGTTACGAAATCCTTGTCGGTTATGTCGCAGACGGGGGTGTTTGCCTCCCTGCGGTCCCCAGCCCTTGTTCCCCGGTAAGGTTTCTTCATCATCGAGAGCAGGGGGAATATCTGCTGCTCGTGGCCGAACAGTGCGGAGCCGTCGACCTTTTTCCCCAGCAGGTCTTCGAGCCATGACGTTCCGCTTCGCCAGCACGACGCGATCACCACGCAATGGGGAGGCGAGTCATGACGATCAGACGTGTCTCCGACTCCCAGGGCCTGTGGGGCCGTGATGAATCCAACGAGTTTGTCGGCGATGATCTCGGACGCGTAACCTGCGGCCCGGTTGACATTGAACGCCCCCATTTTCCGGATTGTTCCGCTGTCTTCGATGAGCGAGGCCAGGCATTCTTCCAATTCTTCGACGCTGCTGAAAAGGAATCCTCCCTCACCGTCTGCCACCTGGTCGATATTCCCGGCCTTTCTGTTAGCCAGGACGGCACAGCCTGATGTCATGGCTTCTGCCACACAGCGCGACCACGGCTCGTATCGTGACCACGCTACAAAGAACAGGAAAACGTCGATCCTGCTGAGATAGTCCATGACGGAGGTGGAGTACTCTTTTCGAACGATCACGTTCTCAATGCCTTCGATTTCGGATCGGCGGTCCCGCGGTACGCCCATGAAATCCCAGGTAACGCGATCGCCGTAGCGCTTGTTTATTCTGCGGATCAACTCTGCATGTTCCGGGTCGAACTTGTAGCCGTGTGCCTTGGAGTGCTTTCCAATTCGGATCTTCTCAGAGGGTATCTTGTCCTGGGAAACAGAGTCGGGATTGATCGGACTGGCCAACACGGTACAAGGCAGGTCACGAAGACCTGCAAACTTCTCTTCGCTGTGGATTTTCGTTAGCCATTCGCTGTTGGCGGACACGATTCGAATGTCCCGACACTTCGTTCTCAGACGGGACAGATGTTTCGCCGGCGAGATTACGAAGTTATAGAGGAACACCATCTGCGCAATCCTGCAGACGTCAACAGGGAAATTGTGATGATCCGTCCTTCCTTCCCAGTAATCGAGTTTTGAGAATGAGTATGAGTCACTGTTCACGATGATGAGGCTGTCCACCTCGTACAGACCGTTAATCAGGGCCGCGTCGGGCCGCGGCTTAAACAAGTGCTCGCGAAGAACCACACGCTCATCCAGCATCGGCCGAAAGATGTCGTTCAGCTCCTTCTCGCAGAAGAGATAGCTGCGGTGAGCGGTGTAACGAACAAGCGAGTTGACGATTTCAACACATCGGTGCTCCGATCCACCCGATGATCCTATCTTGCTGAAGACGCCGATCTTCATTTCTGAGACCCTTTTCTTCCATTTTCGTCGTACTTCAAGACCCCTCCTTCATAGTATTGCTCGATGGCGCGAATGACCTGTTCCGCAGTTATCATCTGCATGCACTTCGCGATTTTGAACGGACCTGTGAACTTGTCTCTTGGCAATGGGGTCTTGGTCCGGACTGTGGCGGGCATAAGGCACAGGTCCTCGGTGTCCTTCGGGTCGCCATCGCCAACCAGCGTGCAGCGGCTCTTCCAACAGCCACCGTTGTCGCAGCACTCCAAGGCTCCGTTGGTGCATAGGAACCTATGGTGAGGGTATGCCTCCCACTGAGGCGGTTCCCGGCCGCCAGCGATGATCACCGCTCCTCTGTTCTTAGGAGGGCAATGCCTGACCGGCACGGCAGCTGCCGCGTGCATGGGGAACGAGATGGGCGCCAGGACCCCTACGCTGTGATACACCAGGCGGATGAATTGCCGGAGGTCGGTCTTGCCGACCAGATCAATCACTCTTTGCAGGCGGGGGTGAAAATGATGGTCCTCACCGACTTGCACAAAGGTTATCTTCCCCCTGAAGTGGTCGACCACCTCCTGGTAGGAATCCGGGTTCCACCATTTGGCGGTGAAGTCCAACTTACCTCCCGCGACGATGATCCAGAACCTGTTCTCCACACCCATTTCCTCCACCTGGCTCATCCAGCTTCTTTCCAAATCCGACAGGTGAATATCCCCCTTGAACTCTGTCACGGGAATTCGCAGTTTCAATTCCCGTTCCACGTGCTGGACGAAACCATGAATGAAATGATACGCGGACGTATTGCTCTGGTGAATAAGCGGATATTCGCAATCGATGACCTCTGCCTCATCGTCATCCAGGGACGTGATATGCGGGTTGTTCTCCCAGATATGCGGACACGGTGTTCTCACATCGGTAAGAAACTGTTCGGATATGCTTGATGCAAGTCTCTGACCATGGCGGTCATCATCAGGATGTCACCGGGGGACTGGCAGTTTCTGAATACGAGTTGTCGCATGCTGTTATCGCTCGAAGATAAGATTCATGCCGAATCTCTCTTTCAGACAAACCCGTAGGTCCACAAGTTCATTGTCGCTGAATTTGGCCTCGCCTTTCAGATACCGCAGGGGAGCCCTGTGTAGTGGAACAAGGGACGTTACCTCTGTGCGGAAAATCTCCAGATGCTCCAAGGGCATTCCTTTCAACGGGCTCAGATCTTCCACTTCTGTGGATCCCAGGTGGAGGAACTTGATAGGCATTCCCGACAGGACTTCAAGGTTGGGGTGTTTAATTCTGCGCAAGTTCAGATGCTCAAGAGGCATTCCCCTCAAGGGGCTGATGTCGATCTCCGCATCATAACTCTTTCCGATGTCCAGGTACTGTAGCCGCATACCTGTCAGCGGTCTGATGTCTTCGATTTTCGAGTCGTGGGCGTCGAGGCGAACGAGCGGCACTCCCGCCAAAGGCTCGATGCGGCTGACACTTGTGTTGCTGATGTCCAGCGATTTTAGTGGCAAGCCTTTCAAAGCCGAGATGTTGTCGAGGTCGGGATTTACGCTCAAATCAAGGACGATACCGTCATTTTCGATCTTGGCGTAAAACGGGCGCGTTGCGCCGGCATTATCCTCCTGCAATTGCTTCAGGGTACGGTCGACCATCTGCTGATCGGCGTACAGTGGTATATTCGGGACGACGCATCTGAGGAGATCAATCACATGGGAGTATTTCTTGCCTATCTCGCTCTCAGTGAATGTTGGCGTGAGAGACTCAATTCTCTCCCGGATCATCTCTACCTCGGTCTCACTGAATCTCCTCTCTCTGGCCAGTGACGCAATGCTATTTTGATCTGCATCGACTGTCGGGAGCCCGGCCGTGCGGATCAGAGCCCAGAATGTCTCTTCCGCAGCGGCGTCGGTAGCTTTTTCCTCCTCCGAGCGATTGCCGGCCTGAGAGGATTTCTTTCCTGGTGCGAACGGCAACCCGAATTTGTGACCCAAGCTACCGCCTAACCCTCCCGTCAGGCTTAGCACAAACACGACCATGACTGCCACAAACAGGAGCGTGACGGCAACGCCAGTTGTCAGACTCATCCTAAGGCTATTCCCACGCCGGGCATTGCTCACGGGGCCGGCCAGATGCCCATCCTGCCGGAAAACGGGTATCTCTTCTGCCTGAACACCCTCGGAATCGTCTTCTGCCGGTGAGGCCCCGGCAGGCATTGTCCCGTTACGAATGCGGTGAATGTCGGCAATCAGACTGTTCCATTCCTGGTACCGCCTGTCAGGATTCTTCGCCAACATTCCCTCCAGCAGGACCACGCATCCATCGGAAATCTCGGGCTTGATCTGTTGCGGCGGTGGGAGCGATTCGGCTACCAACATGCGCAAGGTGTCTGGTGCGCTCCTCCCATCGAACGGCACCATTCCCGTAACCATCTGGTAGAGCGTGGTGCCCAGGCTGTACATGTCGGACCGTGTGTCAGCATCCGGCAATCCCTTTGCCTGCTCAGGGCTCATGTAGCTTGGTGATCCAAGCGTCGAGAACGCCGCTGTAAGTTTCGAGTCCTCGATCAGGCTTTTCGACAGCCCAAGGTCAGCAAGCTTGGGTTCCCCTCGATCGGTGAGCATGATGTTTTCCGGCTTTATGTCGCGGTGCAGTATCCTGTGATCCTCCCAGGCTTCCCGGAGCGCTGTTGCCACTTTGTAGGTAATCTCCAGGGCATCGCGTTCAGGAAGAAACCCTTCGCGCTCCAGTCGCTCCCGAAGCGACCCTCCGCTTACGTACTCCATGGCCAGGTAATGAAAGCCGCCGTCTTCGCCGGCGCCGAATGCCTTGACGATATTTGCGTGGTCCACCAGGGCCGCCATCCGCACCTCGTTCTGGAAACGTTGAACTAGACGCGGGAGTGTCAGAATCTCCGCCCCTAGAACTTTGAGGGCTACGTTCCGGTCCATCGAAATCTGGTGAGCCAGGTAGACCTTCCCCATTGTGCCCACCCCCAGCAACCTCTTGATAACGAACTCTCCCAGGGTTATCCCGGATCCCAGGATTCCCGTGGGTGAGATAACGGTCCTGATGTTCTGAGCGGGAATGTGTACGGGTCGCGGAGGCGCGTCCGTTTTGATTTCTGCACCGCAGTGTGGGCAGGAAAGATCGGGAGGGATCTGTCGGTCACTGTCACGCGAATCAGCGTCAATATCAAAACGAGCACTGCAGCGAGCGCATGTAAACGAACCGAGCACGAGCGCACCTTCCTGTTTGTGAGCGCGGCACTAAGTGCCGTAAGAGACTTTCCTTTTTCAAAGAAGACTACATTATTCTGCCACGCAGGAAAAACAGATTCTTTGTCCGAACACGGTCGATTGCAATCGACCTTGGGAGTGGCTTGTTCGCGCGATGATTGGAGTAGAATCCGGCGCGGGATCTGGGGTTGTCCCCGGCACCTGAATTATCACGGGGTATTAAAGATAGCAAGTTCCCGGATGCCGGGTGATCCGCCGTAGTAGCCGGTGATCTTGAGTTCGAGGCTCGAGCAGCTGGTGCGCGGGAAGCAGACGATCAAGCGGTTGTTGGTGTAAACTGCATTCTTGACGGTCTTCACCGTCTTGTCGTCGCAGACGATCTCAAAGTCTTTTGGCGAGTAGGAGCGGTGGCCCCAGCCCATGAGCGATATGGCTGCAACCTGGGTTGCCTGCTTGAAGTCGACCCGCAGCCGATAAAGCTTGTGATTATCGGTTTCGTCCCAGTAGGTGGCCTCCTTGCCGTCGATGGCGTGAGCGTCCGGGTTAGGCCCCTGGCTGTCGAATCCGTCGGGGCTGCTGGCTTTGGCATCACGGGCCAGGTTGGGGAGCTGGTTGATGGTTGCCGCGATGAGTATGCTCTGGATCCTCTCCTGCACGTCGGGGCTCAATTTGCGTGTTGCGAGCTTGTCCAGCGCCTGGCGCGCTTCCTTCGGGTGACTGGAGGCAAGCACTTTGGTGAGCTGGATCGCGGCAAGCGCGGCTTCTTCAGTCGAACGTTCCATCAGAAGATTCAGTGCGGCCAGCAAGTTGCTCCGGGCTCCCTGGTCAAGCTTGGCGGTTGCGGCCACTTTGCTGATGCCGGACAAAGCGATCGTCTTCTCCTGTTCACTCCCGGACTGGCGTGCGATATCCAGCAGAAGCGGTAGCGACGATGCGTCCGGCCAGCCGGCCAGCGCTCGCAGAGCCACGGCGCGAACATCTTGATCGGAGGCAGTCAATGCTTGTCCGATCCCGGCCAGCGCGGCGTTGCCGCCCAACTTGCCCAATGCTGTCACAGCCGCGATTGCGACTTTCTTGTCTTTGTGTCGGGACATCTCAACCAGCTGCGCGGCATCGCCCCGGTCGACGATAATCTCCATCAGACGCGCCTGGACCGGTGCCGGGAACGAGTCCAATTCCTTGATGACTGTATTGATGAATGCACTGTCGGTGCCGAGGAAACTCATTGCGCATGTCTGCAGAACAACATCCTCGTTGCGCAGTGCGTCAACTGCAGTCTTGATCGCCTGTGCTTGCGGCTGGCAGCGCAGCCAACGCAGGAACGCGGAGCGGCGAATGTAAGGGGGCTGCCCCCCGGCCGTAAGTGCCTGGGCGATCAGGCCCGCAGCAGCAACCGCATCTTCGGCGACTTCCTTGTCGGCCGCGGCAGCGGCGGCGATGGTCAATGCGCGCGGCGTCTTGATCTTCGCCACGTCGGCGAGAAGTGCTTTCTTCTCGCTCGGCTGCTCGGCTGCCTTCAACGCCTTGGCCAGGCGGTCAAGTGTCCGGTCCGCATCCTCGGCGCTTTCGACAGCTGCAACTCCCATCATCAGGCAAATCGAAACGCCCAACAGCACCCGTCGCATCAACATGATTCAGCCTCCTCACATGTGTCCCTTGATCTCGGCGGGCTTCCATTTCATGGCCAGTCTGTCCAGCTTCTCGCCGACGATCTCAATGGAATCCTCGTCGATTTGACCCAGGCCCATCTCGTAGCCCATCGTAAGCTGCTTCATCTTCTTTACATCGTGGCTCATTATTCTCGCGGCCGTGGCGTCCGCCGCCATGATATCCCTGCTGGCTATGACCGCCCAGGAGCCGATGCGTTTCCTGACATCGACGGTCTTTCCTCCCTGACCGATCGAGGGGCCGTTGCTTTCAAGACACATGGAGAAATCCACGATCGACAGGTCCGGCTTTATGGCTTTGGTTATATCCAGAAATATCTGCGAGATCGCGCGGGGGCTGCTGTGATCGATACTCCCGCGGTTCCACCAGGTATTGTCCATGAACTGCGAGTACCCCTTGATCCGTATGACCCCGACGAAGTTCTTCGTTCCCAGCGTCAGCTGGGCCCAGGAATGGGTCTTGGCGACCGGGATCGTGATGACCCTGTCGGCCTTCGTCACCATATCTGCTATAGCTATCTTCTTCTGCTTACACTTGCACGGCACCTCTACCCAGCCCGGTGAGTCAACTTCCAGGCACGCCAGCTTGACAGTGCCACTGTACTTCGCGCTCAGGCGTTTCGCCTCCGTGACCATGTCCCTTTTGCCATCCAGGGTCTTAATCTCTCTCCAGTCATACTTGGGCAACTGGCTGCCGTCGCCGATGATGACCTCTCTGGCTCCGGCCTTCAGACACTCATCCGTGACGGCAAGAATGATTTCCGGCTTCGTGCATTGGCCGGTGGCAAAGCAGTTGTTGTACTTGGCCCAGGGGGCATTGACGAAATTGGGCTTCAGAAAAACCGTTTCGCCCTCCTTCACCACTGTCTTCATGCCTCCCAGTGCCTCCAGTGAGTCCAGGGTCATCCTCGCCAGGTCGTCCCCTCTCACGGCCGAGACCTTGGATTTGCCGGCTGCTTTCTTGCTTGCCGCGAAAAGAAGCGGGGTGTTCAGTGCGGCCACGCTACCCAGCGCTGCTCCGATGAATTTACGTCTTTCCAACTTCTGCATTCTCGCCCTCCTGACTATTTCGGCGTGTCTTCCACATGAGGATAACGAAAGTCGATGGCGTTGTTATTAGACACCTGCTTCGTCGAACCGTCCTTCAACGTGTAAAGAAAGAGTCTGCCTTTCCCGGTCGTGTTGGCATGATAGATTACGTCCTGGCCGTCCCTGGTCCATCGCGGATACGCGTACCAGGCAGGCTTATGCTCTTTGTTGGCGATCACCTTTGGATTCGTGAACTTCAGGTTCTCTACATCGAAGTCGGCGATAGTCATGGCGTGTCCCGGCTCCTTGAATTTGTGGCCCAGGATATGACCGAAACAGATCATCTTTTCATCCGGCGAGATGCTGATCCTGGCCATCAATCCCTTCTTCAGCAAACCGCCGTCATCAATCCGCTGATACGTGGACTTCCCCCCCGCGTTTGGCGTCATCAGGTAGTAACCATAACCCTTCGTTGGGTGCGCACATTCCACCAGGATGCGGCCATCGGTCAGACAGGAATGTACCCAATTGTGATAGCTTTCGTCGGTGAGGGCAACGCATTGTTCGGGCTTATTGCCGATCTCGCTTCTCATGATAATGAAATGTCCCTTGGCGTGCTTCCGGTTCCAGATCGGTGAGTTCTTGCCGTCCCGTGTCCAGGTCGGGTTGAAATTCGTGTGCTTGTCATCGGTCAACTTCTGCAGACCGGTTCCGTCCGCCTTGGCGATGCAGAGGATGGTCTTCCACTTGACAACAACCGGATCGTCCTTGACCCTGCGGAAGAAGACCAGCATGTCCCCTGTCTTTGACCAGGATGGTTTAAAGTCCTCCCAGCCTTTTCCGGGCGGCACCATGATGGGATCCTTCCCATCGATCCCGGAAAGCCTGTCCACGCAAATCCTGCCGTTGGCGTAATACGAGAATCTGTAGTCCTTCTGTCCGTCCGCCGCTTCGGCGACGATTGAAACCATCGCAAGAATTGCGGCTGCCAGCATCGTTACTTGTCTGCATTTCGTTCCCACTCCAATCTCCCTTTCCTTATCTTCCTGATTCTAGTTCTGTAGTCCAACATCCACAACTTCCAACCCGTAGTCTCTATTAAGTGTAAGGATCCAGCACTGCTGCAGTTCGAGGCCGACCGGTGACTCCGGGTAATGCTTGAGACCCATATCTCTACCAAATTCTTTGAGCGGGATATCCACTTCGAAGTACTCTCCTTCACCCTCACTCGCCTTTACGTGTCTCTTGGCGTGGGAGTATTTCCCTGCGAAACCTCCCTTGCTGTGATGGGCTGTGAAGCCAAAGACAACTAAGGCATCCTCGCTCAGTCGGCCCCTGACCTTGATACTGCAGTCGGCTTCCAGGATCGGCGTCGCCGTGCGGGTGTTGAACACTGCTACGTAGATCACTGAAGGTTCTTGTCTGCCGTCGTCTCCCCGCCAGAGGAGTGGCTTCGCGCGAACACTGTCTGGCCTTCCCGCTGACGCATGGTGCAATTCTCCGTAGTCTA
Source organism: Kiritimatiellia bacterium (assembly GCA_030744755.1). GTDB lineage: Bacteria > Verrucomicrobiota > Kiritimatiellia > UBA8416 > JADHWI01 > JASLPY01. The sequence continues at coordinate 6,562 of JASLPY010000069.1, read as the reverse complement.
CATCCCGTCGGACGGCTGCCTCCCAGGTAGTGACGAACTCCTTGAGCGGCCTGGGCCTGAAATCTGTCTGTTGCTCCAATGACGCCACGATGACATGGTCCGCCGGGACGTTGCGCGTGCTACCGTCGGCAAGCCGTCGGACCTGGACCAGGCCCTCCTTCACCCTGAGGCTGGTGGATTGTTGCTCGCAGGCCACCTGGAACTTCGTTCCAAGGATTTCGGCTTCCGCGGTCCGCGTGATCACTCGCATCGGTTTGCGTTCCGGTTGAGGCTCAACGTCTGCGAATAAGTGGCCCTCACGCAAGTGCAGGATCTTCTGCCGTTCGTGTTCAGAGAGAGTGGCCAGTGAGTAACCCGAAAGGGAGACCCTCGTACCATCGAGAAACGCACACTCAACCCATGAATCGTGGGTCAGCGTTTCGAGCACTCCGCCGTAAATCTGCGTGCCGATCTGAAGATCACTCCGGACTCGCCCCCCGTCACTGGTCAATTGCACGGATCCGTTCAACGCTGTGATGCGGGCAATGGCTCTTGGGCCCGGCTCGATACTTTTGAGAATGGTTGCAGCCAAAACCGCGGCTACAGTGGCGGCAACGGCAAGATGCCACACCTTTAGTCTAGGGATCCCGGGACGTTCTCTCTTCGGCGGGCAACAGGGCAGCCGATCCATTACCTCGTCGACGAACTCCTCGTTGCCGGCGGGAAGCTTTGCCATGGTTTCTGCCACGAAAGCGTCCTGTTGCCACCTATTCTCCTGCTCGGCCATACCCAGGAGCCGGTGCGTTCGCAAGCTGTCGGCAGCAAGTTCAACAAGACGCTTGTCGTTTTCCAGCAGTTCGCGCAGTTCAGCAAGGCCCTTTTCATCAAGCTCGCCTTCGAGGTAATCAGTCCAGAGGATGCTGAAGCGTTCTTTCGTATTCATGATTGGCTGCCCTCCGCTATCATCCTGCTTTCAATGCAGTCGTGAAGCTTCCTGCGCAGCTTCCACAGCTGCTTCTTCACTGCGGCCACTGAACGTCCCGAGCGCTTTGCCATTGTATCGAGCGGGATGCATTCATCATAGCGCCAGGTAATGAACCTGCGCACATGTTCTCCCAACGACTCCAGGCAGGTGTGCAGGTGGTCCAATCGCATCTCCTGGTGCTCCGGCGGCTCATCCTGCCGTCTCTCCTGCTCGTGTTCGAGCAGATTCAGTTCGTAACGCGTGTGGTAATCCGCGATGCGGCGCAAACGCGTCGTTTCCGTCTTCAATTGGTACCGGGCAATAGTGAACAGCCATGCTCCGAAGTTCGTGCCGGCCGCATAATCTTGGAGGCGGCTGTACGCAGCCACGAATGTCCTTTGAGCAATCTCCTCCACGTCGACGCCGGGCGGAGCTTGAACAGCCAGCCATGCACGCAGTGGTCGCTCATACCGGTGCACAACTACTTCGAAGGGCGATCTTTTCCCATCCTGTACCTGTCTTACGGCCTTGTCGACGGCTGCATCATCAATGTTACTCTTATAGCTCATCTTCTTACCCGATATGGCAGTTGCTGAAAGATGGTTACCCCTGTATCGAGAAAAACCGATACGAAGTTGCCTGTCCTGGGCCGGTCAGGGCCGGTCAGGCAATCGCGAGTCTTTCCTCTTTCATTAAGAAGGAATAACTGTTGAGCGTCAACAATTCTGGCATCGGTACGGCAGCAGAACGGCCAAGAAGTCAAACCAAGACGGGGCTATTGCTGACCAACCTACTCGCTCAGGCAATCTTCAACGTAAGTCGCTTGCCGATGGCCTCAGCGAATCGCTCCAGCGTCGACAGCTTGATATCCTCAGCATGGTCTCGATCCGGGAGATTGCCGTCGTCCCGCGCCTGCGGGACGAAGGAGGATCCTGTAGATTCTGTAGATTCTGTCAAAAACCTCCACATCGCAGAAAGCGTTTCGAAGAGCGTGCTTTGACTCAGCCCCGGCAACCGTCTATTGTGAGGCAGGTAGGAAAATCGAACCTCCTATCAGTTGATGACGGAGATGGGGAGAAACTGAATGAAGAATATGAAGCGAAGAACATTATGGACTTCATAAAGAGGAAAGAGCGACCGTAATGAAGAAGGCAGCAGCAGTTATTATCGCTGGGATCGTCATCTGTGCCGCAATCGCGGCGCCACTGATGGCGGAGACGCCGAAAGCCGAGCATCTTCCTAATTTCGTAGTGATCTTCATCGATGACATGGGGTACGGCGACATCGCTCCGTTTGGCTCGACTGTCAACAAGACGCCGGAGCTCGACCGAATGGCGAAGGAAGGGATGAAGCTGACGGACTTCTATGTCAGCAGTACCGCCTGCACGCCGTCGCGCGCCGCGTTGATGACCGGCTGTTATGCCGACCGCGTCGGGATGGATGGGAAAGTGGTCTTTCCGGTAGATAAGCGGGGGCTCAATCCCAAGGAGATCACTATTGCCGAACTGCTTAGAACCAAAGGTTACGCCACCGGCTGTTTCGGCAAGTGGCACCTTGGCGACCAGCCTGAATTCATGCCGCTGGCCCAGGGCTTTGATGAGTTTCTAGGGATTCCCTATTCAAATGACATGGGCCCGGGGACCTGGAGGAAGACCTGGAACCCTCTGGGTTATCCGCCGCTGCCGTTAATGAAGGGCAACAAGGCTGTCGCCCATATTCCCGATGGCCCAAGCCAGTCGCTCCTGTGCCGGGTGGTGACCGACGGCGCGGTCGATTTTATCAAGAAGCACCGCGAGGCCCCCTTCTTCCTTTATGTGCCGCATGTCTTCATCCACGGGCCGCGTTATGCCGAGAAGAAACTGGTGGACAAGGCCGAAGGCGATGTCCTGCGCGCGCAGGTTGAGGAACTGGACAGGAGCGTCGGGCAGATCCTGAAAACCTTGAAACAGGAAGGGCTGGCCGAGAAAACACTCGTCATCTTTACCTCCGACAATGGCGGGGATCCTTCCAGCTCGAATGCCCCGTTCCGCGGTCTTAAGGGGGGGCCGAAATACGAAGGCCACATGCGTATGCCTACCATTGCCTGGTGGCCGAAAACAATTGCCGCCGGATCACAGACGGCTGAGATTGCGACCTCCACCGACATTCTGCCCACCCTTGCGAAACTGGCCGGGGCCAAAATGCCTGCCGATCGAGTGATCGACGGGAAGGACATCTCGGGCCTTCTGCTTGATCCAGGTGCAAAATCGCCGCATGAAGTGCTCTATTACGAATATGAAGGAATCAGGCGCGGTCCGTGGAAACTGGTGCGGATTGGAAAAAAGGCGGAACTTTACAACCTCGACGAGGATATTGGTGAAAAGAACAATATTGCCGATAAGCACGCTGATATGGTCGGCGAACTCGTTAACTTGCTCGACGCTCATAAAGAATCCGTGCAATCTGACCTGCGGCCTGCGGCCTTCGTCGAGAATCCCAAGCCGCTGCTGGAATCGACCTACCGCATCCCCGCGCTCACCGATTACCTCGGCATCAGAAGACTGGATGCCGAAACCGACTTCGGTAAAAAGCCACCGAAGCGCCCAGACAAAAGGTGACTTACGGGAGCAAAGGGGGTCAGTCGCAACAACCGCACTCTGGGATACACAGTCGACGTCCCCGAGGCGTAGTCAATACAGCAGCAGGAGGCATAAATGACCGCGCAGAATGTTCTCTTTATCGCAGTAGATGACCTGCGTACGGAGCTGGGTTGCTATGGTGCGACACAGGTAATCAGTCCCAACATCGACCGGCTGGCGGAGTCCGGAGTCGTCTTCAACAACGCCTATTGTCAATCCGGTGTGTGCAACCCGTCCCGGGCCAGCCTGCTCACGGGGCTGCGGCCGGATTCGACCCGCGTGTGGGATCTGTGGACCCATTTTCGCGACACGATTCCGGATGTTGTGACCCTGCCGCAACAGTTCAAGGCAAACGGTTACCACTCGGCGGCGATCGGGAAGATCTATCACAATGACCTGCCCGACCCGCTGTCCTGGAGCGAACCGCGAATCATGATCCCCGGGTTCCCTTATGACCCTGATGCGGTGTATCGTGATGAGGACAACGTGGATTTCCTGGAACGCAGAAAGATCGAGATCACCGAAGAAGGACGGCGGGACAGATTCATCGACCCCCTGGGTGAGTGGTACCTCAAAGCCTGCGCCACCGAGATGCCCGATGTCCCGGACGACGCGTACTACGACGGTGCGCAGACCGATGTGGCGATCGAGAAACTCGGGGAACTCGCACAGGAGGATTCCCCGTTCTTCTTCGGCATCGGGTACTATCGTCCTCACCTTCCCTTCAACGTGCCTAAACGCTACTGGGGCCTGTACGATCGGGACACGATCGAGTTGGCCACAAACGACTATCCACCGCTCAACGCCCCCTCCATGGCGTTGAACAACATGCGCGAGCTTCAAGGCTATACCGATTTTACAGATGCCCCGCACCCGATGAACGGTAAGCTGAATGACGCCGCCGCCCGTCTTCTCAAGCATGGGTACCTCGCTTCGGTGACCTATGTGGATACGCAGGTCGGCAAACTGCTGGATCGGCTGGATCAACTGGGGATCCGGGACAACACCATCATCGTGCTTTGGGGCGACAACGGCTGGAAGCTGGGCGAGCACGCGAGCTGGTGCAAGATGACCAACTTCGAAACGGACACCCGTGTCCCGCTGATCATGAGCGCGCCCGGTTGCCGGGAGAGTGGCAACTGTACCGGCCTGGTGGAGTTCGTGGACATCTACCCAACCCTTTGCGAACTGACGGGGGTTCCTGCTCCCGGCAATCTCCAGGGAGAAAGTCTGGTGCCGCAGCTGCAGGATCCGGCGGAACCTGCACGGGGGGCCGCGTTCAGTCAATTCCTGCGCGAGGGCATCTGGCGAGATCCGAGCGGCCGCGACTACATGGGCTACACGGTCCGGACACATGAGTATCGGTACGTGGAATGGTACGACTACGAAACAAACACGCTCGTCGCGAGAGAGCTATACGACCATCGCAAAGACTCTGAGGAGAACGAAAACGTGGTCAATAATGTGCAGAACGCTGCAGCAGTGGCGGAACTGGCCGACAGGCTCCGCGGCGCGGGCTGTCGTTATCCGGGTATCTCCTGATTGTCTACATGTTTCCTGAATGAGTACCAGGTGTCAGAAGGATGGCTTACCGTCATCCTGAACATAGGGCCGGTAGAAACTCATGTACTTGAAGGCGTCATCCGGAGATATCACTACCGCAAGTCCTTCATTCTTGTTTGCATACTTAAGTGCCACACTCAGAATTGCGCCAGTGGTGGGCCCAACGAGAATGCCCGTCTTACGCGCCAATTCAATACCTGTTCGGTACGCATCGTCATCCTCTACGCTCACTATATCATCGATTATCGAGCGATCGAGGATCTTGGGAACAAGGTCGTCTCTTAGCTCTGAAATACGTTTCATGCCTGGTAGATTGTGCTCGGCAATAGTGGGCTCTACACCGATGATTCTGATGGATGGGTCCTGTTCTTTAAGGTACTTACCAACCCCGCTGATGGTTCCGCATGTTCCGAATCCTGCAAAGAAATACTTAATCCTGCCCTCTGTCTGCTTCCATATCTCAGGCCCGGTATTGTCGTAATGTGCTGCGACATTGAGTTCATTCTCATACTGATTGGGGGTTACATAGTTCTCGCCCCCCTTGCTGTTAAGTATTCCGTTCACAAGGCCGCGTGCGCCTTCGTTTGGAAAGACAGGGCAGAGATTGTCGTCAGCCTCCCACAATGTATTCACGCCCAGTAATCTCAGAAGCGTCTTCTTTTCTTCCGGGATGCGGCTTGGTACCGCTATCTCCACAGGCACATCCATGGCATTCGCGAGAGCTGTAAGTGCGACACCGGTGTTACCGGATGAAGGCTCAACCAACGATTGGCCTTCGGATATGTCTAGACCCTCAAGCATAGTCTTGGCTATTCGATCCTTAATAGACCCGAACGGATTATAACGTTCCAGTTTCAGGTAAATGTCAAAACCTTCGCCAGGATTGATTCTGTCATTCAACTTGACCATGGGCGTCGGTTCCTCAGGACTGGCTATCATATCAGCAACGCTGTCATATACCCTGAGATTATTACTGCTATCACTCATCTGATTCCTTCTTCTTTACGATGCAAACATACAACATCGTCCACCAAATCATCGCAACAGTGCAAGCACTAAAGGTCGCCTGGGTTCAGTGCAACATACAATTGTTTATGCCGGAGGAGCGGCCCGGTGACTGACTGAAAAGACTATGTTCTTCCGCTTACAGTGCGTTGCCCAAATCGGAATCGGTTTGAATCTTCAGGGATTCAGCTACGGAAAAGTAACGCAAGCAGCCCGCACCGTATCCTCAATGCAGTTTCTGCCAATGCTAGCAATGCGAAACGAATCGCTAGAGTTCTTTTTGACAGGATTAGGGATCATCTTCAATCATCCCAAATCCTGTCAAAAACTCCACATCGCAAAACGCTCTCTGAACCGGGTGCACGACATAGAAATGGGTAATTATGCGGCGATAGACTCCCAGAAGTCCTCGAAGCGTCTAGAGAACTGACAG
>JASLPY010000068.1 GCA_030744755.1 Kiritimatiellia bacterium | reverse complement strand
GGCTCAACACTACGGCCTTCACTGTTCTGGGCGCTCACAGTGTGGCCTGGGTACTAGCGTTCGCATCCCTATTGAAGAAGATCGACGTGTATTCGGCCCTGTCGCCAGAGACGGCTACAAGTGGAAAGATCTTTATAAGCGACGTACAGCGGCCGAGAGAGTAAACAGCCGTTTGGATGTCAGTTTCGGTTTCGAGAATCATACGATCCGTGGACGCAAGAAAATGCGCTTGCGAGTCGGCATGGCTTACATGGCTATGCTGGCCATGGCTCTGGGCCGCATCAAAGAAAACAAAGCTGAGCAGATGCGTAGCCTTGTTAAGGTTGCCTGAACCCAGTTCACTATCATCCGATCAGAACTGCCTCGGGGCGGAGCTATGCCTGCATAATGCAAAAAACCTTCTGAACACAGTCAAATCTCAGCCAAAGGTGCCGAACTCGCTTGGTTGCACGCCATGAATCAATGCGTCAGCACTTCTGACTCCTGATTCCTGACTACTGACTCCTGCATTCGGCGTGCAACGCAGAATCCTCCAACTGAAGCGCTCTTGACATAGTGCGGGCTCTACATGAGAATCATGCCAATGACGGGAACAGCGAGGGATTTTCAGCACGCGATTTGCATAATCGACGGGCACGGAGTGTGTCCAGTTGATTCTGGTGTGAGTGTGATTCATACACATATTCTTCAGTAGGGCTCCAGGCAATGGGAAGCAAAGACATAACGGCCGAAGTGACCACCCTGGAAAGCTGGGACACGGTTATTAGTCCCCACGCGGGTTGGTTTGACCTGCACCTGAGAGACCTCTGGCGTTACCGGGACCTGATTCTGTTGTTTGTGCGACGTGATTTCGTCGCACAGTACAAACAGACAATCCTCGGCCCCCTGTGGTTCATAATCCAACCACTATTGGCTACGGTGGTATTTACGATCGTTTTCGGAAACATTGCGGGACTCTCAACCGATAATCTGCCGAAGCCGCTGTTCTACCTGTCAGGCCAGGTTATCTGGGGGTATTTTGCAGGAAGTCTCACGGCAACATCAGGCACATTCACGGCCAACGCGGCAATTTTCGGAAAAGTCTATTTTCCGCGCCTGGCGGTGCCGATATCAATCGTGATATCACAGCTTTTCCAGTTTGCCCTGAAATTCGCTTTTCTTCTCTGCTTTATGCTCTACTTCATATCAAGAGGTGCGACGGTCCAACCCTCAATGGCGGTCTTCCTGCTGCCGGTTCTTGTTGCGATAATGGCATGCCTGGCTCTTGGATTGGGAATCATTTTTTCGTCCATGACTACCAAGTACCGGGATTTGCGATTCCTTCTGACTTTCGGGATACAGTTGCTCATGTACGCGACAACCGCGATATATCCCCTTTCCTCGCTACAGGGCAAGTACCGCCTCCTGATCCTCGCCAACCCGATGACATCGATCATCGAGACTTTCCGTTACGCGTTCTTCGGGCGAGGGACCTTCAACCTTCTTCACCTCGCTTACAGCGCCGGGTTTGCAGTAGTCGTGCTGTTCATCGGGATAATATTTTTTACGAAGATCGAACGCACTTTCATGGACACCGTTTAGAAAACCGCTAATTGGGCCAATTAAGCGAATTGTGGAGAGATAGAAGGGGATCGAACGGCTTGAGCGAGTTACTTTTCAAAGAAGAATCGTGTGCACCTCTTACTTCTCCAACAATTCGCACAATTAGCATAATTTGCGGTTAAATCATGTCTGATGTTGTCATAAGAGTAGAAGATCTTTCCAAACGCTATCGGCTTGGACTGATCGGCCGTACCGCATTGCATGAGGATCTGAGTCGCTGGTGGGCACGGTTGCGCGGGCAACCGGATCCGACCATGAGGCTCGATCAACTGCAACTTCTAGAAGCCAATAAGGCGCGAGCGTCAGAACTGAATGATGATGCCGAACACATCTGGGCGTTGCGCGACTTGAACTTCGAGGTCCGTCAGGGAGAGGTCCTTGGTATTGTTGGAAAAAATGGAGCCGGAAAAAGCACCCTCCTCAAGATTCTTTCACGCGTCACTGCCCCCACACTGGGCTCAGTGAAAGTGAAAGGTCGAATTGCCAGCTTGCTCGAAGTGGGCACCGGGTTTCATCCCGAACTGACTGGCCGTGAGAACACTTTTCTCAACGGCGCCATTCTCGGCATGAGCAAGGCCGAAGTCACCAGCAAATTTGACGAAATCGTCGCCTTCGCAGAACTCGAGAAGTTCATTGACACCCCGGTCAAACGCTACTCCTCTGGCATGTACGTTCGCCTCGCCTTTGCCGTTGCCGCCCACCTCGAACCCGAAATTCTTGTCGTCGACGAAGTTCTCGCCGTAGGAGATGCGGCGTTTCAGAAGAAATGCCTCGGCAAAATGAAGGATGTAGCTGAACATGGTCGCACCGTTCTGTTTGTTAGTCATAACCTTAGCGCTGTCAGCAGCCTTTGTCCCGCGGCGATTCTCCTTAAGAATGGTGCCGTGATCGAGAGAGGAAAGACGGAGAACGTTCTCGAAACCTATCTGGCCCAAACTTCCAGACCTCGCTCTTTGCTGTTTCACGCCGAAGACTCTGGCAAAGAGGACAAGCTTGGCGATCACTTGATCTCTCTGGAGAGTTTTCGTTTGCTCGGCCCGTCGGACAGGCAAACTATCACAAACGGAGATGCGTTGCGCCTTGTTGCTCGCGTAGTCGTGCATTCTCCAGGCGATTTCTCCATGTGCATACCGGTGCTGAGGGCTGGTGTTGTCGCTTTCTATGCCAATAGCTACCATGAGCGAGACGCTTTCTCATTGAGCACTTCCGGCACATATGAGTTTGAGATGACAATACCTCCCTATCTCCTGAACCCCGGAGAGCACGAGTTCGGCGTTTATGTCTCCGATGACCGGGGATCGGGGGAGCATCACATCCGGGTACATACTGCTCTGTCGGCCGACATTGAGGATGATGGAGGTCGGAGGGGCGGAGTATTCCATGGGCGCTGGCCGGGCGCTGTTTCTCCCACTCTGAATGCCGAGGTGCGGCTATTGGACTGATTGAGTGGCCGACGTTGTCACCCTCGTCGGACGAAGGATTCATGAGGAGACTGCTAATGAGAATAGATCAGCGAATTCGCAGCTCGTGCAGAAAACGGCTGGCATCACTTATGTATCCGTTTCGAAGCCGGGGTTGGTACAAACACTACCCTCGCGAAACCATTGGCACTGAAGATGGAGTTGAAAGACTATGTAGAGAACTACTGGAACTCACATGCGGGTGCGTGTTTGGAGGTCCATTCGCTGGAATGGTACTGCCTGAATATTCGCAGTTGCGGAAATGGCCCAACATCATAGTCGGATGCTACGAGGAAGAGTTGCACGGCATTATTTCGGAGGTGATCTCGGATCCTCCTTCACGAGTCATAGACATCGGGGCTGGACACGGCTATTACGCCGTTGGTCTTGCCCTCATGACTTCACAACTCCGGGTTACGGCGTTCGAGATGGAAGAACATCGGCATACGGAGATTGAGGAATTTGCGAAAGCCAATGGAGTGCGCCAGCGAGTAGAGCTTCGCGGGAAATGCACTCCTGACGCCCTGCGGGAGGAATTGTCCACGGAAGAAGAGTGTTTCATCATATGCGATTGCGAAGGGTACGAGAACGAACTCCTGAATCCCGCAGCCATTTCCGGCTTCTTGAAAGCAACCATCCTTTGTGAACTGCACGATTTTTACACCCCTGGACTGACTGGAACACTTGTTGAGAGATTCAGACAGACTCACTCGATCGAGATCATCAACGAAACACCCCGGATGCCACAGCACTATAGAATCTTGAGGACATTCCCCGCGCACGTGGCACAGATTTGCTGTGATGAAACACGCCACATCTGCCCCCCCTGGCGACTCGTATCCGGTAGATTCATGATGCTACGCCCAAAGGCCCGAGCGAGTTGACGGGACTCGATCTATGCTCCTGACGCAGGAACAATCGCTTCATCTCTGCCGGCAACCCCGTAATGGTGGTGGTCCGGCTTGAGAATTACCTTCGTATGCAATGAACTACCTCCTGCTCCGTCCGGTGGAATCGGCTGGTTTGTTTCTGCTGTAGCACCTGCAATAGCTCGGAAAGGGCACGATGTCATTGTAACGGGGGTGTACGATGCGAAATATGACTGGGCACTCCCGGGGTGCAAGGTCATGTATGTAAAAAGACGCCACGGCAGACTGCGGCGGCTGCTGCGGCGGCGAGGTATAAGGAGATGCTTCTCTGACTCGACCCTGTCGCGCCTGCAGTACCGCGAGGACTGCAGAGCACTCAAGCGTCACATTCTTACCGAAGTGCGCACCGAAACACCTCTGATCGTGGAGTGGCCGTCCTACCAGGGGCAATGCGATTGGTCAGGAAACGGGATCTGCCACGTTCTGCGTATCCACGGTGCGACGGCCATGCCGGAGTATTCCGGGGACCCTACTGCCTCTCGTTACCGCGACCACGAAATCGCGACGGCAAGGCATATACGTAATTGGATTGGGGTTTCTCACTGGAGTCTCGACACGTATCATAACGTAGTCAGCGCCCAACCCGAACAACAGACCGTTGTACCTAATCCTGTGAACTGTGACATGTTCCACCCTTCGAGTGACCCTGCAGCCGGCAGAACCGTGCTTTACGCGGGAACACTCTGCGATCGTAAGGGAGACAACCGACTGGCTATTGCCGCAAACCGCTTTCTGACTGAATTCCCGGATGCCAGGCTCAGCTACATCGGACGTCATAGCCAGTCCAGGGCTGACTTGATCTATTCCCTCATACAGCCTGAGCTGCATGACCGTGTGGACATCCGTGATAACATTACTCAGGCTGAACTGGCCGCAGCGATGCGCTCTGCCGCCGTGTTCACTATGCCCAGCCGTGGCGAGACGTTTGGAATGGTCTACGCCGAGGCCATGGCTAGCGGCGTTCCCGTTGTTGCCGGCAATAAGACCGGAATACCTGAAACCGTGCCGAACGGTCAGGCTGGACTACTCGTCGATGCCGACGACACGGATGCAATCGCAGATGCCGTATCCAGCTTGCTGAGAGCGCCCGAGATGCGGAGATCAATGGGAGCCGCTGGACGCGGAGTCGCGATGGAACAGTACTCCGTTGACGCTTGTGTGACGCGAACACTAGACTTCTTTGAACAGTGCCTCCATTCTTCTGGGTAGGAGCAGTCTCATGGGTATTACCAACAGCGATGCAGCCTTCCTCGCGCGGGCCCGTAAAGCCGGCGTGCAGTTCGGAAACGTCCTGACCATCGGGCATCTGGAGTGCTATGTGAACAAAATGGACTGCGCGCGACTCGCCGACTACTTGAACGTGCATGTGGACAGCGGGGCCATATCCGCCGAGACCTATGCCAACCGCTTCTTATCAGAGGTGTTGGGCGCGGACAAAGTGCTGTCTATGGATGTCTCGGATTTCGAGGGCTGCGATATAGTGCATGACCTGAACGAAGCAATAGACGAAGAACTCCACGGGCGGTTCGATACCGTAATTGACGGAGGGTGTCTGGAGCACATCTTTAACGTGCCTATGGCCATGGAGAACTACATGCGGTTAGTTCGACCCGGCGGCCGTCTGTTCATATTCACCACGGCAAACAACCACTCCGGACACGGGTTTTACCAACTCGGACCAACCTTCTTCTATGGTGCTTTGCAGGAGCAGTACGGCTATAAAGTTGAAGATATGGTACTGGATGAACACCCCTTCCCGTCTGCGGAGATGGGACGCAAACACCGGTTCTACGCGGTTGCCCCGCGGGAAACCATCAAAGGCAGGATCAGCTTCGTTTCACGACGACCCGTTGTCATTATGGTTCACGCCCAAAGAACCGGGGAGATCACGGGTTTGGACTCATTTCCCATTCAGAACAGCTACCTGGAAGCTCACAAGAACGACGCCGGCGCACCGCCCGTGCCCCCTGTGCCGGGCCGACGGAGAACGGGCATTATGAGTTTTGTGAGGTCGGTAAGGAAGCGTGTACACGATGCTTTGCCGGCACAGGCACAGGAAACACTTCTGGGACGCCGCCAGCTACGCGGATTCCGCCTCCAGAACTCGCGGACATTTCATCGGATTCACTTGCCTTAGGGACCTCAGCCCCTCCAATACTCTATCATGTGTGGCATCACCGGCATCGTTTCTCAGAACTTCGACCTTACGCAGGGCGGCCCTCTGTCTGCCATGGTGGAATCGCTTCGACACCGTGGTCCGGACGCGCATGGTATCGATGTGTTTGATCACGCCGGCCTCGGTCATACCCGGCTCAGCATCATCGACTTAGAATCGGGCAATCAGCCCATGCGGGATGCCACGGCTAAGCGAAGTGTTGTTTTCAATGGTGAGATCTATGGCTACCGTGCCATTCGCGATTCTCTGAACTACGCGTTCCGCACGACCTCCGATACGGAGGTACTCCTGGCGCTTTACGACCGGTACGGGACCGACATGCTTGACCATCTGCCCGGCATGTTTGCTTTTGCCATCTGGGACGAAGAAAAACAGCGTCTGTTTGCGGCCCGTGATCGGTTTGGTGAAAAGCCCCTTTACTATGCTGTAACGGGCGATACGCTGGTGTTCGGCTCAGAGATCAAGGCCGTCCTGGCCTCAGGTCTTGTGCGTTCGAAGCTCAGTCGACGGGCACTAGCGCACTATCTCAACCGACTGTATGTGCCGGTGGGAGAGTCGATCTACACTACGATCCAGCAGTTGCCTCCTGCTCACGCGTTACTGTTCGAGAACGGGGATTTGCGCCTATGGCGCTACTGGGATCTCCCGGAACCGCGCGCGGATGTTGCATTGAGCACTGCCGTCGAGGAATTTCGGTCTCTTCTGCGTGAGTCCGTGGAGAAGCAGCTCGTCGCGGACGTGGAAGTCGGCGCCTTCCTGAGCGGCGGTCTCGACTCCAGCACCATCGTCGCCGTGGGCGCAGGCTTGGCACCGTCTCTTCGCACCTTCTCGTTCGGGTTCACGGACGGACGGAACGAGCTTCCCTACGCGAGCGACGTGGCGTCCAAGTACGGCACGGAGCACGTGGAACTGCACGATGATCAAGCATGTCTTCCCGAGCTGGCCGAGACGATGGCCGGGGTGTACGACGAACCGTTCGGCGATTCATCGGCAATCCCCACTTTCATGATTTGCCGGCTTGCCCGGGAACATCTGAAAGTCGTGCTCACCGGAGATTCAGGGGACGAGCTGCTGGGGGGATATCCCTGGTACCGTTATGTTCACTTTCACGATACACTTTCCGCCCGTTCCGACAGAGCCAACGCGCTGCACTATTTCCTGCTACGTGCGTATCGCCGCATGTTCGGAGGCGGACGGGAACTGCACAGGAAACTACATACCTTCAATCGTTTCCGCAAAGGGCAAACTCCGGGTGACACACACCGCCGGCTGCGTGATTTTGTCAGCCAGGATGACCTCGCGTGTGCAGGGCTGGATCTGGAACTCAGCCAATACCACGACGGAAGCAATGCTGTGGACGCGGCCATGCGGACGGATCTGACGGACTACATGACTGCCGATATTCTGGTCAAGACCGACCGCGCGGCCATGGCCCACGGCTTGGAGTTGCGCGTTCCTTTTCTTGACGTGAATCTGGCAAGCTTCTGCATTTCGCTGCCCTCACGTCTGAAGACCGATGGCCGCAGGGACAAGATCCTGCTGCGCGAGGCATTCGAAGATCAATGGCCGACATCACTCCGGCAACGCGGCAAGCAGGGATTTGGGGCACCCGTCCGTGAATGGCTGGCGAGGCCCGAATTCCGGGACCTGAAGCAGGAGTACCTTGGGAGCTCATCGCAGACAGTACACTCTTTGCTTGGATCCGATTTCGTGGACAGGGTCGCGCCACGGGATGATGACGGAACATGGGCGCTGCTCATGCTGGCCATCTGGCTGAACCGTAAACCGGTGGAACTGTCATAGAGTTACGTATGCCGAGAATCTCCGTATTGATCCCCGTTTTCAATGGCCAGAAAGACTTGGCCGAGACATTAGAAAGCGTACTGCAACAAACCTACGACGACTGGGAGATGATCGCGATCGACGACGGTTCCTCGGACCGCACACCCGAGATTCTCGTCGCATACGGAGACCGCGACCGTCGCATCCGGGTGGTTCGCCAAGACAATGCGGGAATCACAAAAGCGCTCAATGCGGGTATAACGCATGTCCGGGGAGATTATGTAGCCAGGCTTGATTGTGGTGATATATGCGTTCCCGAACGGTTCGAGAGGCAGACATCGTTTCTGGAAGCGCATCCTGACGTCGTTGTGGTTGGGTCGTTTGCGGAACGAGTCACCCCGGAGGGCTGGCCTGTCGACGTCTGCCGCCCGCCCTGCGATCACGAGGCGATAGACGGCCTGTACATGTCGGGCCACGGGGGAGGAATACTGCATACCGCCGCGATGATTCGGGGAACCGCCCTGCAAGAAGTGAAAGGGTACCGCGAAGAATTCACGTGTGCTCAGGATACCGACCTGTGGCTGCGCCTCGGAGAAACCGGTCGGCTAGCAAACATTCCGGAAGTGCTCTTGGTTATCCGGCATTCCCTGTTCGGGATAAGCTCGTCTATGCGGTCGCTGCAGATTGAAATGTCTCGTAGGGCCATCCATTGTGCCCGCGAACGAAGAGGACTACAGGCCCTCGAAGAACCACCCCAGCGTTGGCTTCCGGAGGGGAAGGCGGATCTAATCGCCAGCTGGGCTCGGAGTGCTCTGCTTGAGGGACACTACGGCACGGCTTCACGCTGCGCCTGGAAGGCATTGCTCAGAAAGCCCGATTGGCTTATGGTTCGAGTCCTACTTCGGGCCCTCGCTCTGCGGACCGTTCGACAAAACCACGCTCGGAAGCTTCATCCGGCACAGGAACCGAAGGAGCCGTCAGGTTGCCCAACAGGCAACCCGGAGCCGTGTTGTCAAAACGAGAACTCAAAGGGGAAGCAAGAGTGACATTACGTATAGGAATTGTCGGTTGTGGATCCATAGCGGAGGCAATGCACATTCCCGCAGCGAAGAACGTGGAGGATGTGGAACTGACGACTTTGATCGATGCCGACGCCGTCCGTTCGGAAGAACTGGCAGCCAAGCACGATGTGCCGTTCTCAGGGAAGGCCCTGGCGGACGTCGTCGATCAGCTTGACGCGGCTGTTGTCTGCACTCCTCCGCATCTGCATCTGCCCTTGGTAGAGGATGCGTTTGCCAAGGGATTACATGTTCTTTGCGAGAAGCCCCTGGCCAACACGCTTAAGGAATGTGAAGCCATGGTGGCAGCCGGAAAGCAAGCCGGCCGTACGCTTGCCATGGCCCACATCTTCAGGTTCTATCCTGTTCGTCGCGAAATGAAACGTATTATTGAGCAGCGCCGTTTCGGGGCACTCGTATCCGTACACATTGAGCAGGGCAACCCGTACTCGTGGAAGTCCGTAACCGGTTACAACATGCGGCGAGAGCTGGTCCCCGGAGGAGTTCTGATCGACGCGGGCATACATCCTTTGGACACGATGCTCTGGTGGTGTGGCGACCCGCGATCCATTTCGTACAAAGATGACGCTCTCGGGGGGCTTGAGAGTAATGCGTCCATGGACTTGGATTTCGCCGGTGGCGTCAAGGGCCACCTGCGAATCTCACGCACGGCGCAACTCTGCAACTTGTTCCGCCTGACTTTCGAGACCGCGACAGTTGTCCTGACTCCGTACAGCACGGGCGAGTACACGGTTGTGGAGAGGGATAGGAAAGAAGCTTGCATAGCCCCTGGCGGAGACGTCAAGGCAGCAGACTGTGCCCATTCCCAGATGCGTGATTTCGCACGCAGTGTCATCGACAACCGTGAACCACTTGTGTCCGCGGAGGAGGGAGAGCGCTGCATTCGCACTATTGAGGAGGCCTATCGAATGAGAGACCGGAGACCATTACCGTCCAAAGCTCCCACCCCGGGGTTGACATGGTAGCCGACCTGAAGAATGAAAAGGTGCTCGTCACGGGAGGAACGGGATTCGTTGGCTGCCGCCTGGTGGAACGCCTCTTCCTGGAATGCAAGGCCGACGTGCGGGTCCTGGTTCACAACTGGGCCAGCGCCTCCTGGGCTGCACGCCTGCCGGTGGACCTGGCCCAGGGAGATGTCACGGATTATTCATCCGTGCTTGCGGCCGCCGAGGGTTGCTCCGTTATCTTCCATCTCGCAAGCGGCCCGGGAGCTGAAGGGGACTATCGTGCAACGCATGTCGACGGGACACGCAACGTATTGCAGGCGGCCCGAGAACTCGGAACGGACAGGGTCGTACACGTCAGCAGCGTCGTCGTACATGGCCCCGATACTGACGGGACTCTCACCGAAGACTACCCGTTCATCCGAACCGGGAGAGCCTACGCAGATACGAAGATCGAAGCGGAAGAGATCGTGTCGTCGTTTCTGGAAAAACACGGCCTTCCCGTCACAGTTCTTCGCCCCACTTTTATCTGGGGACCGCGAGGCGGCCAGTTCACCCTGGGCGTGATTCGGGCCATGCGCGACGGAACGTTCGCGCTCCTCGACCAGGGGCGGGCCAAATGTCCGGCTGTGTACGTGGACAATCTGGTCGACGCCATGCTCCTGGCAGCGGTGAAGGATGAGGCTGTCGGAGAGTCCTTTCTGGTGGCGGACTCAGAGGACCGAACGTGGCGCGAGTACTTCGATGAATATACCGGCATGATCGGCATGTCCCGGCTACGCTCCATTCCTGCCTCGGCCTGGTACGTAGAACGCGCCGCGTGGCTGATCGATCGCCTCGGCGACATCGGGATACTGCTGGGCGGCAACCCTGCCCCTATCTGGCGCCGCGCCATTCGTCGCGCTGCCAGAGAACTCCTGCAATGGCTCGGCCGGCGTGGAATACCTGCGTCGTGGCATCTCAAAATTTACTCCCGCACGGGAGGCGTCTCTATCGCCAAAGCACGCCGTCTCCTCGGCTATCAACCAAGGGTTAGTCTCAGTGAAGGTATGGCTGCGACGGAAGCGTGGCTGCGTGACCAGTGGCCCCAAATTATGGAGTTGCCAGACGCAGACTGAATTTACAGGTCTACGCTCCGAAATCGGGTGCTGGCGGCACGAGCGGCTACAGGCGGAACGTGTTCTGGCCGGATGGCTCCCACAGGCACTGCGTGTTTCCTGGGTCGACCTGTGCAACAGGAACGAAACCGTCACGGTCGGCAGCACACCGGATGCACGCGTTTGCGAATGGGAGAATTCGTCGTACTTGACCGTTTGCCGCGTATTCCCGCACGTGGGCGGGCGACTCCTGGCCCATTGCACACGTGAATTCCAGTTCACCCTGGAGGATTACACTGTTACGGCTCCTGTGCGGTACAGGCTGTCTGTCATTATCCCGTTCAGCGGTCACGGTCGCGTTCGGCAGCTGCAGACTGTGCTGGCGTCTTTGCGTGCACAAGACATGCAGGACTTCGAAATCCTGATCCCGGCGGATCGTGAGGACGTCGATCGTCTGGAAGGTTCCGTCTCGGCTAATGTTCGCTTCGTCCCCTCGGAGAACCTGAATGCCGCCTACTGCAAGAGTCGGCACATGAACAAGGCCGTCGAAGCGGCGCGGGCGTCAAACGTTCTGCTGCATGACGCGGACATCCTCGTCCCGGCATCCTACGTGCGTCGCGTGACGGAGGTGCTTGAGAATGGCTGGGATGCCGTGCACCCGGTGCGTCTGCTGTTCTACCTCGGCGAGGCCGACACAGAGCGACTTCTTGTTACACAGGGCCAAGTGGCAGCCACCCGTTTTTCTGAGGTCAGGCAGAATTTCGCCGGCGGGTCCGTCGCGCTGACGCGTGAAGCGTTTGCGCGCGTAGGAGGCATGAATGAGGATTTTGTAGGATGGGGGCTGCAGGATGTCGAGTTCCTGCAGCGGGTCTCAACAACAAGGATGTTCCGGGGGCGCTTCGTGCCCGCCATTCACCTATGGCACGCCGCCCACCGCGATCTTGCGAACAACCCGAATTCGAAACGCCTTGAAGATCTTCAGGAAACCCCCGTCCAAGAACGGATCCGAATGCTGCACAGGACAAGGGAAAGCGCGTGAACACTGTGACCGTTCACTGTTAAGGAGCCATGGAACTTATCCATATCATCCCCAGGAGCGTCCTTGCCCGGGAAGCGCAGGGAAGCTACAAGGACACGATCTCCCGCGTCCGGTTTCTGGAGACGTCCGGGATAGATTACCGGCAACTGTCAGTAGAGCGAGACGACCCGGACGCACTGTTGGCAACCATACCCTCTGACGCGAGGCCGCAACGTTTTCTTATCGAGTATTCCCACTTCCCACGGATCACACGGGAACTTGGCCGGTACTGGCCGCAAGCATTGCTTGCGATACGGACGCACAATATTGAGCCACTGCAACACCTGGACAATCACGGCTGGTGGCCGAAGCGGGGCCTGCCATGGGTCCTGTACGGGATGTATCGCTTATTCCTCAACGACTGCCGCTGTAAACAGTACGCAGACGTGCTTTTCTCCATCAACGATTGGGAGGATAGTGTCTACTGGAGGCGACTCCCCGGTAAGGCTACCGTACAATGGCTTCCCTACTACTGTCCGGATCACATCATCCCACAGAATCCAATCTCTTTCGAGCAGCGTCAGACTATCGCATGCTTGCCAACGTCACGGAAGAACCGAAAGAGCTGGGATCTTGTCAGCCGCTTCTGCAGGTTCGCCGAATCCATGCGCGCCGCGGGAAGCAACTACAACTTCGTCGTTACAGGACAGCTGACAGAGTGGCCACCCCCCGTTTCGGATGCAGTAGAGTACGTGGGTTTTGTGGAAGATCTTTCTGCCTTCATGGGAACGTGCCGAGCCGTAGCCGTATTATCCCCACTGGGCTATGGGTTCAAGACCACCATCGCCGACGCCTTTGCCGCGGGAGCCCATGTAATCGCGCACCCCAGCCTGATTCGCCATTGCCCTGACACCATCCGACCTGCGTTGGTTCCATATGATAGCGAGTCGTCCGATTTCGCCTGTGCAGCTTCAAAGAGACTGCGTGAAACGCCTCCCGGAGGCGCAATTCACACGCAACAGAAGCGCCGGAACCACGATATGATGCAAGCATGGCTGCAAGGATGACTGCCGACGTGACAGTAGCACCAACATTGCCCGGCACGTCGATCTCCATCTCCGTCGTCATGAGCACGTACAACGACGCGGCTTATCTTGCCGAGTCAATTGACAGCGTTCTCGGCCAGGACTTTGAAGACTTTGAGTTTGTCATCGTCAACGATGGATGCCCCGATCCGGCGACAGAACACATTCTTGCGAAATATGCACAGCGTGATTCACGTGTACGCATCATCCACAAGAAGAATGAAGGATTAACGAAGGCCCTGATCGTTGGTTGCGAGAGCGCAAGAGGGGAGTACATTGCCCGGATCGATGTGGGGGACATCATGACACCTGACCGGCTTCGGCGGCAGGCAGTTGTCATGGATAAACATCCGGATGCGGTCCTCGCCAGCTGCTGGACCGAATACTGTGGGCCGAACTGGGAATACTTGTACATCAAGACATCTGAGACAAGTGATACCCCCCGGAACGCAGCGTACCGGGTTGACGATGCCATATCACCCCGTCAACCGGCGGATATCACGGGTGGCCCCACATGTCATCCGTCTGTGCTGTTTCGAAAAGCCGCTTACGTTTCCGCCGGAGGCTATCGTCCGCAGTTTTACTACGGCCAGGACTGGGACCTCTGGTATCGTCTCGCCCAACAGGGAAAGTTCGCTTGTGTTGAAGCTATATTGTACAAATGTCGAATCTTCCCTGCCGGTGTATCTATGAGCAACATCGAAAAGCAACAACGCATTCACGAGTGCTCACGCGGCGCTTTTCAGGCAAGACAAAGGGGAGAGGATGAAGGCCCGTGGCTCGAGCGTGCCGCCGCAATCCGGCCCGGCGGCTGCGGCAAACCCCAACAGAAATGCTCTGCTGCGGGCTATTATTTCGTGGGGGAAGCCCTGCGACGTAACGGTGATGCAGCCTGTCGCAGCTACTTCCTTAACGCATTGAGATCCGCACCTTTTACGCCGCGTAACTACGTACGACTCCTGCAGTCCCTTGTTCTACATCGTTAACCATGAGCCAGCGTCTTAGCATCGTGATACCCACGTACGGCCGGAATACGGTTCTGTGCGATACAATTGCAGCCCTCCTGGATCACGATTGTCAGGTAAATGAAATCATCGTCATGGACCAGACACCTCAACACGACGCACAGACCGAACACCTCCTATCCGAATGGCAAGCGAACAACGCGATCCTCTGGTGTCGATTGCAGACACCTTCCACCACGGGCGCGATGAACCAGGGAGTTCTTGCGGCAACGGGCGATATCGTGCTGTTTCTTGACGATGACATCATCTCCCACCCAAATCTGCTACGGGCACACATGCATGCGCACGACGAACATCCCGATGCATGGGCAGTTGTCGGCCAAGTGTTGCAGCCCGGCGAGAATCCGAGCACGGTCAACTGGACATCCGCCCATGGCGGTTTGCGCCGCGACATCGGTTTCCCTTTCTATTCCAACAGTTCAAGGTGGATCGAGAACGCTATGGCCGGGAACCTGTCTGTTAAGCGGAAGGGATTTCTCGAGCTGGGAGGATTCGACGAGAAGTTCCGACCTCCGGTTGCTTACCGGTTCGAGACCGAGTTCGTGAGGAGGGTCATTTCATGCGGGGGAAGGGTTTTGTTTGAGCCTGCTGCTTCCATACGTCACCTTCGCGTTGAAAGCGGAGGAACTCGCAGCCGGGGATCTCAGTGGGCAAGCGCATCACCCATATACGGTGAAGGCGATTACTACTACGCACTGCGTTGCGGACACGGTTGGGATCGCCTGGGTTACATTCTCCGCCGCCCGTTCCGCCAAGTGCGAACAAAATTCCATCTGCGCCACCCATGGTGGATTCCGCCGAAGTTTATCGGCGAGCTTAGGGCTATCGCTGCCGCCTTCGTCCTGTATCGCCAGGGGCCCCAGCTCATGGGAGATAGTCAGTAATGCTGCTTTACGGATTTCTAGTTATGGTTGCTCTATCCTGCGCCGTCAGCGTTACAAAATGGCGATGGGGACCGTACCTGATGGCACTGGTTGCCATTATACAGGATCCCGTCCGAAAGATGATCCCGGGGGCACCCGGGATCCTTGTACTGTCAGCTGCCTCAATCTGGGGATCGACAGTTCTGGGTGCTGTGCTGGCTAATGATCTGAAATGGGGGAGATTCAAGCAATTGTACCCCGCGCTTGGTGCAGCAGCCGTTGCTTTCGCGATTCTCCTTCTGCCAAGCGCACTGCTATCCGCGACCTACTCCCCGGGATCCTGGCAGATCACGTTGGTCGGTCTTTTCATCTATGGCTCGCTCCTGTTGGGCCTTGTTGTTGGGACATTCTATCCAGTCAAGAGCAAGGATATCCCACATCTTATTGGCTGGTACTGTATTCTTGCCGGCGTGTCACTGGTAGGTGCATGGCTGGAGCGTTTTGGAGTCCAGCACTTGGCAATAGGCACAAGCGCACTGGGGCATCGCTGGGTGACTTATCGAATGGGCCGTGCCCTGGTTATGATCTCGGGTTTCTACCGAAGCCCGGACGTTCTCGGCTGGCACGCCGCAACAATGGTTATGCTTAGCATTGCCCTTGCTTTGAGGAGCCACGCAATACTTCGATATTTGTGGGTAACGCTGGCTGGTTGGGGCTTCGCGAGTATCATGTTCTGCGCCCGACGGAAGATTCTGTCGATGCTTCCCATATTCATTACCGCGCTACTGATAACGTACGTCTTACAGAAACGTGGTCGTCTGTTGATACCTGCCATCATAGTACTCCTCGCCACATCCGCAATAGGAGTGAGAGTTTACCAGGTGAGCGGTAGAGATGTACAACTGGAGAGCTTCTACAAGACTGCACTGGATACGGCCGAGCGCCGTGTGTCGAGACACGGTTTTCAAGCTGTCGTTACAACCTACCAGCAGGCCGGCTTCTTTGGATACGGTCTCGGAATGGCCAGCCAGGGAACGCAGCATATTGCAGTTAAACGTCCCAGAGTATGGCAGGAAGGCGGCATAGGAAAGATAATGGTAGAGACGGGCGTTCCGGGTCTTGCCGGCTTCCTGGTACTGGGTATCATTCTGGGTGTTACTATGGTTAAGACACTCAAACATGCCACCGCGTTAGCTGACTATCCAATTTACACCTGTATCAGCGCACTCCTTCTAGCCAACATGTCTGCAGGTGTTGTTTCCGCGCAAATCCTGGGAGTTCCATTCGTCGCGGCGTTCCTGTCTTTTCTTGCCGGAATAGTTCTTGCCGGAAGAAGAGCACGCCCTGCCCGGAGACCACTCGCGAAAGCCGTGGCGTGTACTTCTGACACAAAGCAAACGGAATCGCTCTGTCCGATTACTGTTCCTCAACACCGCACTGCAGTATTGAAGACATGACTTCTGACACTGATCACACACCGGATTACCTGGCAATACATACCGTGGCTCACCTGCACGCTTCCGGGGGTGGTCCCAGCCGAACTGTGCCCGAACTCTGTAAGGCCGTCTCCGGCACCGGATTCCCGGTTCAGGTGTTCACAATGGGCGTCGATAACGATTTGCCTGCTGTCCGAGGCCTCGACGTCCATACTGGTCCTGACCCCGTACGAGCGCTGGACAATGTAATACGTCAGTCCTCTGCGCAAACGGTCATTCACAACCATGGCGTCTGGCTAACCTTCAACCACGCTGTCTGCCGCTGGGCGACAAACAGATCTCTCCCTCTCGTCATCTCTCCTCACGGAATGCTTGAACCCTGGTGTCTCCAACACCACAAATGGCGCAAACGCGTTGCATGGTATGCGTATCAACACCGTGACCTTTCAGCAGCATCGTGCCTCCGGGCTACGTCGAAAATGGAAGCCGAGCAGTTCCGTCGTTTAGGCTTCAAGAACCCGATAGCTGTTATTCCCAACGGGGTCACACTGCCTGAACATTCGACTCTGTCGCGTTCTGACGCTCCGGCCGATAAGTACGCGCTGTTTCTTTCGCGTTTGCACCCCAAGAAAGGGCTGTTGGATCTGGTTGAAGCCTGGCGGCAAGTACGGCCGGAACGCTGGACACTACTGATCGCCGGACCCTCGGAGGGGGACCACGAGCAAGCGGTGAGAGAAGCAGTTAGGAATGCTGGACTCGACGAGTGTGTGCAGTTTCTCGGCGCTCTCGATGACCGTGAGAAGTGGGACGTTTACGCGAAATCACAACTCTTCGTTCTGCCTACTCTCAGCGAGAACTTCGGCGTGGTCGTCGCAGAGGCACTGGGTGCCGAGGTGCCGGTGATCACCACGAAGGCAGCCCCCTGGTCGCTACTGCAGGAAGAGGATTGCGGATGGTGGATTGAGACCGGTGTAACGCCGCTTGTTCAAGCGCTCCGCCAGGCCACCGATGCACCGTCCGATCACCTGCACAGGATGGGACAACGCGGTCGAGCAGCGGTCCTAAAACGCTTTGATTGGACGCGGATAGGAGAACAGATGGTTGCCGTGTACAATTGGCTTCTCGGGATCGGCCCCGAACCCGACACCCTGTTTGCACCATGACAATCGATGTCTGCTATTTTCAGCGCCGCCCCGGGCGGGGGCATAGTATTGAGCGCTTGTTCGGCGGGATCCGTGAGGAGTTGCCGGCCAACATTGCTCATCGCGTGTGGTACGCGCCGTATGCGCGGCTGACCCCATACTGCATCGCACGCAACGTGTTTCAGGCTCGGCACCATCAGGCCGATATCAATCACGTTACCGGGGATGCGTACTATGTGGGCCTCGGACTGGATAGATCTCGAACAGTGCTGTCCATTCACGATCTTGTCTCCCTGAATAGTCTCTCCATGCTGAAACGCGCCATCGTATACATTCTATGGTATTATCTCCCCGTCCGCCACGCGGCGATCATCACAGTGGGCTCGGAGGCGACTCGAACCGAGTTGACGAACATGTTTCCCTGGTGCGCCGACAAAGTACGCGTCATTCATGACTGCCTCCCTTGTCCGTACATGCCTCAACCCGTGCGACCGATGCCCGGGACGCCTCGCGTTCTTCACGTCGGCACAGCCCCGCACAAGAACATCGAACGACTGGCCGAAGCGCTTTCCGGTATACCATGCCAGCTCCATGTTGTCGGTGTCCTTCGTGCAGCGCAACGGAAGGCCCTCGATGAACACGGGGTCGATTATGTTGCACTCGAGCACCTGTCCGATGCGGAGATGGCCGAAGAGTATACAGCAGCAGATATCGTGGCCTTTGCATCAACTTATGAAGGCTTCGGCTTACCCATCATTGAAGCCCAAGCCATGGGAAGACCCGTCGTGACCAGCGATGTGCCGCCGATGAACGAGGTAGCCGGAGACGGCGCATGCCTGGTGAACCCGCACGACACCGCATCGATCCGCCGGGGCCTGCTAAGAGTCATCGAGGACGAGACGTATCGGATGGAGCTTCGTCGACGTGGAATCGAGAACGTTCAGAATTTCACAGCGCCCCACATTGCCCGGCAATACGCAGAGCTTTACGAGGAGATAGCCGGGGCTTCGCCCCGCTAATCCCTTCATAACAGGAGAACACAGGATGACGTGCGAACAACCTACGCGTATCAACACATCGCGCAAACTTTGCCCCAGCGTGCACAGTTTCCAGAACAAACTGGCCCGGGTGGCATGGAGTTTCGCCTGCGCATTGCTGTTTCGTCCCAGCCCCCGGCTGTGCTTTGGCTGGAGGCGGTTCCTTTTGCGTTGTTTCGGCGCAAAGATTGGCAAGGGTGCCAAGATCATGTCTTCGGCCCGTATCTGGGCACCATGGAACCTGACAGTAAAAGAGCAGGGCACAATCGGTGAGAACGTCAACTGTTACAATGTGGCGCCCGTCACTATCGGTGCTCACGCCACCATCAGCCAGGGTGCGGACCTGTGTGCCGCCACGCATGATATCTCACATCCCAACATGCTATTGGTTACCGCGCCCATCGTGATCGGTGACGCGGCCTGGATCTGTGCAGGTGCCTTCGTCCGGTACGGGATCACCGTGGGCGAAGGCGCCGTGTGCGGAGCACGTGCGGTAGTGGTCAAGGATGTCCCCGCCTGGACCATTGTGGCAGGCCATCCCGCACGGGAAATCAAGAAACGCGAGATCATACATTGAACATCTCTGTCCTCATCCTCACAAGAGACGAAGAGGTCAATATCGGGGACTGCCTCGATTCGGTTGCGTGGGCCGACGATATCGTCGTGCTGGATTCGGGAAGCACGGACCGGACCGTAGATATTGCCCGCAAAAAAGGAGCGCGCATACTTCATCGCCCTTTTGACAACTTCGCTGCCCAGCGCAACTTTGGCATCGATCACGGTGAGTTCGAACACGAATGGATACTGCATCTCGACGCCGACGAGCGCGTTCCGAAGGCCATGCGGGAGGAAATTGAACGGGAGATAAGCAGAACGGAGAAGGATGCGTTCCACGTTGCCTCCAAGCTCATGTTCAATGGACGTTGGCTCAAGCACGCCGGGATGTTCCCCGTCTACCAGGTTCGCCTCGGAAAACGTGATGCTCTACGGTTCATACAGGTAGGGCATGGACAAAGAGAGGACCTCTCCCCGGAGCGCCTGGGAACTCTCGAAGTTCCACTTGTTCACGAAGCATTCCTCAAGGGGTTGGATTCTTGGCGTAAACGCCACGAACGCTACGCGCGCGAGGAGGCTGCAGCTGCCGTGGCCAGTCTGCGGTGCAGCCACATACCACTATCCGGCCTGCTGTCGCGGGATCGCGTGGCACGCCGTCGTGCGGCCAAGCAGATTTCGTGGCGTTTGCCGGGAAGGCCAGCTCTTCGTTTCTTCTACATGTACCTCCTTCGAGCGGGATTCTTGGATGGGGCGGCAGGGTTTCATTACTGCCGCCTGCTGGTCGAATACGAACGTATGACCGACAAGAAGATCAGAGAGTTAAAGGCTTCCCTCCCCAATACTGAAAGCTCTCAGGATCAAGGAGGAGGCGCGGATCAACCATCCGCCCAACATGTCATTCTGGTCAATCAGTTCTATGCTCCAGACATGGCTCCGACCGGCCGGGTCTTACATGATGTCGCTAAGACCATGACGACGCGCGGCCACAGCGTGACTGTCCTCTGCTCACGTCGTTCATATGTAGGCACAGATGTATATCCCGCTTACCAGGAACTCGACGGCGTGAGAATCGTACGATTGTGGGCTTCCGGGTTTGGACGCCAGTATTTCATCGGAAAGCTCAGCGATTATGTCACTTTCTACTTCGCGCTGGCCTGGAAGCTGATGACCATCCGTCCAAGGCCGGACATGATACTGGCGCTCACCACGCCACCGTACATTGGTTTACTGGTCCGTGTAGCGTCAATACTGCGGCGCTGCGGCCATGCGCACTGGATCATGGATCTCTATCCGGACGTCATGGTATCCCACGGGATTATCCGTTCCGGTTCTCTCCTGCACCGGCTGCTCAAAGCCGCTACGAGATCTGAACTCCGGGGTAGTGCAGCTACGATCGCATTGGGCCCGGACATGGCCGAGCGCATCGACCATCATGCATATCCCGGTTCGGCGAACAACAGTCCTCTTACTGCGTGGGTGCCCATGTGGGCCGATCCGGTTCACACCCCCTGGGACGACAGAGAACATTCGCCTCCACGAAAAGACTGGGGTTGGCCGGATGACGAACTTGTTCTTCTGTACTCCGGCAACATGGGGCTGGGGCATCGATTCAATGAGTTCCTGGAGGCGCTGACACGTGTGTCCAGCGAAAGCAGGGACAACTCGGAATCGAAGCCCGGAGTTCGATTGGCATTCTCCGGTGGAGGAAAACGACGCGTTGAGGTGGAAGAGTTTGCGGCACAGAATCCGGATGCTCCCATCGACATCTTTCCCTATGTCTCCCGTGATGAACTCAACGGTCATTTCTGCAGCGCCGATGTGTTACTCGTCAGCCTCGATCCTACCTGGGACGGGTGCATGGTTCCCTCCAAGCTGCAGGGGATCTTTGCGGTTGGCAAACCGGCTATCCTGGTTGGCAGCGAGACCAGCAGCGCTGGACAGTGGGTAATCGAAAGTCAAGGGGGATGGGTTGTTCCACCTGATGATGTTGACGGTCTGGTGCAAGCCATTCACGAGGCCTCGAATAGGCAAGAACGTGCAAGAAGGGGTCGGGCCGCATATCTGTACGGAAAAGAGCATTTTGACGCGACGCGTAACTGCAGGCAAATCTCTGACCTACTGGAAGCCGGTTTTTCGAACAGCTAACGTGAAATCGTTCCCGCCAATTGCTCTTTCCAGAATCCCCGTCGAGCTTCAGCTCCTCGTCTGCTGTATCCGCAATCCCGGGGTCATGTCCGATGAAAACCGGGCTTGCATTCGCCAACTTGTCTCTGAACAGGACCCCGATTGGCATAAGATCATCAGCCTTGCAGAGAGACATCGGGTCCTTCCCTTTCTTCACGATGGTCTTCGGTCCGCGAAACTCGACGATGTGCCGTCCGAACCCTGGCAACGAATCCACAAGAAGTACCTGAGCAATGCGGTCATTAACGCGGCACTCGTGGAGGAAATTGTCAGGTTACAGGAATTGTGCCGGGCTCATGATATCGACGTGCTTCCTTTCAAAGGCCCGATACTGGCAAGGGCCTTGTACGGAGATATCACGTATCGAACATGCGATGATCTGGACTTTCTTGTGCGACACAGGGATATAGATCGAGCAAGAAGAGTGTTTCTAGAAGATGGATTTGTGCCGCACATCGATATGACCGAGAGCGAACAGTCCCGGCATCGCAGCGCTGGATGGGAGTACATGTTACGCCATCCGGATATGGGGTATCTCGTCGAACTCGATACATGCACAGGTCCCCGTTTTCAAGAATTCGAATTGCCCTCTGATGAGATATTTGAAGAGCCGGTGGCCGTCCACATCGACAATGAAGTCGTATACACCGTGAATCCCGAAGTTCTTCTTCTTATGCTCTGCGTGCATGGCCCCCGGCACGACTGGGACCGTCTGACATGGGTCACGGATATTCTCGCCATATGGAGGGCTTTCCCGGACATGAGTTTCGAAAGGATCTCGCTGCGCGCCGGAGAGTTAGGCGCCAAACGAATGCTCCTCCTGGGCCACGCTTTGGCAGGTGCCGTTGCCGGTAGTGAGTTGTCGGGGGCGATTAGCGAGGCCATCAGCCATGATTCGAAGATCCCGGGACTTGTTGAACAGTGCATCCGAAGCTGGACGCGGGAATCGAAGGTCTCGCATTCCAGGATGAGATTTCGACTGGCCGTTCGGGAGCGTTTAAGGGATAGAGTGCTATACGTACTGAGAATCGCGTGCACTCCCAGCTACGGCGACTGGAAGGCAGTCCGTCTGCCCCGCAAACTCTACGCACTGTACTATGTTATACGTCCTTTCCGCTTGGCTTTGAAAGCCCTTGCGAAACTGTTACAACGAAGGTAGCACCCCTCGTGGGCCGGCAACATCCCATTCGTCAAGCTTCATGTGCCACTCGAACACCTTCACGTCGCACTTCCCGGCAACATCCTCGACCTTCTTCCTTGCTGGCGTGTCCAGTGGCGTAGTTACCAGGATCTCATCTACTCCGAGCTCGTCGACCAGGCGAAGCATGGAATCACCTCCCCCCAACACCTTGTATCCGTGCACGATCCTTCCGTGAAGGTTGGTATCGTCGTCGATCAGTCCTACAATTCGTCGTGATACCGGTGTCTCGCCCACCTCGAAACTCTGCATGCGCACAAAGAGTGTATATGCATACCCTGCGCCGTAACACAGAACCCTGTGCGAATCCTCCCGCACGCCCTTTCGACGCTGCCAACTCAGCATGTCCTGCACAACTCGCGGGAAGGCACGGGACCCTACCACCATGGGTACGGCAAGGCCAAGATAGACGAATATAATAACGATTTCGTCTATCGCCGACCGGGGCACATCACACAGCGTAATCGCTGCCGCAACGAGGACACCACCTGTAAAAAGAGCTGCAGTCCAGACATATTCTGAAACGCGTGCACGGCTCCATACCCGGCGATAGGCTCCTCCCATGACCAGGCTTATAAACGGCACTCCTACCATTACGGGTATGTGCGTAATCCAGACAGGTTTCACCTGCACTCCCTCGCGACGGACTGCCAGCACGCTGGCGGCAATTCCAAGAGCAAACACCATGGCCATCGTGTCCGTAATAGGATAACCCACCACTCCCAGGACACGACTCGGAGGGCGCCTGAGTCCCGCGACAATTGCCTGACCGCTTTCCCACAGCTCGATCCGTGCAATGTGACGCACCATGACGTAAGTGCCCGCGACGAAAGCCACCAGAAAGATTGACAGCCTGTACGAATTGAACATCGCGAGTGCGAGGCCCGTCACAACGAAAATCAGGTTCATGGTATAGAGAGCCATTGCCACCCTGCGCTGTGAAAACCCCGCATTGGCCAACCGATGATGAATGTGATCGAGATCTCCCTGCATTATCTCCGGACTCGCGACGCTTCCTCCCCGCAGGGAACGCCGCCAGACGGCAAGCAGGGTATCGAGAACCGGCACACCCACGGCAAGCAGCGGTACGCCCAGGGATGCAAGAGCTGTCGTTTTGATGTTTGACGACAACGCGACGGCGGTGAATACAAACCCCACGAACATACTGCCGGCATCCCCGAGAAAGATCTTTGCCGGCTGGAAATTGTAACGAAGGAATGCCAGTGAAGCGCCGACAAGCGAGAGCATCACGAGTGTGTTTGAGGGCTGACGCAGAAACAGGAAGAACCCGATCAATCCTACTCCTGCGATGGATGCCAATCCGGTAGCCAAACCGTCCATTCCGTCAACAAGATTGAACGCGTTCACGACACCGACGTAGCACGCAGTTGTAAGGACGAGATCCACCCAGACCGGAAGCTCCCAGCCGGCCAGGTTACCCATCCGTAAACCGACCGACCAAGCCAGGACAGCTACACCCACCTGGCCGATGAGTTTGACCAGAGGCCTGATTCCCCACCTGTCATCCATCACACCTATCGCGAGAAGAAGCGATGAACACCCAAGGACACTGAACCACCATTCAGCATCAAGGCTTCCTGCAAACTTCGACCATGGATAAAGAAAGATAACGGCACAGCCAATATGAAATCCAAGGAAAAGAGCCATCCCGCCGGATGTAGGTGTAGCAGCGCCATGTTCGTGCCTGTCCCTGGGCTCATCAAGCAATCCAAGCCTGGGAGCAATCCTGATGACGATCCATGTAAACAGATACGTCATCAGAAACGGCAAAAGAAAGGCCAACAGGTATTTGAGGTAGGTTTGACCCAAGCTATTAGCTCCTTTCTTGCGCAGACACAGTGCTATACCCTAGAATCCATATCAATCAACCATCAAGGACAAACTTCAAAAGACGTTGCGCGGCGAGCGCGTCAGAACGCCTGTCATGTCGAATGTAGTAAGAGATGCCGAAAGGTTTTCCTCGATTACCGAGGAACTCCTGCGGCAGGGAAACGCTGTCAGGTTCAGGGCTTCGGGCGTAAGCATGAAGCCCTTCATCCGTGACGGTGATTTGCTTACCGTAATGCCGGCGAGAACTGATTCGCTGAGGACCGGCGATGTCATCTTCTACAACTCGTCGAACAACGATATCACCGCGCACAGAGTCGTGGCAATCTGCAATCAGGAAGGAGAACGTGTCTTCCTTGTCAGGGGTGACGCAACGGGAGGTCCGTTTGAGAACATCACCGCAGAACAGATCCTCGGGCGCGTTGCAGGTATTCACAGGGGAAATCGATGGATTCCCACCGGGGCGCCACATTACAGGTTCCCACCTGTGGCGTGGGCACATATCCAGACCCTTCGAAGACAGACCAGAATCGGCGCCAGTCGAATCAAGCGGCGAGTACTGAACGCCCTGGGAACACGCAAGTAATTGTGGTGGTGCCAACATTGGTCCGACAGATTCTTGCGATCCAGTCACTTGGTCCACCTCGTAGCAGTGGACCTACTTCTCCTTCTCAGTACGTCCACCGCTATGAGGTGGACGCCGTCCAAGGACACACCGCTGGAAGTCACATAGATGCAAACTCCGCAAGCAAGTCAACAACCGATTCGTCACGGCGAAAGCGCAACTCGTATACTGGCACCTCACCCACGAGTGACTCACAGAATGACAAAAGGGGCGGAATGACTTCCGCGTCGTACCACGGAATCGATGTCACGGCCATCATGCGCTCGAACGCGTCGGTCATTGATATGGGCCTGATCTCGTTCTCCGGTGCCTGCACTAGAAACAGAATCCCGTGAAGAGGGGCAGAGTCATTCAGAGCAATCCGTGCGTCTCCGGCCCAAGGAGTACCGAACAACACATGGCCATCGCCTATTTTCCTTACAACCGCCCTATCGTCACTCAGCAGGATGCCTTCGCCCCCGGCACTGAAGAGCTGAGAGATTGTAGTCTTCCCGGCACCAGATTGACCCGGCATAAGAAAGCCTTTTCCGTTAATGACAGCGCCTGCACCATGAACGATGGCGCCCTCGCATGCAGAAAGCACGTACATCGTGAAAATGAGGTCGAGAGGCAGCGATACTGGATTCCTGATCACACGGATGCCGTCCGCTTCTGCAAGCATAGGGGTGCCACAATAGACATCGGCGTCAAGAAACCCGCTGTGCAGCCTGGCAATCCAGTCGGGGTCCGGCCCGCCACCGCCGACTACGTGCCTGACATTGTCATCAAGGAAGACACTCCAGCTGTTCTCGCTGTCAAATATCTTCTTCTGGGGCGCTGGCCCGGTGTAGCAATCCACGTGAAGCCGGACCATAATGACAGGATCGCCGGGAGGAAGATCACCCGTAGGCAGGAACGTATCATAAACGCCAAGCGTATCCCTGGACACGACAGGTAACGGTGCGGCCAGGCGGAACGTAACATCGGCTGTGTGCAGAACTGTAATCTGGTTCATGGAAGGGCTTCTGAAGCAGAACCTGATAGGGCAACAGAGTCACCCGAAGCTCGTATCACGGGTAGCGCTGATATTCGACAGGGCCCGAGTCTACGAACCGTCAGCGTTACATGCCGTGGGAAAGAAGCAGTTCGGCGGACCGTTGCTATTATCGCCCGTTGTGGGAGGCAGGATTCCTGTTTTACAACCGGTTGAAAGGACTTCATCCCCTGCCAGTTCGATCTCACGTAGATACGGCTTCACATAAGGCCGTCCGCCCTTGTCTTCTGCAGTACTCATGTTACCGCTCCTTTCGCCACTTCTGACCCGGCGTTATTATCCACTATTCTGTTCTTTCTAGCTGCTGCCAATAAACAAAGATACTCACAAGGGGCGCTGGCGTCAACGTTTTCGAGCTCCGAAAAAGCTGGACACCATGTGCAGAACAATCTCTTGTCACAATGATTGCACTTGTGATCTTCAGGTACGGTCTTCTTGGCGATCCAGCTTCCCATGCGATCCCATCCCTTGTCGAACGGCCCCGTTCTGAGGTCATACTTGAATGCCGTGCCGATCACACAGGGAAGGAGCCAACCATACGCATCTATG
This sequence comes from Kiritimatiellia bacterium, assembly GCA_030744755.1. Classification (GTDB taxonomy): domain Bacteria; phylum Verrucomicrobiota; class Kiritimatiellia; order UBA8416; family JADHWI01; genus JASLPY01. Next base: position 3,444 of record JASLPY010000068.1, on the reverse strand, counting down.
TGAAAGCCCGACACCCCGCCTCCACAGTTATAAAGCTTCCCCTGGCTCGCCAATGGTATACTCTTCTCATGCCACTCATTCCATGACGCGTGCCTGGCCTCGCTGACAAGTTCTAGTTCCACTGCTTGTTCCGGCGCGACACGCAGACCGAGAGGGCTCCTATCTCCATCCAGCCTCGGATTGATCGCGCAATCGACTCTGAAGGGCACTTCGTTGCGCTCAGCTATGGCCTCCATGTCGGCAAACTCGTGCTGGTTGAGCGTCATCAGAACGGTTTTCATTCTGTATCGAATGCCTGCGTCGCGAAGACGTGCAATTCCATCCATACATCGCTGAAAAGATCTTTTTGCACCGGTAATGCGCTCGTACGTCTCCGCCGTGGCCGCGTACAGACTGATGTCCACAGCATGCGGAGGGAGTTCCCGAAAAAGATCGAGTACTGTTTCATCGATAAGCGTAGCGTTGGAGAAGACAGTTATCATGAACCCCTTCTCCTTGGCGTACCGGTAGATAGTGGCGAAATCGGAACGTAGAAGCGGCTCCCCTCCTGTCAGAACCAGGAACAGGCATCCTGCTTCCGCAATCTCATCCAGCAGTCGCAATGCTTCTTCAGTAGGCATCTCTTCTCTTTGCCCCGACCCGCATGATGGTGCGTTGTGACCATCGCAGTAGCAGTGAACACATCTAAGATTGCAGCGCTGCGTGAGCTCCAGCGAACCGTTGAGAGGTATCCTCCGGTCCTTGACGCGTCGGCTGAAGGCCCGCATGAATTCAGAATTGTCCGGGAATGTGGGATCAGGGCAGCCCATTCTATGCCTCTATTGCCATGCCCTCGCGGAGCAGAGCATCCACGAATTCGTGCAGATCGTGTTCCGCCTGTTCTTCTGCCACATCGAACTCTGCCACGACAGCGTCCCGTATGTCTGCCAGGGATTTCTCGCCGTCGATCACCTTCCAGATGAATTCGGCCGTCGAATCAAGCGCGTACAGTTTCTGCATATCCACGAGCTTGCCCCGTATCGGAACAAGAAGCGTCTCGTCGGCGATGTGCCGAGCAATAACATTGTCTGCCTTCTTTAAGACTGGCATTACTAATGTTTCCTCCTGAAGAGTGTAGTTAAGAGCCCAACATTCTATGTGCTGCCGTGTTTAATGCAAGTGTATCTTCCCACATGCCCCAGGCCGGAACTTCAGCAGCGACAGTCCGAGATCCTTCGACGCCGCTCCGCTCCGCTCAGGATGACAGTTTCGCCGCGGCTTCCCTTGCTAAATCGTTCCAACTCAGCAACATCACGGGTCGGGGACTATTCTCAGCCTAACGTATATCCGGTCCCCGACAGCCAGCGGCGGATTTATCCTCACTGTAACTTCTTCCATCACGTCGTCCATATCTGAAGCACCGATTTCCTCCACCAGCGAAGGACTGGTCGACCACAGGCCGTTTGTCAGATCGCCGGTAATGGATATCTCGTATTCTATCCCTTCATACCATTTTCGCCGCGGGAACTTCACGGTCGCGTAGTCGTTGGTGTCTGGAATGACAACTTCTGTCACTACATAGGGAGTAAGGTGAGATGAGACTGGATAGTAGTTGGTGGGATCGTAATTGAACGCGAATTCGACAGTGTTGTTAAGGCCGTCTCCCTCGGGGTCCGAAGAGGGTCCGCTGATCTCGGGGTCGCCAAGGTCCGATGGTGTAAACACAAGCGGCTGCCAGTCCTGAAAGGAAAACCCTGGGGGAGCCAGAACCAGTGCGGGATCGCCGAGAAGACAGAATGTATCAAGGAGGAATTCTACGGCCGAAAGCCCCGGACGTGCGTTCTCCAAAGCAGCCAGAATTGCATCACCGAAACGCACGGTGTGCTCGGAGAAAATCTGACCATACAGATTCGTCCCCACAATCGCTCCTTCGGGATTAAAGGATTCTGAAACAGGAGCCCACATGGCGACTCCGCCGCCTACAGCATCGGTGAGCAGCCCCTCGCCAAGCCCCTGGTCACCCGCTCCTCCCGGCAGTGCAAATCTCCCGAGGCGACACGTCATCGCCGACATGAGCGCTGGACGGGCACTGTTCGTGAAGCTCGTCAAGTCGTCCGTATTCATGATCGGTAGCGGACCTGAGGGCGTGTTCTGAAGATCCGCCATGACATCTTCGTTGCCGTGGCCCATGTAGTTGAAGTATCCCGCTCCCGCATTAAGCCAGCTCCCGACACTGGAGCGCACGTCCGCCATATTGTCAGTATCCAAGTAGATCTTCTCTACCGTGCAGTTTGAGCTGATCTGATCGGCCATCTGATCGCTTGTGCCCCAGAAGAAACCCCCTGCATCTTCATTGTCCGCAACCAGCATGACGTTCTCACGCCAATCACCTCCTGTTTCGTACGCAATGATCTTGTCCACGATGACATCAAAAGCGTTCGAGTCCGCGGCAGGTAGCCTTCCTATGGATACGTCGATCATTCTGTCACCATCAATATCCGCCATGGGATTATCGCATCCGAAGAGTCCGAAACTATTGAATACGACAACCGGCGGAATGTGACAGGGGTCTGTAGAGCCTGCTCCTTCAAAGTCCTTGAAGTCAATGGTACCGGCGCCACCCAGCACCAGGTACCGTGGCGGGACGGCCCAGTTCGTTGCCGCATAGCTCAGAAAGCTCCTTATCGCCCACGGGGATGCAATACCATGGTTGAACTCGTTGTACAGAACATCCCGGAGAATAATGCTGCTGGTCAGGCCCTGAGCGTTTCGGTAATCCACCAGCCGCTGCGCACTTGCCTCCAGCTCGGGTACCGTTACTATGACATGTCGGACTGCATTGGTTGCGTCACGCCAGTGCGTGTCTTCAACGCCCGTGATGGAGTAGGGCGAAGCAAGAGTGGCAGCGGCGAAGTAATTGCTGCCCGCCGGCTCAAAGCTGGCCCTGTAATCTCCGTATGGGCCCTGGCTCACGTTGGTCGTGGAGATGAGGATCGGAGAAGACGGATCGGTGACGTCGAGCAAGGTTATATTCGAGCTCGTGAAACCGCTGACTGTTATGTTGCTGTGCGCCGCGGCAGGGAAGCCGAGGCGATTCGTGGCCGCCTGGTAGTACCTGGGATAAGTCACCGTGAACTTGTCGAATAGTTCAACCGTGTAATCCGTATCCGCCTGCGACAGGATGCGCACCGTGTTCGCGCCTTCAACGAACCAGGCAGCCCCTGTGAACGAGAGACTTATCATCTGCAGATCTTCACCGTTCCATGATTCTTCACCCGAAGCAACAAGGCCACCACCGTTCTCCAGGTTGGCCCTGACATTGTGGTCCTGGTCCCATCCTGCGACAAACACATCGCAGGACGCCAGCTCCTGGCTTCCTGTCGCGACACCTAGCGCGCATTATTCACGATCCCCATGCAATTGAAGGATAAGAAAATGGGAAAGCCTCCTGCATCCTGTTAGGAT
>JASLPY010000067.1 GCA_030744755.1 Kiritimatiellia bacterium | reverse complement strand
AAATGCAAAGTGCAATGGGAACCACCATCAGATTCATGCCACAATCCCATCCTGTAGATTCTGTAGATCCTGTCAAAGACTCTTTACCTACATGACTTCTCTGGTTCTCGCATACCTAAACTGCCATTTTTCGAGGGGTCAACGTTTCGGAATCTCTCTGTTTCTTTCTTCTGCCTGCTGACCCCTGTTTCCTTTTGCGGGGTAAAGAGATTCTTCCACCTCAGTTTCGCCCAGCTATCATTGATCGATATCGCATCGCAGATGGCTCCAGGGACAAGTGTTCCTACTGGCTGTCTTCATCTCAGGCACACACGGACTTCTGGAGAGGGGCGCTACGGGGTTCATACAGAAAGGTCCTTAATCTAAGTGCCATTCGTGGCCAGTCAGCGTACAATGGCACTGCTATGAAAGGCCCGTTTCTGCTCATGTCTTACATCTTCCCCGTATTTGCTGCGGTTTTCTTCTCCGCGAAGGTTACTGCGGAACCTGCTTCATCCGAACAGCAGTTCATGATCGAGCAGGACTGGCGCATGCAGGACGGGATCGGTACAGAGCGTGCCCCTGTTACCTGGACACGGGCAATAGTGCGAACAATAGAGACCGGGAACAAGCTCGCGGCTGAGCTGGAGCGCGCCGGGGTTGATAAGGGAGCTGCTCTCAAGGACTGGGAACAGGAATGCGCGAAATGGAAAACAATGCGCGAGCTGGATGAAGCCGGGCATAAGAATCACTTCGAAACCCTTTGGCTCGCACTTCACTCTGCGCGCCGCCGGCTCAGCTTCAGCAACCCGTTGGCCCGGGTTGGCCAGGTTCTGTTTGTAAAACGCGTGCCCAGTGGGTTCAGCCATCAACTCACTCAATACCAGGGCAATCATGCCCGGCCGGGCGGCGGCCTGTTCATACTCGAGGAGCCCGGCAAATCTATGAAGTGCCGTCAGCTCGCGGAGTCCCTGCCGACCGGTAGCATGCTCCGCCCGGATGTCTCCTGTGACGGCCGCGATATTCTCTTCGCCTTTTGCGAGATCGACAGCAAAGCCGGCAAGACGCCCGTCTACCAGGTCTACAGAACTCAGGCAGACGGAAAAGGGTTGCGCGCGCTTACAGAAGGATCACACGATAATTTTTCTCCATGTTACCTGCCCAGCGGGAAGATTCTCTTTCTTTCAACCAGGCGCGGCGGGTATCACCGATGCGGCCGCGGCCCCTGTCCCGTCTATACCATGGCCGTGATGAACGCGGACGGATCGGACCAGCGCGTCATCTCTTTCCACGAAACGCACGAATGGGATCCTTCGGTACTGAACGACGGACGCGTTGTGTACACGCGCTGGGATTACGTTGACCGGCATGCCGTTCACTACCAGCAGCTCTGGACAGTGCGTCCGGATGGCAGCGACGTGCGGATTTTCTACGGCAACAACACTTTCAACCCGGTTGGTGTCTGGGAAGCACGCGCGGTTCCCGGTTCAACACGGGTGATGGCCACGGCCGGAGCTCATCACGCGATGACCGCCGGTTCAATCATACTGGTAGACACGACCAGGGGGATCGATGGACTTGAGCCGTTGACGCGACTTACACCAGATGTTCTATTCCCGGAAAGCGAGGCCCCGGTCGGCCGGTGGCACGCACCGGTCGGTGTCAGGGATCAGCCGCCCAAGCCAATAGAACAGAAACGGTGGCCGGGTCATTGTTATCGAAGCCCGTATCCTCTGTCGGAGAAGTTCTTTCTTGCCGCGTACAGTTTCGATCCCCTGATCGGCGAACCGCAGGCAAATAAGCCTAACATGTTCGGTATCTATCTCGTAGACGCCTTCGGCAACAAGGAACTGCTGTACCGAGACCCGGATATCGGGAGTCTCTGGCCGATACCACTGCGCGTCCGACCTGTTCCCCCCATCGTGGCGTCCAACCTGGAGGAGACTGATAAGAACGAAGGAACGTTCTTCGTGCAGGACGTGCACAAGAGCCGGTACGAGTTTCCCCTCGCGGAAGGTGAACGCATTCACCGCTTGCGCATCCTGCAGGTGATGCTGAAGACGACACCGAACATCAACCAGCCCCGAGTCGGTGCCGCGAACGCCTCACCCGGCAAACAGGTGCTCGGCACCGTGCCGGTCGAGGCGGACGGGTCTGCCTTTTTCAAGGCTCCTGCCGGAGTGCCATTGCTCTTTCAGGTCCTGGACAGGCAGGGCAGGGCGGTACAGACCATGCGTAGCCTGACCTATCTTCAAAAGGGCGAGAACTCGTCGTGTATAGGCTGCCACGAGTCTCCAGATTCGGTGCCGGATTCTGCCCCGCGCGCCATGGCGCTTAAGCGGCCGCCCTCGGATATCACTCCCGGCCCGGACGGCTCGCTCCCACTGAGCTATCCGATTCTGGTGCAACCCGTGCTCGACAAGCACTGCGTTCGTTGCCACAAGGACAAGGACAAAGACCCGCCGAAAGGGATGGTGCTTACCGGTGAGCCGGAAGGTGTATTTACCCGTTCCTACAACGCTCTCGTGAAAAAAGTGCCTTACTCGGAGTGGAAGGGCGGCAACTTCCGAAAGATCAACGGCGAACCGGCCACGATACCCGGGTTCTTCGGAGCGCGGGCCAGTTCACTGATGACTCAGCTGTTGAAAGGTCACAAGAAAGTCAAGCTCTCCGACAGTGAACTGGAACGCTTTGCCACCTGGATGGACGCCAACGCGCTTTTCTACGGCACGTTCAACAGCGAGGACCAGCGCCGTCAGCAGAGAGGCGAACGCATTCCCGTTCCTGCCCGGTGAGATGAAGATGAAACCGTCTTTGATAGCGGTGCGCGGCTATTCATTAATCATGCCGACATCACGGAGCCAGGCTGCGAAACTGTCGGGCCACATCTCCGTCGATTTCCCGCGTCCCACGCCCAGGTGAAAGCCATGGCCTCCCCTGCTGAAGATGTGGAGCTCTGCATCGACCCCGGACTTCAGCAGCTTCGAGTAGAATGCCAAACACTTTTCTGCGGGGGTGAGCTTGTCCACGCGTGCATTCACGATGAACATGGGGCATATATTTTGGCGGCTTTCGATCCATTTCGCGGCCTCGTCCGGAATCCCCGGGTAAAACAGGCCGGCAAAATCAGGTTGACCGCTGAGATCAGTTTTTGCCGGCGACGGCTCGGGAGCCAGCGCCGTACTGATCGCGAGGTGACCGCCCGCTGAAAATCCGCAGATGCCGATTCGATCGGTCTTTAAACCGAGTTCCTCCGCGTTTTTTCGAAGTATTCGAACGGCCTGCAGGCCGTCGGTCCGAACAGCACGTTGGTAGTCTTGCCATGCATTGGCCCCTTTGAGTTGCGCCGGCCTCGTGCGGTATTTCAGAACCAGAGACGTCACGTTGTGCTGTTTCAGCCAGATGGCCAGGTCATGCCCTTCGCTGTCGATCCAGATATCGCGAAAACCGCCGCCGGGACAGATGACAAGCCCCACCCCGTTTGGCTTCTTCGGCCGATGGATGCTGTAGGTCGGCAGAGAGACGGAGTTGTACACGCGGTTCGATAGGGACGGCGCTTTCGGGTGCGCTTTGAGTGCCCGCAGCCGCTCTTCGACAACCGGCACGTCCGCGTATCTCTCCGGCGGTTTGTCCCAAAGCGGTCGTTCGGGCGGCAAGTCCGCCGCCGGGAGAAACGATCCGAGGCAGTGCATTAGGATGGCAACAACGACGGCTATCAACGAGTGATGAATCATTCTGGGTTCTCCGTAACGTACTCCATGATCCTCACGAAGGACTTCCCCCGATTCGGCATGCCGGGATCGATGCGCTGTTTCTCTTTCCATAGTCGACCGATCCTCGCACGCTGCGCCTGGCTCAATCCGGTCATCCGCCGGTCCACGTATTCCTGGTGTTTCGCGGGAACATAGCCCTCCGGTAGGTCGTTGCGCTCAATGCGAGCCAGCAAGTCCGCATTCGGCGAATCCTCCAGGGGTGCCGCGGGAGCAGCAAACCGCGCCTTCTCGGATGCGAGTTCCCCTCGTGCCAACCAGTCGGGCGCGTCCGCCATGACGCTGGCGTTGATTGTCAGTAACTGCCGTTTGAGACGAGCGGCCACGTCAGGCTTCTCTGCGGAGATATCCTCCTTCTGGTTTGGGTCTGCGTCCAAATCATACAAGCCAAAGCGGTCGAAGCCGCCCTTCTTGATCAGGGGGATCCATGACTCTCGAAAGGCGTTCAACTGGACGTACTGCCAGCGCAGCCGGTTTGCTTCCGCGTCCTTGAACTGCGAGTTGAAAACCCGGCTTCGCAGATTGCCTTCGCCTGATTCGCCACCGTTCTTTCCGACAATCTTCTCGATCTGCTTCAGCAGGGCTGCCATCGCCCGATGGTCCTGCGGCAGCTTGTAATCGCGATACGCCATGAACGTATAGCGGCCGTCCCGGACCATCGCAGCCGGATAAGAGGTAGGCAGATACCAGAACAGCGGCTGGGAACGCTTGAACTTGCCGCGCCCTGTCAGCAGCGGCGATAGATCGGCACCGTCGAGATGTACGCCCTTCGGCTTGTCGATGCCGGCCAGTCCGCAAATCGTCGGCAGCAGGTCAACGGCCCCGGACGGCGCTTCCTCAATCCGTCCCCCCTTGATGCCGCGTGGCCAGTAGAAGATACCGGGAGATCGTATGCCGCCCTCGAAATTGGAGCCCTTGGCACCCCGCAGAGCGCCGTTGCGGTCTGCACGGTAGCTGCCGTTGTCGGACGAGTAAATGATCAGCGTATTCTCCAGGGCGCCCATCTCCTTCAGCTTCGCTACCAGGCTCGCGATGGCCCGGTCCGTGTTCTCGACCGCACCCGAGTAGAGAGCCGCCGGGTCTTTCAGCTTGCCGTACTTTGCAACGATCTCATCCGGGGCAGCCAGTACAGAATGCGGTTCGTTGAACCAGATGTTCAGCAGGAACGGCTTGTCCAGCGAACGCTGCCCTTTCAACCATTCGATCGCGTCATCCACTACGAGTTGACAGGAATACCCCTTTAGAGGTCCGACCCGCTTACCGTTGCGGATGAAGTTGACGGGATCCTTCTGGCTTGGACCGGCGCCGTTGGCCACGCCGAACCAGTAATCAAACCCGTGTTCCGTCGGAGACGGCTTCTTTCGCTTACCTGAAGTCAGGCCCAGATGCCACTTGCCGAAATGGGCAGTTGCGTAACCGGCCTGTTTCAGGACCTCCGCGATCGTCACTTCCCGTCTGAGTAAATGGGCGTTGTGCGAGGAATCCTGTAGCACATGATAGACCCCGGTACGTATGTGCTGACGCCCGGTCAGGAAAGTAGCCCGCGAAGGCGAACAAACTGCACTGCCGGAATGAAAGTCCGTGAAGCGCACACCCTGCGACGCCAGCGCGTCGAGTGCCGATGTTTTCACCGGCCCACCGTAACAGCCTATGTCCTGCCAGCCCAGGTCATCAACCAGCAGTAGAACTACGTTTGGCCGCTCCTCGGCAGGCGGGTCGAGTTCCTTGATGAAGATGTTTCTATACTCGATCGGACATGCGTTTGTGGCGCCCAGATTGTCCCCATGGACGACAATGTGTTTCTGCAACCGGATCGGCGCCGGCTCCATGTTGATCATCCAGTCGTGGTACTGGAAACGATCGTGAATCAGCTCGCCGTCGTACTCGGCGGAGAAGGTGCGGCCCTGCATGGTCAACTTGACCGTATGCCAGATCCCGACCTCCGGATCGATATGCCTGCAGTGCGGCTTCTCTTCCTCCTTGAGCTTCATTCTCTTCGCTGTTTCTTTTGGCAGGAAGTAGTAACTCTCCAGGTGCCCCATACCACCCTTGGACCGCAGGTTGAATTGCTCCATGTTTCCGAAACCAGGGATCTTCGGGATCAGCCGCCGGAAGTTGATGCCGCTGTCGGAAAGGGTCGGCATCCGAAAGTCCAGCATCAGGATGAAATCGCGGTAGTGCTTCTTGGTGGACAGGCTTGCCCCCCAGGTTTTGATGAGCCCCGGAGACTTGAGGATGCCGTCTTCAATAGACCAGTATTGCCTGACCAGGGGCGGCGTGTGCCAGCCCGCAAAATTCTTGCCGTTGAACAGCGCTGTGAAGCCTTCCGGCGGCTCGTTCAGCTTCGCCTTCTTGACCGGTGAAGAGTCCCTGATCTCCTTGATGAACAGGTTGCGGTATTCGATGGGGCAGGGATTGCGTTTGCCGTCTCCCATTTCCGTAAAACGGTGCTTCTGGAACCTGATCGGGGCAGGTTCATCACCGAGTAGCCAGGCCGGGTAGGCGAACTTGCCCAGGGTGGTTTCGCCATCCACCTCGATAGACAAAGCTCGATCTTGCATGGTGATCTTGATCGTGTGCCACTGGTCGGGCTCCGGGTCGACATTCTTCACCTTGGGGAACTCGTTCGGCTTCAGTCGTTTGGCGACCGGCATCTTCTTGTGTCGCATATACCCGAAGCTTTCCACCTGGCCCATGCGTTGCCCGGTCCCAAGGTTGATCTGCTCGTTCTGACTGAAGTATCCCATGTCGGGAACAAACTTGCGAAAATGGATTCCGCTGTCAGAACCCTTAGGCATACGGAAATCGGCCAGCAGCACGAAGTCCTTGTAGGTGCTTTCGGTCACAAGGTCCGCACCCCATTGCTCAAGGAGCTTCGGCGCCTTGAGTATGCCATCCTCGATCGTCCACATTTCTTTGGCGCGGGGCGACATTCGGAAACCGCTGAAGTCCCTGCCGTTGAAGAGGGCCGTGAAGCCGGGCGGGGGCACATTCAGTTTCCCCGTCACGCTTGCGCTTGTCCCGTTCCAGTCCCGCACGCGGACGTTGCGAATGGCGATCGGACCGTAGTCGCCCTGGATGATGATCGGTCCCTTCGGGTGCTGCCTGCGATTCCAGTTCGGGCCGCAGGCGTAGGGTACTTCCACGTTCTCCTGGATAACCTGGCCGTTCTGCACGACCTTTACGAACCGGGCGTTGGACGTCTTCTTGCCGTTTTTGTCGAACCGGGGGGATTGGAATATGATATCCATGGTTTGCCATTCGCCAGGCTTCTTCGCCGCGTTGACCCGGGGCGGGGAGCCCTTGTCGATGTGATGGTATGTCGGCTCCTCTTCCGCCCGCGGATAGATCCCGCCGCAATGGGCGCCGGTAGGCTCCTTGACGTGGGCACTGTCCAGGATCTGGATTTCATAGTTACCGTGGAAGATGATGCCGGAGTTGGCCCCCTTGGCCACCATGAATTCCACGTGGAGTTCGACGTCGCGGTAATCCCGCCGTTTGGTGATAAGGCTCCGCGTTTTCCCGATCCGGCCATTGATCAAAACCCCCTCGCCCCGGTCACCGATCAGGCGTTTCTCGTTCCAGGTGTCGAGCCGGGCGTTCTCAGCGGAATACCAGTCCCCACCAACGTGCCAGGTATCGAAGTTGGCGTCTGCCTTGATTGTCGTACAGGCAAGAAACCCCAGCGCCATGGCCAGCAAGTAGCTGAAGTTGCCAGGCTTCAGACCCAACTTTTCGGAAGTCTGGTGACTTCCGCTACATCCGTTTGCCAGAAACTGCATTATGTTACGGTCTCCATTCTTCTCAATTCTCACTCTTAGTCGTCTCTCCTGGTCGATCCTCGCCCGCGTTTCGAGGAGGAGTAACGACCAAGCGCTTAAATGGCCCAACCCTCGCGGTTTTTCCGATGAACAAACCGGTTCGCCTCCGGGACGTTCGTGACCCTCATCTGCTGCGCATCCCATTCAATCTTCTGACCGGCACGATAAGCCACGACGCCCAGCAACACGGTTTCCGCAAGCGGCCCGGAATAATCAAAACGCGTTCCGGTCGACCTGCCCGTTTTGCAGGCCTCGATCCAGTCGTCGTGATGCGAATCGATGCGTGGGACCCCGGGACGCCTGACACCGGCAAAGTTTTCTTCAGGATACAGTTTATAGTGGCCATAGTCGGCGATCAGCATGCCCTTGGAACCCACGAAGATTGTGCCTTCGGGATAGTCCGGCATGTTGTGCGCTGCCTGCAACGGCGGACGTCGATCACCGTGGTACCATGTCAGTTTCACCGGCGGCATCTTGCCCCGCGCCGGGAATGTCCAGTGGCATGTCATTGATTTGCACGCGCTTTCTTCATGGGCAGGCCGGGGACAATCCGCTTCGGCCGTAAGCGGGTACTTCAGTCCAAGGGCCATGAAAGGAAGATCCAGCATATGACACCCCATGTCACCGAGCCGTCCGTTGCCGAAATCCCACCAGCTTCGCCACGCCATGGGGTGATAGCAGGGGTGATACGGTCGCACCGGCGCCGGTCCCAACCACAGGTCCCAATCCAGGTGCGTTGGAACCGGCGGGGCGCTTTTCGGCCGGTCGCCGGGCTCCCATGCCTCGTCGCACCAGCAATGCACCTCCCGGACCTCGCCAATGACGCCGTCCTGGATCATCTTCGCCACCCCGCGATAGTTGGGTCCGGAATGCGCCCCGTTTCCCATCTGGGTGGCGACCCCGGTTTCCGCGGCGACCCTGGTGGCCAGGCGGATCTCGCCGATGTTCTGGCCAAGCGGCTTTTCGCAGTAGACGTGCTTGCCGAGCCGCATCGCCATCACGCTGCAGGGGATATGGTGGTGATCGGGCGTGCTGATCATCACCGCGTCGATGTTCTTCTCCTCTTTATCGAACAGCACGCGGTAGTCGCTATACTGTTTGGCATTGGGAAACATCTTGAACGCATCGGCGCCGCGCTTCGTATCCACATCGCAGAGCGCCACGATGTTCTCGCTCATCATGTTCCGGACGTTGTCGAATCCCTTGCCGCCGACTCCGATGCAGGCAATGTTGAGTTTCTCGCTGGGCGGCGTATTGCCCGGGCCTCCGAGCACGTGCCGCGGTACGATTGTGAACGCGGACACCGCCCCCGCGGCGCGGATAAATGTGCGCCGAGAAAGCTCGGTTTTGCCGGTACTGTCTTGCTTATTTTGCATCGAGATACTCCTGATCGGGTTTTGAAAGAGCGGAGCGGTTGATCCGAACTCGTTTACCTGTTTTGGTCTCCAGGGTGACCGTCGCGCCGAAGACATCAACCAGTCGAGCTTCAAGGTTTGATCCTTTTTGAGAGGTCCAGGTTCGAAACATCGCGGGTTCCGCCGCAGGCCTAAATCCGCCTCTCGCGGAGTTGATTGTGAAAACCGTTTCTTTCGTGACGTTGATCCTTGCCCAGACCGCCAGGGCATTTTCCCATTTGCGGCCATCCTGGAGTATCAGGTTTTTGTAATGCCCGAACCGGAAATCACCGCCTTTCGGAAATTCCTTGCCGTCAATGGTCAATTTTGGCCTGTCGGCGCCCCAGCCGTTGACCAGGAACATGGGATTGACAATCGGCGATTCGGAGGACGCCGCGATTTTCAGCCGGGCGCCCTGGGACGAAGCGGCCTCTAGCAGGTACGCACGTTCCCCGATGTCATAACCGTGCAGCTTGATGCCAATGCCGGCGGCCGAAACCATGTCCGGCGCCTCCTGCCAGGAACGCGCGATCGCGACGAGCTCATCCACGGGGTTCTCCGAGTTCGTCCAGCCGTTCAGCCACACCTCGCTCATGGAATCATCCGTCTGCTCCCAGAAATCATCCCAGTTCATCTGCCCCAGACCGGCCACGGAATATCCGCTGTCGCGGGTTGTGTCCGGTGGGAAACAGGGAACCAGCTGCACCAGCTTGTGCACCGGAACATACGGTGTGATCCTGAGGCTGCGGGACCAGCGCCCCATGCGCCAGGGCCTGTATTTCGATTTGGTATTGATAACGTGGATATTGGCATCCTTAAACTCGCCATACGCACGCATCATACCTTGATACTCTTTCACCTCCAGGGGATACGGCTTGAGGTCGATGGTCTTGTGCGCCCCGTCCATCTTGATCAGGGTAATCATGTCGTCTTCCAGGTGGTCGCTCGCCATCTTGCCGCGACACGGTGCTCCCCACCATAGGTACATGCCCTCGAGCTCGTACGGGTACTTTGCCGCGCCGTGCCGTCCGGATTCCCGGGCCACCGCGCTCCAGATCTTGACCCGGCGAATGTAAGTGCCGTCGGGATGAAAGATGTACCATTCGTCGGCCCAGTTACCCGGGCCGTAAGGCGCCACCTTCCGCTTCTCCTGGTGGCAGATCTTATCGCCCTTGATCAAGGCACAGCGATGCCTCACCACGATGCGGGCCTCGTTTTGACTCTCGATCCACATGCGGGAGTATTTGTTGTCTTTATCATTCCATGATTCGTACGAGGCACCCTCGTGAATGCCCTCCGACGTGATGTAGGTCTCCGCGGCGCCATTGATGTAGGGGATCCCGTTTTCCGTGTACATCTTGATATGCCCCGGGAGATCAAAGCTCATCCGCGTGGGCAACGCGTCGAACGTCACGACGACCTCGCCTTGCTTGTGCGGAGCCGGCCTGTGAGTCTCGTCAGTGTTGCCGGTTGCTTCGAATCTGGCCGCAAGAGCCGGGCTCTGCCCGAGGAAGGCTGCCAGGTACAGCGCGGTCCACACGTTTGTTGAGCAGGTCTTCTTCATACACAACTACTCCAGCACTCCAGCATTCCATCCGAGGGCTCTAACAGCGCAATCGGCTCGAGGAAGACCATGACGACCTACCGTACAGTGGATTACGTGATTTTCTTATTCTTTCAGCGGTTCAAGCACCACCTTGCGGAATTCAACCGGTGTGCCTTCCGACTGCAGGCAGATCGCGCCGCTCTGGGCCGAGCAGTTGGTACCCTTGTTGACCAGGTCGCCATTGACGTGAATGGTGATGTTGCCGCCCTCGCAGACGATTTCCATTTGATTCCACTCACCCAGCGGTTTCTCTGAATCATCGGTAAGGTTAAATGTGCGGCGTCCCGTGGTAGTTTGCTTCGGATCGACATCAATCGTTTCGCCGATACGCCAGATGTCGCCGGCGTTTTGCGATGCCAGTTGGCTCTCAATGCTCTTCGGCCAGATGTGCCGGCTTCTGGGTTTCGAACAATGGAAAAGAACACCGTTGTTGCCGCCTTTTCCCGGGAAGCGCCATTCAACCGTCAGTTTGTAGTTCGCGTAGTTTTCTTTCGTGCGCAGCACACCGCGCGGCTTGCCCGTGCATTTGATAATCCCGTTCTTCACTGAAAACACATCGCCGAGTTTTCCACCATTTGCTATGTCGGAAGTCCAGTTGCTTAGATCCGTGCCGTTGAACAGCACGATGGTTTTATCGGGCACGATGAACTTGGCTTCGGCTGCAAGTGTCGGTTGGCGTGCCAACGATGCGATGCTGAGCGCGCATAGAGCTGTAAACATGCAAGTTCTACCGTTCATACTTCACCTGATCCTCTCTTGTTTTGTTTGTACAAGTCTATCGCTACTCCTGTTTGCCGTCCATAGAATAAAGTCTGCTGCGATGTGGAGTTTCTTGACAGGATCTACAGAATCTACGGGATGGGAGGTGTCATGAACTTGGCGCTGGTTTCAGATGCGCTATAGTTCACCATTCTTATGCCATCTTTGCGCGAAACAACGCGCTGGGGCTTCTGTACGTGGCACCGCCGCAAGGAGCTGTTCGTGAACTAATACTTGTGGGCATATGAAGTACGAACACTTTCGTGCGGGGTCGGCCACGTTTGACGATCTCGACCGGTCGGTGGCTCGCGATCTCGTGAAGTTTAACCGGGGTGGGGTCTCTGATCTGCAGAGGGTCGGTTGAGTTCCGGTCTGTCGAGTGAGACCAGGACTGGGAAGCGAGTAATGCCGAGGCAAACACTGGCTGCGGCAGTCTGGGTTTCATGAACTTCGTGTTCCTATTTCTGGAACCGCAAAAAAACCTGGTGTTCCAGGTAATGGAATTCGGCATCCAGTTTCAGACCATTATCAGTTCCGTATTTCAGAAGTTCTTCCAAGGGGATTCTTCTGTTGACGTCATGCTTTATTGGCGATTCCACGCGCCAGTCCAGAATGTACAGGTGACCGCCCGGTTTAATAGAGCGCACTATGTCTTTTGTCAGTGCGGGCCGCTGGTCCTTTGGCACATGGTGGAGAACGTTCACGATTATTGCGGCGTTGAGGCAATTGTCCGGAACCTTGGTGCTGGTTGGGTCGGAGAGAACGGGCTTGATGTGTTGCGTCTTGTCTTTCGCAACCTTCTCTTTCACAGATTTCAGAGCTTTCTCGGTTATCTCGGTAGCGTAAACAGTCCCTTCTTCACCCACGGCCTTTGCAAGATGAAATGTGAAATAGCCACGGCCACATCCGATATCCGCGACAACATCACCCGCATTCAAACCCAGGTCTCCCACCACGCGATCACGCTGTTGCCACTGATCCCGTGTCTTCATGTCGGCCCCGAAAGAAATCAGGGGCAGAACGACGGCCACAAGTATCAGTACAAAAAACAATCTCCTATTCGTCACTACACACACTCCCATAATCAATGTTGTTGAGAACGGTTCTTAATGCGAGAAGGCACATCTTCATGCTATTCTTCACCGCTGTATCGTTGCCATAATCCTTCCGCCTTTTCAGGGGAAAGAGTGCCGTCGTAAACAAACACTCTGAAATTCCGAGTGTATTTCTCACCTGGTTCAAATACCCATGGTTCTTTCTGGACGGTATTGAAGTTAATGAATATGGCTCCATTGTGCGTTCCGTTGTTCCAGGTGCGCAGCAACTCGGGATGATCCTGGTTGTCCGGACGACTCATCAGCAGGAGCCCGGCCTTATGGCCTTCTTTTGCATTACCCTCCACTTGCACCCATTTTGCCCGGGTGAAGTTCGACGCGTCATAGTTCTTGCCCTCGTTTGTCAGGACCGTGCTGTTGTCCTTGTTCCATGCGGGCGTACCCCTCAGGGCAAAGCCGCTGTAGCGATACTTTACAACCGTTACCGGTTTATCGATTGCCACCTCGTGAATGATCTCAATATCGAGGTTGTAACCCCGGGCCGGCTGATCAATGATTTTTGAGACCTTCGCATTGATTGTTTCGTTGATCAGGGTTCTTGGACCGTCCTTGGCTTTGCGGTCGATATAGATGCTCTTTGCCGTGAATCCTTCTGGAGTTACCTTGCTTTCCTGCGCCTCAATAACGCCATCGCCTTTCTGGAGTTCCCAGCAGAGCACCTTGCGGCCTTCTGTCTCAATGTATTTCCAGGGCCACCAGAGACCGAAATGGTGTAAATGATCAGATGGCTGGACGTCGGTTACAACAAAGCCGGACGGGGTTCTCAAAGGATGGATGAAGTTGCTGCCCTTGAACTTGTCGCCGCCCTTCGGGTCTGACATTGGTTTCGCCTGGTAGCCGATCAGATCCTTTCCGTCAACCTTTACGTGCAGAGTGTTCTCGTCAGCTTCACAATTTGCTGCTGCAAGGCAGACAAGACCGCTAAGCACCGTGATTGCAAATGACCATGTCATACTGTCTCCTTTCCTATTTGTTAGTTCCGTCAAGCATACCTGATTGGGAGGTGATTCGTACACAACCATCATGGACGGGTTTCTCCTCAACGCTTCAACCAGGGTAACTGGGTAAAGGTAAGAAGGCTGCGTGTCCCCCCAATCTTGACTTCTCAGCACGGGTCTGTGACGCTGGACGCTATGAGAACGCTGCTCCAGGCTGGTCACCACGGGAGTCTGCCCGTTGCGTCCGAAACTCGATCTGCAGTCAGATCAGCGTTCGTTCCTCCGATTCCCGTATTGCTGGCATGCTTGATTGCAGCCACGGCGGCGGCCGACGATTGGCCCATGTGGCGGCACGATGCCGGCCGAAGCGGGCTAACCGCTGCGGCGCTTTCCGAACCGCTGGTTTTGCAATGGAAAAGACAGTTTCCCAAGCCTCGACCCGCGTTTCAGAACAAACGGCTGCAATTTGATAGCGGATACGAACCGATCGTGCTGGGCAAGCGGATGTTTGTAGCCTCCACCGTCAATGACAGTGTGACGGCACTGAGCACGGAAACCGGCGAGGTGCATTGGCAATTCTACGTGGACGGGCCCGTGCGGTGTGCGCCGGTCTCCGCAAGAGAACGCCTGTACTTCGGATCGGACGACGGCTACATCTACTGCCTGAACGCAGCGGATGGTGTGTTGCGATGGAAGTTCCGTGCCGTAGCGTCGGATCGCAAGCTGCTGGGCAACCGACGCATGATCTCCGCGTGGCCCGTGCGAGGCGGCCCGGTACTCAAGGACAATGTTGTCTATTTTGCTGCTGGAGTATGGCCCTTTGAAGGTGTCTATGTTTACGCCCTGGATGCCGGCACGGGAAAGGTTTTATGGCTGAACGACCGGACTGGTTTTATCTACGGTAAGCACCCTCACGGTGCAGATGCGATCGGGGGACTCAGCCCGCAGGGCTACCTCTTGATCAAGGATGATGAGTTGATCGTGCCCTGCGGCTCGGCGTATCCGGCACGCTTTGATCTAAAAACCGGCAAACTCAAAAAATTCCAGCTGCCCGTACAGGGACGTTTTCCGGGAGGCTGGTTTGTAGCCAGCAAGGCCGTTCGGCGCGGTGAAGAAAAAGCTCCGGCTCGCGAGGTGGTATTCGACAAGGATGTCAATTCCGAGCGGCACGAGGACAAGAACCATTGGGGAAACGGGGAAGAAGGGATTCGCACCCGCATAACTGTTGGGGATCGAACATTACGCTTCTCGGACGGGTTTCCGGGCGTCCAGGGCTTGATCCATACCATGCTTGCGGCCGACGGCAAGTTGTTTGTCGTTACGCTCGACGGCTGGGTACATTGTTTCGGACCCGCTCCTCCGCGTGGGAAAGTGTCGCACTTTGAATACCGGCCCGGCGGATTGGATCAACAACAAGACGAATGGAGTGAAACGGCGCGACAGATTCTGGAAGAGGAAGGTGCCGGTGAGGGTTATGCACTTGCTTTGGGTGTTGCGAGCGGCGGCCTTGTGAAGGAAATCGTCCGCCAGTCGAATTTGCATGTCGTCGTTCTCGAACCGAATGCCGCGCTGGCAGACGCCTTTCGCCGACGGCTGGAAAAGGAAGGTCTGTACGGGACAAGGGTCGCGGTACTGACCGAAACTCAGGTAACAGCACTGCCCCCGTACTTCGCCGGCCTGGTATTCGCCGAATCTCTCGGCGGCGGCACATGGCAGAAGGACAGCCATTGGTTTGGCAGCGTGCTGGCCACACTACGTCCCTATGGCGGGACGGCCTGTTTCCCGGTCGGCCGTTGGCTCGACCATGCACTGGACGGCTGGAACCGCAACGCAGGTCGGCCGCCGGCTACCGAATGGGGCATCCAGAAGGGACCTCTTACCCGGATGATGCGGAAGGGGCCGCTCCCCGGTGCCACGGACTACACCGGAGGTTGGAAGCCGAGTCCGGATGCACAAGTGCGCGCGCCGCTGGGTGTGTTGTGGTACGGGGACGAAACGGGTGTATTCAAACGATCGCCGCAACCTCAGATCATCGGCGGCGTGATGCGCCTGGTTGACAAGCACTGGTCGGGTCTTCCTGACAAAAAACCGCCGTACAAGCTGTCGCGAGTGGTTTATCAGGATGTCTACACCGGCCGCGTCTTGTCGGCCGGAGAAGTAGCGAGGGTAAAACCCAAGTTCCCTCCGCTCAACTTGGACCGACGACAGCCTTCCCAGTACCGGCCGCCGACACAGAAAGACGCCTGGAAACCCGAGCCGCCGCGGGCGGGGGAGCGAATCAATCCCATGACAGGTAAACCTGAACCCCGTGTGTTCCCCAAGAGCTACGGCTGCGACGGAGGGTTTGATTACGGACACATGTACACGATGCGTTCCGGCACGGCGGCATTTTATGACAAGCGCACAGAGAGTGGTTCGGTCAACATAAGCGGCCCCCGCTCTGGATGCAGCAACAGCATTATCCCCGCCAACGGTGTCCTGAATGTGCCGTACTTCTATGTTGGTTGTACGTGCAGCTATCCGTTGCCCACGGGCTTGGCGCTGACCAGCATGCCGGAGAGTTACGAGCAGTGGAGCAGTTGGGGTAGAACCGGTCCTGAAGCCATCCAGGACATCGTGCGCGTGGGCGTGAACTTCGGAGCGCCCGGTGACCGTATGGGCGGGGACGGTACGTTGTGGCTCAACTATCCTGATACCGGCTCCCCGTCACCGGTCATAGAGATCATGACCGAGCCCGACAATGTGACCTACTCTTATCGCCACTCGCTGTCGAGTCCCGGCAACCGTCTGCCGTGGGTTACCTCCTCCTTCGCCGAAGGACTCACGACGTTCACGCTCTCCGGCCTGAAGACCGGGCGTTACAACGTACGGGTCTTCTTCCCGACGACAGCGCAGCCACGGTCGTTCGACGTTGCAATACAGGGTCAGACCGTGCTCAACCGCTTCGCGCCACCGCAGAAAGCTGCGGATGCCGACGAAGACGCATCTCGAAGGTTCCGCAATATATCCTCTAAGGGAACGTTGACGATCACACTGAGTCCCCACGAGGGAAAGGCGGTGATCAGCGGGATAGAAATCGTAACTGTCGCATCTGAAGCGCAGTGAGGCGGATCCACTTTCGGCAACAATCGCATCCGGTTCACTGGCTCGGGTGTGCCGAGCCACAGGTGGGAGGGGCGCCGGCCTCGGCGGCCGTGCTCCATGCATGTCACCTTTCAGCTGCAAGCGGCCCATGGGGATGGACCGCCCACATGCAGGGAGCCATCTGAGACACTACTACTTGCCTGCCGGCGGGTAGTACCACAGAGACTTCCAGTACTCCCTGTCTGTCTTGTAGGGATCGATGGGTTGATCCGGATCCAACGAATTCGGCAGTATCCCGTAAACCTGCATTTCGCGGATGTAGTGCTCGTTTGGCCGGAAGTCTGCCATGTCGAAGCGCTTGATCCTGTCCAGCGACGCCTTGCATTTCTGCACGACATCGAGCATGGCCTTGTAATCGGGGTCTTCTCTGTCTTCGAACGCGTAGACCAGCTCTTTAACTTCCTTGCCGTCCTTCTTGACCGTCTTCATCATGCCGATGCCGCCGGCCTTGGGGGAAAGAGGTTTCAGGAGAACCCATGTCTTCTCCGGTCTTGTAAGATTGAAACCAATATGATCGTCAATGCGGGGTATCTTGTGACATTCCACACAGCGCTTTTTCATGATCGCATCTAACCCGCCGCGGTTAACGCCAACGGAACCTGAACCCAGTGCCGCGTACGTGCCGGGATAGCATGCGGCGCTGTCGATCCAGAGCCGGACCATCTTCTTGTCGTGCGCCGAAGCGTTCATCTTTACCGTCATCTTCTTATGCTTGCCTTCGAGCTTCTGCATGATCGGGCTCGCCGACGATCCTATTGATCGGGGCGCGCGGTTGCCTTCACCGTTGCGTCCATCGGCAAACTGCCTGAGCCTGGTGAGCGTGACGTAACTGTGTGAATACATCTTGCCCCGGTCACCAGTCAGGATAACTCCCCCGGAACGCGGTCCACCACGGTCGGTCTTTTCATAGCCATGACAGCAGACGCAGTTCTTATCAAGAATGGGCTGGATGTCCCGTGGGAAATCGAATACGTCGGGGACATCGGTGATCGGCGTGATCTTACTTGGCTTGCGTACCATGGCGATTGTGCGCTTGCTCGATCGTGGTGCAGTCAGACGCTCTTCGTGACAGCCCACGCAACTGACGATCTCGCCCGGCTGGACCGTCATGAAGCTCTGCATACGCTTCACAGACATATCATTCTCGTCCAGGGCCACGAAGAAGATACTGCGCATCGCCGGCAGTTCGAAATTCGCGGAACCATCCTCTTCAACCGGCACCGTCCCGAGGATGCGCTCCATCGTGAACGACCCACCCATGGTCAGTGGTTCCATGCCACCGCTGAAATTCACCGGTTTTGGCAGTACTTCCATGACGAGCAGCTTCTTGATGTCGCCATGTTTGACACCATCCATCTTCCGGCCGATGTAAACATTCTCGAGGAAGACCTGGCCGGTCGGTTTGCTCAGATCGACACGGGATGGAATCACTTGCTCCTTCGGGCGGCGACGCACAGGGCGAGGTTCCTGTATTCCCATCCCGTTTGCGCGCCATTCTTCCGGCAGTTCGTACAACTTCATGACATGGCCCTGGCGGTCCATCACGTCTATATGGGTCTTTCCGGCAGCCATGAAAAGGTCCTTGGTAATTGGGTAAGGGTCACGGTACTGCTGCTTAACAACGGACTTGGCCTTTGACTTGTCGTCCGGCCCGTTGCTGGGATCGACTATTGTGACAATGCCCTCGTGCTCGGAACGTCCATGGCCCGGAGAAAAGGACGCGAGGACCTCCTTTGTATCGGGAATAGGTTTCGCGTCGATCATCACGGTGCCGCCATGCATATTGCCGAAATACACCATCTGATCGGTACCGTCGGGATTCATCGTCCAGAGATGATGATAACGAACCTGGCTGCGGTCGACATACTCCCAGCGCTGGTAAAGGATGCGTCCGTCCGGCAGGACCCATGGCGTATTGTCCTGCTCCATGTTTGCCGATAAAGCACGGATGTTATTTCCGTCCGCGTCACAGCGATAAACGATGGCGACTCGGACGAAGAAACACTGAACAAATCGTTTGCAGCGGCTTGACGTGAACACAATGCCGCCGTCAGGAAGGTAGGCAGGCTCCAGGTCATCATAAGGGCCGTCGGTTATCTGGCGCAGGCCGCTCCCATCGATGTTGATCTCGTACAAGTGATAATATGGCTGACCGTCTTTACGGTAGGAGAAGAGGATCTTCTTGCCGTCATAATGCATCTGCGGGTCGCGCATACTGCCGTTTGGTGCATCGAGGATGACCTTGGCCTCACCTGTCTTTATGTTGAGTTTGCACAACTTTCCGAAATCACTGTACATGGATCGCTTGGGGTTGTTGACCCAGTAGCTGAAGTTCGCGTACCAGTGGCCGTCTTTTCCGTTCTGCCTGACCGTGAAGATGATCTCATCGAAGTCCAGCTTCTCCAGCATGGGCTTTAGTATATGTTCGTTACTCCCGGTGGACGCTTGACCACCTGACACGGATCCTGACACGGGCCCCTTCTTCTGATCGCTCTGAAAGATGTTGTCGGCATTGATATGGCCCCATCCACCCCTGGCCTTGTCCTGGATTTCTATCTTCGCCATCTTGCCGCGAAACCCAGTTACATCCCAAGTCGCCCACTCCAGTGTTTCCTTGTCCTTGCCCGAGGTCCTGCGCACTGGCTTACCGTTCACAATGAGCCTGATGCCTGTCTCCCCGTGACTGCCGCCGCCGACAAGGAAGTTGATGAACTTGCGCTCGATCTTGAATCCTTGAGATGTGAGTTTGCCTTCCGATGGGTCCCCGTTCAGATAAGTGTTTACGAGCCCCTTGCCCAGGAAACCGCTTACCTGCTGTTGTGCGCCGATTGTTCCCTTCGCAGGGGACTTGCCGAAAGCGGTACCTTCAACTTTCCAATCACCGTAGTTGTCACCTTCGAAGTCGGCGATCATGATATCGGCTGCGGCATGGGATTGAGATATTCCGGCAGATAGAAGCAGCAGGAGGATGGTTGTGGGAATGTGGGCGGTTTTCATAATCATTCTGTCTTGCCTGGTTAATGAGTTGTTAAGTAACTCGACGTGTTGTCCAAATCGAGATCCCTCGGCTACGCTCGGGATGACAGTGTAAATGCCATCGTGTTCCCAATGAAAGGTCATGCTGAGCTTGCCGAAGCATCTCGCCGAGTTGTCCGCCGTAGCCTCGGCGAAGGCGGAAGGCGCTCTTTCGATCTGGGCAGCAGGCCGTAACCTATCTGACTGTCTATCTGTAGCTCATTCAGTGGTGCTCGACAAGACCCCCGGGCGCGGGCGAAAGCTTCAAGGACTCGCTTCGTTGAAACATACGACTTCACCATTCAGCAACGCCGCAAACAGTTTGCCCCGGGAAGCAATCATACCGTCAAACACCGGCTCCGCTCCAAGTTCCACCGATGCGCTGTCCGTCCCGTCGGCAGTAGAAAACACCATGATCCTGCTGGTCATCCCGTCTTCCGGGTAGACCTCACCTTTGACGCGATAAGGATCAGGCCGCCCGGCAACCGCCAGCATGCTGTCTCCCAGCACCAGGGCCCTCGCGTGAATCGGGATATCCTTTGTCCAGTTGTCACTGTGCTTGAATGGCTGTGTGATCTTCGGCTCCCTGGGTGCAGTCCCTGCGGACAACAGCTTGCCACCCGTTTCTCTTGCCGCGCGAAAGAGCTCGTACCCGGTTCCCATCTTCCTGCCCACGAGCCAGTAGGTCCGGTTCCACCATTGATCATCAAGGAATCCGGCGGGACTGAATATGTGCGGCACCCGCTCTTTAAGTGGATTGCCTTTCATGTCCATGCGCAGGTGCCGCATGAAAATGGATTTCCCGTCACTGGCCAGTATGTCAGGTAAAGCGCCGGTCATGTA
The DNA here is from genome assembly GCA_030744755.1 of Kiritimatiellia bacterium. Classification (GTDB taxonomy): domain Bacteria; phylum Verrucomicrobiota; class Kiritimatiellia; order UBA8416; family JADHWI01; genus JASLPY01. The sequence goes on along the minus strand of JASLPY010000067.1, from coordinate 9,818 downwards.
AAAACCAGTAATCGACTCTCTCGGCTGTTTCCCCGTGCCCGTCTCACCCGAGTAAACAGTGTTATCGCTCAACACCTTGCCGCTCACCGCATCGAGGGCTGTAAACCTCAATCCGCCGTCCAGAAACGAAGACCTTCCGGCAACGGAATACACCCTGCCACCGTCTGCCAGCACACTGCCGTGAACCGGCCAGACCGATTCCAGCTTCTGCCTGCTAACCATCAGCCTGTCTCGCGGTGCCGCCCGGTAACGCCAGACCAGTTCCCCGTCCGAGGCGCGCAGGCAATATACATTCCCGTCTCTGCACCCGAACAGGCAGAGGTTTTCACTGCCGGCCCGCACAATCGTGGGTGGTGAATCAACCGGCCCGCCGACTACGCGTTGCCATTTCATTGTTCCTGTCGCGGCATCCAGACAGAAAACCGCGTGCGCGTCAACATCGGCACCCAATACCATGTCGTCAACTGAAACAATACTGGTCAGGTGCTTACTTCCGGGTATTGCAACCCGCCATGACTCAACCGGATGCTTTGGCAGCTTGCATGCCGCTCTTCCGCTTCGAGCGGGGTCAGCGCGATATGTCGGCCAGTCGCCTCCGGCAGATTTAACTGCCGCGCCCTGCAATCCGCTATACGCCGGGCCTATGAACAAGGGGGCGGTATCAATGCTTGCGGCCTGATCTCTGTAGTCACCCGCGGGCGCCAGTCCCGCGAAACCGGTCAGCTTGGCCTCGACATAGCAGGCACAGGCATGAGGTGTCGCGTACAGCAGTCCGTTGCAAGGCAGAAGTCCGTACTGGCAGGAACCGCGCACCCAGTGATGCGCCTCGATTTTGCCGCTGTTCACGTCCAACAGCTCCGTCCCCGCGCGTGAGAGGAAAAGGTACTTCTCAGTCGCCTTTACCCGGTAACAGCGATGATGATACATGCCTACTTCGATCTCGTCCTGGTCCGGTCCACGCTTTTTGGAAACAACACCCGTCAGCAAATCCCTTGCCTCCGTAAAGCCCGGGTTGTTGAATATCGGCACATCGCCGGTCCAAACCTTGCCGTCGACAACCAACACGTCTATCGGCGAATTGTAATTCTCTTTCGAAACACAACGCCACAGCTCCTTCCCGTCCTCGACAGAGTAGGCAATCACATCGCCCTTGCACGGGCGGTTGCTGTCGGAGATAGATTCCATTCGCGGCTTGTCCTGCTTCGCGTCTCCCCCGGGATTACGTTCAGCGCACAACACCACGTTTCCAGCCACGACGAGGGTAGGGGTCCCCCAGCCGCCGCGCCGGAAACCGCCAAACAGGCGTGCTGTCTTCCACTCTTCTTCTCCCGTCCCGGCATTGAGGCAGATGATTTCGCGTGTGTTCTGATAGAACGCCCTGCCGTCACTTACCGCAAGGGTGGTAGGCATCATGAGTTCCGTTGACTTGTCACCCTTCGTCCAGGCGATCTTGCCTGTCTTCCAGTTGACCGCGACGATAGATTTACCGTAGGACGACGGAAACACCTTTCTCTTTCTCGCTTCATCCCAGTTCTCTGTTTTGCCCTTAACCAGGTACAGGACGTCGCCGACGCACAGTATTTCCAGAGTGTCTTCTGTCCCGGAAAGGTCGCGTATCGTTTCTCCCGTTACCGCGTTCAGGACACTCACGGGTTTTCCATAACCAAGGGTCACGAAGAGACGGTCACCGAAAGCGGTCAGTCGACGTGGCAGCTCGGTCGGTCCGTGCCGAAAAGGGCCGCGGTGATACGCCCACGAATCGATCGTTCGTGTCCACAGGTTCACGCCGCTGAAAGCGTCACGAGCTTCGAGTTGCCATACCGGTGGCAGGCGATGAGAGAATGTCGGGCCGCGATCGTAGATATAGAACAGACGTCCCCGCGCCGAGACCAGCGCGCTCATGCTTGCCAGCATACCGTGATGACGGAGGTAACGCGGGCCTGCCATCCACCTGACATGACGCGGCGGCCCAGCTTCCCTGTCCCGCCCGACAGCGTTGTTGTCAGGCCCATGCAGAAAATGCGTCCACTCATCAATACTATCCGGCCAGGGCGCCCGTATGGTCTCGCCCTCAACAATCGCCGCGCCCAGCGGAGAGAGAGCTCTTTCGATTTCGGCGTTATCGAGGGATACAGTTGACACGATAAGCTTGGCCGAGCGTGGAACCACCGGCAAATGCTTTCCGTCCCACTCTCCAGCGGTTACGCGCCCGTAAATACCCATGTCTGTCAGGGCTTTCCTCGCGTCTTCGACCTTCTTCCCGTCAGACAGCAGGACATGAAGAAGAAACGGGTGTTGCGTGACAAGTTCTTCACAGAAATTCTTGTCCCACGTGCCAACAACGAGCGCGAGACCACCGCTTACACCGGAATTCTTCAGTACCGATTCGCATTCAAGATCAGCACTGCGCGCAAAAACCACACATACGACAACAAGAGCAACAATGGTAATGTATGTTTTCTTCATAGGGTCTATTCAATAACAACACGAAAGCCGACATTATAGACGCGCTGCCAGCTCGGGTAAGAAAGGCGGTAACTTGATGTTGAACGTTTCGGACGATCATTCCATGAGCCTCCGCGCACGACCTTTTGTCCCCGGACCAGGGAATTCCGTCCGTCGGAATCAGAATACGGATAGGGTCTGTACTCGGAACGGGTCCATTCCGCCACATTCCCATGCATGTCCTTAAGCCCGAACGCGTTCGCCTTGTAAGAACCAACATCGTTCAAACAATGCGCCCTGTCCGCCGCGACTGAGTTCTTCTGAGTGAGAGACCAATGATTTCGACCGTAACTGTTCCGCCTGGCATCGGAGCTTTCATCAGACATGTTGGCGAACTCAATATAGTCTGCGAACACGGGACCAAACGACATCGTTTTATCCGACCCGGCCCGGCACGCCCACTCCCACTGCGCTTCAGTCGGAAGTGCTATCTTCTTGCCTGATTTTACTGATAACCACGCGCAAAACTCGTTCGCCTTCTCCCAGGAAACCCTGATGACCGGATAGCTGTCCTTGTCCATAAAGAAGCCGTCCCTGATAACGACGCCCGGCTTGTCATACAGCCCATTAGAATGGTCACTCTCGAATTGCCGGAATTGCGCCAGGGTGACCTCTGTTGCACCCATCTTGAAAGACTTCTTAATCTCGGTCTTGTGCATAGGCCTCTCGGCAGGTGATTCACTGCTCGAGCCCATTACGAACTTTCCTGCGGGGACTCTCACAAACTTCATAAGTACTCCATCGCCGAGGTCAATGGTCTCAAGATCTGAACTCTTTGGCTGGAATGGCCAGCCGGCGATTTTCGGGGCGGCGGCTGGTTCAGGTTCCTTCTTCGGCTTGATGAACGCTTCCGTCTTCTTATAGGGATTCCTGATGACTTCAGATTCAAGCTGTAAGCCTGTCCCGTACTCTCTGAGAAGGTCCGCGCGACGCTTCAGAAAGCCTGTAGCTCGACTACTCGGGCTCATCTCGGTAAAACTGCCATGTGCCGGAACGTTCAGGTCTATCCAGGTAATCAAGCGGTCCCACGCTTCCTCGTCCAGCCTGACATTATGATGTCCTTTTGCAAGGATCTGCACCAGCTCACTTGTGTCGGCATGGAAGTTGAGCGGAATCAACAGGCGGCTATTGCCTTCGGGCCCATGGCGACGAACGAATCTCTGCAGTTCAAAGTACGACTTCGGCATCCTGTTCTGCATGAAATTGGAATCTCCAAACTTCCCCGGCGTTGCATCCGAGAGGACAGGCCCCTGTTCTGATTCAACGTTATGACATCCGACGCAGTATCTATCGAGTACCGGCTGGACTTCACGTGTGAAGGAAAAACCACGCTGCTGCCCATACCATGGCTGAATTGCCTGGGGGGCTTTGCGCGAGGCAGCAGAAGGCTTCGCCGGCGGCGCTTCGTTCTGGCTTTCGTGACAGCCTATGCATGAGAGGACTTCGCCGGGCATGGCGGTCATCCAACTGCGCATAAGGGCAAGGGCCTTGTTCTCCGAGTCAAGAGGTTGAAGAGAAACCGGGGTATTGGCGGGCAGCCTGAACATTACCGAACCATCGTCTTCCACATCCACGGTTCCAAGGATTACTCTCAAATCCCACGCGCTTTCTATACCTACTTGAGCGTGTCCCCCTAATTTGCGGGGCGTGAACTCATACTTAAAGATTCGCAGCTTCTTCACCGTCCCACGCGGTACGCCGGCAAGGCCCGGGCCGGTATAGATGTCAGAGATAAAGATGGTAGCTTCTTTCTCGCCGGGCCGTACGCGGTCGGGATGGACAGGTGGCATCTTTCGCTTTCTGAAAGCAATTGGCTCAAGGTAATGGTGTGATTGGGAGCGTTTAAGGGGCAGAAGATTATCAAATGAATCAACGAGGTAGATACCGAACTTGTCAACGGCATTCAGTTTTACCGCCGCGAGATGATAGTCTTCGCTCAAAGGCTGGGGATGCAGGATTTTAGGCCAGCCATTCCCGAAAAACTTGTCGACCACAACGGGTTCAATCTTCTCGCCTGACCCGGGGATTCCCTGTACCACGCCGTCAGCTTCAACCCGTCCCATGGCGACATCAAACAGAACCAGTTTGCCCGCGCGTCTCGTACCATGATGACCGCTGACAATTGCCGTGAACCGATTCGGGTTTCCCGGAACCGATTTCGCATAGAACAAGGTGTTGGGCCAGAATGAATTGCTTCCGTAATATGCCTTCTGGTCGCTGCCATCAGGATTCATGGTAAACAGCAGTCGGCTCCAGAAATGTGATATATCGGCATATTCCCAGCGCTGATACATTACGCGGCCGCTCTCCATCACGTATGGGCTCCAGTTGCTATCCTGCTCGAACGTCAGACGGCGTATTCCCGTTCCGTCTTTGTTCATGACATGCAGGTTTGCAACATCGCCGTTTCCCCCTATACATGGAACCCCCTGGAAACCGGCGGTAGAAGCATAAATGATCTTGCCGTTCGGGAGGTAGCAGGCATCGAAATTGTCAATGTCCGCATGCTTGCTTTGGCTCACCTGGCGGGTGGATGTGTCCTGGATGTTCAGCTCAAATACCTGCCAGGTGTTGTTTTCGCTAATTGATGAGAAGAGCACCTTGTCCGCGTTGAAATGCAGGTTAAGATCGCCCATGAAGCTTGTTGAACTTGCCAGTGTTTCGAATTCGCCATCAAGCGACAGTTTTCCGATCTTGTTATCCCAGCCGGTCTTGGGTATCGCCGTGTTCACAAGCCAGTTATTGACCATGCCCGCGCTTGCACATTGCGCGTCGGCCTTGTTCGATGATTTGCCCCGCACACGTTGAACGGTGATGATCTCGTCAAAATCCAGAAGGGGATTTGCCAGGAGCACACGTCGCTTAAAATCAAGAATTGCCTGTCCTGCGGGTATCGCGGAAGCGTCCCGTTTCTTCAGTGCGGTCGCTACATCCTTAAGCTGAGCCGCGTTCGACTCCAGCTCCGCAAGGATCCTGGTCTCATCAAATCTCTTGGGGTGTTTACCTGCCAGGTCCTTGATGACTCGATCCATGGCTTCCACATTGAAAAGAGATAACTCCTCGAGGATACTGTTAATCCTTACAGCAGTCTCAGGATGCACCTCTTTCTGTGCTGATAACCTGTCGATACCCCAAAAGAGGAAGAACAGGGCCACACATAGCAATACGTACTGCCTGGTTACCATTTTCACGTTAAGCCTTTTCGTTTGACGAGTTCCACACTGTTACCTGCCGCTTCTAGTATAGATCAGGATCTGACCATCACAATGCCTCTAGCGCGGATTATTCATGAATAAGGCGCGCTAAGATCTCCGCCTTCTGTACCACTTCACAATGTCGATGACGGTTTGGCATCCATCTAACGATCAATATCGCATGGGAATCCACATGGGATCATGCCTCTCGGAGATAGGCATGTACTCGAAAAGCAGGGACCTATCTCCGAGATGTCCCTCTCAAAGCGCAATGCAAGCCCACGGCACCGCTCCGGTCAGAGCCACGGCCTTTGAGCGCGCGTGCCCGACTCACTTCTTATAGAAAAGAGACTTACCCTTATAGGCTGACTTCATCTGCCAGCCTGTGACCTGGTCTGCGGAGAAATTGCCGCCCGTGGCGAACAGGCGGGTGGTCGCTCCCGGGTTGAGCTTTCCATCTTTACAGAAAACGGCCTGGATGTCATTGGCGAAGACTTCCACCAGGTTCTTATCGACAAATACGCGCAGCCTCAGATCATCGCCGTCCTTAATCTTGAACGGGGCCGTAACTCTTCCGACCTTGAGAGTGTTCTGTTTTGGGTTCAAGGCAATGCGCGTCCCGTTTTTACCCTTCTCGTCGCAAAGGACATCGATGCCGAACTCTTCCGCTGCGGGCACCTTGCACACCAGTTCAATCTCAATTGCATCGCCGGCGATAGATTTCAGGCTGTACGTCTCGCCGCTCTTGACCGTGATCTTCTTCTCGGCTTTCTCTTTGTGTCGCAGGCTTTCAAGTTCGCGTAGTGGTTTGATGCGTAGCTTGCCATCCGCGGGCAGTTCCAGTTCACGGGGGAGGGCCTGGATGCCGTTGAGGCTGCCCGCCCCTGCGAACACCCATGTCCACATCACACGCCTGCCGTCCTTGGTAAGCATAGACTCGGGCGCGAAGTAGTCTTTTCCGCCATGACTCATCCGTTCGTGGTATTCGGGAAGGTACTTCTCGTCCTTGAAATCACCCAGGTAGTAGCGGCATCCGAGGCCGTGACTGATGCAGAGCAGCATCCACTTGTTGCCGATCTTGAAGATATTGCAGCATGAGATGTCTTCACCCCGGGATACACCGAGATCAGCCGGGTAGTCAGGATGGAGAAGCTTCCCGAGGTACTTCCAGCTCTTGAGATCATCGGATTTCATGAGCTCCGGGTCTTTGCCTCCGGAGAGTGCGTAGTACGTGTCGCCAATCTGCCAGCAATCGGGGTCCCAGTGACGCATCCTGGCGTCGTTGCCGTCCTCGTCTTTCGGCTCCAGGGCCTCGGGCTTAGTCCATTTATCCATGTTGTCGTCCAGGGCATAGGCAATATGGTTTCTGCCGGAGCCTTGCCCATGATAGATCATGGCGGCTCTTCCATCCTTTGTGAAGAAGCCCGTTCCGCTGAACATTCCATGCCCGGTTGTCCGTGGCACAAGAACGGTCGGATGCCATTCCCAGTGCACCATGTCTTTGCTCGAGACGTGGGCAAAGGCGAAGCCGCCGCCGGCGCCGCTCCGGTAAATATAGTGCAGGTGATAACGGCCCTTGTAATAGAACGAAGGATTAGGATCGCCGGGATACGCACGTCCGGGCCCGGGATGCGCCAGGTGATACGTCAGCCATTCATTCGGAGGATTCTCTTTCCATTCGGGTGTTTCAGGGTCATATGGGCCGGTGAGGTCCCGGGCAGGCGGACGGCTTGTGGATACGGAGGTAATGTTCTTAGTAGCCCCGGCCAGCACGATGCCCTGGCGGCCGAGAACAAGCTTGCCGCCCGCGAGCTTGGCTCCACCCTCCAGCTTGCTGTGCGGATATCTACCGGCACGGTCCTTGATCTTGTCGCCTTCAAAATCCCACCAGGCGTAAGGCTTGATCGATGACTCCTTGTTGGGTTGCAGGGACTTGATCTCTTCGACGCTGAGTGCCTTGTCGAATACGCGGGCATCTTCAATTGAAGCGTCAACACGACCATTGCCGCCCACGTGACGCAGCCCGAACACTACGAAGTTATCCTTACTGCTGAGGAGGTCTATGTTACTGGTCTTGTACGACGAGTATTCTTTCCCATTGCGATAGATGGTGATCTGGTTGCCTTTATAGACGATTGCCATCTGGACCAGCGTATTGGCGTCGGCCTTTTCCTCAGGGCTTGCTTTCTGATCCTTGTTGCTGCGGCTGTAGAAATTGCTGCCCGCCATCCACTTGGCGCCGGCGAGTTCTGCAAAGATTATCCCGTCGAACTGGGCCCCCACTTGAACGGTAAGCACGGACCCTGCCCTAACGCCCTTGTCCTTCAGCATCACCCACGAAACAAGTGTCTTGTCTACATTCGCGGCCTGAACAGCAGTCCCGACCATTAGCAACATAACAATAAGTGCTCTCTTCATGATTCACTCCTCTGGTAGGTCCTTAGCCTCAGGCGGATATGGGAACCTTAGTCCCTCGCGCCAACATCTCCTCATAGAACTCCTGAGAGCTGACTGCTGTCGCTGTCTGTGACTCCCAGGGCCATGGCTGATTACGATCCGGGTTTACGCCACGATGTCTTTGAGCTCCCAACCTTTGCGGAACTTGGGTTTGACGAACTCGTTGGCCGCATCGCTGTTGGTGAAACGCACGTTCTTGCCGTCCCACATCAGTTTCTGATTCGGGAAACGCCAGCTGATGGTTCCCAGGAGCAGCCATTCCGCGTAAGGACCAGCTACAGTGAAGTTGGAGCAGGTCTGCGTGCCGTCCTTCACGGCCTGGATCCAGCTGCCGTGGTGTCCGCCTTTCACGCGTTCGATAACCCTGGGCGGCTTCTTGAAGTCCTTCATGCTCGCTTCCGGAAGCAAACGCACGCCTTCGCCGCGTCCGCTCGTGCCCATGAAGCCCTTGGAGCCAACGAAGATAGCGTTGTACCTTCTCACATCATCACGGGTCAGCCCCTCTGGAGGCTTGAAGTCTCCGGCTTTCTTTCCCTCATACCAGTAGAGGGTCAGTGGAGGCATCTTGCCCGACGGCACGTGCTCGCACTGTCGAGCCGGAAACTCGAACTTGCAGGCGTAGCTCGGATAGGTTACCGGGTTAACACCTTCAATTGAGATACATTCGACGCTGGTGGGACTGCCGAGCTGCAAACCCCAGTTGGTAGGTCCCAATATATGAATGCCCCAGTCACCGATCATCTGGGTGCCGAAGTCCTGGAAGCCGCGCCATTGGACCGGATGGATTCTCGGGCCGTAGGGGCGTTCCTGGGCCCGCCCGGTCCAGAGATCCCAGTTGAGGTGCGCGGGGACGTCCTGTGCATCGGGCCACTTCGTGACACCGCGGGCAAAGCCTCCGCCATGCATCGCGTGCACCTCGGTGACTTCTCCCAGGTTACCGTTCCAGATGAGCTCACAGGCCATGCGTGTAGCCTCACAGGAGTAACCCTGGTTGCCCATCTGCGTGGCCACTTTGTACTTCTTTGCCGCCTTGGTCAGCAAACGGGCCTCCCAGACGGTCTGGGTCAACGGCTTCTGGCAGTAGACCCCAAGCCCGCGTTCCATGGCCCACAGGGCCACCGAGGCATGCATGTGGTCCGGGATAGTGACGGTGACCGCGTCAAGGTTCTTGTGCTCCTTGTCCAGCATCTCGCGAAAATCCCGGTACTTCTTGGAGGCAGGATAGCGCTGCCCGGTCTTGTTGAGATGGTTCTGGTCCACGTCGCACATGGCATAGATGTTCTGACTGCTGACACTGCGGACGTCACTTGCCCCCTGCATGCCGGCTACTCCGACGCAGCCGATATTGAGCTTGTCGTTGGCCGACGGTTTGCCCGGGGCTCCGAGTACGTGACGGGGAACAATGTTGAATGCGCTGATAGCGGCGGCGGATGCACCAAGAAAATGGCGTCTTGTGAGACGATTACTCTTCGTTACTTTCATCTCTCCTCCCGGTATGTGATGGATATGGACAGGATCCTGATTCTGTCCTGCTCAACTGGATGCTAGGGAAATCGAGGAAGAATCTCAAGGGTGAAGCATGCCTATGAGCGTTCTGCGCTGTGAGCGCAGAACGCAGTGGTTAGTGGTTAGGCGCTAGGCGTTAGCGGGAAAGGTCCGCCG
>JASLPY010000066.1 GCA_030744755.1 Kiritimatiellia bacterium | reverse complement strand
ACAGGAGCGTAAAGCCGCAGCATGATGAACATGAATTGCCGGAATAGATAGCAGAACTCATGCGATGGACTACTAGATAGTCGGGTAGATATTCGGTGACAGTGGTCCTGGGCTTTTGATCTGTTCTCACCGGAGGTGATGGTTGCTATCTGCAACTTTCTACCTGTCACCTATCTCTGCGCGGTCCAGCGCCAGCATCCTGCTTTGATATGAATCACTCTATTCTCTTACAGATCGATCAGGGGGCTTCGTAGGTCAGCACCCTTATGATTCCACAGGTATTGCCTTCGCCAAGAGTACAGGTATCTGAAACGGAAACGACCTTCTCTACGCCGTTTTCCTCGATGAACTGATTGACCTGGTTCTCCAGTTCTGCAAGTTCGTTCATCGTATGAAAGATCTTCAGCTCGTTCGTGAAAGTTCTCACCTTTATCATGGTTGTACCTCCCTCGATTTCGTGTGCTCTGCCGTTTTCTGTCGTTTGCCTATCGGCACCTACTCTTGTGACAGTGCTTGTAAGGCATGTAAAGCATGAATTGCGAAGGAAGTATACAACAAGCAGGCAGGAGAACGCCACCAGGCGATTCTCTGAGGAGTTCCCGCAGCAAGTTCTTGCTCCTTGATCCGTCATGGTGACTCACCTAAGATCACAGCTATGGGAATCAGGTCTGGGAGTTGTTTTGAGAAATCGTTGGGGCCACGATGTAGGGTGACGAACCAATGACGGATGATGTCAAGTTTGATCCTGTGCAGAGGCGACAACTGTTCCAGTTCTGTCTGTACGGTTTTCTGAAGAGCCAGCAGTTCTTTGAGCCCTTCCTGATACTTGCCTTTTTGGAAAAAGGATTCTCGTTTGCAGCGATCGGACTGCTGGTGGGGTTCAGGTCGATATGCGTGAACGTGCTTGAGATACCGAGTGGCGCGATGGCCGATGTGTGGGGCAGGCGTCGCACAATGGTCGCGTCCATGCTGGCCTACATGGCCTCCTTCATAATCTTTGCAATGGCCGGAGAGTACTGGGCGTTCTTCCCCGCCATGCTCTTTTTTGCCATTGGTGAAGCGTTTCGCACGGGCACTCACAAGGCGATCATCTTCCACTGGCTCACACGCGAGGGGCGCAAGGATGAAAAGGCACGCGTGTACGGACTGACACGTTCATGGAGTAAACAGGGCTCGGCTATAAACTGTATCATTGCTGCCGTGGTAGTTATTTCCACAGGGAATTACCGGTGGGTCTTTCTCGCCACACTGGTCCCGTATTTTGCGAACCTCATCAACATCTCGCTATATCCGAAATACCTGGATGGAGAAAAGGAAGCAAGACAGAGAAAGCGTGTGGGCAAGACCCTGGCAAACGGGTTGAGCCTTGCGTTCAATAAGCGAAAGCTGAGGGACCTGATTCTGGAGAACGTATGTTTCGAGGGGTTCTTTGCCGTCACAAAGGACTTCCTGCAACCGACGATCAAGGCCATTGCCATTTCGATGCCGGTGCTACTTGCATGGTCCGGCGAGGTCAGGACTGCAATGCTCGTTGCGATTGTCTACATGATACTGAATCAGTTTAGCAGCATAGCCTCGCGACAGAGCCATAAGGCGGTTGCCGTGGCGGGCGGTGAGGTCCGTCTTGCAAGGGTTTTGTGGTTTGGCGGGTGCCTGTTATATCTTCTGATGGGGGCGGGTTTTGTCCTTGGCATTGGGACCGTTTCTGTCGCGGGATTTGTTCTGCTCGCACTGGCATTCAATATCTGGAAGCCCGTCTTCGTTAGCCGCTTTCATGATCAGGCCGACCAGGACAGCGCGGCTACGACACTTTCCATTGCGAACCAGGGGAAGACCCTCTCGGTAGCAGTGTTGGCGCCGCTTCTTGGCTATGCTGTTGACTGCGCGGCGGGACAGGGGGGCAGCGAAAGCATAGAGCTCAATGCGCTGTGGCCTGTCGCGGTTGCCGGCGGCGTGGCAGCTATTCTGGGGCTTTTGATTAACGTGAGGGGAAGGCGGGCCTCTTGATACTCAGGCCGAAATGCTTCGGCGCTAGATTGCAGTACTGGGATTCGCCGGCGCATTTAGAAGGCGAATATCTGGACGGGAGCTGAATTCTAACGAATCCAGCTACGGAGAGGAGATAGCTGCAACTGCTTGCCCCGCGGTATGCGCCACGGGCGCAGACTGAGCTGATGATTCAGCTGTGATCTTTTTTTCTGATGACAGGGGGAGCGGAAGTATCTAACCTGCTTGCATTGAGCATCATGCAGGACGACAGGCAAAGGAGCAAATCATGAAGAAGTCTATTAGAGGTCTCAATGTACTGGTTTTCGGATTACTGCTGGTGACCGGTGTTTCATGCAGTAAGAGTTCCGGTCCAGCGCAGGAGAAAGCTGAGGCGGGCAAGGGCAAACTTTTCGCCGTGTCGTTCCAAACGATGAACAACCCGTTTTTTGTGGAGCTGAACGAGGGGATCAAGAAGGTAATAGAGGAACATGGCGACCGTTTGATTACTATGGACGCGCAGTTCAACAGTCTGAAACAGAAAAATGACATCTCCGATGCCATCCTGCAAGGTGCGGCCGCGATCTTTATCAATCCCGTGAACTGGGAAGGAGTCACAGGCAGCCTGAAGCAGGCCCAGCGAAAGGCGATACCTGTCATTATTGTGGATGCCCCCGTTCGGGATGCGAGCCTTGTGCTGTGCCAGGTGGCCAGCGACAACCTCGAAGCCGGCCGTCTTGCCGCGCAGGCGCTGGCGGAGGTCAACCCCAAGGCCAAAATCGTCATACTCCACCTGCACGCCAACAAGGCATGCATAGACAGGGTCGCGGGCTTCAAGGAAGTTCTGGAGAAGTATCCGGAGATGCAGATTCTCGACATCCAGGAGGGGAAAGGCTCCACCGAGGGCGCCAGGCCTGTTATGGTGGATCTCCTGGGCCGTTTCGATGAACTGGATGCAGTGTTTCCGATCAATGATCCCAGCGCACTTGGTGTTATTTCGGCGTTGGAATCCGGAGGCAGGCTGGATGATGTGACCGTAGTGACCGTGGATGGATCGGCGGAAGGCATTGCCGCCATCAAGGCTGGCAAACTCCATTCGACATCGGCCCAGTCTCCAACAACAATCGGCCGGATCGCGGCGGAGAAAGCATACGAACACCTGGCCGGGAAAGCAGTGGAAAAAGACATCAAGATACCGGTAGAGTTGATCACGAAGGCCAATGCCGAATAGAATGTACGGACAACCCCTGCCATGACTGGGGCTACTGATAGCAGCACCCCATAAAGGTGCGAAGGGAGGGGCAGCGCCTGCCCGGCACCGTGCTTGCTCTGGTGCTGTGGCCTTGCTGCCCGCGGCCGCCGAAGCCGGCGTCCCTCCTGTTGGAGCGCAACGCCATGCCAAGGGACTTTGATCCCGCTAAACGAGCGGGGTTTCGGAAACTCAAATGAATCCCGCACCTCTTCTACAACTCGAGGATATCAGTAAATCATTCGGTGGAGTGCATGCCCTCAAGGGTGTGTCCTTCTATCTTAAGGCGGGCGAGATTCATGCCCTGCTGGGTGAGAATGGCGCGGGAAAATCGACGCTGATTAAGGTTCTTGGCGGCATTCACATTCCCGAGGTGGGCCAGATTCTGATCGACGGCAAGCCGGCCGTGATCCGCGGGGTGGGGGATGCTGATGAGTGCGGTGTACGGATTATCCACCAGGAACTGTCTCTTGCGCCCAATCTTTCGGTGGCGGAGAATATCTACCTGGGGCGCGAGTCTGCTACCTTCGGAATCTTGGACCGCAAGACAATGTTCCGCCAGGCCGGTGAGTTGGTTGAACAGTTGGGTCTCAACGAGATTGCGGATGTTCGGGCAGATGTATCGTGCTTGTGCGTCGCCCACCAGCAACTGGTTGAAATCGCGCGTGCCCTGTCCAGCAGGGCGCGTATCCTGGTGCTCGACGAACCTACATCATCGCTGTCGGACGGCGAAACCGAAGCGCTTTTTGAGACCCTCGACAGGCTGCGCTCAGAGGGCGTCGGGATCATCTATATATCGCACCGGTTGGAAGAGATTATACGCCTGGCCGACCGGATAACCGTCTTGCGCGACGGAGAGTCGGTCGGAACGCAGCCCCGGGGAGATCTCGGCCGCGACCAGTTGATTTCCTGGATGGTGGGCAGGGATATCAGCGACCACTTTCACCGTCCACCGGCCTCAAGCGGCGAAGTGGTACTAGAGGTGAAGGGTCTACACAGTGACCAGGTGAATGATGTGAGTTTTGACTTGAGGAAAGGCGAGGTGCTGGGGTTTGCGGGTTTGGTTGGGGCAGGACGCAGCGAATTGGCCAAGGCGATATTCGGTCTTGAGGCGGGAGTTACCGGGAAGATACTGGTGGAGGGCCGCAGGGTTCTCATTCGTGGTCCCCGAGATGCGCTGGATGCCGGCATCGTGCTGGTGCCCGAGGACCGCAAGGCTGAGGGGCTGGTAATGAACCATTCGGTTGCTTTCAACGCGGCACTTCCCTGGGTAGCGGACTGGATCAAGGGCATATTCCCGGACCTTCGCAAGCGGAATTCTATCGTTGACCGGATGATCGGTAATTTTCGAGTCAGAGTAAGCGATCCGGAGCTGCCGGTGGAGACTCTGTCCGGTGGAAACCAGCAAAAAGTACTGGTCGGAAGGTGGATGGAGCATAGGCCGAAGGTGATCATTCTGGACGAACCAACGAGGGGGGTGGACGTTGGCGCGAGGGAGGAAATATTCACTCTCATTGGGCGCCTTGTGCAGGAGGGCATGGCGGTCATGTTGATTTCCAGCGACCTGGAGGAAGTGCTGGGCATATCGCATCGTATTGCTGTTTACAAGGATCAGTCTATTCGCCGGATAGGCGATGTAAGTGAGTTCAGTGCGGAGTCAATTATGAGGGATCTGACCGGTTCCGTTTTGGGTACTGCCGAAAGTTTTGTAAGAATGAGGCATTAACCGCGGATGGGCGCGCCCCGCAGTGGCGGGATGCAAACAGATGGGCACGGATATTGCGGAAGTTGCTATGCTGCAACATCGTATATCCGCGTAATCCGCGGTTGAGAAGGTCTCAGGTCTGGAGAGAAGGAATGAATACTCTTAAACGTGTTGCCCCGCTGCTTATTGCCATAGTGCTTTTGCTGCTGCTGTTCAGGATCTGCGTGCCGAATTTCCTGCATCCTGAAAACTTGCTGGACCTTACTCAGCAGATCTCTATCAATGCCATTCTCGCGTTCGGTATGACGCTTGTTATTCTGTCAGGGGGTATTGACCTTTCCGTGGGGGCGCTGCTTGCACTTGTAGGGACGACGACGGTCTACTTTCTTACCGCCGGGCAAACCGCACTCGGGCTGTGCCTGGCGGTTCCGGCAGGCCTGGTCGTGGCGGCATTGTTTGGCCTGGGCAACGGCGTCTGCGCTTCCAGAACGGCGATGCCGCCTTTCATAATCACGCTTGCAACCATGTTGATTGCGCGCGGGGCGGCGTTGCGTTTCAACGAGGGACGTCCGATGCACGTTCCCGACACGCAGGTGCTGTTCCTCGCGTTGGGTAATGGACGCCTCTTCGGTGTGATCCCGGTGCCTGTTGTAGTGATGCTGCTGCTTTTCGCCGCGACGTCGCTCTTGCTGCACAGGACCAGGTTCGGACAGCATCTTTACGCGATCGGTGGCAACCGCGAGGCCGCCCGGTTCACAGGCATTCCGGTCGCACGGGTCGAGATGCTGGTTTACGTGCTTTGCTCGGTACTGGCAGGCGCTGCCGGGATGATCCATGCCTCACAGCTCTATTCCGCAGAGCCTGCGAGCGGCGTCATGTTCGAGTTGCACGCGATAGCGGCGGCAGTGGTAGGGGGAACCAGCTTCACGGGGGGACGGGGAACGATGTACGGGACCCTGCTGGGCGCGATCATCATTGGCATCCTTGACAAGGGTCTCAACCAGGCCGGGGTGCATTTTTCTTTCCAGTACATCATCAAGGGCCTGGTGATCCTGGGCGCAGTCTACATCGACGTCCGGCGGAGGAAATAGGGGAAGGGTTCTACTTCTCTGCCTCAGTACGTCCACCGCTACGAGGTGGACGCCGCTCAGTTCAGCCAGGGTCATTTAGTCCACGAGCGTATCATCTTAGTAGACATAGGTTTATGCAAAAAGTCGGGACACAGCAACTGTCAATGGACGACTGTAAGACGAGATCTCCCAATTGGAATTGGGAGCTACGGGGGATCTCACGTAGCGCCCGACTCCGATCGGGCGACCGTTTCGATGGGTGCAGATGTGCTACAAACCTTCCTAGAGGACAGAACGTATTGATACCAAAGGCCTTGCAGAGAACTGAATGACCCTGTCAGTTCAGCCTGTTACTGCAAGAAAACCCGTGCTTCTCGTTCTGAATCCGTGTAAAATAGCGATTTCCTTGCTGAAATGAAACTGTGATCTGTTGTGCTGCGGAGCGTTGTTTGAGGGCGGCCGTTAGCCGGAGAACTTTACGAATGAGGAACTGGACGATACCCCTGCGGTTTGCGAGGAAGAGACGGCTGATCACTATCGCAGTGCTCGGCGCCCTTCTATTCGGGATGTGTGATCTACGGGGCCAGGAACGGAAGCGAATTGTCGTAGCCAGCGGGGACGGTTTTGTTCCCATGATGTTTCTCGACGAGAATGGGGAGCCGGCTGGAAGCCACGTGGAATTGTGGAAACTCTGGTCCGAGAAGGCAGGCGTCGAGCTAGAGTTGCGGCTTATGGACTGGGCCGAGACGATTCCAGCGTTAAGAGCAGGTGATGTTGACGTTGTTGCAGGTGCCAGCTACAGCCCGGAGCGGGCGGAGTTCCTGGATTTCACGGAGCCCTACGATTCATACGACACGTACATCTTCTATCACGCCAGCATAGAAGGCGTAAGTTCGCTGGAAGACATTGAAGGATTCCCGGTAGGTATTCTGAGGGGATCGAACGTGGAGTTGGAAGTGCTGAAGCAGCAGCCGGACCTGCACCTGATGACATACCCTAACTACGAGCAGCTTGTTAAGGCTGCGTTGGACGGCAAGATTCGTGTCTTTCTCGGTGAGGAGCCGGTTATCTCCTACTTTATTGCCAAGGATGGGCGCCATGCCGATCTTTTGCGGTCAGATACGGCGCTGTACAGCAGCGAATTGAGGGATGCTGTTCGTAAGGGAGATGCCGAGTTGCTTGCCCTTCTCGAAAGGGGGAGGTCGCTCATTCCGGAAGGTGAACGGCAGGCCCTCCTGTCCGAATGGACCGGTGTTGATTTTGTTAACTGGATTCCCTGGCGCTGGCTCATTGGAGCTGCGGTCCTGGCCGCGGCGGCTATTGCGCTGCTTTTTTTCTGGAATACTTCGTTGCGCAGGGAGGTCGATACGGCGACCCGGGTTCTGCTCGCAAGCGAAAAGCGGTATCGTGCGATAATCGAGGATCAGACCGAACTCATATGGCGAAACCGTCCTGATGGCACCATCACGTTTGTCAACGATGCTTTCTGCCGGGCTTTTGGCAGACCACGTAAAGACCTGCTAGACGCCAGCATACTGCCTTTGATAGCGGAGGACGACCGTCCCGCGGTCGAGGAGTATTTCGCGTCATTCGGGAAGAAGATGGGTATCTCATCGCATGAGCACCGCGTGATCGGCGCGAAAGAAAGTGTTCGCTGGCAGCAATGGATAAGCCGCGCCATTTTCGGTGACGACCACGAGGTCGTTGAGATCCAAGGGACCGGGCGTGATGTGACCGAACGCAGACAGGCTGAGGAGGAACGCAAACTTCTCTTTACAGCGATTGAGCAAGCTGCCGAGGCAATTCTGATCAGTGATGCCGACGGGATAATCCAATACGTAAATCCGGCCTTTGAGCGTGTCAGTGGTTATGACCGCAGGGAGATATTGGGTGAGACACCGCGTATTCTCAGGAGCGGTAGCCACAAGGACGAATTTTACAGGGAGATGTGGAGCACGCTGAACTCCGGGAAGACCTGGAGCGGTACGATCATCAACAAGAAGAAAGACGGAAGCCTGTACACCGAGGAAGCTGTTATATCACCACTTGTCGATTCGAAAGGAACCGTAACGAATTATGTTTCGGTGAAGCGTGATGTCACTCACGAATCGACGATGGAGGAGCAATTGCGACAGGCGCAGAGGATGGAGGCGGTTGGCCAGTTGGCCGGTGG
The DNA here is from genome assembly GCA_030744755.1 of Kiritimatiellia bacterium. Classification (GTDB taxonomy): domain Bacteria; phylum Verrucomicrobiota; class Kiritimatiellia; order UBA8416; family JADHWI01; genus JASLPY01. The sequence goes on along the minus strand of JASLPY010000066.1, from coordinate 22,508 downwards.
TGTGGCGCACGATTTCAGCAACCTGCTCCAGGCGATACTGGGATATGCCGAGATCATACTCGACGGGCTGGAACCCGACGACAGGCACCGCCAGGACCTCGAGCAGATACAGCGTGCCGGGAGCCGGGCCGCCGACCTGACGAGGCAGTTGCTTGCCTTCAGCAGGAGACAGGTCATCAGGCCTGTCTCGCTGGACATGAATGAGCTTATAACGAATCTTCTGAAGATGCTTGATCGCCTCATCAGCGAAAACATTGAGCTTAAAGTTGCGTTGGAAGACGACCTGCCTCCCGTATTGGCTGACCCCGGGCAGATGGAACAGGTTCTTATAAACCTATGCGTGAATTCGCGTGATGCGATGCAGGGGGCAGGAACAATGACGATTGCAACTCTGAAGGTCGAGGTAACGGACGATTTTAGGGAGCGGCATTCCGGCGAACTGAAGGACCGCTACGTGTGTATTCGGGTAACCGACACCGGGTGCGGTATGGATGCGGGGACTCTCAGTCAGATATTTGAGCCTTTCTTCACGACAAAAGCGGTTGGCAAAGGTACGGGACTGGGATTGGCAACGGTTTATGGCATTGCCCGGCAGCACGGCGGCATAATCGAAGCTCATAGCCAGCTTGATGAAGGCACAGAGATTGACGTGTATATTCCAATTGCCGAAGCCGCGGCGGATACAACACAGGAAGACGATTCCGAAAAACGGGCGGGTGGATCAGAGACTATCCTTGTAGCCGAGGATGATGACATGGTGCGTAACCTGACAGCAAGGGTTCTGCGGCGTGCCGGCTATACGGTGCTCACGGCCATAAATGGCGAAGAGGCCGTAGAAGTGTTTAATGAGCACAAGGACGAGATTGATCTCGCCATTCTCGATGTAGTGATGCCTAAGATGGGTGGGCATGCGGCATACCTGCGCATTATGGGTCTGTCGCCGGACCTTCGCGTGATCTTCGCAAGTGGCTATGCCCAGGATGGCGTCCATACGGATTTCATCTTGAACGCGGGTCTGGAGCTTATCGAGAAACCGTATGGACCTGCCGATCTGCTGGCCATTGTCCGGCGGACCCTCGACTCCAGGGAAGCTCTCTCATGAGTTACTTTGGGCTGATTCCATGAGGTGTTTGGCGCTGGTTATGGATGCATTGTCTTTTGTCTTCTTATGTTTTCAACTTGCCTGATTGGCTTATAGGGAATATTCTTAGAGCGTAAGTTGTAAGCAGTAGTGTGAGATTTGTATGTGGCGGATGTACTGGGGGCATGAATCATGGATGATAATGGGTGCTTTACTGGCTGTGTAGTTGTTCGATTCGGAATCTGCGCCTTGCTCTGTTCTTTAATGGCAATGGCCGCTTTTGGGCAGCCTGCGGTTGACGCCGCGAATGATCTCACGGATCTGAGTCTGTCGGAACTGTCGCATACTACGGTTACTTCTGCGTCAAGGAAGCCTGAGTCGGTGGAGGAGACTGCTTCGGCAGTTTTTGTGATAACCCAGGAGGATATCCGCAGGTCCGGTGTCACCTCCGTTCCTGAAGCGTTGAGAATGGCGCCAGGTGTTCACGTCGCAAGATCCAACGACGGTGACTGGTATGTAGCGATCAGGGGATTCAACGGCGAACTGTCGAACAAGCTTCTCGTGATGATTGACGGACGCTCTATGTACTCCCCCGTTTTCTCCGGCGTCTTTTGGTATGAGCAGGACCTGCTCATGGAGGACATCGAACGAATCGAGGTGATCGGGGCCCCGGTGCAACGATGTGGGGGGCCAATGCAGTGAATGGTGTCATCAACATCATCACAAGAGACGCCAAGGACAGGCAGGGCCTCCTGGTCAGCGTCACCGGTGGTACTTTTGAGCGGCTTACCGCTTCTGCCAGGTACGGTATGGAATTTGGGGATGACGGCTACGGTGCTCTCTGGGCCAAGTTCTATGATCGCGATGAGCTCGATGACGACCACAACGCGGATCCGTTTCTCCCCGATAACTGGGACAGCGTGGCGTTTGGTTTTAGATACGACTGGGACCCGCCAACACCCGACAGGTTGAGCCTCCAGGGATCGTGGCACCAGCTCCGGGCGGAGGACTCTTTCAGAGGACAGAGTTTGGCTCCGCCTTACTGGTCCATTCAGGAATACGACCGCCTCGGCACGCTCTTCCATTTGATGGGGCGTTATGGCCACAGGTTCTCCGAGTCATCAGAGGCTTCGGTGCAGGTTTACTATGACAGCGATCACAATGATTACGGAAACGGTGACCTGATGTATGAAACGATCGATATTGAGTCGCAGTACAGGTTCGCGCTTGGCGAGCGGCATGATCTCGTTGTCGGGGCAGGCTACCGGTGGATAACAGACGAATATGATCCCAATGATACGTATGCGATAACCTTCTTTACGCCCGAGGAATCGATCCGGGACACGCCGAGTTTCTTTGCGCAGGACGAGATCGAGATCTTACCTGATTCTCTCAGCCTGATACTTGGAGTAAAGGTAGAAGAGAATGATTATACCGGTTGGGAGTTTCAGCCAAGCGGCAGGCTCAAGGCAAAACCTTGTGACTCCCACCTCTTGTGGGGAGCTGTTTCGCGTGCTGTCCGTATTCCTGCCCGCTTTGAAGCCGACACAAGTGGATCTGTGGTTGTTCCGCCGACACTACTGCCTGCCCCGTACGATGCCGCCGGCCTGCCGCTTTTGTATGTTATTGAAGATTCGGAAATGGAATCTGAGGATTTGCTCGCATATGAGCTTGGCCACCGATTTGTTCCTAACGCGAGTTTCTGGCTGGATACGGCATTGTTCTTCAACGAGTACGACCATCTGGCGGCCTACGAGTTTCTTTCCGGCTTGACGGAAGCCACGGACCCGGATCACTTCGAGTACATGATTGGCACGGATAACGGCAAGGATGGATATAGCTACGGGGTGGAATGCAGTTCAACCTGGCGAGTCTCGGACAACTGGTCCCTAAAGGCCGCCTACAGCTACATGGATGTACATTTGGATTTCAAGAAGGCTGCCAACTTTGATTTCGCCGGCCTTACGCTTGTCGAGGGTACCCTGCCGCGGCACCAGGCTTCGCTGTGATCGCAATGGGACGTGACCGCCAATGTCGAGTGCGACGCATGGATCCGCTACGTCGATGATCTGGAAGCGCTGGGCGTAGACGAATACGTCACAGTGGATCTCCGGCTGGCATGGAGGCCCCGCTCAGATCTCGAACTGGCCGTTGTGGGACAGAACCTCGGAGAAGAATGGCATCAGGAATTCACTTCTTACGAGGTCGAACGCAGCGTCTATGCAAAGGTGACCCTGACGCTTTAGACCATGTTCATCTGCCCCAACTGCAACGTTCAGCTTTCCAAGGCGAAGGGCGCGCATGGTGACCACCCTGATGTTAATCAGTTCACTCATTTTAGACTAGGAGGTAGTTATGCCCAAGGCTTCTGAGCTCAAGAAGGGAAGCATTGTCGAAATAGATGCGAATCCTCACATGGTTGAGGGTCTCCAGATCAGTACACCAACCGCGCGTGGCGGCTCCAGCCTTTACCGGGTTCGTTTTCGGAATCTTTCAACGAAACAGAAGCTCGATAAGACTTTCAAGGGCGACGACATGCTGAAGCCCGTTGATGTTGAAAAGCGCGATGTCCAGTTCTCCTACGAGCAGCAGGGCAGTTACACGTTCATGGATCTATCTGATTACTCGGAAATGGTTATGCTGCGGGAGGATCTTGGTGATGCTGCAAACTATGTCAATGAGGACATGGAAGGTATCCAGATTCTGATGTGCAACGGACGCATGATAAGCGTTGACCTGCCGCCTGTTGCCGAGCTGAAAGTTGAGGAATGCAGTCCGGGAATTCGGGGTGCATCGGCGACTGCCCGGACCAAGCCCGCGACACTTTCCACGGGACTCGTGGTGCAGGTTCCCGAGTATCTTGAACCGGGCGAGATGATCAGGGTAGATACGCGAACCGGCAAATTCTCCTCGCGGGCCTGATGAATCGGTAGCTACCGGGGAGTGCTGCTGATATTAACTGCCATGAACTTCGACAGCTACAGTCTTATTGATCTTTTCTGGATTGCGCTTCCCGTCTTCATGCTTGCCATGAGCAAGGGCGGATTCCCGGTTGGCACTGTGTCGCTTCCCATTCTTATCCTGGCCTGGCCGGATGAACAGCAGGCTGCCAGATCGGCCGTGGGATTCCTCCTGCCGATGCTCTGTGCCATGGATGTCTTTGCAATGCTTTTCTACAGAAAGCACATTCAGTGGCGACGTCTGCGACCGCTTTTGCCTGCCACGCTGGGTGGTGTCGTCGTCGGGTCCATCCTCTTTGTTTCAGGAGAGTCGGCGCTGCTTTCTGTTTCGGATCGCGTACTCAAGCTCTGCATTGGGATACTTGGCCTCCTGTTCGTCCTTCATCAAGCGACAAAGAAGTGGATTCTGAGGCACCTCGAGAACTCCGAAGCCCCTGGAACATTCAAGTGCTCTCTGTACGGGTTCGGAGCGGGATTGACCTCGACACTCGCGCATGCAGCCGGGCCGGTCATGAAGATGTACCTTTTGCCTCAAAAGCTGCCTAAGCTGCAGTTTGCGGCTACATCCGCAGGTTTCTTCTGGATGCTGAACCTGGCTAAGATGATTCCGTTCGTGGCACTGGGAAGGATCCATGAGACAAACCTGATGCTGGCCGTACGACTTCTACCGATCATCCCAGTGGGGGTCGCTGTGGGTTACGGTCTCGTGCGCCTTACTCGCCAGCACCACTACATCGCATTCATCTATATCGTCCTCTTCGCGGCTTCGTTCATGCTGATTGTCAAATCACTGGGTGCGTGATCTAGAGATGCCGTTCCTTCGCCTGCTTCTTCACACACTTCACTCCTTGTCCTTCTGGACAAAACGAACTACGCTTTAACATGCATGGGAAACAGGGGAAATCAGTCTCTGCGTCGGCATTGTTTGGAAAGGACGTTTTCTTGGCGAGATTCTTATTGATCACGCTTCTCCGTCGTGCTTGACGTGGGGCAGTGGATGGGGGACAATGACGCGTGTTTCACCCCGTGCAGCAACAACGGACGCCACGTATGAAGAAACTACTTCTGGTTCTTTCGGTTGTCCTGGTGTCTTCCGTAATCGACCTCGCCACGGCTGACGCTGCGAACGTCCAGGGCCGCATTGACGAGGCTGTCTTCCGCCGGCTGGGCGCGCTCGGCATTCAGCCGGCCAAACCCTGTGACGACGCGGTGTTTGTCCGGCGGGTCTATCTCGACGTCATCGGCACCGTGCCCACGCCGGAAGAGGCGCGGCGGTTCCTGGTGGACAAGGCCCCGGACAAGCGGCGCGTTCTGATCGACCGGCTTCTCGAGCGCGAGGAGTTTGCCGACTACTGGGCTATGAAGTGGGGAGACCTGCTGCGGGTCAAGGCCGAGTTTCCGATCAACCTGTGGCCCAACGCGGTGCAGGCATACCACCGTTGGATCCGCACAAGCATCAAGGAGAACCGGCCCTACGACCGCTTCGCCCGCGAGTTGATTACCGAGAGCGGCAGCAACTTCCGGGTGCCGCAGGTCAATTTCTACCGCGCCATGCAGAGCCGGGAGCCGCCTGACATCACGCGGATGGTTGCGCTGACTTTCATGGGGGTGCGCGCAGACAAATGGCCGCAGGAGCGCCGGGAGGGAATGGCGGCCTTCTTTTCCTACGTCGGATACAAGGGCACGCAAGAATGGAAAGAGCAGATCGTTTTTTTCGATTCCGTCAAGGCGGCAGAGCATGCGGCAACGAACGGCATGGCGGTGGCCATCTTCCCGGATGGAACGAAGGCGAAGCTCTCGCCCGACAAGGACCCGCGCGAGGTCTTCGCGGACTGGCTGATCCGCCCCGAGAACCCGTGGTTTGCGCGCAACATCGTCAACCGTGTGTGGTCCTGGCTGCTGGGGCGCGGCATCATCCATGAGCCCGACGACATACGGCCCGACAATCCGGCACGGCATCCCGAATTGCTGGAGGCGCTGCAGAAGGAGCTTCTCGCTTCGCAGTACGACATGAAGCACATCTTCCGGTTGATCTTGAACTCGAGGACCTATCAGCTTTCCTGTGTTCCCCTGTCCGAACAAGCTAAAAGCGAAGCCCATTTTGCCCACTACCCGGTTCGGCGGCTCGATGCCGAGGTGTTGATTGACGCGCTGAATCAGATCACGGGGACAACGGAGCAGTACTCCAGCTACATCCCCGAGCCCTTCACCTTTATTCCGGAAAAACGCCGCACTATCGCTCTGTCGGACGGTAGTATTACGAGTCCCTTCCTGGAGTTGTTCGGACGGCCGCCGCGCGATACCGGGCTGGAGTCGGAACGCAACAACGCACCCTCGCCGGCCCAGCGCCTGCACCTTTTGAATTCCAGCCACATCCATCACAAGATTGTCGAGAGCAGGAAACTGCAGAAGCTGATCACGGCCCGCGGGAAAAGCCCTCGCCGTATTATGATCGAGCTCTACCTGACCATCCTTTCGCGGTTTCCGACCGAGAAGGAACTGGCGCGCATGACAGCCTACGGCCGGGGCGAGGAGACTAAAGGTACAAAGGCCCTGGTCGACCTGGCCTGGGCGCTGATTAACAGTTCGGAGTTTCAATACAGGCACTAAACGAGGTGAGACCATGAATACGAACGATGGCAGACTCTCTCAGACATCAGTCACACGCCGTACCATGCTGCGGAGCGCAGTCTACGGATCGGTCGGGGTGATGCTGGCAGACCGGTTGAGCCTGCCTGCCGGGGCCGCCGTCAAACCGGCGAAGGCGAAGTCGGTTATCCAAATCTGGATGTGGGGCGGGCCTCCACACCTGGACACGTTTGACCCCAAGCCCGAGGCTGGCTACGATTATTGCGGACCGTTCAAGGCGCCGATCGCGACCAACGTGGACGGCATCCGGATCAACGAACTGTTGCCCCTTCTGGCGCAACAGGCCGATAAGTACTCCATTATCCGGAGCATGACCCACGGCATCAACGGCCATGAGACGGCCGCATACATGACGCAGACGGGACGCAAGGCCGGCGGAAAACTAGTCTATCCCAGCGTCGGGGCCGTGGTCTCGCTGTTCAAGGGCTATGATGCAGGATTCGAGGGGCTGATTCCACCCTACATCGTACTGACCCGTCCACAGGGACGCTTTTCCGAGGCCGGCTTTCTCGGCTCGCGCTACAAACCTTTCGCCACGGGCGGCGATCCTGCGAAGAAGGAGTTCGTCGTGGAAGGTATTTCCCTTCCGGGTATCTCCAGGGAGCGGCAGCACGCGCGCCGCGACCTTCTCAAGGACCTTGACACGTTACGCGGCGACCTGAAAGGCGATCCGCGGATCGAGGCGCTCGACAAGTGCGAGGATAAGGCATACGACCTGATCCTTGGCGATGCCGGCAAGGTCTTTGATCTCTCGGAGGAAGACGAGGTCCTGAGGGATACATACGGCCGCAACACATTCGGGCAGTCCTGCCTGGTGGCGCGCCGGCTCGTCGAGAAAGGCATGCCGTACATCACCATCAACTACGGTGGATGGGATACGCACAAGGAGAACTTCCAGGCCATGCGTCGCAAGTTGCCGCAACTGGACGCGGGCATGTCAACGCTTCTGCAGGACTTGAACGAACGCGGCCTGTTGGACAGCACGATCGTCTGGTGGGGCGGTGAGTTCGGCCGGACGCCGAAAGTTGACTGGGGCTCCCCGTGGAACGGAGGGCGCGGGCACCATGGCGCGGTATTCTCGTCCGTTGTGGCGGGCGGCGGGTTCAAAGGGGGCCACGTTATCGGGGCCTCGGATGCAAAAGGCGAGCGGGTGGCCGAGCGGCCCGTTTACCCCAACGACCTGATCGGCAGTATTTATGAGCAGCTTGGCATCGACCCAGACGGCACACTGCCGCACCCCCAGGGTCTCGCCGTGCGTACCACGCCTACGGCCAAGGATGGCTACAAGACGGAGGGGCGCTTGACGGAGATTATGTCATGAGGGGACTGGATTCAGAAATCAGGACTTGACCTGATCGGGAATGTTTCGATGGAAGGCGAAGGAGTGACTGGTATGCGCAGGTTATTGTTTGTTTCATGGCTTGCAATCCTTCTCGTGGCCGTGCCTTGCGCCCGCGCGCAAAGGAACCCGCATATAGGCTATATCTTTCCTGCCGGTGCCCAGCAGGGATCGTCGGTGGAAATCACGGTTGGCGGGGAGAATCTCGTGGGTACCAGGGAAGCCCTGATCTCCGGAGGTGGGATCGACGCCAAGGTGATCGGCCATGCCGCACCGTTTTCGGAGCGACAGTTGAGCATGGTGAACCGCAAGATGCAGGAAATCGGCGAGTTGCGATCATCGGGTCGAAAGGGGGCCGATGATGGACCCAAGCGAGACGACAGGTCGTACGCGCTGATGGCGGCCAAGGCAGCGGATGAGTTCAGAACAAGCGCCAGCATGCTTGGCCTCGATGACCCCAGTATGAAAGGCTACTCCCAGTTTCGGAAGGTCCTCGCAAATCCCAAGAGACAGCCCAACGCACAGATCTCCGAGACGGTTACGCTCTACCTGACGCTGAGCCCCGGCGCCAGGCCCGGCGAGCGGGAGTTGCGGCTGCGAACTCCGTCCGGGGTCACGAATCCGCTCTATTTCCAGGTGGGGAATCACCGGGAATACCGGGAGCGTGAGCCAAACGATCAGAAAGCGGATGACGGTGTTCTGAAGGGCAAGGTCCTGGAGATGGAGGTCTCGAACCTGGAATCGCTGCCGGTGGTATTGAACGGCCAGATAATGCCGGGCGATGTGGACCGCTTTCGCTTCGATGCCGACAAGGGCACGCGGTTGGTTGCGGACGTCAGTGCGCGCAGCCTCGTGCCCTACCTGGCCGATGCCGTGCCCGGCTGGTTCCAGGCCACGTTGGCCCTTTCGGACGCGGAGGGAAACGAAGTGGCCTACGCGGACGACTTCCGTTTCGCTCCCGATCCGGTGATCCATTACGAGATCCCCGAAAGCGGCGAGTATGTACTGGAAATCAAGGACTCGATCTACCGTGGGCGCGAGGATTTTGTCTATCGCATTGCCCTGGGAGAGGCGCCCTTTCTCACGAGCGTGTTTCCTCTCGGAGGTCGGGCCGGCACTGATACCAGGGTTAAACTTGAAGGCTGGAACCTGCCCGTGAGCGAGGCGACGCTGGACACGAAGGAAATGAGCCCCGGTATCCGGGACATTCCGATAGCCAACGGCCGTTGGGTCTCCAGGGGAATACCGTTTGCCATCGACACGCTGCCGGAATGCCTGGAAACGGAACCGAACAACGAAAAGCGCAAGGCCCAGTCGTTGGTACTTCCCATGATCGTGAACGGACGAATCGATCGCTCCGGCGATTGGGACGTGTTTCGCTTCAAAGGTCGCGCGGGGGAAAAGATCGCGATAGAAGTGCTGGCCCGGCGGTTGGGATCCCCGCTCGACTCGCTTCTGAAACTGTTCGGCCCTGACGGCAAGATGGTTGCAGCCAACGACGATCACATCGACAAATGGCTGGGGCTCCTGACGCATTATTCGGATTCTTTCGTGACTCTTACATTGCCGGACGATGGGCTCTACCTGTTACGTTTGAGCGATACTCAGAACAAGGGCGGCGCGGCCTACTCCTACCGTCTACGCGTCAGTGCGGCGCGGCCCGATTTCGACTTGCGCGTCGTCCCCTCGACTGTCAACGCTCCGGCGGGAGCAACCGTTCCTTTTGTGGTGCATGCCATGCGAAAGGATGGTTTCGAAGGCGATATATCGCTGGGATTGAAGGGTATGCCAAAGGGCTTTGCTCTGGGCGGAGGGCGAATCCCATCGGGTTGCGACCAGGTGCGTCTCACTCTGACCATCCCTGCTCGCCCCCCGGCAAAGACTGTCAGTCTGCGCGTGGAGGGGGACGCTAGGATTGACGGCAAGGAGGTTCGCCACCTGGCGACGCCTGCTGAGGACATGATGCAGGCGTTTCTCTGGCGCCACCTCGTCCCGATGAAGTCCGGTACTGTGGCTATCGCGGGGCGCGATGGTGGAACGGCTCCGCTGAAGCGTCTGGGTCAGGAACCGGTGAAGCTCTCGGCGATCGGCACGGCGCGAGTCAGGTTCGCTTTACCCAGTGGGGGGCTTGCCGGGCAGGTGAAAATCGAACTGGATACGCCACCGAAGGGCATCGCCGTCAAGGATGTGTCCACAGACGACGGGGAAGTCGTGCTCGTGATCGGCGCCGAACTCGAAGAACCCAGGTCTGGTATGAAAGGCAATCTCATTCTCAACGCCTTTCTGGAGACCACTGCGGAGAATAGTGACGGAAAGCCCACAACGGCGCGATCCTACCTGGGCATGTTGCCTGCCGTGCCGTTCGAGGTTATCGCTATTCCGTCGACGTAGCCGACCGCGACGGCATGGGTGCGCAGGTTCAAACCCCGAAGAACGACGCTCTGCGCCGTTCTTGCAGGAGATCTTTTAGGATGGAGTTAACATAGGAGGAGGGGTTGATGCGGATTGGAACTGAGATCAGGGCGCTGATGGTTTGCGTGCTTGGAGTCTTGCTGCTTTCGGTTCTGCAAACCCGGGCTGCCAGGGAGGCCAAGGGTACGCGGGATACGGAAAGCGCTGACTACGCGGCGAGCAAGGTCCTGAAGAGGGGTGGGGAGCTCCTCGAGCTGGGCGAGCGCGAGCGCGGCGTAAAGATGCTGAAAACGGTAATCGAGCAGAATCCGAAGAGTAGCATTCGCTTCAAGGCGTACCTGGCGCTGGGGCGCCATTACCTCGAATTGCGGGAAAATGCGAACGCGGTCGAACAGCTTCGATACCTTGCCAACCTGAAGCAGGGCGACGAGGAACTGGACGGCGAGGAGCTCGACATGTTTCTGGAGGGCCTCTACCTCACGGGGGTGGCATATTTCAATTCGCGCCAGTTCGGCGCCGCGTTTTCTGCACTTCGCAAGATCACAGGGGGCTACCCGAATACCGTTTGGGCCAACCAGGCGTATTACTACATCGGCATGTCGCATTTTGCGCAGGAGCACTGGTCGAAAGCAATCAACAACCTGAACCTGGTCGGCACGTTCATCGACACGGAGAGCCCGGAGGTCGAATACATGGAAGCCGGGCATCGCTTCTACGTGAAGATAATTGACGGTGATCTGCCTGTCCTGAAGTACCTTGGGAAACACGTTGAAGTTGTTGTCAAAGCGACGAGCGGCGACAGCGAGATTGTGGTTTGCACTCCCCAGGTGGGACGCGACGACGTTTTCGTGGGATCCGTTCGAACCGATGTAGGAAAGGGCGCTCCGGGCGATCATCTCCTGCACCTGGTCGGTGGCGATACCATTGAGACCACGTACCGCGACGATAGTACCCGGATGGGCGAGAAGAATGTCCCGAGGGTGAATCGAGTCAAGGTCACCTCCTCCGGTGCCCTCGCGTTCACGCGCGGCACGTATGGGGTTGCGGCCGTCTCGGCGTTTGTGGGTCAGCCGTTCTTTCTACGCCTCCGGGACATCGACCTCGATACCACGGACGGCAAGGACACGATCAAAGTGCACGTTACTTCGACCTACCTGCAGGGAGAGGATGAAGCCCTTCCCGAATTGACCGTGGACATCGAAAAGATCCTGGAGGAGGACGGGGAAGGCCAGAAGAAGGTAGTCAGGGACGAGATTGCCCTGCTCCTGACGGAGGACGGCGAACACAGCGGCGTATTCGTCGGGACATCGCGGCTGGGGACCGCCGAGAACGACAAGGAGGTCAAAAAGAGCGACAGTATTCTCAACTGCACGGTCGGGGATACGATCGTGGCGATGTATCGTGACGAACTGACAATTCGTGGCGAAGGCCTGGTCGAGGTCCGGGACGAGCTTGCCGTTCTGGGCGAGATGGATGCGCGCCCACGCGCTGACCAGGACGTGGTCTTCGAAGCCACGGTCCGCGCCAGGAAGGAGATCGTGGAGGCGGAGGCCTATCTCGAGATCGCGCGTATTTTCCAGAGCATGGGCCTCAAGAAGGGGGCCGGCGAGAAATCCGATCAAGGCCTCGACAAGGTCAAGTTTGCCATACAGACCCAGACGGCGATTCCAACCGGGTTGCGCGAGAAGGCATTTAGCATCAAGTGGAACCTCTACCTCGCGCAAGACGATTTCTCCATGGCAATGGCCACATGCAGAGCGTTCAGCCATCTCTATCCCGAATCGCCGCTCGTGGATAATGCGCTGATGGGGATCGGGAGGATCTTTCTGAAAAAGAAGGAGTACGAGGATGCAATCGAGGTCTTCCGCCAGGTTGTGAACATGCCCAACGCCCACTCCAGCGCGGAAGCACAATTCCTGATCGCCGAAACAACGGAACTGATGATCGAGGACGGCAAGAAACAGGATGCCGCGATCTCAGCTTACAAGCTCTGCGCGACGCGTTTTCCTGACAGTGAGTTCGCGGGGCCGTCGCTGGCCAAGATCGTTGACTACCATATCCAGACTGGTGATTACGCCGAGGCGGAGGAGCTTCTCATGGAGATCTTCCTCGACTACCAGGATGAGGAATTTCTCGACAGGATGTTGCTCAAGTGGGTTCTGGTGGCTTTTGACAGGGGTGATTTCAAGAAGGCCCACGAAAAATGCCGGCAGCTTATGTTCGAATATCCTGGAAGCGTCTATGCCAGCAAGGCCCAGGAGCAGCTCCCGAAGATCGAAGCCAAGCTGGGCATTGAGAAACCCCGGGATAATTGATTTCCGACAGAGGAGGATCACGGACCATGACAGGGAAGAGGTTTATTACTTTGGCGGGCGCGACCGTTGCGGCAGTGCTACTTCTGGGTTCTCAGGCTGCGGGACAGGATACAGCGCCAAGCGGCATCTCAAGCGAGTTCGAGACGCTATGCGCCCGGATCAGCAAGGATCCTGGATCGGCCACCGAGGCGGACATTATCAAGATACTTGATCTGGGGCGTAAAAGGGGAAAACCGTACGGCGCCTCACTGGCCGTCAGAAAGTACCTGGCTGCCAAGACGAATCCGGCGCCATCCATCCTGAGAAAGGCCATCGATAACGCCGTCCTGGTGGGTGACTTTCAGACCGCTGCCGCGCGCTGCAAGACCTACCTCGCTTCGGAGAGGCCGGAAGGTGACGCATCGGAAGTAGCGGCGATTCTCTACGGTGCGCAACTGGACTTCCTCGATGCGGCGGACGACACGTACCGCTTCATGACGGCTGTCGGCGGCAAATATCGCGGGAGCATCCATGCACGTAAATTCGACAAGTGGTACGTCGACCAGGCTGTACGGCGCCGCGACTTTGCCGGCCTGGCATCCAGATTGGCGATGGTCTTTCGGGATACTCTCCCGCTCGAGCAGGAACGTGAGTATTACTGGGAGGCACTCGACTGGTTGGCGAACGAGATGCGGAGCCCGGTTCCTGCAAAACTCGTGGCGGCCTCGGACTGTCGGAAGATTGCGACCATGATTCGTGGCGATGAGAAGCGTAAAGCCCGAATAGCTTTCTACGCGGCTAACCTGGCTTTCAAGGCGGGCGCGGCCGGAAAGGAAGATACCGTCCAGAACAAAGAGTTTGCTGCTGTTCTGACAGCGGCAGATCTCTACCTTACTCGCTACCTCGGTGCCGAAACCCTGATGGACATTCTCTACGTCTTCGCCGACGGACACCCTGATCATGGGTGGCGTAAGAACCAGGTGGCCGCCAAGCAGGCGTTCTTCAAAGCGGCGTTTGCCAGGATTTCAGACAAGGAGCGCGAGGAACTGATGTCGTGGGATTACCGCGGATACATCGCGACACGCACCGGGTGGGCCGAGCTGGGTAGCCGACACGCCTCGCTTTTCAAACTGTCTCCGGCGACCCGGAACCTGGGGTTTGTGACGAGTGCACCGACGAACACCCATGCGTTGTTCAAGTCGCAGGCGGTGTTTCTGACGGGTGTACAGTCGCAGGATGCCGCCGTGATTAACTCGCTGGCGGCGGGCACGCAGTTCAACGAGTGTATCGATCACCTTGTGAAGAGCGAGTCATGGCACCTGAAAGACGGCATTGCCAAGACGTTCGAAATCGTCAATCACCTTTGGCAGGCCTATAGCTCTTATCCTCGCGACGAGCAGAACGAATTGCCCCCGAACACGTACGACAGGGCGATGGCACGTTTTGGCACGGAGCATGTTGCCAGGACGCCCCTCGCTTTCAACGAGGAGCTGGTTTCTGAGGTGTTGCTCTACTCATGGCGCACGCTCGAAGACAAGTCCAAGCTGGCTCCTCTATTGTCCGCGTACGACTGGGTTCCCTACAGGCAGAATGGCCGCAAGAGGGCTTTCTCCCGTCTGTATGGCGAGTTCAAGATGTGGGCTACGGAGACGCGGAAGGCCGCTGGGAGAACCGAGGCGCATGCCAAAAGCCTGCGTGAGCGGCTGCAGCGAGAGAAGCAGCAGTTGGCCGAGGCAACAAAGGAATTGGCCGCGCCGACGACAGCTAGCGAATTTAAGACGAAGCAGCTGACCACGTCCAAGGAACGGCACGAGGCTAATATAGGACAGATCACGACGGAGCTGGCAGAAACCGAAGCAGAGGTCAAGAAACAGCAGGCCGGGTTGGCGGCGGTCAGCGGTCTGGAGAACGCTTTCAACGGGGTACAGAACCTTCGTGGGGATCCGGACAAGGCGCCTAACGCGTACTGCCGGATGTGGGCACACATGCTTGCCGCGGAAGACAACGGGCAAGCCGACCGGTTCATGCAGGCCGCCCGGGCGCTTTATGTGCAAGTGAAGGTCCCTGGCCAGAACCGCTTGCCCTACGCGCAGGCGGCCCTTTCCCGAATGATACGCCCACAATCGGGGATGGGCGGCAAGAAGGGTATGGACGTTTTCGATCTCCAGTGCGAGATCCTGGCCGACCAGTTGACCCGCTGGGACCCCGAAGGCCAGAACCAGTCGGTCCGCTGGGTGGCCGACAGCATCATGGGCAGTCGACAGGGTTGGGGCTGGGCATACATACCCAAGGGCGACAGGTCTAAAGCACTCAGGTTGAACGGAATCTTTGCCGGGGCCCTGGAGCAACAGTTGGGGCAGGGCAACTGGAAACAGCTGTTTGACTGGATGATGATGACGCGGCGCGGTCGTTATTGGCACGAAAGCGATGCGAACACAGCACTGTTTGAAAAGGTAGTCATGGGAAAGATGCTGCCCGTTGCGACACTGATGTCGTACATCAGGTCCCCCGAGTCTTTTGGTGTCCTCGCCAAGAAATATCCGGTTGAGACGTACTTCGATAACGCCTGGTTAGAGGAAGCCAGGGCGACCGGCCGCATCGACGGTGGGTATTTCCAGCAAGGAGGGAGGGACGAAAAGAACGCAATCCGCGCGCATGCCGCCGATGTGCTGGGGAGCATGGCCGTTATTCCACGCGGGTACGGCGACGCCAAGTTCACGTTCACAGATTACGAGCTCAAGGGATGGTACAGGCAGATCGTGGGGGCGGACGCCGGCGTCAGGGACGCCCTCATTGACAAGCTCGAGGCGCACTACGGCAAGGGTCGCTTCGACCACGCTGCTATGGGCGCCCTTCATCTGGAATACCGGGCCGAGGCACGAACCACCGGGGAGAGAAAAGCGTTTTTCTCGAAGCTTTCTGCCTTCCTTGATCGCCTCGAAAAGGCACCGGCGCGGCTTGATCTTCCGGGCATGCGGGCCCTGTCGCATATCTCCACTGAGAAGCCGCTAACGAGTGAAGAAACAGATGTTCTGCTGCGGCTCTTTTCGGCAGGTTGCCGTCCCGGTCGGTGGTACGTTGGTTACGGCGATCACCTGGTTACAAAGCTTCAGGGGGCGCTCGTGGCGCAGAGACGCGATAAGGAGCTCGCCGCATTGATTCCGTATCTCTGGAAGGTCGCCAGGGATTCTGATAGCGCTAACCTGCGAGGCGCGCTTGGGCACTTTGCCGAGCAACTGGATAAGGACGGGAAGTACGAATTGGCAACCCTCTATTGCTCCGCCGGTCTAGATTTCGCCGGGACGGCGATGGAGGAGCAGACCAGGAACCTGCTCGGCGTAGTTCGGTCGCGTTCAATCACGCAGTTGGGCTATGTTATACCGGTCGAACGCAGCGATCCTCGCTACGCGCTTTTCTCCGCGCAGGAGGACTACCTGTCGGGCAACGTCCAGCGCTCCTGGCGGTCGTACCTTACCCGGAAGGACATCTTCATCGAAACCATCCGTGAACTGGATCCGGGATTTGTGACCTGGGTCATCGATATGCACAGCCAGGCCGGGGCGTTCAATGAAGCGGAGTCGTATTCCCGTGCTTTGATGACCCTCATGGACAAGGAGGGGAGCGGGTACTCTGCGGAAAGCCGTGCCCTGGTGATACTCACATACGCGGACACGGCATTTCACCGGTTAGAGTATCCCAGGGCAAGGGCACTTTATGGGAAGATCGTGGCTGCGAAGGAGTTTGACACAACCCGGGCTCAGATTGATGCCAGGCTCCGCATGGTCGACGTTGACCGCATAACGGGCCAGTTCGACGAGGCGATGCGAAGCCTGGATGAGATTCTCAAGAACACGAATCGCTATGTTCAGCAGGAGGGCCTGTACCATACCGCGCAGGTCATGTTCGACATGGAGGAGCCCGTGGAAGCCATGGATTTTCTGAACCGGGTCTTTGTGCTAAACCCGAACCACGCGAACGCCAGGATTCTCGAAGGGCAGGTGAACCTCATGCTCAAGGACTACGAGAAGGCGCGCGAGTTGCGGCATGTCGGCGAATCAATGGACCTCAATATCATTGTGCCGGGCAAGTCGCTCAGGGTCAGCCTGTCCGACGAGAACCTCTCCGTTGTCGGCAAGAGCACTCGAATCGGAATCCGGGTATGGACAGCGTCGGGAGACGAGGAGATCCTTGTTCTCACGCCTTTTGCCGAGTCGAAAACTCTGTTTGAGGGTGAGATCAAGACGGAACTTGCGCCGATCGTTAAAGGTGACAAGATCCTCCAGGTCCTCGGCGACGACAAGGTCCACTACGACTTCTCCGATAAGTTTAAATCGGACCAGGACATCACCGAATCTGTTACGCACACCTTGCAGGTTGTGAGTGATTCCGCGCTCTACACGTCGTCGGGCAAGATCCTCACAGGAGAGGAGTATGAGATTCGCGCCCTGGAAGACGCGATCCGTGCCCGTCGCCAGGAAGACACGGAATCGGTTGCGCTCAGCACGGTGCGGGCAAGCAACCAGGTCAAGCCGGGTAACCGGATCAACGTGCGAGTGGTGGACCCGGACCGGAGCACCTCGGCACAGAAGGACCGCCTGGTCGTCAAGGTTGCGACGACGAGCGGGGATGGTATCGTGGGATTTCCGCTTGTCGAAACGGAATGCCATAGCGGTGTGTTCGAAGGCGCTGTCTCCACTGAGTCGGCGCCTGCTACAGCGTTTGCCTCTGACTCGCTCGAAGGACGCGAGCCGAATTTCGTGATTTCGAGCGGGAAATACCCCGCGTGGGTCGGTTTGCCTGACAACTTGAGGCCCAAGCTCTTCAGCGTCGACTTGAACGAGTTTGCCACGCTTGGGGGCATGGGGGTTGAGGCACGGGATGCGGGCAGGAAGCTCAAGGACTTCATTCTTCAGACCTCGCCGAACGGCAAGGACTTCGAGACCATCGCCGCTTGGCCTATGCCGGCCGAGCCCTGGGACGGCGCGCCGCTCGGGGTCATGATGGCTAAACCCGTCCCCGAGGGGGGAGAACCGCAGGGCAGCGAGAGCGATTCAGGGGAACAGGTGATCCTCGACGCGGCAACGATAGATCTCGTTCTTGACAACGCATCGTGGAGCAGGAAACGCGTGGTGAGGCCTGATGCCATGCGTACGGACTGGGACCAGAACCTCTTTGGAAAGGCCGGAGAGCTTCGGATCGGAAGCGAGGACAAGTATCTCCTGCGCTTTTCAGCCGCCTTTTTCCAGCCCCGGCGGCAGGTGCGCACGTTCAAGCTTAAGTGCAAGGCGAAGGAGGCTCAGTACCTGCTTCTTGTCGACGGAGATGTCGGGTCGGTTATGGATGACGAGGGGAATGAGCAGGTCGCTCCACACGATTTTACGGACGCGATCATGAAGGGCGTTCATCGCGTGGATGTGTACATTGAGGCCAGGCGCGACAGCAGTCCAGGGTTCGAACTGCTGTGCGATATCGACGAGAAGGGCACGCTGGGTGCGTGCCCGCCCGACACATTCAAACCGGATGAGCATCCCGAAATCTCAGAAGCGGTATACCGCGCACCGGCAAGCGTCGTGCCCAACGAGGACGCTTCCACGTTCACGATCTCCTTCGGGGCGCATACCAGGGCACGGGTTTTGCGGTTCATTATCCATGATTTCGAGAGCGATGCGCCGGCTATCAACTCCCTGGCACTCAAGGCGGCCGACGGTCGGGCGATTCTCCCCACGATGTCCGATCTCATGGCGCTACGCGAGAACGAGCGCCTGGAGATCGTGCCTGGCGACAGGATTTCCGTTTCGTATGAAGATCCGTTATGCACAGACAAAAGCAACAGGGTGAAGGAATCGTTCCTTTCCGCAACCTACGCCAACGCTACCGTCAGTGCCGTGTTTGTCGAGGGAGCTGGGGACCGTGCCCGCTACATTCCATTGCGCCGCTTCTCGCCTGGGGATGCAGTTGCAGTCATGATCCAGGATCCGGACTTGGATGCATCCGACAAGCTCGATACGGCTGCGTTCACTATTCGTTCGGCGTTGTCCGACTCGAAACCGTTCGAGGCATTGGAGAAGGCTGAGCATACGGGCACGTTTGTAGGGCGTTTTTTCCCTGTTGAAGGACCCCCGCAACGCGCTTCGGAGATCAGCGTCGGACAGGAGGATATGGCCCTCATTACGTATTTCGATGCTGAGAACACGGACCCCGGCATTGGTTGGGAGCGACAGTCGGCCGTCGAGCAGGCCTACTATGTAGAACCGGAACTCCGGGTATATAACGTTACCTCGGAGCCATTGAGTGACGAGGATCTTGCGAAGGAACCGCCGGGGAGTCTTGTGGGTCGGAGCCTGACGGCAACCCGTCCTGAGAAGCAGGGGCCAGGTGATCTTTCCCGCGCCGTTCTCGGGGGATCCGTGCTGGTCGAAATCCTTTGGCCGACGATTGCCAAGTCTGCCGAAAGCAAGGCAACGCTCTATGTTCAGACTTCCAGCGGACGCGATGCACGGGGTACCGATCTGAAACAGCCATTCGATGTCGACGTTTGGGATACGATCGCGTTGCGTCGTACTGTTTCGGACAGTGCTCCCATGGCCTTGCCCGTCGGGTACTCCGGCGGGAAGGTCGTAGGCGACCGATTCGCAGGGCTGGCGCTGGACGATGGGAGGTTCACTTTTGCGATCAGTACGACGCTCGGTGAGAATGAAGACGATGAAACGCTCATGATCAAGAACACGGACAGCGTATCCATCGGGTTCCGTTACCTGGACGACAAGGGTGGGACAAACTGGTTGACCAGGCAGGTGGACTTCTTCGCCGATGCGTTTTTCTCCATTATGGATCGAGACTACCTGGAAAAGGTAGATGGTTGCCATGTGGGTGAATCGGTGTACTTCCGTGTAATCAACGTGGCACAGGATGCAACGGACGAACGCGATGCGGTGGTGGTGAAACTACGCTGCGCGGGCAAGGAGAAGGATCTGACGCTGACGGAGACACTGAGCCACTCGGGGATCTTTCAGGGCATGTGCAGGTTCAGCTTCGCGACCGGTGCATCCGGGGAGTTCGAGGAACCCAATGCTATGCCGGTCAGCGCAGGCAGTACCGTCGAGGCCATCTATGACTCTGGTACGGAAGGGACGGCCATCAGTCACAGCTTGGAGATCTACAAGGGTTCGGATGGCGCCGTGCTTTCTTTTACAAAACGATTCAAAGATCCCGAGATGGCGGTGCGCACGAGGCTGACCGTGGCAGAAGCGTACTTCGAGCTGGCCAAGAAGCACCGCAAAATGAAGCAGGTGGATCTTTCGGAGCAGGAGATAGCCGAAGGAAAACGTCTTCTGGAGGAGGCGCTCAATGATTTTCCGGGAACCGACCTTAAAGCGCAGGCCGATTACCTGCTGGCAAACCTGGTGTTGGAACTCGCCAATGAGACGAAAGACGCCACAGAGAAAGCTAAACACTTCAGCACGGCTGTTGTGCAGTTCTCCGATATTGTAGCGAACTACCGGACCAGCCCCTACTCGGCCAGGGCACAGTTCAAGAAAGCCCTGGCGCTCGAGCTGATGGGGGATATAGACAGGGCGTCCGACGAGTACGTGAAGCTTGCTTACCGCTGGCCGGACAACGAGCTGGTCGCTGAGACGATAGCCCGTCTCGGCAAGTATTTCTTCTCGAAAGGAATGGCCTTCGTTGCAGAGTCGGAGAAGCTAGAGGATGCCATGCGCAGGGAAGTGATGAAGCTCCAATCGCACGATCCATTCACGACTGCCGGCGAAGTCTACAGTAGCCTTGCGGAACGATTTCCGGCGCACAAACTGGCCGACAAGACGACGGCGGTGGCGGGGCAATGCTTCATGCGGGCCGCAAACTATGAGAAGGCGGCGAATACGTTCGATCGTCTCCTCGAAAGGGACGGTGTCGACAAGAATCTAATGGCCGAGGCGCTCTACTGGTGCGGCGATTGCTATACCAGGGAAGGTAACCTGGACCTGAAGGAAGCCTACATCCGGTTCAAACGGCTGGACTGGGACTACCCCGCAAGCAAGTGGGCCAAGTTCGCGCGCGGCCGCCTGGTTGGCGACGATCTGTCGAAATATGATCTCATTGAGAGCGATGAATAGCCCCCTGTTGCGACAAAAAGTTGGGGAAAATATGGGGAAGTCCTGAGAGCAGTGGGACAACCGCCATTCCTGTGCTTGGCAAGGACACCAGCGGTAGCGATGAGCATCGGATGGCTATTCAAGTCCGCCGAGGAGTGCCGCAATCTGTTTCGGTGCAGGCAACTCGGCTTTGAGTTCCGCAGGGAGGCGCTTGACAATCCTGTAGGTGGCCACTCCGATAGGCTTCGTTGCGTCATGGAGGGCGTACTCGACGATCACACGGTCTTTCGTCTTGCACAGGATGATGCCGATAGAAGGATTCTCATCCGGCATCCGCACCTTGTCATCGAGCACGGCCAGATAGAACTGCATCTTTCCAACGAACTCCGGCTGAAACTCGCCGACCTTCAAGTCGATGGCTACCAGACATCTCAGGTGACGGTGGTAGAGCAGCAGATCAACGAAGTATTCCTTGTCACTGACTTCCAGCCGGTACTGCGTTCCCAAAAAGGCAAAGCGTCCACCCATCTCCCGCAGAAACGCTTCGATGTGCCTGCCGATGGCCCGTTCCAGTTCGCGCTCACTGTGGTCTCTTCCGAGTTCGAGGAAATCGAACGTGTACTCGTCCTTCACCGCCAGCTTTGCCTGATGGCGGATAGCGGCGGGAACGGCCTTGTCGAAGCTGGTCTGCCCGGTGAGCGTCTTCTCGTAGCTCTGGTTCTCGATCTGATGGATGAGAACGCTCTTCGACCAACCGAACTTCCGCGTCATGCGGATGTAGAACTCCCGCTCAAGGTCGTCCTTGCAATGGCCGATGATGACGAGGTGTTTTGACCAGCTTATTTCTCCAACCAGTGGTTGGAGTTTTGGCTTGGCATGATACTCCATGAAAAACTGGCGCATGTACCACAGATTCTGGGAAGAGAATCCACGGATACCGGGGAACTCCGCCTGAAGGTCAGCAGCCAGTCGCTGCACGACGGCCTTGCCCCATGTGCCGCCCTTCTGGCGCTCCACAATCATCTGCCCAATGTCCCAGTACAGGGGAAACACCAACCACACGACGAGAAAGTGGGGAAGATTAGGGGCACCTGCAAACGTGCTTCTGCAAGTACCTCGTAATCAATGACTTATGGTGGAGGCGGGGGGAGTCGAACCCCCGTCCGCGATGGAGTCACTACAGCGTCTACGTGCGTATCTCGCCATTAGGTTCTCGCCCTTGCAACTGCCGGCGAAAAGGGCCATTGCATCAGCCAGTGCCCTGTTGGTTTCTTATCCTTCCCCCCGAGCACACGGGTTCTGGACCAGCCTGTTGTCGGCGCCTCACTCCACCTAACAGGCGTCAGTGGCGAGACGTCGCGAATCTAAGCCGCGAGTGCTAACTCTGTGTCAGCATTTGATGTTGTTCCCGGGTGATTTACGAGGCCAACCGGGGTCCTCGGCACGCAACTGAAGCTTCAACCACCTCGTCGAAACCAAGCGCCCCCATGAAGGAGAACCATTGCAGGTAGTCTTTGCTTTGCAGCTGAACAGGAGAACATGATCCAGCCCAACCACACAAACGTATTATCCAGCTTCCGCTCGCGGAAATCAAGAGCGCATTGGAGCGTTCTGCGCTGTGAGCGCAGAACGCAGTGGTTAGTGGTTAGGCGCTAGGCGTTAGCGGGAAAGGTCCGCCGT